>NZ_CP014206.1:0-726250 GCF_001563225.1 Pseudodesulfovibrio indicus
TTGGAGAATGTTGATCACTCTTCAAACTCGTTATTAAACGGGCTGTGATTTCGTGATCTTATTTGCTCAACTCGCTATTTAATTGTCAAAGACCATTTCGTCTTTTTCTCAAAGAACGTCCCGCCCTCAGGCAGGAAGGGGAAACTATGCTTTTGCGTCGCCCCCGTCAACACCTTTTTTCAACTTTTTTCAGGTTGGTCAGTTGGTGTTAACCATTCAAAATATTTGAGAAAGAACAAGCCGCTCGGGGTCACGTTCGGGGTGTTCCCCAGCGGCGAAGAGGAGTTCTAGGTGAAACCCCTCCACAGGTCAAGCGCTTTTTTCGAGAAAATCGACGCTTCTTCTCAACATACTGATTTTACAATCATAATTGTCGCACCTTTCCACACGCCCTGTGAAACGCATTGAGGAGACCCATTCATTATATATAGGTACGTTCCCGGACCGGAACCGGACGCCCCCCCCTCGCTCCCCCCGGGGAACTCTGCTATGGTCCCTCTCACAAACCAAAGGAGCACCCCATGCGCACACTGTATACCGCCCTCTTCCTGATCCTCGCCCTGGCCCTGGCCGCGCCCGCCGCCCAGGCCGCCGACATCGAACCGCCGTCCGGCTGGAAACAGGAGGGCCCGGAGGCGCACGCCGAACGGTTCCTCGACCTGATGGTCCAGGGCCAGCTCGACAACGCCTTCAACGCCCTGCTCGGCAACGCCAAGACCGACGCCATGGACAAGCTCAAGTTCGAGATCTACAGCGAGTACAAGAAGAACGGCAAGCCGCTGGGCTACGAACAGGTGCTCAAGCAGCATGCGGGCAAGACCGTGCTCCGGCTGCGCTATATCCTGCTCTTCCCCAACCTGCCCAAGACCTTCGACATCTACTACTACAACCCCGACGGCCGGGGATGGAAGCTGCGCACCTTCTCCTACGTCAAGGACATCAAGCAGCTGTTCAAGGATTAGCAGGGCATAGCCCCCGCACCCGTCGCGCCGCCGGGAGGCGCACCCCTTCCTAGCGCCCGTAGATCAAGGGCAGGACCCAGCCCAGCCAGCCGGTCATGAGCAGCGCGCCCAGCACGTTGAGGACGAGCCCCATGCCGAGCATGCGCGTCAGCGACGCGCCCCGCATCTCGCCGAAGGCCAGGGCGTTGGAGGTGGTGGCGATGGGGGTCATGAAGGCGCAGGTGGAGGCCACCCCCACCCCGATCATCAACGGCAGCGGGTCCATGGCGTGTCCCTTGGCCGCATAGAAGGCGATGGTGAAGAAGGCGGCCACCACCGCGGTGTTCGACAGCACCTCGGTCAGGAAGATGACCGCCAGGATGGTCAGGAGGAAGAGCGTCCACGGGGACATGTCTCCCCTGAGCAGTTCCCCGGCCAGGACCACGGCCCGTTTGTCCAGCCCGGTCCAGTGGACCACGCCGAACAGGACCGCCAGGGCCAGGATGAAGATCAGCCCCCGGCGCGGCACGGACTTAAGCAGGTCGCCGGGCGCGAGCAGCGGGCCGGAGCGCGCAAGCCCGTCGGGCGCGGGCCGGACAAAGAGCAGATACAGGAACAGCCCGGCGAACAGCAGCGCGGCCACGGGCGAGAGCGGCGCGAACCACGCCAGGTTCTCGCGGGCCACGGCCTCCAGCACCCAATATCCCATGTACAGCCAGAACAGCCGCGCCCCGTATCGCTGTCGGGCGTCGGCCCTCTCTCCGGCGCCCAGGCAGGCCATGTCCGCCACGACGTGGCGGGCCGCGCCGGGCAGCCCCAGCCCCGCGGCCACGAACCAGGCGGCCAGCACAAAGGCGACCACCAGCGGCACGGACCACAGGAACCAGTTGAAGAAGGTGATCCGGTCCCGCCCGGCCACATCGAAGAGATCGAGCGCCGCGAACAGGACCGCGTTGGCGGGCGAGCCGATCATGGACCCCATGCCGCCGATGGCCGCGCCGTAGATGGCCGAGCACATGAGCACCGTGGTCATGCCGCCCACCCCCTGGCGGGCGAAGTCGCGGTCCAGCCGCTTGAGCACCGGGATCAAGGTCAGCACCGTGATGGTGTTGGGGATGAAGGACGAGAGCGCGGCGGACGCGGCGATGACGTAGAACAGGACCAGGGAGGCGCGCCCCCGGCTGCGGCGCAACGCCCAGGACACGAACCCGTCGGTGATCCGGGTGGCGGCCATGAGCTGGTACACCAGGTACCCGCACCCGAAGAGCAGGATCAGCGGCAGCCGGTGCCAGAGATAGGCGGTGACGTCGGTCAGCGGTTCCAAGTCGACTCCCGGGTCAGAGGTTCGTCATGCAATGGACCGCGTTCGCGCCGCCATGTCAATACGCGAATGGGACCGCCAGCCCCCCTTCCCAAATGCTTCTGGAACTCCTCACTGCTTTACGCTATCATCCGTGATCGAACCCAAGGAGTTTGTTTAAGTGGCCGAATTCGTTCACCTTCACGTCCATACAGAATACAGCCTTCTGGACGGCGCCATCCGCATCAACGACCTGCTCACCAGGGCCAAGGACCTGGGCATGCCCGCGGTGGCCATCACCGATCACGGGTCCATGTACGGGGCCGTGACCTTCTACACCGAGGCCAAGGCGCTCGGCATCAAGCCGATCATCGGCTGCGAGGTCTACGTGGCCCCCGGCGACCTGGACGACGAAGAGGCCCACCTGCGCAAGGAACAGGGCGGCGGCTACCACCTGGTGCTGCTGGCCAAGAACCAGCAGGGGTACAAGAACCTCATCAAGCTGGTCTCCATCGGCTACCTGGACGGGTTCTACTACAAGCCGCGCGTGTCCAAGCATCTGCTCAAGAAGTACTCCGAGGGGCTGATCGCCCTGTCCGCCTGCCTGGCCGGCGAGGTCCCCCGCAAGCTCATGAACGAAGGCGTGGACGCGGGCGCGGAGATGGCCCGGATCTACGAGTCCATCTTCCCCGGCAACTTCTACCTGGAGCTGCAGGACAACGGCATCGGCAAGCAGACCCGGCTCAACGAGCTGCTCGTCAAGTGCGCGGAGAAAACCGGGCTGCCCCTGGTGGCCACCAACGACTGCCACTACCTGACCGCCGAGGACTACGAGGCCCACGACACCCTGCTGTGCATCCAGACCCAGACCACGGTGGACGCGGAGAAGCGGTTCCGCATGGAGACCCGCGAGCTGTACTTCAAGACGCCGGAGGAGATGGAGCGGGCCTTCGCCCACGTGCCCGAGGCGATCCTGAACACCCAGCGCATCGCCGAGCAGTGCAACCTGGAGATCGAGCTCGGCAACTACTATTTCCCGCACTACGAGCTGCCCGAAGGCGTGTCCATGAACGAGGAGTTCGACCGCCTCTGCCGCGAAGGCCTCAAGCGGCGGCTCGCGACCCTGACCTACGAGGTGGACGAGGACAAGTACTGGAAGCGGCTGGACTACGAGCTGGGGGTCATCATCCAGATGGGGTTCCCGGCCTACTTCCTCATCGTCCAGGACTTCATCAACTGGGCCAAGGACAACCGCATCCCGGTGGGGCCGGGGCGCGGCTCGGCAGCCGGGTCCATCGTGGCCTGGTCGCTGAAGATCACCAACCTCGACCCGATCCCCTACGACCTGCTGTTCGAGCGATTCCTGAACGTGGAGCGCGTGTCCATGCCGGATATCGACGTGGACTTCTGCGAGCGCCGCCGCCTGGAGGTGGTCAAGTACTGCGCCGAGAAGTACGGCTTCGACCGCGTGGCCCAGATCACCACCTTCGGGACCATGAAGACCAAGGCGGTCATCAAGGACGTGGGCCGGGCGCTGGGCATGTCCTTCGGCGAGACCGACCGCATCGCCAAGCTCATCCCGGACGACCCCGGCATCATGGCCAAGCTCCTGGGCGTGGAAAAGGCCAAGATCACCGTGCCCAACGCGGTCAAGGGCGTGACCGAGCTGGACGACATGGTCGCCACCGACCCCAAGGTGGCCAAGCTCATCGACATTTCCACGAGGCTGGAGGGGCTGTGCCGCCACGCCTCGACCCACGCGGCGGGCGTGGTCATCTCGGACAAGCCCATGACCGAGTACCTTCCTCTCTACAAGGGGAAGAAGGGCGAAATCGTGACCCAGTTCGACATGAAGAAGGTCGAGAAGGTCGGGCTGATCAAGTTCGACTTCCTGGGGCTCAGGACCATGACCGTCATCGAGGACTGCCTGGACATCATCCGCGAGCAGGGCAAGAAGGCCCCGGACCTCGACACCCTGGCCCTGGACGACCCGGCCACCTTCGCCATCTTCGCCAAGGGCGACACGGACGGCATCTTCCAGGTGGAATCGTCCGGCATGCGCAAGTACCTGCGCATGCTCCGCCCGGACTGCTTCGAGGACATCGTGGCCATGCTCGCCCTGTACCGGCCCGGCCCCTTGGGGATGATCGGCGCGCACGGCGTGTCCATGGTCGACGAATTCATCATGCGCAAACACGGCGACATCGAAGTCACCTACCCGCACCCGTCCCTCACGGACACCCTGTCGCCCACCTACGGCGTCATGGTCTACCAGGAGCAGGTCATGGCCACGGCCATGACCATCGCCAACTACTCGCTCGGCGAGGGCGACCTGCTGCGCCGCGCCATGGGCAAGAAGATCGCCGAGGAGATGGCCAAGCAGCGCTCCCGGTTCCTGGAGGGCGCGCGCGAAAACAAGATCGACGAGACCGTGGCCAACGAGATCTTCGACACCATGGAGAAGTTCGCGGCCTACGGCTTCAACAAGTCGCACTCCGCGGCCTACGCGCTCATCTCCTACCACACCGCCTACCTCAAGGCGCATTTCCCGGTGGAGTTCATGGCCGCCCTGATGTCCACGGAAATGAACAACACCGAAAAAATCATCATGTACGTCAACGCCTGCCGCGACATGGAGATCAAGGTCCGCCAGCCGGACATCAACGCGGGCCAGGCCCGGTTCTCGGTCAAGGACGGGGAGATCCTGTTCGCCATGGCGGCCATCAAGAACGTGGGCGAGGAGGCGATCAACGAGATCGCCGCCGAGCGGACCGAGAACGGTCCGTTCAAGAACATCTTCGACTTCTGCGAGCGCGTGAACCTGCGCCGGGTGACCAAGCGGGTCCTGGAATCGCTGATCAAGGCGGGCGCGCTCGACTGCTTCTCCTGCTCCCGCCAGGCGTTGCTGGAGGACCTGGAAAAGGCCGTGGCGCTCGGCCAGAAAAAGGCCAAGGAGAAGGAGTCCGGCATGCTCAACATGCTGGACATGCTCGGCGGCGGGGCCAAGACGGAACCGGCCCACACCCCCACCTGCTCCCTGTGCGAGGAGTTCGACGACCGCGAGAAGCTCCAACTGGAGAAGGAGGTCCTCGGCTTCTTCCTGTCCGGCCATCCGCTGCTGGCCTACCGCCAGGACATGCACCGGCTGCGCACGGTCACCCTGGAGGAATGCAAGACCATCCCCAACGGCACCGAGGTGCGCGTGGCGGTCATCATCCCGGATTTCAAGCAATTCATCACCCGCAAGGGCGACCCCATGGCGTTCTGCACCGCCGAAGACCTGACCACCTCCGGCGAGGTCACCATGCTGCCCAACGTCTACGCCGAGGCGCGCGAGCTGCTCGACGCGGACCGCCCCCTGCTGGTCCAGGGCAAGATCGACCAGCGCGACGACCAGTCCGGGCCGGAGGACGCGCCTAAGTCCGCCAAGATCCTGGCCGACAAGGTCCTGTTCCTGGCCGACGCGGTCCAGGGCTCGGACCAGCCGGTGTCCCTGTGGATCGGCGAGCGCAATGCCGAGGACGCCCACCTGAACGCGCTCAAGGCGGTCCTCCAGCGCTACCCCGGCTCCACTGCCGTGAACCTCGGCCTGATCACCCGCGACTCGGTGGTCAACCTGCGGCTGGGCAACGGCTGGAAGGTCTATCCGGGCCGCGACTTCTGGAAGGAGATAGAGGCCTGGCAGAACGGCGACGCCAAGCTGTACAAGGCCGCGAACGAGGAATAGGGATGCCTCCGGCGGCTTGGGGAACCTTTTGAAAAAGGTTCCCCAAGAACCCTCCAAAACTTTTTGTCGCCGCTCCGCGGATCGGGTATCGTCCGGACAACTCGTTCCGAAAGTCCATCTACCGAACCCTCTACTCCACCCCAAGGAAACCCATGAGCCGAATCGACGAACTGCTGCTGAAGATCGAACAGCTGGAAGGCGAGCTGGAGACCGAACTCCGCGCCAAGCGCGAGGACCTGGAATACACCATCCGCAGGCACAAGGTCCGCTTCTCCCGGGAGATCAAGGAGAAGCAGCACGAATTTCTCAAGAAGTGGCTGGACTACGTGTACGACTCCGGGCCGCTGATCATCCTGACCATCCCGATCATCTGGGGCGCGATCATCCCCTGCCTGATCCTGGACCTGGTGGTCACCCTGTACCAGTACATCTGCTTCCCCATCTACGGCATCCCCTTTGCCCGGCGGCGCGACTACGTGATCATCGACCGCCAGAACCTGGGCTACCTGAACTGGATCGAGAAGCTGAACTGCATGTACTGCGGCTACTTCAACGGAGTCATCGCCTATGTCCGCGAGGTGGCCGCGCGCACCGAGCAGTACTGGTGCCCCGTGCGCCACGCCCGCCCGGTGAAGTCCGTGCACGGCCACTACCGGCAGTTCTTCGAGTACGGCGACGCCAAGGGGTACCGCGAGGGGCTGGAACCGGCCCGCGAGGAGCTGGCCCGCAAGCTGCGCGAGGAAGTGCTGAACCGGAAGAAGTAGCGCGCCCCTTTCATTGACAACCGGCCCGCGCCGGACAATCATCCGCCCATGAGCAAAGACACCCTGACCGAACTCAACGAGCGGCACCGCAGGTTCGTGGAGGACCGCCGCTGGCAGAAGCACCAGACGCCCAAGAACCTGGTCATGGCGTTGACCGGCGAGGTGGGGGAGCTGAACGAGCTGTTCCAGTGGCTGACCCCGGAGGAGAGCCGGGCGCTGCCCGAGGACCGCAAGCGCCGCGTGGCCGAGGAGATGGCGGACGTGCTCATCTACCTGGTCCGGCTGGCCGACGAGACCGGCATCGACCTGGTTGCGGCGGCCCACGAAAAATGCGAGATCAACGAACGGAAGTACCCGGCCGAATCGTTTCGGGACGGGTACCTGCGGCCTGACGATTACAAGGAGTCCAAGTGATGCCCGGCAAATGGAAGCTGACCATAACGCAGGAATTTTCGGCCTCGCACCAGCTGCGCAACTATTGCGGCAAGTGCGAGAACATGCACGGCCACAACTTCGGGGTCGAGGTGGTGGTCGAGGGCGACACCCTGGACGAAAAGGTCCAGTACCTCCTCGATTTCAAGGACCTCAAGGCCCGCACCAGGACCGTGCTCGACAAGCTCGATCACAAGCACCTGAACGACGTGGAGTGCTTCACCGAGATCAACCCCTCGTCCGAGAATCTGGCCATGTTCATCTACCGCAACCTCAAGGGAAACCTGCCCGGCCACGTCTCCCTGGTGGAGGTCTCGGTCTCGGAAAAGGGCTCGTCCAAGGCCACCTACTGGGAAGAATGATGACCGGCACCGGAAACAACGGCAAGGAAGAGAAGCGCGGCGAGATCAACGGCATGTCCTACGGCAAGCTGATGACCTCCCTGCTCATCCCCAAGGACTCGCGGACCAACCCCAAGCGGATACTGAGCGGCATCGCCTTCCTGGCCTTTGTCTGCTTCTTCCTCTTCGGGACCCTGTCGCGCGGCTGCGTCCGCGAGGCCCAGCAGCAGCCCCCCGTGACCGAACAGCCCGCCGGAGTGCAGTGATGCGCATCGTCATCCAACGCGTGAGCCGCGCCTCGGTCTCGGTGAACGAGACCGTGGTCGGCGAGATCGGCACCGGCCTGCTGGTCCTGGTCGGATTCGGCAACGCGGACAAGGCGGACCTGCCGGAATCCCCCAAATGGTCGAAGATGCTCGACAAGCTCATCAACCTGCGGATTTTCCCGGACGAGGAAGGCAAGCTGAACCTTTCGCTGACCGATATCTCCGGCGACGTCATGCTCATCTCCCAGTTCACGCTGTACGCAGACTGCAAGAGAGGCCGCCGCCCCTCCTTCACCGACGCCTGCCACCCCTACATCGCCGAGTCCCTGTTCAACCGGTTCGTGGAGGACGCTCGCGGGCTGGCCCCGGCCGGGTTCGCCACCGGGCGGTTCGGCGCCGAGATGCACCTGGACTTCACCAACTGGGGCCCGGTGACCATCATTCTCGATTCCGACGACCTCTAGAGGGGTTGCCCTTCGGCCCCCGCTCCCCTAAACTCCCCCCATGTCCGTAAAGACCAAGCTCATCACCGCCCTGACCCTGATACTGGTCGTGGCGTTCCTGGCGACCAGCCTCGTCAACTACGCCTTCACCAAGGCCGCCGTGCGCGCGGAGCTGCTCAATTCCTCCCTGCCTCTGACCGGCAAGAACATCTATTCCGAGGTTCATTCGGACATGCTCCGGCCCATCCTCGTCTCCACCTCCATGGCCCACGACGCCTTTCTCAAGGAGTGGATCGAGGACGGCGAGAAGGATCTCGGCCCGATCACCGACTACCTGAGCCAGCTGCGGGAAAAATACGATTTTCTGACCACCTTCTTCGTCTCTGCCGTCACGGACAACTACTATTACCAGGGCGGCATCCTCAAAAAGGTCGGCCCGCGCGATCCGCACGACGTCTGGTACTACGCCTTTGTCCGCACCGGTCACGAGTTCGACCTGGACGTGGACACCAACGAGGCCGAGGACGGCGCGCTGACCATCTTCGTCAACTTCCGGGTCACGGACGAAAAGGGCCGCCTCCTGGGCGTGGCCGGAGTGGGCGTGAACATCAACCGGGTCACCGCCCTGCTGGAGCAGGCCCGCGCCGAGTACTCGCGCGAGGTCTACCTGGTGGACCAGGACGGCCTGGTCCAGGTCCACCGCGACCGCTCGCGCATCGAGCGCTACTACATCACCAAGGCCGGGGGCATCCGCGACGTGGCCCCGGCCATCCTCGCCGCGAACGACGAGGCGCGGAGCTTCGAGTACGACTGGGAGGGCCAGCACTACCTCCTTTCCGTCCGCTACATCCCGGAGCTGAAGTGGTATCTGATCGTGGAGCAGAGCGAGACCTCGGCGCTGGTCTCGGCGCGCAACAACCTGGTGCGCACCGTGATCATCGGCCTGCTCGCCTCGGTGCTGATCATCATCCTCTGCACGCTGACCATCAACCACTACCAGGGACGACTGGAACGGCTGGCCAAGACCGACCCGCTGACCGGGGCCGCCAACCGCCGCGCGCTGGACGAGGCGTTCGAGGAGTCCGCCTACAAGGCGGGCCGCTACGGCATCCCCTTCTCGGTGGTCATCCTGGACCTGAACAAGTTCAAGGCGATCAACGACGTCTACGGCCACATCAAGGGCGACGAGGTGCTGCGCACCGTGGCCGAGACCACCAGGCGGACCATCCGGCCCACGGACCTGCTGGCGCGCTGGGGCGGCGACGAGTTCGTCATCCTCCTGGACGGCGGCATGGCCGAGGCCGAAGCCCTCATCCACCGCGTGTCCTGCGCCCTGGCCGAGATAGATTCCGACGTGAAGATATCGTTCAGCCACGGGCTGGCCCAGTTCATCGAAGGCGACTCCCTGGAGACCATGACCCACCGGGCGGACCAGGCCATGTACCGGACCAAGGAACGGTCCTGCAAAGACGAGGACCTGTAGACAAAAGGGTCCCCTGCGGATAGGAAGGGAGCAATGCAAGAATCCCTGACGACCTGGCCGAAATTCCGGGGAAAAACCCCGCGCATCCTGCTGCTCACCAGCCAGTATTTTCTCATCGGCGAGCTTGAGGCCGCCTGCGTCCGCCTCGGCGTGGACCATCTGCTCCTGGACCTCGGGGCCAAGGAGATGGACCTCGACGAGTTCGTGACCGTCATGGAGGACGCCTTTTCCTCCTTCCGGCCGGACTTCGTGCTCACCGTGAACCACCTGGGCGTGGACCGCGAGGGCGTGCTCGTCTCCCTGCTGGAGCGGTACGGCCTGCCCCTGGCCTCCTGGTTCGTGGACAATCCGCACCTCATCCTGGGGGTCTACGCGGACCGCTATTTCGACCGCACCGCCCTGTTCACCTGGGACCTGGACACCGTGGACTCGCTTACGGCCATGGGGTTCGCGCACGTCTTCCACCTGCCGCTGGGCGCGGACCCGTCCCGGCTGGTCCCGCACCGCGAGACCCCGGTGGAACCGTGGCGCGCCCGAGTCTCCTTCGTGGGCAACTCCATGCTCAGGAAGACCCTGCTGCGCGCCCGCGCCGCCGGGCCGTCCGAACCGCTGTTCCGCGCGGGCATGGAGGCCGCCGCCGCCTTTGCCCGGTCGGACGACCAACTGGCCGGGCCGTTCCTGGCCCGCGAGTACCCGGAGGTCCACGCCGGGTACGCGGCCTTCCCGGAGCCGGAGCGCCGACTGGCCTTCGAGACCTTCGTCACCTGGCAGGCCACCCTGCTCTACCGGCTGGACTGCGTGTCCCGGCTCATCCCCTTCGAGCCGCTCATCGTCGGCGACCCCGGCTGGCAGGAGCTGCTGGCCACCGTCCAGGGCTGGCGCTACCATCCGGAGCTGTCCTATTACGACGACCTGCCCGACTTCTATCCGCTGAGCGAAATCAATTTCAACTGCACCAGCCAGCAGATGAAGGGCGCGGTCAACCAGCGGGTCTTCGACGTGCCGTGCTGCAACGGATTCCTGCTCACGGATCACCGCCGACAGGTGGAGGAGCTGTTCGAACCGGAGCGCGAGATCGTCTGCTACCGCAACCCGGACGAGATCCCGGCCCTGGTCGAGCGGTACCTGAACGACCCGGCGGCCCGCAAGCAAGTGGCGGACGCGGCCCGCAAGCGGGTCCTGGCAGAACACACCTACGACCACCGCATGCGCGCGCTCATCGAGGCCGTGCGCGAAACCTTCGGTTAGCCCATGGACGAGAAGCCGATCCTCATACTCCAGATGCAGCGCATGGGGGACCTGATACTCTCCTATCCGCTCATGCTCTGGCTGGCCCGGCGCTACCCCGGCCACCCCATTTTCGTGGCCGCCGAGAAGATCTTCTACGAGCCGCTCATGCGCCTCTCCCCCCAGGCCACCTATTTCCCCTGGTCTGGGGCGGACGTGCTCAGGAAGTACGACTTCGAGATGGTCATCAACCTTTCGGTCCAGGCCAAGGCCGCGGTCCTCGCGGGGCAGGTCCGGGCCGAAACCAAGCTCGGCCCGGTGGAGAGCGCGGACGGCACGCGCTACGTGCACGGCGACTGGCAGCTCTACCGCTCGTCCCTGGTGGGCAACAATCTCTACAACCGGTTCCACTGGGCCGAACTGAACGGGCTGGACGCCATCTCCCATATGGAAATAGCCGCCACGACCCTGTCGGCCCCCCGAACCCTGCCCGGCTCCAACAAGGTGGGGCTGTTCCTGGGAGCCAGCGACGCGGCCAAGCGGCCCAGCGCCGAATTCTGGGCCGCCCTGGTGGACGAGCTGCACGCCCGCTCCCTGCGGCCCATCCTGTTCGGCGGCCCGGCCGAGAAGGATTTGGGCCTGGAGGTGGTCCGGCTGGCCAAGGGACCGGCCCTGAACCTCTGCGCGACCCTGGGGCTGGACGAATTCGGGGCCGTGGGCCAGGCCCTCGGGCTGTTCATCACCCCGGACACCGGCCCCATGCACCTGGCCGCCTGGACCGGGCTGAAATGCCTGAACCTGTCCATGGGCAACGTCAATCCGTGGGAGACCGGCCCGCTCGCCCCGGGCCACTACGTGCTCCGGGCCGACATGGACTGCGCCAAGGGATGCTGGCACTGCACCCGGGATTCCCTGCTCTGCCACGATCCGTTCAAGCCGGGCAGGGTGGCCGCCCTGGCGCGCCAGCTGCTGGCCGCGCCCACCCCCGGGCGGCTGGGCAAGCTGGAGCTGCCGGGGCTGTCCCTGTCCGAGACCGGCAAGTCCGGCCTCGGCCTCTACGCCTTGAAACGGCTGGGCAAAGCCGCGCCCGATGCCGAGCAGCTCGCTTCGGACTTCTGGCAGACCTGGTTCGGCCACCTGTTCGGGCTGTGGGGCGAGGGCAAACCCGCCGGGGCCTGGAAACGCCTTGCCGAGTCTGCGGAGGAGACCGCCGGTTCGCTGCTGGCCCACGTCCCGGAGATCAGCCGTCAGTTCAAGCACGGCCTCAAGTCCGGGGCCGTGCTGGACAAGTCCTTCTGGGCCGAAAGCCCGCCCATGGCCCGCCCCTTTACCGGATTCGCCCACATGTACCTGGAAAACAACGACTACTCCCGCCCTGCCTGGGCGCACGTGCTGGCCCTGTTGGAGCGGCTGGTCGCCGCCTGCCGCTAGGCCGCTTTCGCAGCGCCCGGCCCGAAAGGGTCATTTCTGCCGCCCCATAAACGGGCTTAACTCACTGATTTAAAGCTTTTTCCCAGTTGGCACGCCTTTTGATTGAATGTGTGCCGAAGGAGAAAAGCATGCAGAATATTCCCGGCACCGCCACAGAAGTCGTTTCCGAAGCGGCCAAGCTCGTCAAGCTGGCCACCACCGGCAAGAGCGGCACCAAGACCGCATACGACGGATCCAAGGACGACAGGCGCGCCCTTTTTGC
This sequence comes from Pseudodesulfovibrio indicus, assembly GCF_001563225.1. Classification (NCBI taxonomy): domain Bacteria; kingdom Pseudomonadati; phylum Thermodesulfobacteriota; class Desulfovibrionia; order Desulfovibrionales; family Desulfovibrionaceae; genus Pseudodesulfovibrio; species Pseudodesulfovibrio indicus. The sequence continues at coordinate 12,618 of NZ_CP014206.1, forward strand.
CGAGCTGTTCAACGAGCACACGGAGATGGTCGAGGACGAACTGGCCATGGCACCGGTCTCGAGCAGGGAGAAGATGCTCGACTCCGCACCCAAGGTGAAGGACGAGGAAGAGAAGACGCCCTCCAGCGTCGCGGGAACCAAGGCCCGGACCGGGACCGAGGAAAAGACGCAGGACAAGTCCCTGGAAAGCCGCATGACCCAGGAGGACCTGGACGCGGTCAAGGAGGACCTCCAGGCCTACGGCATGTCCGACGAGGAAATCGCCGCCATCGAGAAGGAGGTCAACTCCGAAGAAGGGCTGACCTGGGGCAAGTTCGTGGCCACCGTGGCCAAGAAGATGGCCGACCTGCGCAAGGCCGAGATGAGCGACGAGCAGAAGGCCAGCCTGGCCGGATTCTTCAACAAGATCGGCTTCTCCGAAAAGGAGAGCGCCAAGCTCATTTCCCAGCTGGAGAAGGGCAACGTGGACCAGGTCCTGAAGCAGGTGGAGGCCAAGATCGACTCCCTGTCCGGGGACAAACAGCTCCTGTTCACCAAGGACGAGGTCGAGGCGTTCGTCTCGGCCATGGGGCTGTCCAAGGAATTCGTCAATCAGGTCCAGGAACTCTTCGCCACCAACAGCCTGCCCAAGGACGTCAAGGCCGCTTTTACCAAGATCAGCCAGGAGATGGCCGGTCTGGACAAGAAGGACCAGAAGCTGGTCCGCGCCCTGGGCAAGGCCTTTGCCGCCTCCATGGGTGACGCGAACAAGGAATCCACCGCCGCCGCACAGCTTGAGGCGGCCGTCGACCTGAAGCCGCGCGTGGCCGACCACAAGAACGACTCCGAGGCCCGCGAGGAGATGGCCGATGCCTTCAACTCGCGCCGGGAATCCTCCGGGGACGACGCCGCCCGCCGGAACGTGCAGCAGGCCGACGCCGGAAAGGCGGCGATCAAGGCCGACGCCAATACCCGGGATGACGCCGGGGCCCAGGGCAAGGACGAGGACTACGAGGCCGAACACGACCGCAAGTGGAACAACGCCTATGCCCAGGGAGGCGAGGATGCCGCCCGCGCCGAAGAGAAGGCGTCCGGGAACCTGCGCGCCGCCAGCGCCGACACCTCGGCCAAGACCGTGGCCGCCCAGCAGACCGCAGCGACCGCCGCAGCCAAGGCGGCGGAAAAAGTTTCCCCCCCCAAGGTCATGCGCCAGGTGGACCAGGCGATCCTCAAGACCCTGAGCAACGGGGCCAAGCAGCTCACCATCCAGCTCACCCCGGAGAACCTCGGCAAGCTGTCCGTGGTCCTCTCGGTCCAGGGCAAGGAGGTCAGCGCGACCATCCGCACCGAGCACGCCGACACCACCAAGGTCATCGCGGACAATCTCGACATCATTAAGAATTCTTTAGAATCTCAAGGGCTGAAGGTCGACAAGCTGGAGGTCCAGACCGGGCTTGCCGACAACTCCAACCACAATGGCTGGTTCGGCGAAAGCGAACACAACCTGTATCGCGAGCGCGAGGCCATGGTCGCCATGCGCAACCACATGCGCTCCATGCGGGAGCAGAACGGCACCGGTTTGGCCCGCGACATGCAATCTGTCGGGGAACGGGCAATTAGTTCCGACCACGGTTTGCACATTATCGCCTAAGCGAGGATTGTCATGGGTTATGTAGATACAACGGGCGTCTATCTCGGAGCGCAGGAAGAACGTCTTGCCGCCTCCAATGCGCCGGACGAGCACAAGACCAGCCTGGACCAGGACTCGTTCCTGACCATTCTCGTGGCCCAGCTCACGCACCAGGATCCCCTCAATCCCATGGAGGACACCGAGATGACCTCCCAGCTTGCGCAGTTCTCCAGCCTGGAGCAGTTGACCAGCATCAACAGCGGCATCTCCGCCCTCAACGAGACCATGGCCCAGGACGACATGCTCACCGCGGTCAGCTTCATCGGCAAGGAAGTCAAGGCCGAGGGCTACAAGGTCAGCCTGGACGACGGCAACGCCTCGACCATCTACTACGGCTTCGGCGAAACCGTGACCCGCATCATGATGAACATCTACGACAGCGAGGGCGCCATCGTCCGCACCGTGGAGCTCGGCAGCAAGGAAGCCGGGACCTACCAGTACACCTGGGACGGCAAGGACGAGAACGGCAACCAGCTGGACGACGGCCAGTACGGCGTGGGCATCCTGGGCGAGGACACCGGCGGCGATTACGTCATGGTCCAGACCGAAATTTCCGGGCGCGTGGACGCGGTGGTCAACGAGAACGGCACCCAGTACCTGCGGTTGGCCGACGGTCGGTTCGTCAACCTGCTCAACGTCAAGGAAGTCGTCGATCCCGACGCCTCGAGCGTGGTGGATCCCACCGACACCTCGGGCGAAGACGGGGAAGCCGGGGCCTAGATACGAATTTCACGCGGCAGCCAACGGAGGCCGCCGACTCTTGGAGAAGAGATTAGGAGGTTATTATGGGTTTAGGAGCATCACTCTACTCGGGCATTTCCGGCCTGACGGTCCACTCCGAAAGGATGACGGTCATCGGCAACAACCTGGCCAACGTGAACACCACGGGCTTCAAGGGTGCCATGATGCAGTTCGAGGACCTTGCCAGTGCCGACTTCGCCACGGTCAACGGCGTCGGCCAGGTCGGGCGCGGCGTGCGCGTGTCCACCGTCTATTCGGACTGGGGACAGGGGGCCTTCGAGTCCTCGACGGCGGCCACGGACATGGCCATCTCCGGCGATGGACTCTTCGTTGTCTCTCCCCCCGGCGAGGACATGAAATATTACACCCGGGCGGGCAACTTCCGCTTCGATCAGGACGGCTACCTGGTCGACCCCCACGGCTACGTGCTGCAGGGGTGGGAAATCCAGCGCGACTCCACCACGGTGACGACCACCACGTCGTCCACCACGCAGTCCACGAGTTCCGCGCGCATCATCGGCACCCCCACGGATATCCGCATGGAGAACTTCCAGTCCGAGCCGAAGGCGACCACCAACGTGTCCATCGTCACCAACCTGGACCCCACGGCGGCCGACGGCTCCACCAGCGGAACCGACCCGTATTTCGCCATGTTCAACAACTGGGACGGCACCCAGGAGACTCCGCTGGCCGGGACCCTGTACGCCTACTCCACCACCCTGAAGGTGTATGACGACATCGGCACCGCCCACAACCTGACTGTGTACTTCGACCCGGTCGAGATGAGCAACGCGGGCGGCGACACGGTGTGGGAATTCATGGTCACCTGCGAACCCAATGCGGATCGCCGCGTCCTGTCGGGCGCCGACGGCCTGATGACCCCCATCGGCCAGGGCGGCACCTCCGCCGCAGGTGTGCTGATGATCGGCACCCTGACCTTCACCACCGGCCAGCTGTCCGGCATGTCCGCCTACACGCTCAAGTCAAACGGCGGTGCCAACATCAAGGACCTGAACAACTGGGATCTGGCGGACTTCTCCACCAGCGGCTACCCGGTCTGCACGGCCAACTTCCTGGGCAAGTCAAACGCCTCGACCGCCGAGTCCGTGAACGCAACGCCCCTTCAGATCGATTTCGGCATCTCCAACAAGGATTTGTCGAGCAACACCGGCGGCCCCGTAACCATCGGCTGGGGCGGAGGACTGGGTACTTTGCCCACCACAGCGGCCGATGTTGGAAACAACATCAGCAATACCGGCTACCTGGCCAACTTCAAGGACCCGGCGGTCTCGGCGCTGGCCACCCAGAGCTACGACACCGGCGGCTCCTCCACCCTGTACCAGAGCCAGAACGGCTACTCCGCCGGCATCCTGCAGAACATCTCGGTCTCGCGCGAGGGCGTCATCTCCGGCCACTATTCCAACGGCCAGGTGCTGGAGCTCTACGCCGTGACCCTGGCGACCTTCACCAACCAGCACGGCCTGCGCCGTGAGGGCGGCAACCTGTTCACCGAGACCCTGGAGTCCGGCCCGGCCCTGACCGGCCAGGCGGGTTCCACCGGCAAGGGGACCATCGACGGCAACGCCCTGGAACAGTCCAACGTGGACATGGCCACGGAATTCGTGCGGATGATCACCACCCAGCGCGGCTTCCAGGCCAACACCAAGGTGATCACCACCGTGGATTCCATGCTCGGCGAAGTCATCGCCATGAAGCGATAAGCCTCCAAAGGGTCTTTAGTAACCCATACTGAAGACTCCTTCTCCAAGTACCTCCCGCCTGACCCTCGGGAGGTAAAGAAACCCAGCGGCCCCTCCGTGGAAACACGGAGGGGCCGTCCGGTTTTGGTGCGGGCACGAAATGGCCGGGGAAGGAAGAGGAAGGAGCGCGGTAATGACGTCCGCGCGTCCGCGTCTGATATACCCCTGTCGCGATGTGTCGTTTTGCGCTCTTACAGCGCCTTACTTTTTGGCTGGCGCCCCAAAAAGTAAGCAAAAAGTGCGCTTGCGGTGCGGCGGCGCGGAAACAGTGGCCAAGAGCCTGTAAGCGCCTTTCGCTGCCCTGACGGCATGTCTGCCGGGGCAGACTCAGTCGGGCTGCGCTTCGGCGCTTGAAACAGGCTCTAGGCCCCGGTTTCCGAATGACCGCTCTTCGGGCCGGGATTGTCCGAGCGTGGGAGGGATGGCGCGGAGAGGTTGTGGGTTTGGTGGGAGATTGTACGAATTTCTTTTTATGGATGAGAGGAAGGGGGAGGAGCGCGGGAGTGTTGTCCGCGCGTCCGCGTCTGATGTACCCCTGTCGCGATAAGTCGTTTTGCGCTTTTACAGCGCCTTACTTTTTGGCTGGCGCCCCAAAAAGTAAGCAAAAAGTGCGCTCGCGGTGCGGGGGCGCGAAAACAGTGGCCAAGAGCCTGTAAGCGCCTCCCGCTGCCCTGACGGCATGTCTGCCGAGGCAGACTCAGTCGGGCTGCGCTTCGACGCTTGAAACAGGCTCTAGGCCCCGGTTTCCGAATGACCGCTCTCCGGGCGAAGACCCTCCGAGCGTGAGGGGGATGGCGGAAGAGGGAGAAGCGCGGTAGTGATGTCCGCGCGTCCGCGTCTGAGGTTTTGCCTGTTGTGGTAGACTGTTTTGCGCTTTTACAGCGCCTTACTTTTTGGCTTGCGCCCCAAAAAGTAAGCAAAAAGTGCGCTTGCGGTGCGGCGGCGCGGAAACAGTGGCCAAGAGCCTGTAAGCGCCTCTCGCTGCCCTGACGGCATGTCTGCCGGGGCAGACTCAGTCGGGCTCCGCTTCGGCGCTTGAGACAGGCTCTAGGCCCCGGTTTCCGAATGACCGCTCTTTGAGCCGGGAATGTCCGAGCGAGAGAGGGCGTGCGGAAGAGGCGGAGTGCGGGGAGGCCGAGGATTTGGCGGGAGAGTGTACGGATTTTCTTTTTATGGATGAGAGGAAGAGGGAGGAGCGCGGTGGGTTTGGGCCGCGCGTCCGCGTCTGGGGTTTTTCCTGTTGTGGGAGACCGTTTTGCGCTTTTACAGCGCCTTACTTTTTGGCTTGCGCCCCAAAAAGTAAGCAAAAAGTGCGTTTGCGGTGCGGCTGCGCGGAAACAGTGGCCAAGAGCCTGTAAGCGCCTTTCGCTGCCCTGACGGCATGTCTGCCGAGGCAGACTCAGTCGGGCTGTGCTTCGGCGCTTGAAACAGGCTCTAGGCCCCGGTTTCCGAATGACCGCTCTTTGGGCTGGGATTGTCTGAGCGTGGGAGGTAAGGCACGAGAGGGAGTAGCGCGGTAATGATCTCCGCACACGAGAGGGACGGTGAAAGAGGTGGAACACGCCCTGGCCGATTCAACTCCAGACCATCCCCTCCCGCGCCTTCGAGGCGCAGCCTCAAACAGCCGTCACCCCCAAACCTTCGCCCATAGCACCCCTGGAGCGCCTTGGGGCGCAGCCCCAACAGCGGCTCTCATCACCCACCCCCCGGCCCAACGGACCTCCCATGGAGCATCTTTGGGGCACAGCCCCAAACAGCGGCTTTCATACCCCGCCGCTCCGACCGAAGGCCCTCCCATGGAACACCTTTGAGGCGCAGCCTCAAACAGTGGCTCTCCTACCCCGAAGTCCCGTTCGAAGGCCCCTCTTCCTTCGCCCTTCGTACCGTCAAGCAGCAGGGAGCGAGCCCTGTTCTGGACGCCTAGAAGCCGACCGCGAAGGGGCGGCGGCTCCGCTCCCGTGGCACCTCGGTATTCCATAAAAGGTGCGTTCTCGTGGAGGCTCGCACTCTACTTTTGATCGGATGGAGCCGCCCCGAGCGGATCGGATTCTCAGCGGCCAAACTGTGGGCGGGGATGACCCCCCGGCGTTTCTTTGGTTCTTTCTTTTCGCCCGGAAAAGAAAGAACCCCGCCGGGAGGGCTCCAAAAAAACACGGAGGAGCGCCAGCGACGGCTCTCCTCTTCCTCTTCTCTACTCTTCTCCTCTCTCATTCTCTCACCCTCTCATCCTCTTCTTCCCCCGCTAACGACTCACGGGATAACTAACGGGTACGGGTGAGATAATCGGGATCATCCGGGACCATCCGGGATATACCGGGACGGTCGATTCGGAAACGGCGTTACATATAATGAAATGTAAAATCAGAATGGCAAGGCGTGTTGCTTGACGCGGCGGCGCTCACCTTCTCTACGGAGAATACGGTAGATGTGCTGCGTTGACAATCCGTACTTGATCGCCAGTTCTTCCTGGTTGTCGCCGGTGAACTCGTCGTAGATTTGAGAGTCCCTAGTGCGAATTCGACCGATCATGTCCATGGGGATATAGAAGTTCTGCCCTCCATAAGCCTCGCCGACGTAATCCGCTACATCCGCACCGAACTCTTCAGCTTGAGCTTTCGGAATCTTAAGGTCCTTCCGAGCCCGGTCGGCGATACGGTCGGCCAAGTCAATCAAGAGTGCCGCTGCGCGCTGTCTGGTTTTGGATTCGTTGCTCATACTACCCCACGCGTTGCGACCATTTCTTGAGCGCCTCAATGATACCGCTGGCCTGGTAATGATTCAGCCACCGGTAGGACTCGACGCCGGATGCTTTGCCGCGCCGGGTCATGCGTTTGACGTAGGCATTGATGGCCGCCTCACTCGGATCGCGGACAACTCCGGCTTCATGGAGCGCCTGCCAGAGCGCCCAAATCTTTTGAGCCTGGGCGTCGGGCCGGGACGGTCGTTGCTTTGCACTGTTGCCCGCCATGACGTCCAGGTGAGTCACGAGGTCCTGGAGCTGCTCCATGGTCAGGTCAGCCGTGGAGGACTGTTTGTACCTATCCTCCAACATAAAACGATAATCCTCGTCGGGCATGACCAGGACGCGCTTTTGCAGCGTCTTGGCCTTGCGTATGAGGTTGGTCCTCCAGGTTGATACCGTCGTCATTGGCCGTCTCCTAGGTTGCTTGCTACGCGACGCCCTTGCGGGCGTTTCGTCCCTACGGACTCGTCAGGCGCAGATGATTACAGATCAAGCGCGATTGACCTGAAAATGGAACTGCGGGTCCATCCAGGTATCCACTTCTTTTTGAATGTCGGGGTAGTCGCTGGGCGCAGGGCCGTCGGGAAGGGTGGCTATGACCCACCCGGCCTGAAAGAAATCCCAACGAATCATGTAGGGCAGGACCTGCCCCTTATCATTGTACGCGACGAGGGGAACGGAATAGGTGTCGCCGTAGAAATCAAGTTTGTCCCGGTTGGGGGTACTCCATAAAGCTTCCATGGTATCTCCTACGTGGGTTTAATTCGGTTCAATGAACTTGATATTGCCTTCCAGGAAATCTCCATCGGGAACGATGTAAAAGCCTGCATCGTCGAATTTGATGGTCCCGGTACGGCCCTGGTCGTCTGTCACGCGGTCGCCGACAAAGAGTTCGGTCCCGTAATCGTCGAAGGTGAAATTGGTACACATATCGACTACAAAATTACGAGTCACAAGGGGTCGCGCCAGGCAAGGGCCGGTTGCCGGACTCCATGGAGAGGCGCAGGGTGGCGAGGATCTCGCTGGGCAGTGTGCGGTAGTTGCAATGCGCTGCCTCGGTGAGCGCGTCCAGGATGTCGATGTCCTGGGCAAAATCCAGCGCGACCTTGCGCGAGGCGGGAGCCGCGTCCGTCTTCGGTTCGTCCTTCTTCTGGTTCTTGACACACTGGTGACAGTGGGTCTTGGACAACAGGGTCTTTTCCAGTCCGCAGCCTGCGCAAATCCCTACTTTCTTGGTTGTCATATGTCCCTCCTGGGGCGTTGGTGTTCCTTTTGCTTTAGGTTCAAATCGGGTCAGCTCCTGGCCGTTGCTCTCGTCCCACTGCATCCAATCTTCGCAGCCGTTGCACTGAGGCGGTCTGCCGGGGCCTCCGCTGCCGCAATTGGCTTGGCCGCCCCATTGTGGACGTTTGCGGAGTGCTTCACAGTCTTTGAGCGTGATGGTCAGATGGAGCTTGTTGCAGCGGTAATGGAGCATTACTATCCCTCTTGCAGTACGGTTCGCTGGGCCGCGTTCAGCGGCTTCGAAAGAGGAACCGCCCGGCCATCGCGCAATCCGTTCAGCAGATCGCGGTCGCGGACCTTTCGCTTTTTGGGCTCACGGTGTCTCAAGTCATCGGGCATTTCCGCCTCGATGGCGCTCTCCTTGACAGGCACCAGGGCCGACTCCGTGACCGGGGTGACCTTCTTTTGGGCCTGGAGCCGCTTGGATACGGTGTAGACAACGCCGTTCAGATACGAAATGCGGGCCGCGTCCCTGGACCGGTTTGACCGCAGCCTCCGGCACTGCTCGCGCAGGTATGTTGAGCCCATGCGCAACAGCGTCCTATAGAGGTAGTGGAACGTCCAAGCGCACACTTCCTGATCCGCGCCGACCCCGACGAAAACGGTGTGGCCATCAGCCGAATGGAAGTAGCGGCAATCGAAGGCGTCCGCTGTGTGATTCGCCAACGCAAAGGCCCAGTCCTCCAGGCGCTGGCGCGTCCTGGCCTTGGCCCGCTCGGCCTTGGTCTCCCGCGTCTCTTGCTCGGGAATGTCCGACATGGCCAGGTTGTATTCCGACAACAGGGCTTGTGCCTTGGCTGCCGCCGCTGCCGCCTCGTGTTCATTGTCGGACGAAGCCAAGCTCAACAGCTTCTGGATTTTCTTGATGATATGGGAGTGGTCCACGGCACTACTCCTCGTCCAGGAACACGATGAGGCCCTGGGCAATCCAGGCTTCGGGTACGAACGCCTCATGCGTATGGCCGCAGTGCGGGCAGCGCAGGTTGAGGCGCAGCCACCAGGCGTCCTGGTCGCCGGGTAGAGACCACGGTCCGAGCATGGTGTCCCTGGCCTTGACGCGCCGGTCTATCCGGGCCGTGGCTCCGGCTATGAACAGGCCGCATCGGTCCTCAGGAGCGTCCTGGCGAAGCGTGATCTGCTTGCCGGGGTAGTCCTTCTTGAAGCGCGGTGCATCAGCCATGGACCTGCTCCTTCCGTATGCGCAGCATCCGGTCCGGCTCCACTCCCTCGGGCAGGGCGCAGGGGCCGAGCTCGCAGCCCATGCAGAACACACCATCGATGTCGCGCAGCTCGCGGGCGATGGCCGCCCCGGAGCCCTTGCACTTGTACCCGGCGGGCATCCACAGCGGCAGCGGCTGGGAGCCGCTCAACTTGGGTTTGTCCTCTTCGCGGAGGTACAATTCCTTGCGTATCTTCATGCTCCCTCCTACCTGTCCGGGGTGCCGTATGCGTTACTCAGGAGCCAGGCGGGGATGTCGACATCAAGGACATCCCCCCGCACCACACCGTCCGGGAACTTGACCTGGCTGCGGGGCAGCCAGGTCTTGATGCCGGGATTTTCAATGCGGACGAGGACCGCCTCGGTGGTCGTGGCCATGACCTCGACGCGCCGGGTGCGGAGTTCGACAGGCTCGGCAGACCGTCCCGTGAGTATGGCTTCGTTCTGCGCCACCAGCCGGTCCATGACCTCGCACTGGACCTTGGTCAAACCGCCATCCTCGCGGGCGTTGGTCAGCAGCTTGACAAACTCCTTGGTGTTCCGCTGAAGGCGCATGACCTGAGCCTCAGCGCCTCTCAGCGGTTTGCAGCGCGCGCAATCGCTCATGACTCACCCCCGACGTTCTCGTCGTTCGGCTCCAGGAAGAACTCGTCCGAGACTACCCGGCGCATGCCAACGGATTGCAGCTTGGCGTCGGTCCAGTCCCGCATGACGGTCTTGTCCACGGACTCTTTCGTCTTGATGGCTTCCATGATATTCAGCTCGCGGAGTCGCTCCAGGACATCGGACAGGTTCATCTTCGCAATGGTGAGCAGCTTGGTAGCCTTGCGCCAGCCGAATACGCCATACGGCGTTTCCAGGCTCTTGCGCCCCTTGAACAACTGATCCTTGTTCAGGGTCGCATAGGTGCACACGGCGTCGCCCAGCTCCTTGATGGTGGCCTTGAGCGGCTCCATTTCGTTCACCGCGTTGGTCTTGATGGTGTCGATGTTCTCCTGGGCGTCCAGTTCGATCGCCTTGATTTTCCGGGTCAGTCGGGCCAGCGAGAGCATGGCCTCCTCTGCCTGGTTGGCCGTGGTGATGACCAGGGTGTTGGGTTTGGTTCTAGCCATGAATTCCTCCTGCAATCTGTTCGGTTTCAAGCTTGGCAACGTCCTTGCTAACTTCAAGGATCAGGTTGCAGATGCCGTTTGCCCTTTCAACGGACACGGCCGCCATGTCTCGCTGGATCAGTCCTTTCAGCTCCAGGGCCTGGCGGGCGAGACTGTGACTGATGGAACCGTTAGGCATGCTCCAGGCCCGGTTGCCGGTCTGTCGCCGGGTCTCGTTTTCAGGGACGATTTCGAGTTTCATGATCCGGCCTCCTAAACTTGGTTAACGATTTCGGGGGTGACCTGCGGGGAGCCCACGTTGGCGGCCAGGTTCATGGCGGCCACCACAAGGTTGCCCACGGCCAGGGGATAGACCAGGGACACCGAGTCGTTGACGCCCGAGCGGCTGGTAGCGCCGGTCAGATTGGAGCGCAGCGCCTCGATGGCGTCGGCGGTGATGATCTTTTCCGCGTCGGCCTCGACGCGGGCAAAGCGGAACTTGATGTACTCGGGCAAGGAACCGTTCATGGGGCGCAGTTCTATCTTCTCGCAGCGCTGGACCACCTCGCGGACCTGGGCGTTGCTTTCCGACAGCTTGTGCTTCAGTTCGGGCTGGCCGAGCAGGATGATGGACAGGAGCTTGCGGAAGCCGTCCTCCAGCTCCAGGAACCTCTTGAGGTGCTTGAGCGTGGTGATGGGCAACCCGTGCGCCTCCTCAATGATCAGGCAATGGGAGGCCCCGGCGTTGGCGGAGTCGCGCAGGACGCGGTGCAGTTGGCGGAACCGGGCCTCGGGCGAAGACTTGAGCGCCTCGGACGGGGCCACGGTGGCCAGGACCGCCTCTGCCAGATGTTGCGCCTTGAGCGTCTTGCCGGTCTTGTCGTTGTCCTCCATGGCCAGGACATACGGTTCGATGATGTGGACGGCTTGCTTCTCGCGGTTGATGCGGTCCACCAGCTCCTTGCGCAGCGTGGACTTGCCGGACCCGGACTCGCCGATAACGGCAATGAATCCACCCTTACGGGCGGTGAGGAACATGGCCTCGCGGACATACCGGATGTCTGCCGAGAGGAACACTTCCTCGGGGCCGGTGACCTCACCGAACGGGTTGCGGACCAATCCGAAATGACGCTTGGTCTCCGGGAACAGTTCCTGTCTGGCTAACAACATAGGGGTCTCCTCCTGGGTTGTGGCGACGGCAGCCGCCGGTTTGCTTTTGCGCGTGGACGGGGAGCGGAACAGGGCCGAGACCCGGTTGCTGCCGACTCCGGCATCCCGCAGTTGCTTGCGGATGTTCGACTGGAGTTCCTTGCGGTCCAGGCTCTTGGGCCAGTTGTCGCGGTTGACGATCTCGTTGACCGTGGCCGGGCTGAGGGCCAATCCTCGGGCCAGAGCGCGCTGCGAGAGGCCAACCTCCTTCATCAAATATTTCAGCAGGCTCATGATCTCCCCCCGTTGGCCACCAGCTTGAGCGGCGCGGGCGTAACGTCCCGCTTGGCGAACCGGGCCTCGATGGACTCCATTTCGTCCACGGGGACGCCGTCCGGGTAGCGTTGCGTGAGCCATGCGTAGGACTCGCCGGACCACTGGTCGCCCAGGCGGGCGCGCAGCTGCATGGCGGCCTCCACGACGGTCAGCGGCGGCAACTCCCGGCGGCTCGCGTCCAGGCCGAGATCGCGGCCCCGCTTGGGCAGGTATTCGGGGGCGGGCTTGATGTCGGCCATGACGTCCACGCCCTGGGGGGCGCGGGGGTGCTTGGCGTCCGTGCCTGCCGCTTCGTCGATGGCCTTGACGTGCCGGTCCGCAATGGTGTCCGGCTGAGCCTGGTAGTCCTGCCCGAACACCGGGCCGTCTTCCCAAAAGCCGACATCGTTCTTGCGCACCGGCTCCACGGTCCAAACCGGGTCTTCGGGCAGGGACGGATCGGGCACAACTACGTCCACCGCAGGAGCGCGATAGGGGTTAACCACCACCTGTACTCGCATGCTCGGCACCACCGGCAACATGCGCAGGTCGTACTCGTTTTTCCCGAAGCCTTTAACCGCGTGGGTTATGGTCAGGGAGTCGGTCACCTTGGCGGGGACGGGCTTGGTCGTGACCAGCTCCCGGCACAGCTCCAGGGCCGGGGCCAGTCGCAACTGCGCCTCGGTGATGGTCAGCCAGACATCGTTGCGCGACTTGCCGGTCCTGGTGTGGATCGCGCGGGCGTTGAAGTGCTGCGCCCAACGGTTTGCCGCATCCTGCAACTCGGCAACGTCCTGGACGCGGAGGAAGGTGAGCCGGGATTCGAACTTGGTTTCAACGATGTTGTTGCCGCATTCGACGGACCCCTTGGCGCGCGGATTGCCCGCCTGGTGGGTGTCCCATTTCACGCCCAGCCTCTCCAGCAGGTTGGTGAATAGGTGGGCCGTGTTCGCGCTGCCCTTGTCCATGATCAGCATGTCCGGCACCCCGTGCATGGGGTCGCGCAGCCCCCGGTCGCTGATGGCGTCCAGGAAGACGTCCACCAGTCCCTGGGCCGATTCGCCGGGAGCCTGCACGTACTTGACGTAGATGGTGCCGGAATAGTGGTCGGTAATGACGTAGCGCCACACCCGCTCCTGCTCGTGCTTGCGGAAGTTGTGGAGCTTGTTTTTGTAGAACTTGCTCTCCTCCATCACGCTCAACCCGCCCTTGGGCAGGTAGAATAGAACGCACATGGAGGGGTCCACCTGCCAGACGTGGTTGGGATGTAGAGACCGCATGTGTACGTGCGCCTTCCCCTGGGCCAGCATGTCCGGGTGGCACCCGTACCGGCGCATGGCCCTGCTTATGGTGGTGGTGGAAACGTCGGCGTCCTCGAACCCGGACTCCTTCATCATGTCCCTGGCGTCGGTCATGTGCATGATCCGTTTGCCGTTTTCGCGCGTGGCCTTATGCATCAGGTGCGCCACGGCCAGAGCCGTGTCCTCGGACACGGTCAGCCGCCCGGCGTCGGCCCTCCGCTTGCGACCCGAGGTCCAGCCGATCTCGGACTTGAGCTTGCGGTATACGGTCTGCTCGGAACAATTCAGGAGGCGCGCGGCCTGGCTGACCAGGCGCTGCCGCTGGCCGTGCCCGGCCTCGTCCAAACGGGAGGCCAGGGCGCGGAGGGTGTCGAGGACGCCGAGCTTGACGGTCATGATCTACCAGCCCCGCCCGGTGGGAATGTTGGTCCGGCCAGCTTCCAGTTCGTCCAGGGCAGTCTCGCGCATCCATTCCGGGCTGACTTCTTCCTCGAAGTCCACCGGGATTTCGTGCTTGATCAACACGGCGTTGACGGCCCGGCAGTAGTTGCCGACAGTGCCCACCGCATGCTGTGAGGTGTGGACCGATACGTCGTGGCTGTTCAAGATCGCCTCGACCTGAACCAGCAGTTCGTTGAGCCCCACCAGGGCCGCCATGTACGCCTTCTCCATGGCCTGGACCGCCTCGGCCTCGCGCGCCAGGCGCAGCTCCAGATCCGCGTCCTTGGGCAGGCTCTTGAGCCGGTACAGCTCCTCCTCGGTCTTGGCGAGCCGCTGGCTCTTGTCCTCCAGCAATTTGCCCCGCGCCTCATGGTCGGCGGCAAGGTCCTCGCGTTCCTTCCTGGCGGCCTCGCGCTCGGCCTGGTTGCGGGCGGCCAGGTCCTCCAGGATCGTGAGGACCTCTTCCTTGCTCTCGGACTCGATGGCCTGCTTGACGATGGCCTGCTCGGCCTCGGGCAACGCCTTCAAGGCGCGGTAGTCTCGGTTACGGAAGCCAATACGTTCAGCCGCTTCGTAGAGGTCGGCTCCAAGGGCCTGCATGTGCCCGGAGAGCTCTTGCAGGCGGCGATAGGATTTGCCGAGCTTGGCCCCGCAGAATTCTTCTAAAGTCTGAAACTGTCGCAGGTTTCCGGACTCGTCGTGGTAGTGAAGTTTTTTGTAAGCCTTTTCTTTTTTTACTTTTTCAAAAATTTGCACGAGCATAGAATCTGCGACGTTCGCATAAAACAGGGTCGCATCCAGTCGGCCCAGGTCCCGGAGTACTCCTTCGACGTCCATAACGGCCTGGATGGCTGCCGAGGCGGTGTGCTGCACGTCGGTCAGGGCCGCGCTGCGCTCGGGCGCGATCTCCGGGATCAGGGGGGTGTCGATCCGCCAGCCTGACCATGATTTCGCCCAGGTGGTGGGAAGCTGGTCCGGTACGCCGGTGGGGCCGAAATAGCTGACCAGCACCTGGTAGCCGGACAGGGCCGCGCTCTTGACGTCCATGGTGGTGACAACGCTTCCGGCTATGGTGGCCAGGGCCTCGTCAGTAAGCTGCTTCTCGTTTTCGATCTCCAGGGACATAGCCATGCTGACGGCGGTCACAGCTCTCTCCTGCAGCGCCCCCAGTTCGTCTTCGGTCGCTGCGGTATTGGATATAAGCTCCTGCAAATCCAGGCTGCCCAGGATGTCTTTGGCGTTGACGAGCTTTCTAGTTGCCATGACGCGCCTCCTTGAGAGCCAGGAGCAGGCCGAACAGTGCGCCGCATGTCTGCAACCCCTGCACGATGCCGGACAATCCGATCTCGACGCCGTTGGCCTCGATAGAGCAAAACACTGCGTCCGGGAGCACGCCACGAATCTTGCGGCACAGAGCCGGTCCCGAGGCACCCAGTGCGTAGACGGCGGGGTTGCCCTGCTGGTCGGCCAGGATGCGGTTGAGCGTCAGCTCGGTGTTGTTCTGGATGTACATCTCGTCAGCGGTCAGGTCGTCTTGTAGGATAATTTTGTTAGACATCTAAGGTGTCTCCTTCCTAGTTGTGCGCGCCCGCCATGACGCGCTGGTTGATTTCGCGGATGCGGGAGGACGCCCGGTCCATTTCGTTGGCGTGGGCCTGGGCGAGCTGCAAGACGCTGATGTGGTGGGCATAGCGCCCGGAGGGCAGTTGGGTGACCCACCCCTCCTCGGCCAGGACGGCCAGGGCGCGGGAAATGTTGACGGGCGTCTCGTCCAGGGCCTGGGCGATCTCGCCGTTGGCCAACCCGTCCAGGGTATGCCCCTTGAGCAGGGCCAGAACGCGCAGGACGCGGCGGGAGGAGGTGGACTTAGCCATGGGCTTTGGCCTCCGATCCCGGATTCACCGGGTACAGGGTGGCGGCCACGAACCCACCGGCCAGGAGCAAGGCCACCAGGTTGGCCCGGTCGTCCGGCCTGGGGCAGATGGTCCGCAGGTCGGCATCGGTGATGACGCGCTGTTCGATCAGGGCCAGGGCCTGGCGCATGCGCTGCATCTGGAGCGTATCCGCGACGGTGATCGGCTTGTGGTGCATGGCCTCCTCCTGTTGTTTGTGGATGCCGGTTCCTCCTGCTATGGTCGGGGCGGACAAACCACGGGCGCTCTTCGGCGCTCGAACCGCACAGGAGGAACCGGAAATATGAGTAAAATTGATCGAGCCTTGCAGGTGCGAATCCTTGAACACCTGGCCTCGTTCCACCCGTGCGAAGCGCCGCGCGGAACATGGGAGAACCTTCTGGACCTGGCCGAAGGCGACGAGCGGAAGCTGAGCTCCAACATGGTCTACCTTGAGGAGCATGGAATGCTTGTCAGCGGTGTCCGCATGTCCGGAGACGAACCGATGGTCTCTGTTTCCGCCATAAGGATTCTCCACGATGGCCAGGATTTCCTGCAAAAGGACGGCGGGCTTGCGGTCGTCAAGAGGACCGTCACCGTGCGTTTCCATGCCGAATGCAGGGATATGATTGAATCGTGCGTCAATCACAGTTCTCTAGCCCCCGCAGATAAGCGTTCTGTTTTGCAAGCACTTCGAGAGCTTCCCGCTTCCTCCATAGAACATTTGACGCGCATACTATGGGAGAAGGCGGCGGAGAATGTGCCGGAACTACTTCGACTAATAGGAACACATGTTCTTTGACCGGGGGGCGTTTGACGGTTGCCGGATCGATCTTCACCCCCAGGGGAATGAGGACTTCCTCACCCTTGTGCCAAACCCTGTCACGGTTGCGGAAGCGGCCCCACCCGGCGAACTCGCCCAGGTTGACCCAGAAGTCTTCCCGGTCGCGCTCCAGTTCGATGGTCAACGCATTCTCGTGGAATATGGCGCAAATGAATGGAATACTGTTCATCCCCTTTGCTCCCAGACCTTGCAGCGGATATCGGAGCGCTTGGGCCAGGTGGAGTCGGGGGCGTGGCATTCTCCGCGTCCGGCGTCGTCGGACAGCAGGAAACGGCAGGTGGCGCAGGCTCTGGTGTTCGGGTCAAGGGCGTCCTCGTAATAAGGACACGCCGGTGTCGTGGCATGACCGGCCATGCAGAACCGGGAACCAGCACCGATGTGCAGACAGCCTACCGTGTGTTCATAATGGGCGCACCCGCCGCAAATTCTACTCATGACAGCCTCCTACCTCTTGAGCTTGGCCCAGGCGGCTTTGCGCGCCTCGGCTCGTTGCTTTGCCTCGGCCTCGACAAGGCCGAGCTCGTAATAGATCGCCTGATCCTTATCCAAGACGACGAGCCCGGCGGGCTCCAGGGCCGCGCGGGCGATGCCGGGGTCTCCAGTGACGATGGACAGGGCCGCCAGCTGATCCAGCGGGATGCGTCGCTCGCTCTTGCCTTGGGCGGCCCAGTTGTTGACGGTGTGGACCGTGACGGTCTCCCCGGTCAGCCTGGTCAGCTCGTCGGCCACGGTGTCGCGGGACAGCCCACACCGGTCCAAGGCCTGGCGCAGGGCCTCCTTGACGGCCCCGGACGCCCGCAGACTCTCGGCTCCGCGTTCCTGGGACGGCAGGCTGGACAGCGGCAGGGTCAATTGGACCATGCCTGCGCCTAGTTTTTGTGGCTTCCTGGACATTGTTTTCCTGGGCAGTGCCGGGTATAGGTGGGCTAAGCGGTCATGGCCGTAGCAATGTCGTGTTCCCGGACGATCTCGCCATCTTTGAGTCCCAACTCGACGGCGATGTTGTGGGACTGGCCACGGATGGCGGCTCGTTCATTGCGAAGGATCGCGCGGGTGAGATCCGCGTCATAGCCCTTGGCTCGCGCCCAGGCGGCGATGGAAACGCCTTTGCGGGCAAAGTCTTCGAGGACTTCCTTGGAGGTTCGAGGCATGGTCTAACACCTTGTTTTGTTTGCTCTCGCACTAGCGAGAGTCGTTATCTGTCGCGTTGTGTATTTATTGTTTGCACCAAGATTGGTGCAATGTCAAGCACCATAGTTGGGTGAAAAGGATTGTCATGCCTGAAGACACGCTAGGCCAGCGCATTGCCATAATCAGAGGGCAAATGACCCAGGGCGACTTTGCGAAAAGAGTGGGCATCGGGAGGAATACTTTGATCCGCTATGAGCGGGGAGACAACGAACCCTCGGCTTCATTTCTCCAGAAGCTGATAAAGGATTTTGGCGTTGACCCGCAGTGGCTGTTGCTAGGGGGAGAACCGCCCATGGAGCTTTCTCCCCGCGAGTCCGCGCTCATCGCCAACTACCGTGCCAGCCCGGAAAAAGGTCGCCGGAGCGTGGAAACGATGGCTTCTGTACTGGCGGAATCACAAACCGAAAAGATGAAGAAAGCTGAGTAGGCGGCTTGGCGGGCTGCCTTTAGTCGAGGGATTCAAGGGTCGGGTGTGAAGAATTGGAAAGGAGGCTCCGGGTGATTAAGCCATTTGTGCTGATTCTGTTGCTGGTCATTGCCCTATATGGCTGTGGGGATGGTCAAAATATCCATCCCCAATTCTCAACGGCCAAGTTGAATATTGCCTGGAATGGCAGGTTGGTCCTTGAAGTTGAAACCAATCTCCCCGACGGCACCAAGGTGAACACCTGGATTGGCACTCCTCCGCCGGACAGCCGCCCATTGTATACCGACGCCTCGGTTGATCCCAGGCAATGGGATGTCGTGGTGAGGGGGGGACATTTTCGGAGTTGGTTTCCCTCGATCTACGAAAAAGGGATCAAGGCCGGACAGTATGTCGTGACGTTCGGCGTCCTCCCGGATCAGGAGGCGGTCTTGGGTCCAAAAAACAAACGTCTTACAGGGCCTAACGTTGAGGTCCTTGAGAATGGACAGAGGCTTTATTCGGATGCTGCTGCAATTGAGCTGCCGGACCTGCCTTCGCATGGCCCTTTGGTTGTGTCCAGCTTCGCTCTCCCCCGTGACACATCCCCAAAGACAATCGAACTTGTCGACTCCGTAGCCCTGGCCTTGGCGGACAAGTTCCCGGGGTTGGTCAGATACTCCTCACAGATGGATTGCATTGGGGTTGCCGAGCATGAGGTGCACCTGCACAGTGGGGAGTGGCGAGATGTGGTTACGCTTGAGTTCGTCGTTTGGGACGAGGCGGACCTGCCGCCTGACCTTTCTCGGAGTCGTGGCCATCATATTTTCGTGGATATCGGGGTGGACGGCAAGACTCTAGCTGTCAACAAACAGGCCGCCGTGTCCCTACTATTGGACAAGCCATTCGACGACGTCCCAAAGTTCTTGGACATCCCTCTCTAGATTTCCCAACCAGGCCGCCTCCGGGCGGCCTTTTCCACGCCCTCCTTTTTATAACCTCGGTTACAAGACCCGCCTCCGCGCCAGCCGTATCGTGGCCCCCGAGAACACCCCATCAACGGGGAGGCGGGCGCGACGGTCTCCTAGGCGCTGCCCGCCTTCCCAAAAGAGGAGGCCCCATGCGCACCCCCCGAATGACCAAGACCGCGACCCTGGCCCTTGCCCTGCTTTGCCTGGTCGCCCTGATCTCCCCGCAGCAGCTCGGCGTCATCGCCTACAAGGTCGCCCTGGTCCTCCTGGCCGGAGTGGCCGGGTACATCCTTGACCGGGCGCTGTTCCCGTACGCCAGGCCGCACATTCTGTCGCCCGACCCGGTGAACCCCAGGGAAATGTCCGGCGATGCGCTGAGGTTTGACCTGTGGGACACGCTTTACATCACCGCTCAAATCCGCCGCGCCGTAATCGTGGCCGCCGCCATGCTGGCCGTAGGGCTGGGGCTGTAGATGTTGCGCCGCAACTGGGAGCTGCTGCTTGCCCTGACGGTCGCTTTGCTGACCGTCCTGGGCATGGCCTCATGGGCCGACGCGGGCGACATCCCTGCCCGCGCCCAGCAGTACCGCTCGACGCTCATCCGCTGCGCCCGCGCGGAGTGGGGGCTTAATGCGCCCGTAGCCACCTTCGCGGCCCAGGTCCACCAGGAAAGCTATTGGAACCCCGACGCGCGGTCGCCCTACGCTGACGGCCTGGCGCAGTTCACTGCGTCCACCGCCAACTGGCTCCCTGAGGTCGCTCCGCAGGTCGGCGAGGCCGATCCGTTCAATCCGGGCTGGGCGCTGCGCGCCCTGACCGCCTACGACCTGCACCTGTGGTCCCGCATTTCGGCAGCCACCGATTGCGACCGGATGGCCAAGACCCTGTCCGCCTACAACGGCGGCCTGGGCTGGCTCCGGCGCGACGAGCGGCTGGCCGAGGCCCAGGGGCTGGACCCGGCCCAATGGTGGGACCAGGTGGAAGCGGTCAACGCCGGGCGTGCCCCCTGGGCCATCCGCGAGAACCGCGCCTATCCGCGCCGAATCCTGCTCCTGCTCGAACCTCTGTACGAGGGTGCCGGGTGGGGCAAAGGAATGTGCCCATGAACATCATCTCCACCCTGACCGGTTCTGTCTGGAAGAGGGTTGCCGTGGGGTTGGCCCTGACCATCCTGCTGGCCGTCCTGGTGGGCGTGGCCGCCTGGAAGGGCTACCGCGCCGGATACGCCGCCGCCGACCTCAAGCGCCGGGCCGAGGTGGCCGACATTCGCGCCGGTCACGCCGAGGCCCTGGCCGAGGCCGAGGCCCTGGCCCGTCATGCCCTGGAGGCCGCCACGGCCCGGGGCAACGCCCTGGAGGCCGAGTACCTGGCCGCCCGAAAAACCATCAACCGTCAGTCCCGCGAGCTGACCAAGCAAAGGATAGCCAATGCGAGCCGTGATCATATTGTCGTTGCTGACGGCACTGTCCGCGTCAGCCCTGAGTGGGTGCGCCTCTACAACGAGGCCATCGGAGCCGGTCCCGGTGACGGTGGTCGCGCCCTGCCCGGAGCCGCCCCCGGCGCTGCTGGAGAGGCCGGAGCCGCCGGAACCGCTGGTGCCGGGGTACTTCGAGGAGGCGCAGCCGTGACCCTCGCCGACATCCTCGCCCACGTCCGGGACAACGCCAGGCGCAGCCGTCACATGGAGGCCCAGCTCAACGCCCTGATTGACTGGGCCGAAGGGTTGCCGGAGGTTGAACATGACTGACCTCTCCACTCTGGCCGACTGGAGCCGCGTTATTTCCTTCCTCATCACGGCGGCCCAGCTCCTCACTACCGTCGGCATCATCTACCTCGGCAGCAAGTTCGTTGGCCGCAAGGACTGCGACCGGAAATGCAAGGCGCATGAGGACGAAGTAGCCCTGCTGCGGGACAAACTCCAGACGGTGAAGGATACTCAGGCCGCCGCTCCGACGGGGCGGGAGATTTCCGCCATCAAGGAACAGCTCGGAGACATGGCCGGAGACATCAAGGCGCTGCGGGTCGGTGCCGAGGCAAACGCCGACGCCATGAAGCGCATAGAGCGCCCCCTCAACCTGCTCCTCGAACACGAATTATCCGGAGGGAAATAATGAGCTTCGCTGATCTGCTTACCGAGGACCGCCGCCTTGTGCTGCTCTGCCTGCTGGACCTGGCCCCGGCGGCTCAGGCCAACACCTACGTACTGGCATCCGGCTTGCGCGAAATGGCCCACAACTGCTCCCAGGACCAGGTGGAGACCGACGCCGCCTGGCTGGCCGAGCAGGGGCTTGTCGCCGTCAAGGAGCTGGAGTCCGTCAGGGTCGTGCAGCTGACCGCGCGCGGGGCCGACGTGGCCGCCGGGCGCGCCCGCGTACCCGGCGTCAAGCGGCCTGTGCCGGGGGTGTAGCATGCCCCGTCAATCCACCATAAAGCGGCTGCCGCCCGCCATCCGTGACCGCATCGGCGCGCTCCTGGACCAGGGACGCACCCTGGACGAAATCCTCACGCACCTGGAGTCCATGGACGTACAGGTTTCGCGGTCGGCGCTGGGCCGCTACAAGCAGCATATCGACAAGGTCAGCGAACGCATCCGCCGGTCCCGCGAGGTGGCCGAGGCTATCGTGCGGAACCAGGGCGACGCCCCGGAATCCAAGACCGCCAGGCTCAACATCGAGCTGCTTCACGGCGTCATCCTGGACATGATCTCCCAACTGCCCGACGGGGCCGACAACCCCGGCAGCGACGATGCGCAATCCGTGCTGCTCACCCTGTCCCCGCGCGGGGCCATGGAGATGGCCAAGGCCATGGACCACTTGGCCAGGGCCTCCAAGCAGGACGCCGACCTCATCGCCAAGCTGCGAGAGGAGGCGCGGGCCGAGGCCGAGGCCGAGATGGACAAGGCCGTGGAAGAAGTCGCCAAGCAGGACGGCGGCAAGGCTTCCGCCGAGGACGTCCTCCAGCGCATCCGGGCCGTCTACCGAGGCGAGGCATGAGCAACGGCATCCTGCATCCGTATCAGCAGCGATGGGCTGCGGATCAGTCCCGGTTCAAGGTCGGCATGTTCGCACGCCAGACCGGCAAGACGTTTACCACCACCTACGAGATCGCCGACGACATCCTGGAACACGACATCCGCAAGGAGCGCACCCGGTGGGTTATCCTGTCGCGCGGCGAGCGCCAGGCCAAGGAGGCCATGGACGAAGGCCTCAAGCTCCACCTGCGCGCCATGGGCGCTGGCTTCGACGCCTACTCCGAGGACTCCGGGTACCGGTACGAGGACGGCTCCTCCATCAAGGCCCAGGAGATCATCCTCAAGCACGGCAGCCGGGTGACGGCCCTGCCTGCAAACCCCGACACGGCGCGCGGTTTTTCGGCCAACGTGTTCCTCGACGAGTTCGCCTACCATGCCGACTCCCGCAAGATATGGGCGGCGCTGTTCCCGGTCATCTCCAAGCCTGGACTCCGGCTGCGCGTGGTCTCCACCCCCAACGGCAAGGGCAATAAATTCTACGAGCTGATGACCGATGCCGCTCTCGGCAAGGTGTGGAGCCGCCATGTGGTGGACATTCACCAGGCCGTTGCCGAGGGGCTTCCGCGTGACATAGCCGAGCTGCGCGCCGGTCTGGGCGACGACGACGCCTGGGCGCAGGAATACGAGCTGAAGTGGCTGGACGAGGCGTCCGCCTGGCTCTCCTACGACCTGATCGGCGGCGTGGAGCATGAGCGGGCGGGCATCCCGGAGAACTACACCGGCGGCCCCTGCTTCGTGGGCGTGGACATCGGCATACGGGGCGACCTGTTCGTCATCTGGATTTTCGAGAAGGTGGGCGACGTCCTTTGGACCCGCGAGGTGATCGTGCGCAAGCGGATCTCTTTTGCCGAGCAGGACGCTCTCCTGGACGAAGTCTTCGCCCGCTACCACGTTGTGGCCTGCCGCATGGACCAGACCGGCATGGGGGAGAAACCCGTCGAGGATGCCAAACGCCGCCACGGTCAGGTGCGTGTCCAGGGAGTCATCTTCAACCCTGCGACCAAACTCTACCTGGCGACCCTGGGCAAGGAAGGCTTCGACGACAAGACCGTGCGCATTCCTCTCGGTGATCAAGCGCTGCGGGCCGACCTGCATAAGCTGCGCCGTGAGAGCACCCCCACCGGGGCCCCGCGTTTCGTGGCCGAGTCCGATGCCTCGGGCCACGCCGACCGAGCTTGGGCCTGCTTTCTCGCCCAGGCCGCCGCCGACGTCGGCCAGGAACGTTTCGAATACGAAGCCGTCCGCCCCCCCAGGATTGACGACGACAAAGACGACCGGCCGTGTCGCTGCACCGCCGGATTCAGCAGAGGTATTCTATGAAGACTCCCCTCCTGTATGACAGCCGAGGCAATCCCATCGTCCGCAAGGCTTTGACCGAAGAGGCGGCGGCCCCGTCTCTGACCGGAATCCGTTCCATCTGGGACAATGAATCCGTGGCCCTGGGGCTGACCCCGCAGCGACTCGCCCAAGTCCTGCGCGCGGCTGCCGACGGCGACGCCCGCGAGTATCTGATCCTGGCGGAAGAGATGGAGGAGCGCGACCTGCACTACGCCTCGGTCCTGTCCACCCGCAAGCGGGCCGTGGCCGGTATCGAGCCCAACGTTATTCCCGCCTCGGATTCCCCCAAGGACCGGGAGATAGCCGAGGCCGTCAAGGAGCTGGTGGAGCGTCCCGAATTTTCCCACCTGGTCACCGACCTGCTGGACAGCCTGGGCAAGGGGTATTCCGCCTGCGAGATCATGTGGGACCAGAGCGGAGCCCAGTGGACGCCCAGGGAGTACATCTGGCGCGACCCGCGCTTTTTCGTCTTCGATAGGACCTCCCGCCAGAAGCTGCATCTGCTGACCGACGAGGCGAGTTTTGAGGGCGTTCCGCTTTCGCCGTTCAAGTTTATCGTGCATATCCCGCATCTCAAGTCCGGCATCCCGATCCGGGGTGGCATTGCCCGGCTTGCCGCCGTGGCCTGGATGTGCAAGGCGTATTCGCTGACCGACTGGATGGCGTTCTGCGAGGTGTTCGGCATGCCCATCCGCATCGGTCGATACGGCGAGAACGCCTCCGAGCGCGACAAGGACATCCTGCGCCGGGCCGTGGCCAACATCGGCATGGACGCGGCCGCGATCCTGCCCGACTCCATGCGCCTGGAGTTCGTCGAGGCGGCCAAGTCCGCCGGTGGTCAGGAGCTGTTCCTGCGGCTGGCCGAGTACCTGGACCGCCAGATTTCCAAGGGCATCCTGGGCCAGACCATGACCACGGACGACGGCAGCTCCCAGGCGCAGGCCGAGGTGCACAACGAGGTCCGGCTGGACATCAAGAATGACGACGGCAAGCAGGTCGCGGCGACGGTAAACCGCGACCTGGTCAAACCGTTCGTGGACCTGAACTACGGCGTCCAGGAGCGCTATCCCCGCGTCCGCATCCATGAGGAGGAGCCCGAGGACATCACGGCGCTGGCCGACATCCTCAACAAGATCGTGCCGCTCGGCGGCGCGCGCATCTCGGCCCGGTCAGTGCGCGAGCGGCTGGGATTCCCGGAGCCCGAGGGCGACACCGACCTGCTCGGCCTGGACGCTCAGGCAGAACCGGCCCCGGCTATCAACCGCGCCATGAACCGCGCCGAAACCGACGCCGACGAGCTGGAGCGCATGGCCGACGAGGCTCTGGCCGATTGGGAGCCGATCATGGCCCCCCTCGTCAACCCCGTGCAGGAACTGGCCGACCGCTGCGCCGATTACGACGAGTTCCTGGACGGCCTGGGCGAGATCGCCCGCGCCATGGACGCCGAGACGCTGATCCGCTCCCTGGCCGAGGCGACCTTCAGGGCGCGCGGCCTGGGCGACGTTGAGGACTAGCCGTGGCCAAGCCCGCGCATCTCATCCCGCCGCCCAAGGAAGCCCTGGCCTGGTTCAGGTCCAAGGGCATCAAGCCGAGCTTCGACCACACCGACGTCTGGCGCGAGGAGCATGCCTCGGCGTTCACTGTGGCCAAGGCCACCAAGCTCGATATTCTTTCCGACATCCGGGCCGAGGTGGACCGCGCCCTGGCCGAGGGCCGCACTTACCGCGACTTCGCCAAGAACCTGACTCCGACCCTCCAGCGCAAGGGGTGGTGGGGCGTCAAGGCGCAGACCGACCCGTTGACCGGCGAGACGCGCATGGTGCAGCTCGGCAGCCCCCGCCGCCTGAAGGTGATATACGAGACCAACATGCGCACCGCGCGCAGCGCCGGGCAGTGGGAGCGCATTCAGCGCACCAAGGCCGGGCTGCCGTACCTGCTCTATCAGCTGGGACCGTCGCGGGAGCACCGCCCGGAGCATGTGGCCTTTCACGGCCTGCTGCTGCCGGTGGATGAAACGTTCTGGTCAACGCACATGCCGCCCAACGGCTGGGGCTGCAAGTGCCATGTGCGCCAGGTCTCCAAGGGCGAATACGCGCGGTTGCAAAAGAACGGCGTTCGCGCCCCGGAGCCGGAGCAGGAGATCAACCCGGACACAGGGTTGCCCACCGGCCACCGCATGCCTTCATCTGTGCCGGTCAGGACAAAGGCCCCGAACCTCGGGACGCGGGAGTGGGTCAACAAGCGCACCGGCGAGGTGCACCGCGTGCCGGTCGGCGTCGACCCCGGCTGGGACTACAACCCCGGCGCGGCAGGCCGCCTCAACAAGTCCCTGGAGCTGGCAGGGCAGAAGCTCGTCCAGGCAGGAGCCGAAGGCGGCCCGGTTGTCCGCGAGCTGGTGGCGGGTACGCTGGAGGATTGGGCCAAGTCGCCCAAGGCGGACTTTCCCATCGGCCTCATGTCCGAGGCCGACGCGGCCCGGATCGGCGGCAAGGTCCGGTTGGTCAACCTGTCGCCGGAGACAATGGCCAAGCAGCTGCGCGCGCATCCCGAACTGGCCTTCGACGAATACGCCACCGTCCAGGACGCCCTGGATCGCGGCGAGGCCATCCAGGACGGCCCCAGGAGCCTGGTCTATCTGCTGGAGTCCGACGGGTATGTGGTGGTGGTCAAGGCTACGCGGACGGGCAAGGCGCTGTTTATGACGAGCCTCCGGCGCTTGCCGTCCAGCGACGCCCGACGGGACGTCGAGCTGCGCCGCCTGCGGGGCAAACAAAAATGAGCCTCGGGGTACGAGGCTCATTGTCAGCTGACCGGCGGGGCCTCCCTGCCCGGACCGAGTCCGGCAACCCCGCATAATACACCGACGCAAGCGCCGGGTTACGGCCGGGAGATTCATCACCGTGTCGCGGCCAGCTGATCCATAAATACACCCTCACATCGTCCGAGTCAAACCCACTCCGCCAAATTCGCCCCTGTCGCGCCGTCGCCCTCCGGCGCGAGCCCTCGCCCGGTTTTTCCGGGAAAATGCGCCGTAGGGCGTTCATGAACGCCTGTGAACGCCCCGCCGTGGTCCTCGATGCCCGGCATTGTCACCCGATCCCAGCCAGCCCGACCTGATCCCCGTCTCATTTTATAACCTCGGTTACAAGCCAGGGGCCGGTTGAGCGTGTCAACGTCGGCTCCATGCACAAAGACTTCCTCAAAGCAATAAATGTTGAATTGGTCAACGGGGCCGCGCCTGAGTGGGTGCAGCTCCTGCCCCCCGGTCCCAAAGTCGAGGGCCGCGACGGCCGCTATTGGTGGTTCGGCCCCGAGGAACATCGCTCCGTCATGGATCGTTTCGTTGGCGGCCAAATCGACATGCCCATCGACCGCGAGCACTCCACCGACAAGAAAGGAGCCTTGGGCGAGGAAGCCCCGGCCGCCGCGTGGATCACGGAGTTGGCCGACCGAAATGGAGATGGCGGCGTGTGGGGGCGCGTGGATTGGACCGTGCGCGGTCGCGCTCAGGTCGAGGCCCGCGAATACCGTTATCTCAGCCCCGTCTTTTTCTACACCAAGGATCTGCGCATCGTAGCCCTGGATTCCGCAGGGCTGACCAATAAACCCAACCTTCACCTGACCGCGCTCAACCGGCAGGTGGCAACCATGGAGGACGACGCCATGCGCAAGGCACTGTGCCAAAAGCTTGGTCTGCCGGAGACGGCATCCGACCAGGAAATCATCGACGCCGTGACCAAGGTCCAGGGGGACCTTTCCACGGCTTCCAACCGGGCCATGAGCAAGGACCTGCTGTCCGCGCTCGGCCTGACCGAGGACGCGGGGGCCGACGCGGCTGCCGCCAAGGCCAAGGAACTGACCACGAGCAAGGCTCTCAACGCCCAAGGGCTGCCCCAGGGCGTGGACCTGTCCAGCCTGGTGCCGCGCGCCGACCTGATGCAGGCCCTCAATCGCGCCGAGACCGCCGAGAAGGCGATCAAGGAGCGCGACGCCAAGGAGCTGGACGGCAAGATCGAGGTCGCGGTCAACACCGCCATCAGGGAAGGCAAGATTGCCCCGGCGAGCAAGGACTACCACATGGCCATGTGCCGGACCGAAAACGGCCTGGCCCAGTTCGAGGCGTTCGCCAAGTCCGCGCCCCAGCTCATCGCCGATCCGCAGCTGCCGGAAACGCCCGGCAACACGGAAAAGGCCCTGAACCAGCAGCAGGCCCACATCGCCGCGCAGTTCGGCAACACCGCTGAAGACCTGGCCAAGTACGCCGGGAAGGAGGGCTAACCCATGGCTCTTTCCGCTGATCGCAACACCCCGCTCAAGGACGGCAAGGAAATCCCCGTCCCGATGGCTGCCGGTGCCAAGGTTTACGGCGGCGGCATCGTGGTGGCCAACGCCACCGGCTACGCCGCCCCCGGCAGCACGGCCACGACCCTCACCTACCTCGGGCGCGCCGAGGAACAGGTGGACAACACCGACGGCGCTGACGGCGACAAGACCGTCCGTGTCGGTCGCCTGAAGGCGTTCAAGTTCGAGAACTCGGACGCCGACCCCGTCACCCAGGCCAGCCTGGGCAAGCCTTGTTACATCGTCGACGACCAGACCGTGGCCGCGACCGACGGCACCTCGACCCGCTCCGCAGCGGGCATCGTGGTCGGCGTGGAATCCGACGGCGTGTGGGTCGAGTAACCCAAGGAGACATAAAAAAATGAAACGCTATTTCACCACCGCCCTGGCCTGGGTCCTGCTTGTCGGAGCCTGCCTGGCCATGGCCGCGATCCCCGAGTCCGCCACCGCCGCAACCCCTGATCTGGGTGTGTTGTCCGGCTTCGCCTTCGGTGGCCTGCTCGTCAACAAGTCGGTCGTGGCCGACATCTTCACCAACCTCAAGGCGACCTTCAACAAGCAGTTCGAGGCCGCGCCGTCGGATTGGGAGAAGACCGCCACCCTCGTGCCGTCTTCCACCAAGCAGAACGACTACGCCTGGCTTTCCCGTTTCCCCCGAATGCGGGAGTGGGTCGGCTCCAAGGTGGTCAAGGCCCTGGCCGCATTCGCGTACACCATCATCAACAAGGACTGGGAAGCGACCATCGAGGTCATGCGCAATGACATCGAGGACGACACCCTGGGAATCTATGGCCCCATGGCGATGGAAGCGGGGTTCTCGGCCAAGCAGTTGCCTGACGAGATCGTGTCCGACCTCAAGAACAACGCCTTCACCAATGTCTGCTTTGACGGCCAGTACTTCTATGACACCGACCACCCCGTGGGTGAGACCTCGGTGTCCAACAAGTTGACCACCGCGCTTTCCAACGCCACCCTGGCGCTCGCCTTGGCCAGCTATGGCGCTGCCCGCACGGCCATGATGAACTTCAAGGACGAGGACGGCCGTCCCCTCAACCTGATCCCCGACACGCTGGAAGTCCCGCCCGCCCTGGAGGCGATGGGCACCCTGCTCCTCACGGCCGACAAGCTGGGCGACGACAGCCCCAACCCCTACAAGGGGACGGCAAAGCTGCTCGTCAATCCGCGCCTGACCTCGTCCACGGCCTGGTTCCTCCACTGCACCACCCGCCCCCTCAAGCCGTTCCTGTTCCAGGAGCGCAAGAAGCCCGTCTTCGTGCAGCAGACCGACTCCCAGTCCGACGATGTCTTCAATCGCGGCGCGTTCAAATTCGGGGCCGAAGCCCGCTCCAACGGCGGCTATGGCCTCTGGCACACCTCGGTGGGCTCCACCGGCGCTGGCGCATAGGGGAGGTGAAGCATGAGCATTACCATCATCTCCAAGCGTGAAGGCTTCCGCCGGGGCGGTATGGCCCACCCGGCCAAACCGACCACCTACCCGGACGACAAGTTCACCGCCGAGCAGCTCGCGGCCATCAAGGCCGAGCCGATGCTCGTTGTGACCCTGGCCGAGGACGAAAAGGACACCAAGGCTGCTGCCAAGGCCAAGGCTGACGCCGAAGCCAAGGCCAAGGCCACCGCCGAAGCCAAGGCCAAGGCCGACGCCGACGCCAAAGCCGCCGCCGACGCCAAGGCCAAGGCTGATGCCGACGCCAAGGCCAAGAAGTAGGAGCAACGGGTAATGGCCTACGCCACCCAACAGGACATAATCGACCGGTACGGCGAGGATCAGCTCTTGGTCCTCGCCGACCGGGACGGTGACGGCGCGGCCGACCAGGACGTGGTCGACCGCGCCCTGGCCGACGCCGATTCCGAGGTCGATCTCTACGTTTCGGCCCGGTACGACGTTCCCCTGGCCACGGTCCCGGCCGTGCTGGTCCAGGTCGCCGTGGACATCGCGGTCTACCGCATGTGCAACAACGACGCCCTGGCCACCGAGGAAATCCGCAACCGGTTCAAGGACGCCCGCTCCCTGCTGGAGAAGATCTCCAAGGGCGTGGTCTCCCTGGGACCTGTGCCGGAGGCGTCGGGCGGCCAGGCCGCCGAACCGGCCGTCATCTCCAAGCCCCGCGTCTTCGGTCGCGGGGCGCGGCGGGGGGCTGCTGTGAGCGTCACCCTGCAAGTCTCCATGGGCGAGCTGGAGCGGCTGGCGAGCCGCATAGGCGCGCTCGGCAACCTGGACACGCGCCCCCTCATGGACGAGGCGGGCGCGCTCCTTGAGTCACAGACCCGGCGGCGGATCGACGAAGAGAAGACCGCACCCGACGGGACGCCCTGGGAGCCGTGGTCCGAGTCCTACGCCGCATCCCGCCACCACGGGCAGAGCCTCTTGAACGCTTCCGGCGCGCTCCTCGACTCCATCGCCTACGCCGTCGGCATCGGCGGCGATCATGTGGAATGGGGGTCGAACCTGGTCTACGCCGCCGCCCATAACTTCGGCTTGGATATGTCCTTGGTCGGTTCCCGCCGCCGGATCACGATCCCGGCCAGGGAGTATCTCGGTCTGTCCGTGGAGAACGAGGAAGACCTGGCCGCCCTCGTCGACGACTTTATCGACCGCCAGATGGAGGCCCTGCAATGAGCCTGGATACCCTTCGCACCGCCGTGGCGGACACCCTCAAGACAGCCCTGCCCGCATCCGTTTCCGTGGAGTCGCATGGCGGCCGTTTCGATCAGGCCGAGCTGCGCCGGATCATGGCCAAGGCCCCGGCCGTGTTCGTGGCCACCCTCGGTTTTTCCGATCTCAAATACGACCACGGCGACTTTCAGGCCACCATTTCCTGGGGCGCGTTCGTCGTGACCAGGGACGCCCCCAAGGTCTCTCGGGATCAAGGCGCATCAGTCCTGGTCAACGCCCTGGCCATGACCATCCCCGAGAACACCTGGTCCCTGGACAACGAGTGCGTCAACACTCCGCAGGCGGTTCGGGGCGACAACCTTTTTTCCGCAACCGTGGACAAGCTGGGCGTGGCCATGTGGGCCATCACCTGGCGTCAGACCATGTTGCTGGGCAAGGCCCTGTCCGACGAGGACCTGGCCGCCCTCGACCTGTTCGAAACCCTTTACACCCAGTTCCCGGTCGCGGACGACGCGCCCCTGGCCGAGGACAAGGTACAGCTGCCCCAGGGAGGGTAGCGGGAGGCAACCGTGGAGAGAAAAACCCTCTGCATCAAACCCGCCGAGGACGGGCTGGTGGTCCGCGATCCGCGCACCATGGAACCCCTGCCGAGCTACGGCAAGGTAGTCCCGGACACCAGTTTCTGGAGACGCCGCCTGCGCGACGGCGGCGTGGAAAAAACCACCGCCGAGGCCATCGCCAACGGGGTCAAGGCCGCCCAGGCCGCCCAGACCAAAGCCAAGGCCGCCGAAGCCAAGGCCAAGGCCGCAACCTCGGAAACCAAGGAGTAGCCCATGGCCATCAGCTTCAACGAAATCCCCGACAACCTGCGGGTGCCGCTGGTCTACATCGAGTTCGACAACTCGAACGCCGTCCTGGGAACGCCGGACATCGAGTACAAGCTCCTGGTCCTGGGCCAGATGCTGGCCGCCGGGACCGCCGACGAGGCCGTGCCGGTGCGCGTGTTGAGCGCGGACCACGCCGTCAGCCTGTTCGGCAACGGGTCCATGCTGGCCGAGATGTTCGACGCCATCAAGGGCGCGGACAAGTACCTGGAGACCTGGGCCATCCCGCTTTCGGACGACGACGCGGGCGTGGCCGCCACCGGGACTATCACCATCACCGGCTCGGCAACGGCCGCCGGGGTTCTCAACTGCTACATCGGCGGCCGCCGCGTCCGCGCTGCCGTGGCCGCCCTGGACACGGCCGCCGAAGTGGCCACGGCCCTGGCCGCCGCCATCAACGCCTATTCGGACGCCCCCGGCCTGGCCGTGACCGCAAGCGCCGACGCCGGGGCCGTCACCCTGACCGCCCGCCACAAGGGCGAGTCCGGCAACGACATCGACATCCGGTTCAACTATTACACCGGGGAAACTCTGCCCGCCGGTCTGTCCGTGGCCATCGCCGCCATGGCCAACGGCGCGGCCAACCCGGACGTAGCCGACGCCATCGACGTCATGGGCGACGAATGGTGGAACGGCCTGGTCATGCCCTGGACCGACGGGGCGAACATGACCGCCCTGGAATCCGAGCTGCTGACCCGCTGGGGGCCCATGTCCATGCAGGACGGCATCGCCTACACCGCGCTCCGCGAGACGCACACCGGCGCGGCCACCTGGTCCTCCACCCGCAACAACCACCTGGACAGCTGCATGCCCGCCGACGGCTCGCCCACCTCTCCCTGGGTATGGGCCGCCGTCTATGCCACCGTGGCCTGCGACTCCCTGTCCATCGACCCGGCGCGCCCGCTCCAGACCCTGGCCCTGACCGGCGTCCTGGCCCCGGCCAAGGAGGACCGCTGGACCAAGGAGGAGCGCAACCTGCTCCTCTATGACGGGTTGTCCACCTTCACCGTGGGCAGCGACGGCACGGTCCGCATCGAGCGCGCCGTCACCACCTACCAGACCAACGCCTACGGCCTGCCCGATCCGAGCTACCTGGACGTGACCACCCCGGCCACGCTCAGCTACATCCGCTACGCCACCCGCTCGCGGATCACGCAGAAGTTCCCGCGCCACAAGCTGGCCGACGACGGAACCCGCTTCGGTCCCGGCCAGGCCATCGTCACCCCGTCCATCGTCCGATCCGAACTGCTCGCCCTGTTCCGCGAGCTGGAGGAAAAGGGGCTGGTGGAGAACTTCGAACAATTCAAGCAAGACCTTATTGTCGAACGCGACGCGGACAATCCCAACCGTCTCAACGTCCTGTTCCCGGCCAACATCGTCAACCAGCTCCGCGTCTTCGCCGAGCAGATTCAGTTCATCCTGTAGGAGGGAATCATGCAAGTAACCGGGAAAGCGATCATCCGCGTGAACGGCAGCGAACTGCGCACCGCAGACGAGGCCACCCTCAAGCCCGGCGGCGTGTCCCGCGAACCCGTCAAGGGTTCCGGCAAGGTCCACGGCTTCACCGAGACCACCGAGGCACCGGAGTTGGAGTGCACCGTCTACCACACTGCGGACACGTCCCTGGCCGACATCATGAAGATCACCGACGCCACCGTGATCTTCGAGACCGACACCGGCAAGCGGTTCGTCCTGACCGGGGCATTCGTCACCGACGCCGTGTCCCTCAAGGTCAAGGGCGGCGAGGTCGACGTGAAGATGTCCGCCATCACCTGCGAGGAGGACTAGATGCAAAGGACCGTTCCCCTGACCAAGTTTGTAACGGTAGGCGAGGCCGAGTGCCGCGAGGTTGTCCTGCGCGAGGCCACGGCGGGCGACGTCATCGAAGCCACCGAGGAAGCCGAGCGCGTGGCAATGACTCCGCAGGGACCGGCGCTGCTGGTCAGCCCCACGCGCCTGGGACTCGGAGTCCTGCGGCGTCAGGTCGTGTCCTTCGGCTCCCTGTCCGGCCCCGCCGATTTGGCGTGGATCAAGCGGCTTTCCCCGGCTGATCTGGATAGCATCCAGGCGGAGGCGGAGGCCATGGACGCCGCCGTAAGCCTGGACGTCGGTGCCGCCCTGAGCGATCGGGGGCGAACTGACGGGTCAGGCGGGAACGATTGAGCAAATCGTCCTGATCCTGGCCATTAGGACGGGGTGGCCCGAGCGCGAGCTGCTCGGCATGCCCCTCCGCAGACTGCTTAGATACCTGCAACACATGAAGCGAGCCAAATGAGCAACATGCGCACCTCCGTGATCCTGGACCTGGCGGGCAACCTCCAGGGCAAGGCCAAGAGTTACTCCAGCGCGCTCGGCAACCTGGCCAGCCGTGGATCGCGCAGCCTCGACATGCTGCGCCGGTCCACGGCCGCCGCCGGGCGCGGGCTGGACGCCCTGGGCAACCGCTACACCGCCCTTGTCACCGGTGCCGCCGGGTTGGGTACGGCCAGGATGCTGATAGGCACCCAGACCCGCTTCACCCGGTTGGGCATTCAGGCGTCCATTGCCGAGAAACAAGTCGAGCAGCTCAAACAGCAGATTTACGAGGTGGCTCAGGCCCCGATAATCCGCGTTGACCCAGGCCAGATAACCTCCGCCATCGAACAGATAGTCGAGCTGACTGGCGACCTGAAGTTCGCCGAGGACAACATCCGCAATATCGGCGTGGCCATCAGCGCAACCGGCGCGGCCGGTCAGGATGTCGGCGCTTTATTGGCCGAGTTCCAGAAGATGGACATCAAGAGCCCGGACCAGGTCCTGGAGGCTCTGGACATCCTGAACGCTCAAGGCAAGATGGGCGCGTTCACCCTGCAAAACCTCGCGGCGTTGGGTCCGCGCGTCATCACCGCCTACACAGCGGCCGGGCGCGGCGGCACCGGCGCGCTGCGCGAGATGGGCGCGGCGCTCCAGATGATCCGCATGGGTACGGGGTCCTCCGAAATGGCCGCCACCGCATTTGAGGCGACCATGCGGACCCTGTCCGACCCGGCCAAGCTCAAGCGCCTCAAGAACGCAGGCATAGACGCCTGGAAAGAGGGCATGCTTCGGCCCATCAACGAGATCATGGCCGAGATCATCACCAAGACCGGCGGCGACACGGTCAAGCTCGGTCGCATCTTCGACGCCGAGGCGGTCCGCGCCTTCAACCAGGCCGCCGGAGAGTTCAAGCGCACCGGCTCCCTGGATTCCCTGGCCAAGTTCATGGCCGTGCAGGGCGACGGCGCCACCACCCTGGCCGACTCGGCCCGCGCGGCCAAAGACGCCTCGGCGGGCATGACCTCATTATATACGGCCTGGTCCAAGTTCGCGGACAACCGGCTGTCCGGCATCATCGAGAAGGCCGCCGACGCCCTCAACGCCCTGGGATCGGAAGGCGCGGACAAGCTGATGGCCGGGCTGGGCTACGGCGCTGCCGCGCTCGGCGCGCTGGTGGTGGGCCGCAAGGTATACAACGGGGTCCGTGGCCTGCGCGGCCTGTTCGGCGGCAAGGGCGGCGCGGCCGGTGCGGCGGGCAGCCTCCTGGGCGGCATGAAGACGCCGCTGCCCGTCTATGTGGTCAACAAGCAAATGAGCCTCATGCCCGGCGAGTACGGCGGCGGATGGCAGGGCGGCGGCAAGTCCGGCAACGCCATATCGAAGCGCGGCGGCAGGCTCGGCAAGACCCTGGCCGGGGCAGGCAAGTGGGGCGGCCGCATCGGCGGCGCGCTGGCCATGGCCGGGACCGCCTACGAACTTTACGACGCCTGGACCGACGACAGCGCTTCGACCTCGGCCAAAGTGAACGCTTCCGGCGGGGCCGTGGGCTCCGGCCTGGGCGGCTGGGGCGGCGCGGTTGCCGGTGCGCAGCTCGGCGCGGCACTCGGTTCCATCGTTCCCGGCCTGGGTACGGCCATCGGCGCGGCCATCGGCGGCGTCGGCGGCGGCATTGCCGGGGCCTGGGCCGGGGGCAACCTGGGCGAGCAGCTCATGGACCTGATCGGCTTCGGCAAGCAAGAGCGGCCCGAGGGCAAGCTGCGCATCGAGGTCAGCGACGACCGAACTCGTGTAACGCGCATGGACGCCAGCGGGATGGAACTGGACGTTGATTCCGGCATTTACATGGCGGGGGTGGGCCGATGAGCTGGCAAGAAGAGTTGCGCGACGCGAAGTTCAGGGGCAAGCCGTTCTTTGTCGAAGAGCATGAGCTGTCCGGCGGCCGCCGCAAGCAGGTCACCGAGTACCCGCTGCGCGACGATCCGGCCACCGAAGACCTCGGGAGGAAAGCACACCGGTTTTCCTTCCAGGCTTTCGTCATCGGCCCGGACTACATGGCCGCGCGGGACGCCCTGCTGGAAGCCCTGGACGAGGCCGGACCGGGCGAGCTGATCCACCCGTACTTCGGGAGCCGGACCGTGGACATCCTGGAATGGTCGGTCCGCGAATCCACCCGCAAGGGCGGCATGGCCACCTTCACCATCTCCTGCGTCCAGGCGGGCAAGACCGTGCTGCCGAGTCGGACCGTCAACACGGCGGTGGGGGTGCAGACCGCGTCCGCCTCGCTTACCGAAGTCACGGCCGCCGGGTTCGTGGAGACCTGGGACGTGTCCGGGCCGGAGTGGGTCCGGCTGGAGGCGCTGGACGCCGTCGATTCGGCCCTGGATGCGATCTCCGGAGCCATGGACATGACCAGCATGCCGTTCGACATGGCCAACTCGGCCTTGGCGGACATCACCAGCCTGAAGGCGGACGGGTTGTCCCTGCTGAACTTCCCCGACCTGCTGGCCGACCGGCTCTGCGCCCTGGTCGATGATCTCTTTGACTTGGTCTCCTTTGATACCTCCGGTCTGTCCCTGTTCTCCAGCCTGTTTTCCTTTTCCTCGTCCACGCGCGCGGCCAGCTCGCCGCTGTCCACCGTGGGCGCGAAGGTCGCGGCCAACGGCTCGGCCCTGACCAGGCTGATCCGCAACACGGCCCTGGCCTCTGCCGCCACGGCCTTTGCTTCTACGACCGCCGCGTCAACAGCCTCGACTTCCACTGGCTCGTCCACGGGATTCGAAACCTTTGACGACGCCCTGGCCGTGCGCGAGGAGCTGGTGCAGGCCATCGATGCGTCCTCGTCCGAGGCCAGCGACCCGGAGTACGCCGCCCTGACCGATCTGCGCGTTGCCGTGGTCCAGGACTTCGCCAGCCGCGAGTCCCTGCCCAGGCTCACCTCGTACCAGCCCGCCGAGACCCTGCCCGCCGTGGTTGTCGCCTATGACATCTACGGCGACGCGGCCCAGGCGGATCAAATCGTCACCCGCAACAAGGTCCGCCATCCCGGCGCGATCCCCGGCGGTTCCGTCCTGGAGGTTCTCGGTGGCTAGTCATGACGTTACCCTCAAGGTCGGCGGTCAGATTTACGCCGGATGGAAGAGCATCACGATCCGCCGCTCCATGGAACAGCTCGCCTCGACCTTCGAGCTGGGGCTGACCGATCGCTGGAACGGTTCGTCCGTCGCCCGGCCGATCAAGCCCGGCCTGGCATGCTCCGTGCTGATCGACGGCAAGACGATCATCACCGGCCACATAGACGACGCCGAGCCGAGCTACGACGGGGCCGCGCATGGCATCACCGTATCCGGCCGCGACCTGACCGGCGACCTTGTGGACTGTTCCGCTCCGTCAACGCAATTCGCCGACCGGACCCTGCTCCAGGTGGCCAAGGACCTGTGCAAGCCCTTCGGCGTCGGCGTGAAGGCCGAAACGGACGTCGGCGGCGTGTTCTCCACCCTCAAAAATAACGAGGGGGATTCGATTTTCGATACCCTTGAGTCGGCCGCCCGCGTCCGGGCCGTGCTGCTCATGTCCGACGGCCTGGGCAACCTGCTCCTGACCAAGGCGGGAACCGACCGCGTTTCCACCCGCCTGGCCCTGGGCGAAAACATCGTCACGGCCTCGGCCCGGTTTTCCAACCGCGATCGGTTCAGCTCGTACACGGTCAAAGGCCAAAGCGCGGGCGGCGACGATTGGAACGCCGAGGACGCGGCGCATCCCCTGGCCACGGCCACGGATACCGGCGTGAGCCGCCACCGTCCACTCACCGTTCTGGCCGAGGAGAACATCGACCAGGCCGCCGCTCAGAAGCGGGCCGACTGGGAATGCAACGTCCGCTTCGGCCGCAGCCGCCGGGTCCAGTACCGGGTGGCCGGTTGGACCCATGCCGACGGGCTGTGGACACCCAACCGCCTCGTCCGGGTGAAGGACGCCTACCTGGCCGTTGACCAGGAGCTGCTCATCGCCGGGGCCGCCCTGACTCTGGATGGAAAGGGATGGTGGACCGATCTCGACCTGCTGCCGCGTGAGGCGTTCCTCCGCGCCGCGCTGCCGGAACCGGAGGACGCGACATGGTAATGCGCCTGCTGGAAAAGACCCTCGCGCCCTTGCGCCGCAAAGTCATGCTCCTGGTGTCCCGCGCCGTGCTGACCCTGGCCGACGACGAGACCACCCTCCAGACCCTCCAGGCCAAGCTCCTGGGTGACGAGGTATTGTCCTCTCTGGAGCGGTTCCAGCAGTACGGGTTCACCTCCGTGCCGCATGCCGGTGCCGAGGCCGTGGCCCTCTCCCTGGGCGGCAACCGTTCCCACACCATCATCATCAACGTGGACGATCGCCGCTACCGCCTCAAGGGGCTGGAGAACGGCGAGGTCGCACTCTACACGGACGAGGACCAGAGCGCGGACGGCTGCCGCATCGTCCTCCGGCGCGGCAACAGGATCGCCCTCCAGGCCCGCGTGATTGATATTCGCGGCGAGGAACGGGTGCACATTTCCGGCAAGGAGGTCGAGATCCACGCCGACGAGCGCCGCGAGATGGACGTGGCCGGCTACGGCGACGCCCTCAATTACACGGGGGGCACCTGGACCACCGATACCTACCACGACGGCTCGGTGTTCGGTCCTTCAACCGAACACGGCATCCAGCCCCCGGAGGTGGACTAGATGGACGCGGCGCTGGTTTGGAAGGAGATGGGCGCGGACCTGACCCTGGAGAATCTCTCCCTGGTCCAGGACGACACCCTGAAAACCGCCGTGGTCCTGTCCCTGTTCATCGACCGCCGGGCCGAGGCCGACGACGAACTGCCGGACAACACCTCCGACCGCCGGGGGTGGTGGGCCGACACCTTCGCCGAGGTGAACGGCGACCGCATCGGTTCCCGGCTCTGGCTGCTCAGCCGCGAGAAGCATGTGCCGTCCGTCCCGATCCGCGCCAGGGAATACGCCGAGGAGGCCCTGGCCTGGTTCGTCGAGGACGGCGTGGCCGAATCCGTGTCCGTGGAGACCTGGTGGGTCCGTCGTGGCGTCCTGGGGCTGCTGGTCAAGATGTACCGGCCCAACGCCCCGGCCATTGAGTTCAAATTCGACTACCTCTGGGAGAATATCTGATGCCGTTTGACCGTCCGTCCCTCAGTGATCTTATCAGCCGGGTCAAGGCCGACATCGAGTCGCGTCTGGCCGGGGCCGACGCCAGCCAGCGCCGGACCCTCCTCGGCATCCTTGCCGTTGTTGAGGCAGGAGCCGTGCACGGCCTGTACGGCTACCTCGACTGGATCGCGGCCCAGGGCATGCCCGACACCGCCGACGCCGAGCAGCTGGAGCGATGGGCGTCCATCTGGGGCAAGCAGCGCAAGTCGGCGGCTTCGGCCACCGGCCTGGTCACGTTTACCGGCTCCGACGGCAGCGTGATCCCGACCGGCACGGTGGTCTCGCGTTCCGATGGCCTGGAGTTTTCCACCACCGAGGACGGGACCATTGCCGCCGGGTCGGCGGCCGTGGCCGTAACGGCCGTGGAGGCCGGTGCCGACGCCAACACCGCCGCCGGGGTCAAGCTCAAGCTCGTTTCCGCTCTGAGCGGGGTGCAGTCCACGGCCGTTGCCGGGGAACTTTCCGGCGGCGCTGACGTGGAAGGCGACGGCGACCTCCGATCCCGGCTCCTGGCCAGGATACGCCAGGCCCCGCACGGCGGCGCGGACTTCGACTACGTTGCCTGGGCGCTGGAGGTCTCCGGCGTGACCCGCGCCTGGGTCTATCCCCTGGAGCTGGGAGCCGGAACCGTGACCGTGCGCGTCATGACCGACGGCACGACCGAGGATGGCATCCCCGCCGCCGAGACCGTGGACGCGGTGCAGACGTACCTGGACGCGGCGCGCCCCGTTACCGCCGAGGTCTTCGTGGTCGCGCCGGTGGCCGTTCCCATGGACCCGGCCATCAGCATCAGCCCCAACACCGAAGCCGTGCAGGCCGCCATCGAGGCCGAGCTGGGCGACATGCTCCTGCGCGCCGCCGAGCCGGGCGCGACCATCCGCGTCAGCCATCTGCGGGAGGCCATTTCCATTGCCACCGGCGAGGCCGATCACGTCCTCCTTTCCCCGGCCGCCGACGTGGCCCACGCCGTGGGCGAAGTGGCCACGCTGGGAACCATCACCTGGAGTGATCTCTAATGCTGACCGCCGAGCAGTACCGTGACCAGCTGATGGCCCTGGCCCCGCGCGGGGCGGCCCTGCCCACCGACCTCGACAGCGTGTGGTGCCTCCTGCTCCTGGCCATGGCCACGGAGCTGGCCAGGGCGGACCGCCGGGCCGACGACGTGCTGGACGAGCTGGACCCGCGCACGGCCTTGGAGCTGCTCTCCGATTGGGAGCGGGTCTGCGGCCTGCCCGGCCAGTGTTCCCAGGCGTCCGAAACGATCCAGGAACGGCGCGAGGCGCTCCTCCTGGTCCTGACCGCGCAGGGCGGACAGTCGGTCGCGTATTACGAGGAGATCGCCGCCGCCCTGGGCGTAGCCGCCGTGGTCGAGGAGTTCCACCCGTTCCTGGCCGGATCGGACACCGGCGATCCGCTGACCAACGATGGTTGGACCCATGCCTGGCGCATGCGCGGCCCGGATGCAACCGTCAGATATTTCGAGGCCGGAGGAGCTGCCGCAGGCGAACCCCTGGCCGATTGGGGCAACGAGGCCTTTGAGTGTAACATGCTCCGGCTTGCTCCGGCGCACACCCTTTTAACTTTTGCCTATGGAGACGAATAATGGACAGAATTGACCATTCCACCGCAACCGAAGCCCATCAGTTTACCGAGGGCAACCCGGCCCTGGGCGTTCCCGCCACCGTGGTCACGGAGAAGTGGCTGAACGGGGTCCAGGAAGAGCTTGTGGGCATCATTGCCGGGGCCGGAATCGTCCTTGATGCCGAGGACACAACCCAACTTGGCCAGGCCATATCCTTCATGATCGCAAACTACGCGCGAACCCGATTGACCGAGGACATCGTTGTCACGGTCGGGCCGGGCGGGGATTTCTCTTCCATCACCCAGGCCATCTCCTTCCTGTCCCGGACCTACTACAGCGCGGGCGACGGATATATCGCCACCGTGTTGCTCCGCTCCGGGTTCGTTTGGGCAGAATCTGTTGCACTGTCCTGCGCGTTCCTGCCCTGGGTGTCTATCGCCAGCGAGGACGCGGTCGTGCAGGTTCAGCGGTCTGCCATCCCGGACGGAGCAGCTGTTTTCGCTGGTGATAGATGTATCATGCCTGAACTGTTGGCCCCCCTGGCCATGGACTCCAGCGGCACGGCAGGGTCCCATATCGGTATCCACCTCATCGGATCGGTCCTCTCAATGTCCGGCGGATTCCGTGATGGCGATTGGCGCAACATTGTTGTGCAGAGCAACAGCTCCTTGTCTGCGACCGGCTGCGATTTTTCAGGGGCAGGGGACATCGGCGTGTATGTCCAGGACTCGCGAGCGGTCATTGATTCGTCCGACGTCTCCTCCTGTGCCACCAATGGCATCATGGGCATGCGATCGTCCTTCATCTCCGCCGCATCGTCCAATGCCGACAACTGTGGGGTAGGCATGAAGGCCAACATGGGCGCGGTCATCACGGCCTGGAGTTCCCACGCGGTCAACTGCGCCACCTATGGCTACCATGCCGCCGACCTGGGCCAGATGCAGGTCACCAGCGCCGACGCATCAGGAGCTGGCACTTACGGGTATTGTGTCACATCTGGTGCAATGCTGAACAGACGCGCATCGACGGGATCGTACAGTCAGGCGCTGATTACCCCGACCACGCACGGAATTATATTCTAGGAGGCAACCTATGCTCTGCGTTTTCCGCAACGGATGCCATACCGGCAGCACCTACCCGACCGATACCCCCGAGGCCCGCACACACCATGCATCGCAAGGCGAAATCTGCGTATGGATACAGGACTGTCCGGCCCTGGCCATCGGCGACACTCTCGACAACCTGAGCGAACTCATCACGACGGATGCCGCCAGGACTGTGCGCGCCGAGCGTGACGCGCTGCTCTCGGCTAGCGACTGGACCCAGGTTGCCGATGCCCCTCTGACCCCTGAGCAAATCGCCGCCTGGGCCACATACCGCCAGGCTCTGCGCGACGTCCCGGAACAGGCTGGGTTCCCCGCCGACGTGACCTGGCCGGAGGCCCCGTAATGACCAGCCTTGACCACCCTTGGGACTGGCTGACGCACCTGACCATGGCGCTGATCCCGGCCATCATCGTCTGGATGATGACCGGGAACCCCTGGGCCGGGGCCGTGGCCGGAGCCCTATGCCTCTACTACCGCGAGTACATGCAGGCGTATTACCGCGCTGTCCGCAACGGCAGCGCGGCCAGTCCGCGCACCGAGGTCGTGGCCCTGCTGGCCCCGTGGCGTTGGACACCCGACTCCTGGGGCGACGTGCTGGTTCCGGTGGCTGTGCTGCTGGGGGCAGCCCTTGCCATGACCCTGCTGGGGGCGTGATGGACGAAGCCGACTACGCCCAGAACTACGAGACCATGGACCGGGCCGTGGCCCTGGCCGCGCGCCACCGCCGCCCCGGCCCCGGCGCACCCACGGTGGACGGCGTCCCCGTCTGCCGCGAGTGCGGCGACCCGATCCCGCCCGCCCGGCTCCAGGCCGTCCCCGGCTGCGACCTCTGCCGCGACTGCCAGGCCGAGGCCGACCGAGCCTAACCCCAACTGCTCTTTGAAAACCGCATAGGCGCAACCAAGACAAAGACCCGCCGGACGAATCCGGCGGGCCGATCTCAAGAGGAACAGGCGGGGGCGTTCGCACCGCCCCCACTGGCGCGGTGTGGAGTACCGCACCACCAGCCGAGGCCAGCTGCTCCATTCACCTGTACAGGCTGAAAGGGAAATAGCAGGCCGCGACGTAACCTGTAAAGTAAGGTAATATGAATGAGTTTCGTTGTCGCAGATGCTCACGACTGCTAGCCATGGAATCGATTGAAGACGGCGCGTTGGACATCCAATGCCCGCGCTGCAAGACAATGAACCGCATGAGGACCGAGAGTCCCGACCCCGAAGGCCGCCGAGCCTCCCCCAAGGAGAAACGCCGTGCCTTCCCGTATCAAACCGCATCATCCACCCATCCCCGGTAAGTTCGACCCGCCCGCCGACGACCGCCCCGGCTACATCGAGGGCGAGTCCGGCGTGGCCGGTTTCGGCTGCCGCGACTTCTACGTCGCCTGGATTCCCTCCAGGCTGGCTAGGGAGCTGCTCATCAAGCACCACTACTCCCACCGCATCGTCAACAACAGCTATTGCCACCTCGGCGTCTACTACCGCCGGAACCTGGCCGGGGCGCTCTCCTTCGGCTACGCCCTGAACCCGATACAGGTCGGCAAGATCGTGCCGGACACGAAGACAGGCGAGTATATGGAGCTGAACCGCATGTGGCTGGCCGACGTGGCCCCCAGGAACAGCGAGAGCAAGGCGCTCTCCTACGCCTTCAAGTACATCAAGCGGGCATGCCCGAGCGTCGCCTGGGTGCAATCCTTCGCCGACGAGCGCTGCGGACGGAACGGCGTCGTCTACCAAGCCGCGAACTTCCTCTATTGTGGCCACCACTGGACCGAGTTCTACTTCCTGGACGCCGAGTATTACCATGTGATGCTGCTCACGACCAACAAGAAGGGCGGGGGGAGAGGGAGGACGCTGCGGGCCAACCTCGACCGCGCGATCCCGCTCCGGTTCCGTCAGTTCCGCTACGTCTATTTCATCAAAAAGAACTGGCGCAAACGCCTGGCACTCAAAACCCATCCCTACCCCAAGCCGGAGTCAACGGACTAACCCTCCGGCCCTCACCACAAGGAGCCGGGCCGATGCACCCCCCAGCATCAGCCCGGCTCCTTTCTCTTTGACGTCGCCGCACGTTTTTGAAACACTGTTACCACAATAGAAACAAACAGGCCGGGGCAATTATCCCGCCGTCAGCCCGAAATTTTCGCGCGCGGCTTTACCCCGCAACCAAATGAGGAAGGCCCCCCCGCCGGTCCCTTCCTCTCCCCCTTCCCCCTCTCCCAAACAAAAAGGGGACGGCACCCCCTGCCGTCCCCTCCCCCGCCCGCCATGCGGCAAAAATTGACAAACCCTTGACGCCCGCTCCTCTCCCCCCATTTCCAAGACAGGAAAAAACAGCCTTTCTAGACTATTTTTAGATACACACCATCTTAATATTACTTAATAAAGTTAAGTTGGCACATATGATGCTTAACTTTGGCAAAATGGATTTGTGAATCGAACAAGGAGGGTTCCGATGTCTTTAGTCATTAACCACAACCTCATGGCGATGAACGCCCAGAGAAACTTGTCCGAGCATTATGGACGGCTCGGCGTTTCCACCCGGCGTTTGTCTTCCGGTCTGCGTGTCGGCACCGCTGCCGACGACGCCGCCGGACTGGCGATCCGCGAGCTCATGCGCTCGGAAATCAGCTCCCTGCACCAGGGCATCCGAAACGCAGCCGACGCCATCTCGCTGATCCAGACGGCCGACGGCGCGCTGCAGGTCATCGATGAAAAGCTCATTCGCATGAAAGAGCTGGCCATGCAGGCTTCCACGGGTACCTACAACTCCGATCAGCGCCTGATCATCGATTCCGAGTACCAGGCCATGTCCTCGGAAATCACCCGTATCGCCAACGCCACCGACTTCAACGGAATTTACCTGCTGAACGGCAACCTCTCCGGCGACCCCGGAGTGGACCACGACGGCACCGGACTGCAGTCCCGCGGCCCGCTGAAGATCCACTTCGGCACCGGCAACGACTCTTCCGAAGATTACTACTACGTCGCCATCCAGGGCTCCACCGCCTCGTCTTTCGGCCTGGGCCACACCGCTGCCCTGAAGACCGGCGGGACCTGGGAGGAAATGAACGCGGGCCGGTCCATCTCCACCCAGGCGCTGGCGCAGACCGCCATGGAGGCCATCAACCAGGCCATCATCTCCAAGGACAAGATCCGCGCCAACCTCGGTTCCATGCAGAACCGGTTGGAAAACACCATCACCAACCTGGAAATCCAGGCCGAGAACCTGCAGGCAGCCGAATCCCGCATTTCCGACGTCGACGTGGCGCAGGAAATGACCGAGTTCGTCCGCAACCAGATTCTCACCCAGTCCGCAGTCGCCATGCTGGCGCAGGCCAACTCCCTGCCCAGAATGGCCATGCAGCTCATCGGCGGCTAGTCCTAGCCCGGCGAAAGCGACTGAAGACGATCGGATACCAGCCCCGCGGCATCGCGCCGCGGGGTTTGGTTCCGGTCGTTTCCGCGTTCTGTTTTCGGGGTTCTATTCTTCTTCGAGAAACTGGAGGGCCAGGTGGGCTCCCTCCTGCTCGGCGCGTTTCACGCTGGTGCCGA
Source organism: Pseudodesulfovibrio indicus (assembly GCF_001563225.1). Taxonomy (NCBI): domain Bacteria; kingdom Pseudomonadati; phylum Thermodesulfobacteriota; class Desulfovibrionia; order Desulfovibrionales; family Desulfovibrionaceae; genus Pseudodesulfovibrio; species Pseudodesulfovibrio indicus. Next base: position 57,581 of record NZ_CP014206.1, read on the forward strand.
CGCCCCGGAACTTCTCGCCTCCGGGCAGGGTCACGTCCACCTCGAAGAGCTTCTCGTGCTCCGGCCCGCTGGTCCCGGCCAGGACGTACACCGGGCGGTCCCTGAACAGCTCCTGGGCCACCTCCTGAAGGCGGCTCTTGTAGTCCTTGGTCTCGGGGATCACGGCCCGCGCAGGCCACTGGTCCTCGAAGATGGCGAGCACCGTGCGTCGGGCGACATCGAAACCGCCGTCCAAAAAGACCGCGCCGAGCAGCGCCTCGAAGGCGTCGGCCAGCAGGGCATCGCGATCGCGCCCCCCCTGCAGTTCCTCGCCGCGGCCCAGCCGGATGTACTTGTCGAGTTTCAAGTCCCGGGCGATGGCCGCCAGGGACTGCTCCTTGACCAGCTGCGAGCGGATGCGCGTCAGCTGGCCCTCCTGGGCAGTGGGATACCGCCTGAAGCCTTCCTCGGATATGCACAACTCCAGCACGGCGTCGCCCAGAAATTCCAGCCTCTCGTTGTCGTCGTTCCCGTCCTGCTCATTGGCGAACGAGGAGTGCGTAAGCGCGTTCTCCAGGAACTTGACTTGGGCAAACCTATGGTGGATACAATCCTGTAGCTCAGCGGTATCCATTCAACCCCCTTATCTATGCATCCAGACGCCCATTTAAGTGAACTCTTCAGCCCCGCGTCCATCGCCGTGGTCGGCGCGTCACGCAGCCCGATCAAGCTCGGTCACGTCCTGCTGTCGAATCTGATTTCGGGAGGGTACAGGGGGACAATCTTCCCCGTCAATCCCGCAGGGGGAGAAATTCTCGGCCTGACGGCGTATCCCACGGCCGCCGATCTGCCGCGCCCGCCGGACCTCGGCATCATCGTGCTCCCGCGCGAGCAGGTGCTGCAGGCCATGCGCGAGCTGGCCGACGCCCATGTGGACGCCGTCTGCGTCATCACCGCCGGGTTCCGCGAAACCGGCCGCGACGGGTTCGAGCTGGAAATGGAGATGGCCGAACTGGCCCGGCGCAGGAACATCACCCTGCTCGGCCCCAACACCCTGGGGCTGATCAACACCGGCATCGACCTGAACGCCACCATCGCCCAGGCCATGCCCGCCAAGGGGTCCATCTCCTTCTTCTCCCAGAGCGGAGCGCTCTGCGCCGCCATCCTGGACTGGGCCGACGGCGAATCCATCGGATTCTCCAAATTCATCTCGCTGGGCAACAAGGCGGGCGTCTCCGAGGCGGACGTACTGGAGGCGCTGGGCGACGACCCGGACACCAAGGTCATCATCGGCTACCTCGAATCAGTGGAGGACGGCCGCAAGTTCCAGTCCAGGGCACGCCTGGTGACCGAAAAGAAGCCGGTCATCATGATCAAGGCGGGCACCACCCCGGCGGGCGCGCGGGCCACTTCCAGCCACACCGGTGCCATGGCCGGCAACGTGGAGGCCGCCACCGCCGCCTTCAAGCAGGCGGGCATCATCCGCGTGGAGAGCCTGGAAGAGCTGTTCGACCTGGCGCGGGCCTTCGCGGCCCAACCCCTGCCCGAAGGACCGAACCTGACCGTGGTCACCAACTCCGGCGGACCCGGCATCCTGGCCGCCGACGCCTGCGAGGACGCCGGGCTGAACCTGGCCCGCCCCTCCCTGGCCACCCTGGAAAAACTGACCGAGGCCCTGCCGCCCTTCGCGTCCATCTACAACCCCATCGACATCATCGGGGACGCCAAGGCCGAACGGTACCGCGCCACCCTCGAAGCCGTGGCCGAGGACGAACTCACCCACGCCATCCTGGTCCTGCTCACGCCCACGGCCTCCGCCGAGATCGTGGAGACCGCCCAGGCGGTCATCGACGTGGCCAAGACCTGCGCCAAACCCATTTTCGCCAGCTTCATGGGCGACGAGAGGATCGGCCCCGGCCGGGACATGCTGCTCAAGGCGGGCATCCCCTGCTACGGCTATCCCGAACCCGCCGTGCGGGCCATTTCCGCCATGCTCGCCCACTATCGCTGGAAAAACCGCCCCTACCCGGTGGAGGTCTGCTTCCGCCGCGACAAGGGACGGGCCGAACGGACCATCGAGAACGCCCTCAACATCGGCCTGACCGAACTGCCCTTTGCCGACGCCATGGACATCGCCGCCGCCTACGAGCTCCCCGTGCCTGAGACCCGGCTGGTGCGGACCTCGGAACAGGCCGTGCGCGCGGCCAAGAAGATGGGCTACCCCGTGGCCCTCAAGATCGAATCACCGCACCTGTCCAGCCGGGGCGAAGTGGACGGCGTGGCGCTGGACCTGCACACCCCGCGCGAGGTGCGCGACGCCTGGCTGGCCATCACCGCCCGCGCTCAGCGCAAACGCCCCGACATCTACATCGCGGGCTGCCTGGTCCAGACCATGGGCCCGGTCAAAGCGCGCGAGGTGGTCATCCGGTTCACCCGCGACCCGCAGTTCGGCCCGCTCATCTCCTTCTGCATGGCCGGACCGTCCGCCGAGGTGCTGGGCGACGTCAGCTACCGGCTGGCCCCGCTCGCCCTGCACGACGTCCAGGACATCGTCCGCGAGATCCGCTCGTTCCCCCTGCTCCGGGGCGTGCGCGGCGGCGAACCCGTCAACTTGACGGCCATCGAGGACATCCTGCTGTCCATGTCCCAGATGGCCGACGACTTCCCGGAAATCCGCGAGGCCGAGCTCAACCCGATCCTGGTGGACGCGGAAGGGGCCTTCGTCACCGACATGCGCATCACCGTCGGTCCCATTTGACGTTTGGACATTTTTCACGGTCTCATATAATAACAGGAAATGGGGCGACGCCGATCCGCCCCGCGCATCACACCCCAGGAGGACATAAGGCATGGCTGGACTCTACATAGGCTCTACAACCGGATACTCGGGCAAGAACATGATCGTCATGGGCCTGGGCATGCGCCTGCAAAAAGACGGGTACAACGTGGGCTACATGAAGCCGGTCGGAGCCATGCCCATGGAGATCGACGGCAAGCTCGGCGACGAAGACGCCGCCTTTGTCCAGGACGTGCTCGGACTCAGCGAAGACCCGACCATGGTCACCCCCGTGGTCGTCACCCAGGACTTCAAGGTCAAGGCGTTCACCGGCAAGATGGAAGGGCTGCTCGACGCCATCGTCGACGGCTACGAAGCCGTGTCCAAGGACAAGGACGTCACCCTGGTGGCCGGGTCCGGGTCCATGTACTCCGGCAAGTACTGCGACACCGACGCCATCTCCGTGATCAAGAAGCTCGGCGTCAAGACCGTGATCATCGACCGGTTCCAGAAGGAACTCAAATACGACTATCTCATGGTCATGAAGGAAACCCTCGGCGACCTCATGGCCGGCGTCATCCTCAACGACGTGCCCCCGAATTTCATGGACGAGATCACCCAGCTCCTCGGCCCGGCCCTGGAAGCCAAGGGCGTCAAGATCCTCGGCGTCATCCCCCGCGACCCGCTCATGGGCGCCATCAAGGTGGGCGACCTCGCCGACCGCCTGGGCGGCAAGATCATCTCCGCCCACAACAAGTCCGAACGCGTGGTCGAGTCCTTCCTCATCGGCACCATGCAGGTCGAAAACTTCATGACCCACTTCCGCAAGAAGAAGAACTCCGCCATCATCGTGGGCGGCGACCGGTCCGACGTGCAGCTCGTGGCGCTGGAAGGCGACTGCCCCTGCCTCATCCTGACCGGCAACCTCTACCCCAACGACATCATCCTGACCCGGTCCGAAGTTCTGGAAACCCCCATCATCATGGTCCGCGAAGATACCTTCACCGTGGCCAAAAAGATGGACGACATCCTGTCCCGACACAAACTGCGCGACGCCATCAAAATCAAACAGGGCGCCGAACTCGTGTCCAACAACATCGACTTCGAATTCCTCAAAAAGGAACTGGGCCTCAAATAGCCCGACCAGCCGAGAGCACCTGAAAAGTGCGGGCCGCGTTGGCGGCCCGCACTTTTTTTTGCCTCCGGCGGCCGGGGGAAGGGGAGAAGGAAACCTTTTGGAAAAGGTTTCCTTCTCCCCTTCCCCCGGACCCCCATCCCCCCATCCTTCCAAAACTTTTTGGGTCGCTTCGCGAGGTTGGGGCTGACAAAGGACAATCGCTTTCTTGAGCTGAGTTTCAACTCGCCGCCCTGACGTATTCCCTTTTCGTCCACCCTGCCTGGCGGCGTGGGGAACCGTCCCGGAGGGTTCGCGCCGGGCGGCTGACCGCGCGCCGCAGACGTCCGGCGCGAACACTTCGGGACACCGCCTGCCCGCGCCCGTCCACGCCCACCGCCTCACCCCAACTCCAGCCGCCCCCCTTCGCCGCAGGCGACAACGGGGATGCAAGGGGTCTCAACCCCTTGCCCGCCGGAGGCGAAATCACCCGCTCCCGCCGCGAAGCGGCTTCCCCTCTCTCTTCTCTTCGCACTTCGCCCCCCTCACCGCCGCCCGATCCACACCCCGAGCCCGACCACGCAGCAGGCGGCCATCTGGGCGAGGGTCAGGCTTTCGCCGAGCAGGAGCCAGCCCGCGACCAGGGCCACGGGCGGGACCATGTTGATGGACAGGGCGGCGCGTCCGGCGGGCATCATGGTCAGGGCCATGTTGTACAGGCCGAAGGCGCCGAGGGTGACGAACCCGCCGAGGTAGCCCACGCCGAGCCAGGCGCGCAGGGGGATGGCGCTCCAGTCCGTGGGCGCGGCCAGGATGCCGCCGGGCAGGAAGAAGACGGCCCCGGCCAGGCATTGCAGTCCGGTGAGCCACCAGGTGGAGTAGCGGGTGGAGAGTTGTTTCATGACCACCATGTAGACGGCGGCGCAGGTCAGCGCGCCGACCTCCAGGAGGTTGCCCAGGGCGGGGTTGGGCGCGTCAGCGTCGGGCGCTCCGGCCAGGGAGAGCCAGACCACGCCCGCCATGGACGCGGCCAGGCCGAGCAGGATGTTGCGGGTCAAGGGTTCGCGCAGGATGATCCACGCCCCGGCGGCCACGAGCAGCGGCACCAGGCAGGAGAGCATGCCCGCCTGGGACGAGGTGGTCAGGTTCACGGCGTTGCTTTCGAGCAGGAAATAGAGGCACGGCTGCATGAGGCAGAGGAAGGCGAGGATCTTCCAGTCGCCGGGCCGGTAGTCGGGCTTGGGGATGCGCCGGGCCATGGGCAGTATCATGAGCGTGGCGATGGTCATGCGCAGCCAGACCATGGTCGAGGGCGCGAACCCGGCCAGGGCGGTCTTGGTGGCCATGAACGAGGTGCCCCAGAGCAGGACGGTAATCGCCAGGAAGGCGGGGGCGAGGTAGGAGGCGGAATTACGCTCCAGAGCGGCGGAAGTATCGGACATGGTGTTCTCCTGTGGGTTTGGGAGAACACCATGCCGAAGCGGGCGGGCCGGGTATTGTACGAAATTGCGAAGCGGCGCTATTCGCCGCCGCCCGCCATGGAGCGGAACACGAATCCGAGGTTTTTGGGGTTCTCCCCCACCCGGCGGATGGAATAGGGCCACCAGTCGCGGCCGAACGGCAGATACAGACGCACGGCAACGCCTCGGGCGGCCAGTTCGCGCTGGTAGGCGGAGCGCACGCCCAGGAGCATTTCCACTTCCCACTGGTCCCGTCGCCAGCCGTTGGTCGCGGCCACGTGCTCGGCAAAGGCGACCATGCGGTGGTCGTGGGTGCCGAACACCGGATACACGCCCCGTTCGCGGGCCTTGGGCGAGAGCAGCGTTACGACGGCCTTGCGGTAGGCCTCGTCCCGGTCATGTCTTCCGGTCACGGCCACCTTGCCGGATTCGGCAAAGGCCCCCTTGACCAGCCGGACCATGGCCCCGTCCGCCACCAGCCGGGCCAGATCGCCGGGCGTGCGGTGCAGGTAGGCCTGCACGGTCACGGCCGCGGGCAACCCCTCGTTGCGCAGGAAATGGTAGAGGTCCAGGGTCGGTTCGGTGACCGAAGAGTCCTCCATGTCGAGCATGAGAACGTCCCGTCCATTCCCGGCATGGTCCGCCACTTCGCGGGCCAGGGCCGTCACATTCTCGCGACAGGTTTCCCAGGAGAGCATGGCGCCCAGCTGGGTGGGGTCCACGGACAGGTGCACGTCCAGGCCGGATGCACCCAACCCCTTGGCCGCGTCGGACAAGGCCCGGCGGGTGGTTGCGATCTCCTGCGGGTCGGCCACGTATTCCCCGAGGTAGAACAGGGAGGCGGACAGGTTCTGTTCGCGCAGGGTTTTCGCGCGCTCCAGTCCTTCGGCCCCGTCCCGGCCGCCCACGAACCGGCGGGCGAACCGGGCCATGTACCGGGAATTCTGCATCCGGCGGGTCACGGATTCGCTCCGGGCCAGCCCGATCATCATCTTTTGCCATAACAGCATGGGGTTTCTCCTTTGGTTGCGGAGATGGACCCTAGCCGTGGCCGACGGGAGCGTATTGTACGAAATTGCGGTCCGGATCAGGACCGGCCGTATCAGGACCGGCCGGAATCCCGGTACTGGCGCGGGGTGGCCCCGGTGTATTTGCGGAACACGCGGGTGAAGTGCGACTGGTCCGCGAACCCGGCTTCCAGGGCGACCTCGCTGACGGGGTGTCCCTTTGCCAGGAGCTGCCTGCCCAGATCCACGCGAAGCTGGTTCTGGTAGGCGTGGGGCGGCAGTCCGGCCCCGGCCTGGAACACGCGCAGCAGGTGGTAGCGGCTGAGGTTGGCGGCACGCGCCAGATCGTCGAGGGAGACCTTTTCGGCCAGGTTGTCGGCCAGGTAGGTCTTGATGATCTCCACGGTCTCCTCGCCGCCGGAGGGTTCGGTGGGGCGGCCCGGCTCGGCGTGGCGGGTCAGGGCGTCGGCCAGCATCTGGACCAGAAGGGACTCCTTTTCCAACCGGTCCGCGCCCTCGGCAATGGCCTGGTACAGGGCGAGGAGGATATCGGCAAGTTGCCGGTCGTCCACCACCGGGGCCGGAAACCGGGGCGGCTCGTGGCCGGTGCCGAAGACTTCTCCCGCCATGGCGATGAGCCATTTCGGGTCGATGTAGAACATGCGGTAGGTCATGCCCGAGCCGAGGTCCGGGTTGCAGGCGTGGGCCTGATTCGGGCCGATGAACACGAGCTGCCCGGTGGCGGCGGCGTGCGGGATGCCGTCCAGCTCGAAGGTGGTCCGGCCGGTCTCGATGAAGCCGATGGAGTACTCGGCGTGGACGTGGGTGCGGAAGGCCTCCTCGTTGTAGGAGGACCGGCGCACTTCAACGCCCGGCAGGTCGGGGTCGCGCCAGAAGCGGACCTCCGCATTGGTCGGTTGCTTTCCCATGGGCCGAGGCTACAGGGAGGGGGGCTTGGCCGTCAACAACCGGCTATTGCTTGTTGGGCACCCCGGGGAACGGCTGAATCCGCCGCTTGGGGTCCATCTTCATGTCCTTTTTCATGGGCATCATGGCGGTGCGGGTGCCGAGGGTCCAGTTGTCTACCAGCACGGAGCATTCGGCCCCGGCGGAAAGATCCTGGACCCAGAAGCCGGTCTGGGCCACGCGGCGCAGGGTTTCGGCAAAGGAAACGGTGCCAATGGTGCCGGGGAAGGCCATGGCGGTCCAGCCGTCGGCCCGGGCCTGGGCGTCGGTCCACGCCGGATTGAAATTCACGAAGCAGGTCTTGTACGCGGCGGTGGTCGGCGCAAAGAGGGGGATCGCCTTGACCCACGGGGCGGCTCCGGAGTCGTTGCGGATGAAGAAGAATCCCTTGGGCCTGGTGTTGTCCGGACGCAGGAACCACTGGACGGCCTTGATGTCCATGGACAGCCGGGTGAACCCCGCTGCCGCCAGGTCGCCGGTGACCCCCTGGTTGGCGAAGGAGCCGCCCAGCCCGCCGATGCCGTGGAACCGGACGCAGGCGCCGGGATTGCCGCCGGAGGGTTCCATGCGGATGGTGGTGTTGTACGCGCCCCACACGCCGGTCCCCCAGCCGTCGCCGTCGAAGGTCAGCACCCTGGACTCGGCGAGGGCGTTGGCGGCGAGCAGCACGGCTGCGGCCAGAACGGTCAGGATCAGTCCCTTTTTGGGCATGGCGGGCCTCCTTTGCGAACGGAAAGATGAAATAACTGTATCACGCGAAGGCAAATGTATACAATGGGCGCATGACAGCGCCCGCCCTCGACAAGACCGACCTGACCTCGCGCCCCATTCCGGAAGTGATCCGCCAGGTTGCGATCCCTTCCAGTGTGGGGTTCTTCTTCCACACCATGTTCAACGTGGTGGACACCTGGTGGGCCGGGCGCATCGACACCCATGCCCAGGCCGCCCTGGCCCTCTCCCTGCCCGTCTTTTTCATCATCACCGCCCTGGCCAGCGGCATCGGCACCGGGTCCACCGCACTGATGGGCTCGGCCCTGGGGGCCAAAGACCGCGACCGGGCCGCGCTCACGGCGGTGCAGATGCTCAGCTTCGGGATTTTCGTGTCCGCGTTCCTGGCCTGGTTCGGGCTGACCTTCTCCCCGGCCATCTTCGGCTGGCTGGGGGCCGAGGGCCAGTACCTGGAGACGTGCCTGGCGTACATGAACCCGATCTTCGCCTGCAACGTGTCCACGGTGGCCATCTACCTGTTCAACGCGGTGCTCCAGTCCCAGGGCGACACGGCCAGCCTGCGCAACGTGCTCTGCTTCACGGCGGCCCTGAACGTGGTCCTGGACCCGTGGTTCATCCACGGCGGGTTCGGGCTCCCGGCCATGGGGCTGGCGGGCGTGGCCTGGGCCACGGTGGTGCTCCAGTCCCTGGGCGCGGTCTACCTGGCGTTCAAGGCGCGGCGCACCGGGCTGATCAAGACCGCCAGGGGGCGCAACCTGATCCCGCGCCCGCGCATCTACGCCGAGATCGCCCACCAGGGTTTTCCGGCTTCGCTGAACTCCATGACCATCGCGCTCGGGTTCTTCGTCATCTTCCGGTTCGTGTCCGGGTTCGGTCCCGAGGCGTCGGCGGCCTACGGCATCGCCACCCGCATCGACCAGATCGTGCTCATGCCGACCATCGGCCTCTCCGTGGCCGCCCTGACCATCACGGCCCAGAACTTCGGCGCGGGCAAGATCGACCGCGTGCGCGAGAACCTGCGCCGGAATCTGATCTACGGCGCGTACCTGCTCCTGCCCCTGTCCGTGCCCATCTTCCTGTTCGCCGAACCGCTCATGCGCATCTTCACCCAGGACCCGGCGGTTGTGGCCGTGGGCGCGGGCTACCTGCGCATCGACGCCTTCACCCTCTACGGCTACGTGGCCATCTTCGTACCCACCTCGGTCCTCCAGGGCATGAAACGCCCCCTGTTCGCCATCTGGCTCGGCCTCTCCCGCCAGGTGGCCGCCCCCTCCTGCTCTTCACCCTGTTCACCCAGGTTCTGGACTACCCCATCACCGCCCTGTGGTTCTCCATCCTCGCCATCGTCTGGACCTCCGCCGTCATCGCCCTCTGGTTCGCCCGCCGCACCATCCGCAAGGTGGAAGCCGAAAAGGGATAACCTCCCGTCTTTGGAGTGCCTTTGGGGCAAAGCCCCAAACAGCGGCTCTCCCGCCGCACACAAGTAAGGTTAATACCCCCTCTTTGGAGCGATTCGGGAGGCGCAGCCGCCCGACAGCGGCTCTCTACTGCAGGACGTAACGAACAACCGTCCTCTTCTGGAGCGCATTCGAGGCTTCCTGCCTCGAACAGCGGCTCTCTCCATCCGAGTGCGTAAGCAGCGAGGCTTGTGAGAGCGGGGCAGGCGTGCATTTTTAAGTGAATTGTAGGCGAGTCTTCGAGCCGTACAAGATCTTATGCCTTAGGTACTTCCGGGGGGCTTTCACCGCAGCGGAGTCGGCCTACGTGAGGAGGAAAGCCCCCCGGGGAAAATGTGCAGATGGCCCGCTATCCCAAGCCGCTCGCCGCACTCTTGACACAACAGCCGCCTTGCGGCTATGGTACCCAACTCCACGGCGGGCCAGTAGCTCAGTTGGCAGAGCCACCGGCTCATAACCGGTCGGTCCCAGGTTCGAATCCTGGCTGGCCTACCAATGACCCCTTGCCGGAGGACGTAGTTGACCACGACCAGAAATCTGGTGAACGCATATATCCTGAAATCTCCCATCAAGGCCCAAGGCCGGGTGATCGAAGAGGACAGAGGATGCTCCCGAGGGGGAAACCCTACGGGAGCATGCTTTTTATGGTAAGTGGGGATAAGTGTATGAAAATTAAAGATATTTTATCGATTTTCCGACAGCTCGCCCCCGAGGCGAACCAGAGCGCGTGGGACAATTCCGGGGTCCAGGTGGCCGGAACCCTGGCCGAGACCGCCAAGGTGGCCGTGACCCTGGAGCCGACCCCGGAGGCCGTGGCCCGCTGCCTGGACTGGGGCGCGGGCGCGGTGATCACCCACCATCCCCTGTACATGAAGCCCAAACCGCCGAGCGCGGAGGGAATGTATCTGGACGTGCTGCGCCGGGTCATCGGCGCCGGGGCGTGGCTCTACAGCGCGCACACCTCCCTGGACACGCGGCCCGACGGTCCCGCCTTCTGGCTGGGCCGGGAACTCGGGCTGACGGGCGGGCGGCTGCTGGAGGTGGAGCGCGCCGACACCCCGGTGGAGGCGTCCTTCTACTGCGAGGAGCCGATCTCCCGCGAGGCCGCCGACATCTGGGCCAATCACGAGGGCGTCCACTCCGTGGCCCAGAGCCGCACCGGCGAGGTCCGGCTGGTGGTGGACGAGGACCACTGGAACGAGGTGGCCTCGCGGATCGAATTTTCCCTGGGCAGGCGTCCCCTGTTCTACCTGCGCTCCCTGACCGCGCCGAGGAGCGAGGTCGGGTTCGGCGAGACCGGCGACCTGCCCGAGCCCATGGCGTTTTCCGCGTTCATGGACCGGCTGGCCGCCCTGACCGGAGGGTCGGGGCTGCGCTCGGCCGGGCCGCAGCCGGAGACCGTGGGCCGCGTGGCCTACTGCGGCGGATCGGGCGCGGACATGATCGCGGCGGCGGCCCGCGCGGGCGCGGACGTGTTCGTGACCGGGGACATGAAGTACCACGCGGCGGTGGAAGCCCCGGTCTGCGTGGTGGACGTGGGCCACTTCTCCTTTGAGGAGGAGATGATGCGCCGGTTCGCCCTGGAGCTGGGCGAGACCCTGGACGCCGAGGTCCGCTTTTTCGAGGGCGTGGACCCCTTCCGCCCGTATGTTGGTTAGCAGACACACTTTTTCGTGATTTCAAATAGACAGCGAGGTAAACCCATGTACCAGAAACAGATTGAACAGTTGATCGTCCTTCAGGAAGTGGACGACGAGATCCTTGAGCTCACTTCCGAGATCGAGCAGGCCCCCAAGGAGCTTACCGATCTTGAGGAGCAGATGGGCGAATTCGAGGAGCGTCGCACCCAGATCGACGAGAAGATGTCCATCCTCAAGGAGCAGAAGAAGAAGCTCTCCTTCGAGATCGAAGAGGACGCGGGCAAGATCAAGAAGTCCAAGAACAAGCTGATGCTCGTGGGCAACACCAAGGAATACCACGCCATGATGCGCGAGATGGATTCCCTGGAGAAGCTCAACCGCATGCGCGACGACGAGCAGGAGGCCGTGCGCGAGGAGCTGGTCCGCCAGGACGAGGCCACCCAGGCCCTGAACGACGAGATGAGCGGCGTGCAGGAACAGTACGACGCCCTCAAGACCACCCTGGACGAGCGGTTGGACAAGGCCAACAAGAAGCTGGAGACCCTGGTCCGCAAGCGCAAGAAGGCCTGCAAGGCCGTGCCGCCGCCGATCCTGGGCCGCTACGAATTCATCCGCGAGCGCATGGAACACCCGGTCATCGTGCCGGTGTCCGAGGGCGTGTGCGCGGGCTGCAACATCATGATCCCGCCGCAGGCCTACAACGACCTGCAGAAGGGCCAGCAGATCCTGAGCTGCCCCAACTGCCAGCGGCTGATCTACTGGCAGGCCCACGTGCAGCCCGCAGCCGAACAGCAATAGCAGACAAGTCTGGAGTCGGACGGGTCATCGCCGCGGCCTCACGGCCGGGGAGGAAAGTCCGGGCTCCGCAGGGCAGGACGCTGGGTAACGCCCAGGGGGAGTGATCTCCGTCAAGTGCAACAGAAAGCAGACCGCCTCCGGGGGTTCCCCGGCGGTAAGGGTGAAACGGTGGGGTAAGAGCCCACCGGCTGTCGCGGTGACGCGGCAGGCCAGGTGAACTCCGTCCGGAGCAAGACCGAATAGGACAGCGTTTGAGGCCGGCCCGGCCGAAGCTGTCGGGTTGGTTGCTCGAGCCGTCCGGTAACGGGCGGCCTAGATGAATGATGACCGCCCCGAAAGGGGAACAAAACCCGGCTTATGACCGGCTCCGACTTGTGATACCGCACGGGGGAGGCTTCCCCTCCCCCGTGCGCCCATTATCAACCCTGGGACCATGCGGGGACCATCGATGAACGACATCTGGGGCATCATCCTGGCCGCCGGCTCCGGCAGGAGACTGGCCGAAGCCTCGGGCGGCGAGCGCAAGCAGTACCTCGAATACCGCGGCGCGCCGCTGTTCTGGCACTCCGCCCGGACCTTCTCCCGCAATGCGGGGATCAAGGGGCTGGTCTTCGTGTTCCCGCCCGACGACGTCACGGCCATGGAGAAACAGGTCCGCCAGGCCTTCAGGACCGAGGACCTGGGCGTGAAGTGGGTCGTGACCGCGGGCGGCGAGCGCCGCCAGGACTCGGTCCGCAACGGGTTGGCCGCCCTGCCCCGCGACTGCGCGAGCGTGCTGGTCCACGACTCGGCCCGGCCCTTTTTCTCCCCCCGCATCCTGGCCGACCTGATCACCGCCCTTGAAAACGGCGCGCAAGGCGTCATCCCGGTCATCCCGGTGACCGACACGGTCAAGCGGGTGGACGGCGGGAAGGTGGCCGAGACCCTGAACCGCGCCGAGCTGGCAGCGGTGCAGACCCCCCAGGGGTTCGAGACCGCGATCCTGAAGGAAGCGCACGAGCGCGCCCTGGCCGAGGGCTGGGAGGTCACGGACGACGCCTCCATGGTGGAGCGGCTGGCCGAGGTGGTCACCGTCCCCGGCGAGGCCGCCAACGTCAAGATCACCGTCCCCGAGGACCTGAACCGGCTCAAGGACGCGCGGACCACGGTCCCGTGCGTGGGCTGGGGGTACGACGTGCACCGGTTCGGCGGCGAGAACGACCGCCCCATGGTGCTGGGCGGCGTGAACATCCCCGGCGGGCCGACCATAGTCGCCCACTCGGACGGCGACGTGCTGCTGCACGCCCTGGCCGACGCCATCCTCGGCACCTTCGGCGGCGGGGACATCGGCACCCACTTCCCGGACAACGACCCGAATTTCGACAACGCCAACTCCGGCATGCTGGTGCGCGAGGTGCTGACCATGGCCGAACGCGCCGGAACGCGCATCGTCCACGCGGACCTGACCGTCATCACCCAGGTGCCGAGGCTCGCGCCCCACAGCGCGCTGATCGCGCGCAACGCGGCCCGGCTGCTCGGCCTGGAGCCGCATCAGGTCAACTTCAAGGCCACCACCGAAGAGAAGCTCGGCTTCACCGGCGAGAAAAAAGGCATCAAGGCCGTGGCCTCGGTCACCGGCCTGAAGGAGCTGTAGACCGTGTCCGGGCTGAAGAAATTCCTCCTCTCCTTCGTCATCTTCGTGACGCTTTGCTTCTTCGGCCTGAAATGGTTCGTCAATTCCGAGGTGGACAAGGAGCTGTCCCGCGCCGTGGCCGAGACGCCCGGTCTGGCCTTTTCCTACGCGGACCTGTCCGTGGACATCATGGATCACGCCGTGACCCTTGAGGGGGTGGACGCCCTGTTCCCCTCGGGCCAGCACGTCCAGGCGGACGAGGTGTCCATCACCGCCTTCGACCAGAAGAACGCGGTGCCCCGGTTCGCCACCCTGACCGCGCGCGGCCTGACCATCCCGGTGACCCCGCAGAATTTCGGCGACTGGGCTCCCTATCTCCGGGGCATGGGCATAGAGACCCTCTCCGGCAACGGCGCGCTCGACTACGCCTACGACCCCGAGGGACGCATCCTGACCGTGCGGACCCTCTCCCTGGACGACCCCAAGCTCGGCTCCCTGCGCTTCTCCGGCCAGGTCGGCAACCTCGACCTGGGCGGGTTCCGCACGGAACAGGGGTTCTCCCTGGACATCCGCGAGGCCGCGCTGACCTTCGAGAACCGCGAGCTGATGGACCTCATCCTCGCGGACTGGGCCGCACGCATGAACGTGTCCCGGGCCACCACCTTGAACAGCATCAGCGCCGAGCTGGACGGGCTGGCCAACTACGCGGACAGCCAGCAGAACGAACCGGCCAAGCGGACCATGCTCGGCCTCAAGCGGTTCCTGAACGAGCCCGGCACCCTGACCCTGTCCGCGTCACCGGCCGCGCCCGTCCCGGTGCTCTACTTCTTCATGGGCCGCGACCTGTTCGAGAATCTCAGCCTGCTGAACACGGACGCGCGCCTGGAACCTGCACCCGATTTTTAATCAAAGTTGCATTATTTCAATGAAATAAAAATGGAGTAATCCAATGAGAATCTACAACACGCTCAAACGGCAGAAGGAAGAGTTCGTCCCGGCCAACAACAACGACGTCAACATGTACGTCTGCGGCATCACGGCCTACGACCTCTGTCACATCGGGCACGCCCGCTCCAGCGTGGTCTTCGACGTCCTGTACCGCTACCTGAAGTCCGTGGGCTACAACGTCAACTTCATCCGCAACTTCACGGACATCGACGACAAGATCATCAAGCGCGCGGGCGAGGTGGGCAAGGAAGCGAGCGAGATCGCCGAGAAATTCATCGGCGAGTTCTACGTGGACATGGACAAGCTGAACATCCAGCGGCCCACGGTGGAGCCCAAGTGCACCGAGCACATCCCGGAGATGATCGAGCTGACCCAGCGGCTCATCGACAAGGGCCACGCCTACCCCACCCCGGACGGCGACGTGTATTTCAAGGTCCGCTCCTTCGAGGGCTACGGCAAGCTCTCGGGCCGCAACATCGACGAGTTGGAGTCCGGCGCGCGCATCGCCCCCGGCGAGCAGAAGCAGGACCCGCTGGACTTCGCCCTGTGGAAAGGCGCCAAGCCCGGCGAGCCGTTCTGGGAATCCCCCTGGGGCAAGGGCCGTCCCGGCTGGCACCTGGAGTGCTCGGCCATGTCCGAGAAATACTCCCCCCTGCCGCTCGACATCCACGGCGGCGGCCAGGACCTGTCCTTCCCGCACCACGAAAACGAGGTGGCCCAATCCGAGGCCGCCACGGGCAAGCCGTTCGCCAACTACTGGGTGCACAACGGGTTCGTGCAGATCAACTCCGAGAAAATGTCCAAATCGCTGGGCAACTTCTTCACCATCCGCGACATCCTGGACAAGTTCCTGGCCGAGACCCTGCGCTATTTCCTGCTGACCATGCACTATCGCAGCCCGCTCGACTTTTCCTTCGAGGCCCTGGAAGAGGCTGAAAAGGGCGTCAAGCGCATCTACTCCGCCCTCAACCAGGTGAACGCGGAGCTGGCCAAGACCGCCTGGAAGAAATCCCCGTTCCCCGAGGAGCTGACCGCCGAGCTGGAGGCCATCGAGAAGCACTTCGACGAGGCCATGGCCGACGACCTGAACACCGCCGGGGCGCTCGGCCACGTGTTCTCCGCCGTCCGCCTCGCCGGGCGCGTGTGCGAGGACAAGAACCTCCGCAAGTCCGAAGGGGGCCGCGACTTCTTCGAACGCATCAAGGCCGATGTGGCCAAGTGGGCCGGGGTGCTCGGCATCTTCGAGCGCGACCCCGCCGAGTTCCTGACCGAGCTGCGCGACAACCGCGCCGCCCGCGCGGGCATCGACCCGGCCAAGGTCCAGGAGCTCCTCGACGCCCGCAAACAGGCCCGCGCGGACAAGGACTTCGCCAAGTCCGACGCCATCCGCGACGAACTCGCGGCTATGCAGGTCGAGGTCAAGGACACCCCGCAAGGCGCCACCTGGGACGTGCTGTAGAGGGGAAGGCGCCTCCGGCGGCCGGGGGAAGGGGAGAGGGAAACCCTTTGTAAAGGGCTTTCCCTCTCCCCTTCCCCCGGACCCCTATCCCCTCTCCTTTCCGAAACTTTTTGGCGCCGCTTCGCGGGGTCGGTTGACGACGAAAAGGCCTCTGTTCCATGGAACGGAGGCCTTCTTTGCGTGTCCGCCGAGATTTGCCGAAGGCACACAAAAAGCTTTGAAGGGGGAGTCCAGAGGGGGAAACTTTCTCGAAAGTTTCCCCCTCTGGCCGCCGGAGGCATTACTCGACCCTGAACGACCAGAAGTAGCGTTCGCCTCCCGCCGCCGGATAGGAGGCGACGTCGGCGAGTTGCCAGCCCGTTGGGATGGCGGACTCGGCGGGGGGCGGATCGTTCGACAGGATCACGGCCGCGCCGCTGCGGTCCGGCTCGTTGCGCAGCATGGGGCGGATGAAGTCCAGGAGCCCCTGCCAGGGCATGAAGGCGCGGCTGAGGATGAGGTCGGCGGTGGCCTGGTGCCCGGCCTGGGCCAGGCGTTCCAGGGCGTCCTCGGCGCGGCCCGCGAAGACGTTGGTGGCGGGCAGACGCAGCCGCCCGAGCACGCTCTTCATGAAGGTGGCGCGCTTCTCACGGACCTCGACCAGCCAGTAGTCGCCCTGTTGCCAGAGCACGCGCAGGGGGATGCCGGGCAACCCGGCACCGGCCCCGAAGTCGAGGCACAGCGGGCGGTCCGGCAGATTCATCCCGGCCAGGAAATCGGCCAGGAACAGGGAGTCCACCACCAGGGTGTCGAACACGGAGCGCCAGTCGGACTTGCCCACCAGGTTCATCTTCCTGTTCCACTTGACGAGCTGGTCCAGGTACGCGGCCAGCAGTGCGCCTTGTTCCGGCTCCACGGGTCGCCCCAGACGGCTGGCGGCTTCCAGCACCGCGTCGGTTGTCGGATTGGTATCGGCCATGGGGAGCGAATACCCGCTTTCGCCCAAACAATCCAGCGCCGCCCACACACCCCGGAAGGCCGCCCTTGGGGGGACGGCCTTCGTTGAGGAGGAGAGGGTGTGTCGGTTCCGGACGGAATGGCGGCCGCCCGAGAGAGTGTGCTCTTGCGAACAGCCGGCTCCCCGACCGTCCGCACCTCACCCCTACCAACCCCGCCCCCAAAAAACATTGACCCAGGTCAACAAACCGAACTTTTCCCACAAAAAAAGCGCCCCATCGGAGCGCAAAAGTTGAACAGCCCTCTCCCTGGAGCACCTTTGAGGCGTCAGCCTCAAACAGCGGCTCCAGTTCCCGCACGGCGTAACAAACAACGGCCCTCTTCTGGAGCGTTTTTGAGGCACAGCCTCAAACAGCGGCTCTACCCCCGCACGGAGAAAGGAACAAGCCACCTCTTTGGAGCGACTCGGGTGCTTCAGCACCCGACAGCGGCTCTCTCCCCCGCGATCGTACGCAGCGAGGCTTTCGAGAGTGGGTCAGGCGTGCATTTTCTTCAGGGGGGCTTTCACCGCAGCGTAGCCGTCTACGTGAGGATGAAAGCCCCCCTGAAAAAATGTGCGAATGGCCCGCTATCGGAAGCCGCCGCCGGATACACGAGGCCTAATCTTCGATTGGCCTCGTGTATCCGCAGCCCTTCTTGGGGCAGGCGATGTGCTCGCCCTTGTCCTTGGTGGCCTTGCGGGTGAGGATCGGGTGGCCGCACTTGGGGCACTCCTCTTTGATGGGCCAGTTCCAGACCGCGTAGTCGCACTTGGGATAGGCGGAGCAGGAGTAGAAGAGCTTGCCCCGGCGCGAGGACTTCTCGACCAGTTCGCCGTCGCACCCTTCGTTGGGGCAGGGAACGCCGGTGGAGAACGGCGCGGCATAGGTGCAGTCCGGGTAGTTGGAGCAGGCGATGAACCGGGAGCCGGTGCGCGCCTTCTTGAGCAGCAGCTCGCCGCCGCAGTCCGGGCAGGTGCCGACCACTTCGGGCTTTTCGGACTCCACGACCTGGATGTTGCCGTCCGCGTCGCGGGTGAAGTTGACGATGGACTTGCAGTCCGGGTAGCCGGTGCAGCCCAGGAACTCGCCGCGCCGGGACTGCTTGATGGCCATGGGTCGGCCGCACTTCTCGCAGGTGACGCCGGTATCCTCGGGCTTTTCGCGGTCCACGACCTCGATGTTGCCCTCTTCGTCGCGGGTGAAGTTCTTGATGGTCCGGCAGGCCGGGAACCCGGTGCAGCCCAGGAACTCGCCGGTCTTGCCGAACTTGACGGCCATGGGCTTGCCGCAGTTCTCGCACTTGATGTCCGTGACCTGCTGGGAGCGGCCCATCTCGGTGCGCGCCTTTTCCAGGGTGGGATAGAAATCGCCGCCGAAATTCTTGAGCAGTTCCTTCCAGTCCTTTTTGCCGTCGGCCACGTCGTCGAGCATGGTCTCCATCTGGGCGGTGAAGCCCACGTCCATGAGCGCCTGGAAGTGTTCGGACAGCTGGTCGGACACGGTGAAGCCCAGCTCGGTGGGCACGAACCGCTTCTCCTCCTGGCGGGCGTACTCGCGCTCCAGCAGGGTGGAGATGATGGCCGCGTAGGTGGACGGGCGGCCGATGCCGAGCTCCTCCAGGGTCTTGACCAGGGAGGCTTCCGAGTAGCGCGGCGGCGGCTGGGTGAACTTCTGTTCCTTTTTCAGCTCGTTGAGCTTGAGGACTTCGCCCTCGGAGAGCTTGGGCAGCTCGGCCTCGTCCTCGGACTTGGCCTTGTCCATGGCGGCCAGGAAGCCCGCGAAGAGCAGCCGCTCGCCCTTGGCGCGCCACACGGTGCGCGGGGCCGAGACGAGCACCGTGGTGTCCCAGAAGGTGGCCGCGGCCATCTGCGAGGCCACGAACCGCTGCCAGACGAGACGGTACAGCTTGTACTGCTCGCCGGGCAGGAAGGACTTCACGCTCTCGGGGGTGATGGTCACGTCAACGGGGCGGATGGCTTCGTGCGCGTCCTGCGCGCCGCCCTTGGTCTTGAAATTCCGGGTCTTGGGCGGGTAGTAGTCCGCGCCGAACCGGTCCAGGATCAGCTCCTTGGCCGCGTCCTGGGCCTCCTTGGCGATGCGCACGGAGTCGGTACGCATGTAGGTGATCAGCGCGGTGGTGCCCCGGGTGCCGAGCTCCACGCCCTCGTAGAGGCGCTGGGCGATGGACATGGTCCGCTTGGCGGAATAGCCCATGCGCCGGTTGGCGTCCTGCTGCAGGGTGGAGGTGATGTAGGGCGGCAGGGGTTCGCGCTTGCGCTGCTTCTCCTGCACGGAGTCCACGGTGAAGGCGCCGTTTTCCAGCTCCTGCTGCAGGGTCTCGGCCTCGCTCGCGGTGGAGACGTGGTTGGCGCCCGGCTTGACGGCCTTGTCCTCCAGCTTGTGCAGGTCCATCCAGAACGGCGGCGGGTTCCCGCCTTCGAGCAGGACCTTGAACGGCCAGTACTCGTCGGCCTTGAAGGCGCGGCGTTCCTTTTCGCGCTCGACCAGGATCTTGAGGGCCACGGACTGGACGCGCCCGGCGGAGATGCCGCGCTTGACGTTCTTCCACAGGATCGGGGAGATCTTGTAGCCCACCAGCCGGTCCAGGATGCGCCGGGCCTGCTGGGAGTCGAACAGGTTCTCGTTCAGGTCCTGGGCGTGCTCCAGGGCCTCCTTGACCGCGCGGGCCGTGATTTCGTTGAACTGGATGCGCCTGATCTTGTCGTTGACCGGCTTGAGCAGCTCGGCAACGTGCCAGGCGATGGCCTCACCCTCGCGGTCGGGGTCGGGGGCCAGGTAGACGGTGTCCGCCTTCTTGGCGGCGGCGCGCAGCCGCTTGACCACGTCCTCCTTGCCCTGGATGACCTCGTAGTGGGGGGCGAAGTCGTTCTCCTCGTCCACGCCCAGGTCGCGGGTGGGCAGGTCGCGCACGTGACCCACGGAGGCGTCCACGATGTAATCCTTGCCCAGGAATTTGGAGATGGTCTTCACCTTGGCGGGGGACTCGACGATGATCAGGTCTTTCGGCATGTTCGGCTCTCATATCAGGCTGTTGAACAGCGCGCGATTGCGCTCCTGCACTCGCGCATTCTTCAACAGACTGCTAGATTTTCCGGTCTGTTCCGCCGTTTTTCGGGGTCCGGCCGTCCCGAACGTCCCTTCCCGGCGGGCTGAGGGGGAGCTATGCCCGCTTTTTCCCCCGCTCGTCAAGCCTCTATATATAGATAATGGGTGAATTGTGATTTTTTCCCGAAGTCGGCATGGCCCCACCGTTACCGATTCTTCATTTTCAGGTAACCGACGGTCACCTGTCCGTCGGCCAATCGACGAATCCGCGACGTATACTTCTTGGACATTCCAACCCGCTTGAATCCAAGGAGAAACTATGCCTTCCGAACTGTTCAACCGCCGCGACTTCATGAAACTGGGCGGCCTTGCGGGCGTGGCCCTGGCCATGGCCGCCCTGCCCGCCACGGCCCAGGCCTCACCGGCCACCGTCAGCCTGGACGAATGTCTGGCCATGGACCCGCAGGCCATGGCCGACGCCTCCGGTCCGGTCTCCGCCTCCTGGCAGTCCATCCGGCAGGCGGCCTCGGCCATCCGCAACCCGGCCGTGCGCGCCAAGGTCCAGGCCATCCTGGACAACCCCTCGCCCACCCTGACCCGCGCCCTGGGCAGCGCCGAGAAAAAGGGAGTGTACAGCGAGCTGACCGCCAAGGGGCTGCTCAAGGACGTGGCCGAGGCCGACTTCCTGCCCCCGTCCCAGGGCAGCGCCGTCGCGCCCCAGCCGTTCTGGTCCGCGCCCGGCAGCGGCTATCAGAGCCACCACGCCTACCCCGGCGGGCTGTGCACCCACACCGGCTTGAACGTGCGCGTGTCCATGGCCCTGTACGACGGTTACCGGGAAGTGTACGACTACATGCTCGACCGCGACGTGGTCCTGGCCGCCCAGTTGCTCCACGACCTGCACAAGCCGTGGGTCTTCCAGTGGAACAAGAACGGCGAATCCCGGACCGAGCTGTCCCTGGCCGGGACCGGCGAGCACCACGTCCTGGGCGTGGCCGAGTCCATCGTCCGCGGCCTGCCCGCCGAGATCGTGGTGGCCCAGGCGTGCGCCCACAACCACCCGCGCACCGAGGCCGACGAGGCCCAGGTGGTCGGCTGGCTGACCGCAGCCGCCATCATCGCGGGCAAGGACCCGGTGGCATACGGGCTGCTCGCTCCCGGCGGCAAGACCCTGCCCCTGCCCCGCCGCCAGGAAGGATTCGTCACCCACCTGGGCGACCACGACTGGGTGCTCACCGTCCCCGCCGCCCAGTGGCTCATCCCGGTCATGGAGAAGGTGGCCGTGCGCGACTACAAGATCGCCCCGGCCGACCTCAAGAAGAAGCCGTTCAACCAGTTCCGCAACTACGTCTTTTCCCAGGCGACCATCATGTCCCTGTACGAGACCATGGCAGCCAAGGGCGAAGCCGAGCTCGTGCGGACCATCCACACCATCGTCATCCCCGCCTAGCCCCGCCGGCCAACAAAAAAGGGAGCCGTTGCGAAACGGCTCCCTGTTCTTTTTGCGGGTGGGGGCGGCTAGACCTTGGAGTCGAGATACGCCTTGAAGGCGGCGGCTCCGGGCTTGCCGTCGGCGGTGGTCACGCCGTCCAGCCACTTGCCGTACATGTCGGGATGGTCCTTGAGCCAGGCCAGGGCCGCCTGGACGGGCTTCAGGCCCTTGTCCCTGTACACGGCGGTCATGATCTGGTTCATCATGTCCACCGGGAAGACCATGTTCCTGAACAGCCTGGCCACGTTGGGATTGTCCTTGTCGAACCCCTTGCGGATATTGGTCCAGACCGTGGCCGTGCCGTTGTTGTCGCCGAAGGTATCGGCCGTGGAGCCGGTCAGGTAGGTCATGTCGATGCGCTCGTTCATGCTGTGCGGCGCCCAGCCCAGGAAAACGATCCACTTGTCGTTGGCGGCGAACGCCTGGGCCTCGGAAAGCATGGCCACCTCGCTGGACGCGACCAGCTTGAACTTGCCCAGTCCGAACAGGTTCTTGTCGATCATGTCCTGGATGATCAGGTTGCCGTCGTTGCCCGGCTCGATGCCGTAGATCTTCCAGTCCAGCTTGTCGCCGTATTTGGCGATGTCGCTGAAGTCCTTGAGCCCGGCCTCGGCGCAGTAGGTGGGGACGGCCAGGGTGTATTTGGCCCCGGGCATGTTGGCCACGTATTTGACCACCGTGCCCTTGTCGAAAAACTTGTCGGCGACGTTGGCCATGGAGGGCATCCAGTTGCCGAAGAAGACGTCGGCATCGCCCGTGGACAGGGCCGAGTAGACGATGGGCACGGAAAAGACCTTGTTTTCGGCCTGGTAGCCCAGGCTTTCGAGGACGTTGACCGCCACCTCGGACTTGATGGTCACGCCGGTCCAGGAGACGCTGGCGATGGTGATCTTGTCGGCGGCAAAAGCCGTGAGGGACGAACAAAACAGTGTTGCGACAATGAAAGCGACGGCGAGAATGCGTCGTAAGCCGATGGACATCAAACCTCCCATGTTGCGGTTGAGGGAGCGGCCCGCCCGTGGCCGGCCGCTCCCGCACGCGAAATGCGCTGCAGCCTACGCCCCGAACCAGTTGAGCGGCTCGGTGGCGTGGTTGCGGTATATGTGCTTGACCTCGGTGTACTCTTCGAGGCCGATCTTCCCCAGTTCGCGCCCCAGGCCGGACTGCTTGTAGCCGCCCCAGGGGGCCTGGACGAAATAGACGTTGAAATCGTTGACCCAGACCGTGCCGAACCGCAGCGCGGCGGAAACCCGCTCCATGCGGTCCGGGTCGCGGGTCCAGAACCCGGCGGACAGCCCGTAGATGGTGTCGTTGGCCCGCCAGACCGCCTCGGCCTCGTCCGTGAACCGCTCCACGGTGATCACCGGGCCGAAGACCTCCTCGCGCACGATGCGCATGTGGTTGCCGCAGTCGGTGAACAGCGTGGGCAGGTAGAAGTAGCCGTCGGCGAGGGCCGGGTCGTCGGGCCGCTTGCCGCCCAGGACCAGGTTCGCGCCCTCGGCGACCGCGATGGCCACGTACTCCTCGACCTTGGCCCGGTGGGCGGCGGAAATGAGCGGTCCCATCTGGGTCTTCTCGTCGAATCCGTTGCCGACCACGATGCGCTCCATGCGCGCCTTGAGCGCAGCCACGAACCGGTCGTGGAGCTTGTCCTGGACCAGGATTCTGGCCCCGGCGGAACAGATCTGCCCGGCGTGGAAGAAGACGCCGTTCAGGGCGTGGTCCACGGCCAGGTCCAGGTCCGCGTCGTCGAAGATGATGTTCGGGTTCTTGCCGCCCAGTTCCAGGGCGACCTTCTTCACGTTCCCGGCTGCCGAGCGCATGATCGCCTTGCCGGTCTCGATGCCGCCGGTGAAGGAGATCAGGTCCACGTCGTCGCTCTCGGACAGGGGCGCGCCCACTTCCGGGCCGGAACCGAGCACGGTATTGACCACACCGGGCGGGAACCCGGCCTCCTCGGCCAGCTCCGTGACCTTGAGGGTGGTCAGCGGGGTGATCTCGCTCGGCTTCATGACGATGCAGCAACCGGCGGCCAGGGCCGGGGCCATCTTCCAGGACGCCTGGAGCAGCGGGTAGTTCCAGGGGGAAATCTGCCCGCACACGCCCACCGGCTCGCGCACCACGCGGCTGGTGGAGTTCGGGTTGGGCGAGGCGATGGTCTCGCCGCCGTCCTTGTCCGCCAGCCCGGCGAAGTACCGGAAGATGCCCATGATGTCGCTCATGTCCCAGCGGCTCTCCTCCACGGTCTTGCCCGTGTCGAGGCTCTCCAGCCGCGCAAGCTCCTCGGAGTCGCGCTCGATGAGGTCCGCCAGCCGGAACAGCAGCCGGGCGCGCTCCACGGCGGGGGTCTGCGGCCAGCCGCCCTGGTCGAAGGCGTGCCGGGCCGCGCCGATGGCGGCCTCGGCGTCCTCGCGCCCGCCCTCGGCGACCACGGCGATGACCGAGCCGTCAAAGGGATTGTGAATCTCGCGCCTGCCGCCGTGCGTGCTGCCGCGCCACTGCCCGTCGATGTAATGGTTGCCCAGCAACATGGCTACGCCTCCCTCCGCTCGTGCTTGTAGAACGGCGCGTGCTCGGGGGGCAGCGGCGTGTTGCCGAGGATGATGTCCGCGGCCTTTTCCGCGATCATCATGGTCGGGGCGTAGATGTTGCCGTTGGTCACGTAGGGCATGACCGAGGCGTCCACCACGCGCAGCCCTTCCACGCCGCGCACGCGCAGCTCGGGGTCGGTGACCGCCATGTCGTGGGTGCCCATGGCGCAGGTGCAGCTCGGGTGGTAGGCGGACTCGCCCTCGCGGGCCACGAAATCGAGGATCTCCTCGTCGGTCTGCGCCTGTGCGCCCGGCGCCAGCTCCTTGCCCCGGAACTCGTCGAAGGCGGGCTGGGTCATGATCTCGCGGGTCTTGCGGATGGCCTCCACCCACTCCCTGCGCTCCTGGTCCGTGGACAGGTAGTTGAACAGGATGGACGGGTGCTCGGCGGGATCGTCGGACTTGATCTTCACATGCCCGCGCACATCGGTGTTCATGGGGCCGACGTGGACCTGGTAGCCGTGGCCCTCGTTGGGGGCCGAGCCGTCGTAGCGGATGGCGATGGGCAGGAAATGGTACTGGAGGTTGGGGTACTCCACCTGGTCGTTGCTCCGGATGAAGCCGCCGGCCTCGAAATGGTTGGTGGCCGCCTCGCCGGTCTGGCCGAAGAGCCACTTCATGCCGATCCACGGCTGCCGGTACCACTTCAGGCACGGGAACATGGAGACCGGCTTCTTGCAGGCGTACTGGACATAGAGCTCCAGGTGATCCTGGAGGTTCTCGCCCACGCCGGGCAGGTCGTGGACCACGTTGACGCCGAGCGCGCTCAGCTCCGCGCCGTTGCCCACGCCCGAAAGCTGGAGCAGCTGCGGGGAATTGATCGCCCCGCCGCAGGAGATGACCTCGCCGCCGTAGGCCTTGTGCAGGCGTCGGCCACGGGCGTATTCCACACCCACGGCGCGCTTGCCTTCGAAGAGAATGCGGGTGGCCGTGGCCAAACACTTGACCGTCAGGTTGCGGCGGTTCTTGACCGGGTGGACATAGGCCCGCGCCGCGTTCCAGCGGCGGCCCCGGTGGGTGTTGCGGTCGAATTTGCCGAACCCTTCCTGCTGATAGCCGTTGACGTCCTTGGTCACGGGATAGCCCGCCTGCTGGACCGCGCCGAAGAAGGCGTCGAAGAGCGGATTGTCGCATTCCGGCTCGGTCAGGTACAGGGGGCCGACCGCGCCCTGGTACTCGTCCGCGCCCGCGGTCCGGCATTCGAACCGCTTGAAATAGGGCAGGCAGTGCGCATAGGACCACTCGTCAAGGCCGTCCTCTTCGGCCCACTTCTCGTAGTCCATGGCGTTGCCGCGAATGTAGATCATGCCGTTGATGCAGCTGGACCCGCCCAGGACCTTGCCGCGCGGCTGGTAGATGCGGCGGTTGTTCATGTGCGGCTCGGGGTCGGACTCGTACCACCAGTTGTAGGTCTTCCCGGCCAGCGGATAGGTCAGCGCGGCGGGCATGTGGATGCGGAAGTCGAGCTTGAAGTCGGGAAGCCCCGCCTCCAGGACCAGGACCTTGTTTTTGGGGTTCGCGGAAAGGCGGTTGGCCAGGACGGAACCGGCGGAACCGCCGCCTACAATTATGTAATCGTATTGCTTCATTCGGCTTTTCTCTCTTTTGGCTGTTGATTGTCTTCCTGCAGGAACTCGGCGCCCAGCCCGTTGGTCGGCACGCCGCGCTCCTCCACGCACTGCCGCAGCAGCACGTAGTGGTGTCCGATGTAGGCCAGGGCGCGCATGACGTCGCCCCCGGCGATGGCCTTGGCCGTGTCGCTCCAGTTGGCCGCCGCCCTCCTCCGGTAGTCGGGGTCCCGGTACAGGGCGTAGTCGTGGGAGCTGAATCCCATCTGGAGCGCGTGCATGACCCATTCGAACAACGGGTTGCGGGCCATGCGGGCCAGGTCGAGGTTCAATTTCCGGTCCAGCTCGCTGGTGGCCTCGAAATCGGGATCGGGCGCGTCGAGCATGGATTCCAGCCGGGACGCCTCCCGGACCAGGGCCTCCTTTTCCGCCGGTTGACCGTGGGCCATGGCCATCTGGGTTATGGCCCGGTCCAGGGTCTCGCGGAATTCGATGAGCTTCTCCGGCTCCACCGGGTGCTGCTTCAGGAACAGGGCCAGCGACTCGGACACGTTGCCCACGTCGAGCTGCCGGACGTACGCCCCGCCCTTGGCCCCCTTCTTCACACCGAGCAGTCCCTTCTGCTGCAATATCTTGATCGCCTCGCGCACCACGCCGCGTCCGGTGCCGAACCGGGTCTGCATCTCCCGCTCGCTCGGCAGCCGCTCGCCCGGGGTCAGCCTGCCGTCCACGATGGCGGCCTCGATCTGCAACGCGACCTCTTCGCTGGCGCGGCCCGCCCGCACCGGCAAAAACAGATGATGAACCTTGGCTGTCTCGCTCATTGGCACTACCTATGCGCCGATCAAACGGCATTTTGCATTGATTTTTGAAGAAAGGCCCTTGTTTGGTAGGACCATTATAGCCGTACATTTCTCCCGGCGTCAACCCGGTCTTGTTTTCGGGGCGGGACAAGGGCTTTCGCCTGTCGGGGGATGGTTTTTAGAGTAAATCTAGACATAAATTTTCGAGAATATTGGCTTTTTCTCAATGGTTACACTTCCGGCAAAATTTCGGGTAGTTAGGAGTGGCCGAGTCGTGGTATAAGCGTACTCGGACAGGCGGGAAGCGTGAAAACCGTCAATAATTCATTAAACTAATTGATAATCGGACCGATAAGAGCCATTGGGACGCAAGGGCCGGGGTGGACGACAAGTGACGAACGAAAGAAGACGGGAACTGGCCGAGCGTGCGGCCGCCGTGAGAGAAGCCCTGGCAGGGGCCGCCAAGGAGGCGGGCCGCGCCCCGGAGGACGTGACCCTGGTGGCGGTGTCCAAACTGCACCCGGCGTCGGACGTCCGCGACCTGGCCGAAAGCGGCCAGACCGAGTTCGGCGAGAACTACGTCCAGGAGGCCCTGGCCAAGCAGGAAGCGCTGGCCGGGCTGCCGGTGAACTGGCATTTCATCGGCGGGTTGCAGTCCAACAAGGCCAAATACGTGGCCGGGAATTTCACCCTGGTGCACAGCGTGGACTCTTCCAAGCTGGCCCAGGCATTGCACAAAAAGGCCGCGAGCCTCGGATTGGTCCAGGACATTCTGCTTCAGGTGAATATTGCGGGCGAGGTACAAAAGTCCGGAGTTCCGGAGAAGAGCCTGCCCCGATTGGCCGAGGAGGTCCTGTCGCTGAAGGGCGTGCGTCTCGTCGGGTTGATGACGATGCCGCCGTTTTTCGACGATCCCGAGGGCGCGAGGCCGGTGTTTTCCCGTCTGCGCGAGCTGCGCGACGGGCTGGAAACGAGGCTGGGCATGCGGTTGCCGCACCTCTCCATGGGCATGACCGGGGACTTCATCCCGGCGGTGCAGGAGGGCGCGACGCTGGTGCGCATAGGAACGCGAATTTTCGGGGAGCGGCCCCCGCGAGGATAGGAACAAGGCGGCAACTGTATGGATCTCGGAACCATAATCGGCATCGTCCTCTCGTTCGGCCTGGTGTTGTCGGCGATCATGACCGGCTCCAGCCTGATCATCTTCGTGTCCGTGCCCTCCCTGCTGATCGTCGTGGGCGGCACCATCGGCGCCGGACTGGTCAACTACCCCATGAACTACATCATCGGCGTCATCGGGGTCATCAAGAACACCTTCTTCACCAGCCTGGACTCGCCCTCCGAGATCATCGAGCGGTTCAAGGACTACGCCAACCGAGCCCGCCGCGAGGGCATCCTGTCCCTGGAGCCGCTGATCAAGGAGATCGACGACGACTACATGCGCAAGGGGCTCCAGCTGACCGTGGACGGCCTGGAGCCGCAGACCATCCAGGAGATCCTGGAAACCGAGATTTCGTACCTGGGCGAACGCCACGCCACGGGCGCTGACGTGGTCGGGGCGCTGGGCACCCTGGCCCCGGCCATGGGCATGATCGGCACGGTCATCGGCCTGGTGCAGATGCTCCAGACCATGTCCGACCCGTCCTCCATCGGCCCGGCCATGGCCGTGGCCCTGCTGACCACCCTGTACGGCGCGCTCATCGCCAACCTGATCCTCATCCCCATGGCGGGCAAGCTCAAGGCGCGCAGCAAGGAGGAAATCCTGCTGCGCGAGATGATCATGGAGGGCATCCTGTCCATCTCCAAGGGCGAGAACCCGCGCATCATCGAAGAGAAGCTGAACAGCTACCTGCCGCCCAAGGATCGGATCATCTCGGACTAACCTCGGTCCCCGGGGGACGCCATGGCCAAGAAGAAGAAAAAACTGATCTGCGAGGAGATCCCCCTCTGGATGGTCACGTTCGCGGACTGCATGACCCTCATGCTGACCTTCTTCATCCTGCTCGTGTCCATGGCCACCATCGACCAGCGCCGCAAGCTGGTGGCGCTCGGGTCCATCATCGGCACCTTCGGCTTCGACAAGGCGAGCTACGAGGTGTTCTCCAAGAAGGACACCAAGCAGACCGTGGAGCCCGGCCCCATCGACACCGGCGACCTGGAGCCGCTCCAGGCCCTGAAATGGGAGAACGTGGACCAGGACATCAACTTTTCTTCCAGCCGGTTCGTCCAGATCCTGTCCATCAACGCGCGGCTGCTCTTCGCCCCGGACGGCTTCACCCTGAGCGCCGAGGGGCTGGCCACCCTGGACCGCTTCCTGCCGCTGCTGCTCCAGGTCAAATACCCGCTGCTCCTGGCCGGACACACCTCGGACCTGCGCGACGAGCGGGACCTGGACTACCAGCCCGGCGACGACGAGCAGAACCCCGATCTCTCCTGGAAGCTCTCCCTGAACCGCGCCCTGGCCATCTACCGCTACCTGCTCGACAAGGGCATGGACCCGGACATGATCCGGGTGGAGGCGTTCGGCAAGTACCGGCCCCACTATCCGCCCGACACCGCAGAGAACCGCAGCCGCAACCGGCGCGTGGACATCGTCCTGGACAAGCGGTCCAGCCGGCTGGGCGACCGCATCGTGGATGCCATGCCCGTGGTCAGGGACCGGAAGGACAGCATGACCGTAAACGGCTTCGAGTTCGACGTCTCCACGCCCGAGGAGCTGAGGTAGGCCATGGCCAGGAAGAAGAAGGAAGTCTGCCCGCCGCTGGCCCTCTGGTTGATCACCTTTTCGGATCTCATGACCCTGCTGCTGACCTTTTTCGTACTCCTGCTGACCATGGCCTCCATGGACAACTCCATCCTGACCAAGGTGACCCTGACCACGGCGGACCTCGGCCTGCTCGACAAGCGCGGCTCGGGCCGGGTCAACGCCAAGGAGCGGCTCATCGTGGACCTCATGGAAAAGCCGTGGGAGGTGCTGGAGAAGCAGCAGCGGATCAAGGACCTGCTCTACCCGGACGACGTCCTGCCGGACGAAATCAGCAAGTCCGAGCTGGACCAGAACCTGGACGTCCTGGCCAAGCAGGACGGCGTGGCCCTGGTCTTCACGGACCAGATCCTGTTCGCGCCCGGCGGCTCGGAGCTGTCCGACCGGGGCAAGTTCCTGATGGCCAAGCTGGTGCCGATGATGACCCAGACCGACGCGCCCATCAACGTGGCCGGGTACACGGACCAGAGCGACGCCACGCAGACTCCGCTCGACCTGTCCGGCGACCGCGCCCTGTCCGTGCTCGCCTTCCTGGTGGAGAAGGGCGTACCCAATTCGAGATTTTCGCTCTCCGCCTACGGCAACGCCTTCCCGGCCGTGAACGAGCTGGGCAGGCCCGTGGCCTCGCCCAAGAACCGGCGGGTGGAGATATTGCTCAAGACCGCCAAGCCCATCGGCGGCTACTAGAGTCTAAACTTTGTCTGGAAAACTGACCCGATTGACGGTATAGGACCGAGAACAACCAGCAGAAAAGGTGTCGGCCATGGCTCAAGACGAACTGACCCAGGAAGAAGGGAAGAAAAAGGGCGGACTGCTCAAGTGGATCATCATCGCCGTGGTGCTCATCGCCCTCGGCGTGGGCGGCTGGTTCGGCTACAAGATGTTTTTTGCCGCGCCTCCCGAAGACGCGGCGGCCACCCAGGACGCCGGAGGCGACGCGGGCAAGCCCGCCGAGAGTCTGGAGGGGCAGCTCGTGCCGCTGCCCACGTTCCTGGTTAACCTGGCGGACCCGCTGGGGCGGCGCTACCTGAAGCTCGGCGTGGAGGTCGAAGTCCGCGACGAGGAGGCCCAGGCGGCCCTGGCCAAGTACGAGGCCAAGATCAAGGACACCCTGCTCCTGCTGCTTTCCAGCAAGAGCTACGACGGCCTGTCCACCATGCAGGCCAAGGTCGAGCTGAAGCAGGAGATAGCGGACAGGCTCAATCAGATCATCGGGAACGGCGGTGTGCTCCGGGTCTACATCACGGAAATGGTCATCCAGTAGCACGCTTCTTGCAGCCTACGGTCCGGACCGTCCCGGTTTTTGACGGCCCGTCCGCAGACAACAGAATTTTGCGAGGTAAGCGACATGGCTGACGATCAGGACAAACTTGCGCAGGAATGGGCGGACGCCCTCCTGGAAAGCGGCGACAGCGACGATCCCCTGGGGGGGCTCGAAGACGTGACCGACCCGTCCATGGCGGGCAGCGCCGAGCTGGGGAACGACGACGAGTCCCTGGCCGACGAATGGGCCGCTGCTCTGGCCGAGACCGAGCAGGACGAGGTCAAGCACGAGAAGGAACAGGCGTTCCTCTCCACCCAGACCCACGACTACGAACTGGCCGACATGGGGCCGGACGCCAAGGCCGGAAGCTCTTCGGGCAAACGCGATCTGGACTTCATCCTGGACATTCCCCTGGAGGTCTCGGCAGAGCTGGGCCGCACCAAGCTGCTCATCAACGAGCTGCTCCAGCTGGGCCAGGGTTCCGTGGTCGAGCTGAACAAGCTGGCCGGCGAACCGCTGGAAATCTACGTCAACGGAAAGCTCGTGGCGCGCGGCGAGGCCGTGGTCATCAACGAGAAATTCGGCATCCGCCTGACCGACATCATCAGCCCCATCGAGCGGGTGAAGCAACTTGGATAGCACCGCCACGGTCTCCACCCCGGCGCCCATGCCGCTTCCCGCGGTGGATTCGGGAACCACCTTCCTGACCACCGCAGGCTACCTTTGCCTGCTGCTCGGCGTCATCTTCCTCGCCTACTGGCTGCTCCGGCGGTACGGCGTGCCCGGCGCGCTGACCACCGGCAAGGACGGCCCCAGGCTGCGCAACCGGCTGATGCTCGGCAACCGGCAGTCCGTGGCCGTGGTCCGCTACCGCGACCGCGACCTGCTGCTCGGGGTCACCGAACACGCCATCACCCTGCTCTCCGAGAGCGAAGCCGCCCCGGAAGAGGAGCGGCCCGAACGCAAGAGCTTCGCCGCCGTGTTGAAGAAGGGGTCGGACGATGCGTAGGTGGATTCCCCTGGCCCTGGCCGCGCTCGCGGCCGCGCTGTTCCTGCCGGGCCTTGCCCTGGCCCAGGGGCCGACCATTCCCAAGCTGACCATGGAGCTGGCCGCGGGCCAGGCCGATCCGCAGGAGGTCTCCACACTGCTGGAGATCCTCTTCATGCTGACCGTCCTGTCCATGGCCCCGGCGATCATGCTGACCATGACCTCCTTCACCCGGATCATCATCGTCTTCCACTTCATCCGCCAGGCCATGGGCACGCAGCAGATGCCGCCCAACCAGATCCTGGCGGCCCTGGCCATCTTCATGACTCTGGTCATCATGTACCCGGTGGGCAAGACGATCAACGAGACGGCGCTTCAGCCGTACATGAACGAGTCCATCAATTTCACCGAGGCGCTGGACCGCGCCCAGGTCCCCATCCGCGAGTTCATGTTCAAGCACACCCGCGAGAAGGACCTGTCGATCTTCTATTCCATCACCAAGGAACCGCGCCCGGAGAACAAGGAGGAGGTCTCGACCATCATGCTGGTGGCGGCCTACACCATCTCCGAGCTAAAGACCGGCTTCACCATCGGCTTCCTGATCTACATCCCGTTCCTCATCCTGGACATGGTGGTGGCGTCCATCCTGCTGGCCATGGGCATGATGATGCTGCCGCCGGTCATGATCTCGCTGCCGTTCAAGATTCTCCTCTTCATCCTCATCGACGGCTGGAACCTGCTGGTGGGTTCACTGGTCAACACCTTCCAGTGACCATGCGCACTGTGTTACCCGGGGAGAGCTGCGTCCAATGACACCTGAATTCGTCGTCGGCTTTGCACGACAAGCCATTGAAATGACCCTGATCATCGCCCTGCCCATGCTCGGCATCGGCATGGCCGTTGGCATCTTCATCTCCATCCTCCAGGCCGCCACCCAGATCCAGGAGATGACCCTGACCATGGTGCCCAAGATCATCGCCATCTTCCTGGCGCTGCTCATCGCCTTCCCGTGGATAATGGACAAGATGACGTCCTATACCACGAATCTCTTCCTCAATCTGCCCAATTACATCCGCTAGGCCCGCCCGGGTCTTTGCGCACGCCCCCGCCCGGCCGCCGAATCCGCTTCCGCGGGTATAGCTTGCCGCTTATTTCTTGCCAAAAGTACAGTGGAGACGTAATCTCGTATTAAGCAACATCAATAAATACAAACAACGATATACCAGGTCTGAATATGACGTTTGCAAACCTCCCGAAGCCCGCCGCCCTCCTGGCCCTGGCGGCTTGGCTGATCCTGTCCGCCCCCCTTTCGGCCGGAGCCTACCCGCTCTTCCGCACCCCCTCGATCCAGCTGCCTCCGGGCACCTCCCTGTCCGCCTATGTGGGCGGGTTGGCTCCGGCGGGCGAACGGACCGAAATCAAGATGCTCGATCCGGCGGACGGCGCGCTGGTCCCGTCGGACGCGGCCTCGCCCATCCTGCGCTGGGAAGACCCGGCGGCACCGGCCTGGCTGATCAGCCTGAGCGTGGACGGCCGGCCCGTGTGCCGGGGCATCGTGGACGAATCCTCCTGGGCTCCCGACCCGGCCCTGTGGGCGCGGATCAAGGAAGGCGCGGGCGACAGGCCCATCGAGGTCGCGGTGGAAGGCGTGGCCTACGGACTGCTCGTCTCGTCCGCCCGGACCTCCTTCGCCGTGTCCCCGGACCCCGCCGGGGCGGACATCGCCTTCCTGCGCAAGCGGCTGCCCTTCCGTGTCGCCAAGGACAATCCCTTCGACAGCCAAATGGTGGTCGGCGACCTCGCGGAGCACGGCAAACCGCGCGTGGTCATGCAGGACCTGCCCATCTGCTTCAACTGCCACGCGTACTCCCAGGACGGGTCCACCTACGGCATGGACATGGACTACAAGGGCGACAAGGGCGGCTACGCCCTGATGGACGTGGGCGAGAAGGTCACGGTCCGCGACCGCGACGTGGTCTCCTGGAACGACTATCCCCCGCCCAAGCCCGCCAAGTACAGCATGGGCCTGTTCACCTCCTTCTCCCCGGACGGGCGATACGCGGCCTCCACCGTGGGCGAAACCTCGGCCTTCATCATGCTCGACGACCTCTATTTCTCGCAGATGTTCTACCCGGCAACCGGACAGATCGCCATCCGCGACCGGAAGACCGGCAAGGTCGTCCCCCTGCCCGGAGCCGACGATACGGCCTACATCCAGACCAACCCTTCCTTCACCCCGGACGGCGCGCGCGTGGCCTTTGCCCGCGCCACGGTCAAACCGGAGCTGGTTGCGGACATCGAGGCGGGCAGGCTGATCAGGGAAGACCCCAGGCAGAACATCCTGGATGCGGACGAGAAGTACCCAATGCAGTTCGACCTGTGGTCCGTGCCGTTCAACGGAGGCAAGGGCGGCAGCCCCGAGCCGATCAAGGGAGCCTCGGCCAACGGCAGGAGCAACTTCTTCCCGCGTTATTCCCCGGACGGCAAATGGCTGGTCTTCACCCAGTGCGCCACCGGCCTGGTGCTCCAGCCCGACTCGCGGCTGGTCATCGTCCCCGCCGAGGGCGGCGAACCGCGTCCGCTGAGGGCCAACACGGGACTGATGAACTCGTGGCACTCCTGGTCGCCCAACTCCAAATGGCTGTGCTTCGCCTCCAAGGGCAACTCGCCCTTCACCGAGATTTACCTGACCCACATCGACGACAACGGGGAATCCAGCCCCCCGCTCCGGCTCTTTCGGCTGAGCCACCCGGAGCTGGCGGCCATGGTCCCCGAATTCGTGCCGCCCGCAGCGGGCATCAAGCAGAAGTACATGGACCTTGCCGACCCGGATGGGGCGGTCGGCCAGTCCATTGCGACAGACGGCAGATAGAGGGAACCGCTTTATTCATTTCAAGGAGATCGACATGGTATGCAAACGTAGAGGAATGCGGACAATGCTGGCGGGCCTGCTCGCGCTGGGCCTGTTACTGACCCCCGCCCTGGCTGCGGCCTACGGCGGCGGTGGCGGCGGAGGAGGAGCCTTTGAAAGCGATACCTCCAAACCGCAGATGGACCCCTGGACCAGGGCCGAGGTGGCCGAGATATTCAAGGACCTCTCCCCGGCGGAGCACAACACCATGGTCGAGGCCTTTTCCGGGTCCACCATCTCCAAACGGGACCTGCTGACCGTGCGCCAGGTATTTCTCGAACAGTATTCCAATGAGGCGCAAAGCGAGGCCGAGATGCTGGACGCCTGCGTCAAGACGCTGGAGATTCTGGACAAGATGGGTGAGATCTCCCAGGAAGGGCTGTCCTTCGTGCCCGGCGTGGGCTGGGTCACTTCGGTCACCCTGGGCGCGGCGCGCGGCGGGGCCAACGCCTACCGCGACGGCCTGAGCGGGGCCGACATCGCCAAGGGCATCGTCATCGGCGGCGGGGCCTCGGCCCTGGCAGGCCAGATGTCCGCCATCGACGCGAATAAGGCGTTCAACACCGCCAAGGCGGGCATCAACCTGGCGCGCAACGCCGTGAGCCAGCAGGTCAAGACCCGCGCCGTGGGCGTCGTCACCCGCGCCATGGGGCGGTACGGCATCGGCAAGGCCATGGATTACGGCACGGAAAAGGGACTGAGCAAGGCCATGGAGAAATTGGCGGACTACGTCAGCGCGCCGAACATGGCCCAGCAGCCGAGCTTCACCCCGGACCCGGCCTACGACCCCATGTCGTCGGCCCCGGCGTCGCCCATCGCTGGCGGCACCCCGCAGCTCTAGCCCCCGGCCCCGAACCGATACCAGCAACAGAAGGCGATACTACCCATGCGCAAATACAACCTTTCCCTGCTTCCGCTCCTGTGCGGGCTGATCCTGGCGGGCTGCGTCGCGTCCACCACGACCCTGACCCCGCCGCCGCCCAAGGTGGTCCCGACGCCCCAGGTGGTGCCCCCGGCGCCCGCACAGAAACTCGACGACATCAAGCTGGTCTCCGCCGCCCTCATCGAACGGCTGCGCGGCGGCCGCATCAGCGTGGACAACGTCACCCTCGACCCCAACGGCCAGCACGCCGTGGGCGAGCTCGAATTCAACTACGACGGGTTCGACGTCAAGAACGTGGGCGTGACCGGCTACATCACCGCCGAGCTCGCGCCGGGCAAGATCCAGGCCATGCTCGAAGGCGTGATCCTGTTCAAGGACATCATCAACCGCCGCACCGGCGTCTACTTCTGCACTCAGTACATCGTCACCCAGGGACACATCAACATCACCAAGTCCGTGGTGGCGGGCATTCCGCCGGACTTCCCCAGGGTCGAGACCTTCTTCATCCCCGAGGACAAGTTCAAGGCCGCGGCCTCCTCCCTGCTCAACTACACGGACTACTACCTGTTCGCCATCGAGAACGCCGAGCCCATGAGCTACGGCGAGGGCGAGAGCAAGACCGGCCTGACCGGCAACTACTACATCATGACCTTCTGCAAGGACCGCATCTACGAGGAGGCGTCCCTGAACATGAAGGTCACGGAAAAGCCGTTCGGCGCGGGCAAGACCCTGGCGGACGCCATCTCCATCAACGACTCCGGCTGGCGCATCCTGATCGCGGGCGGCAAGTTCGCCCCCGGCTCCTCGCGCTACAAGTTCTACGTGGGCGTCAACTACAAGCAGGACGCGGGCGGCTATCTGCCCGAGGTCGTGGTCGGCGAGTTCCACAACACCAAGCGCGAGTACAACCCGCAGGCCGCAGCCGCCCAGGCCGCGCCCGCAGCGACGCAGACCGCACCCGCCACCCAGGCCCCGGCCCCGGCCCAGTCCGGCGAAGGCCCCCTGGCGCTCGGCCAGCAGTACCTGAACCCGGTCTTCCCCGCGGACGTGGAGATCATCCAGATCCGCCTCAAGGACCTCGGCCTGTACACCGGCAAGATCGACCGCGACTTCGGTCCACTGACCCGCAAGGCGCTCGACGCCTTCAACCAGCAGCACGGGCTGCCCAAGGGCCAGTGGAGCATGGGCGTCCAGAAGGCGCTGTTCCAGGGCACCGGGCAATAATCCGGCTCCCGAAGGAGAAAGAACGTGAACAGACACCAAGCATCCCGGAAGACGCATAGCGGCGCGCTGCTGCTCCTCACCTTCTGCGCCTGCCTGCTGCTGCCCGCCTCGGCCCTGGCCTACGGCGGTGGCGGCGGTGGCGGGGGAGGCGGCGGTGGCGGCGGCTCCATCGGCAACTCCACCGGCGGTGGCGGCGGTCCCGATTATCAGAATGTCCCCGGCGGGTTCGACAACTATCCCGGCGAGGTCGGTCCCGAGGGCGTGCCCCTGGAACCGCCCAACGGGCACTGGGGCGGTTACTACTCCCCGGACGGCAAACCCACGAACCAGCCCACCCCCAACGACTCGCCCTGGAACTCCCCCGGCGCGCAGTTCGTGGCCGACATGGTCAAGGACCAGCTCAAGGACAAGGTGCTCGACATGGTCCTGGCCTCCAATCCCCAGCTGCTGGCCACGATCAAGATCGTGGAGGGGGCGCACGGCGTGTATACCTTCACCAAGGAGACCAAGGCCAAGCTGGACAAGGCCAAGAAGGACTACCAGAAGGCCCTGATGGGCAACATGGGGTCCAACCTCCAGATGCCCGGCCCGGAAATCCCGGAGCTGAACTCCTACCAACCCGGCGGCGGCCCCGCCCCGTTGCACGACAACAACTTCCTGCAATAAGGATCACGACATGCGCACACCCATTCTCACGCTCCTTCTGTCGCTGACCCTGCTCCTGGCCTCGGCCGCGCCCGCTGCGGCCGCCGAAAACCAGTGGCCCCAGGACGCGCGCGACGTGGCCTTCGCCATAGCCAGCCGCGCCACGGGCCAGCCCGGCCTGGCCAATATCGGTTTCGCCCCCGGAGCCGAGAACGGCATCGAGGGCGTGGCCAACAACTTCTACTCCGCCTTCCAGGCGGGCAGAATCGCCCTGGTGACCTACACCAACTTCGGCACCGGCTCCGTGTACGACGCGGAAGTGGCCGGGGTCATCAACCTGGCCGACCCCAACGGCCGCATCGTGGCCCTCCAGTTCGGGGCCAAGTACTCGGTCAACGGGACCCGCATCACCATCAACCAGGTGGCCACGGCCACGGCCTCCCCGCCCACGGTGTTCGTGGAGGTCTACATGGTCCCCATGGACACCTTCATGAACGTCCCCTACGACGTGGTCAACGACTGGGGGGCCCTCTACAAGGTGGCCAGGGAGAACGCCTACCTTCCGCCCAAGGAGGAGGCCCCCAAGGGCGCGTACATGGTCCTGACCTTCGTCAAGAACCGCATCGCGCCCGACTCCCAGTTCGAGGCCATCGTCAACACCCGCAAGACCGCCCGCACCGAGCGGGACAACACGGCCAAGGAGAAGGAGCGGATCATGGACTACCAGGGCTGGCGCGTGCACATGTTCGCCGCCCGGTTCTCACCCACCAGCATCCGCGACCACTTCTACATCAACTACTACTACACCCCGGGCATGGGCGTGCCCGCCTCGGAACGCGAACGGGTCCAGGTGGCCCGCTGGGACTCCAAGCCCTCGGGCGACCGCCAGGCCGCCGCTCCCAAGCCCGCCCCCATGGTGGTCGAGGAAGCGCCCGCGCCGACCTTCAACGCACCGCCTCCGCCGGCCCCGGCCTATGCGCCGCAGCCCGCTCCCAAGCCCGCACCGGCCCCGGCCTACGCGCCGCAACCGGCCCCGCAGCCCGCTCCCCAGGCCGCCCCGGAGCCGCACCCGGTGTACAACTACGCGGAACCGACCGCGCAGCCACCGGCTTCACCTCCTGCTCCGGCAGCCGCCGGTCCCGGTCCCCTGGAACGCGGCCTGGCGTTCCTCAACCCGGTGTTCCCCGACGACGTGGAGCTGATCCAGAACCGGCTCAAGGAGTTGGGCATTTACAAGGGTACCATCGACAAGACCTTCGGCCCCATGACCAAGCGGTCCCTGGACCACTTCGCCGTGCAGCACGGATTCCCCAAGGGCCAGTGGTCCCTGGGCCTCCAGAAGGCGCTGTTCCAGGGCACCGGCCTCTAGCCCGGAACCCGAACGAAAACCAAGGGCGGCCCTCGAGGGGCCGCCCTTTTCTTGTCCTCCGGCGGGAGGGATGCCGTCGGACCGGCGGGGCCTATTCGCCCATCTGAAGGAGCTTTCGCAGGTTGCGCGAGTGGGTGAAGTCCTCCCGGTTCAGGAGGTGCTGCAGAAACGCCTGGGCCGCCGTGCCCAGCCTGCGCCCCGCGCTGACAAAGGCGTTGAAGTCCATGGTGAAGTCGAACCCCGGCACGTTGAGGATGGCCAGCCTGCCGTCCTCCACCTCCCGCTTCACCGCCGAATAGGGCAGGGCCGTAAGATACCCCTCCACCTGGGCGAACCGCTTGGCCGTGGCCACTCGCTGGACCACCACGCCCGGCTCTTGCAGCGGCGTGTTCTTGAACAGCTCGCGCACGTAGAGGCGCGTCTGGGTCCCCTTCTCGCGCCACACGAAATCGTACTCCAGCATGTCCTCCGGGGTGACCACCTTCTTGCGGCTGATGGCGCTGTCCGTCCGGGCCACGATCTCCAACCGCTCGCGGTGGACCAGGGTGCGGATGAGCTGCCGCGTCTCCACGCCCGCCGCGCCGCCGAAGCCGATGTCCGCCTCGCCGCTGCCGACCAGTTGCTTGACCGCGTGGGTGTTGCCCGACAGCTGCTCGATGGTCACGCCCGGAAACTGCTTGCGGAAGGCCGCGATGGCCGGGGGCAGGATATAGGTGGCGATGCTCGCCGAGGCCGCGATGGAGATCCGCCCCCGCTTGAGCTCCACGATCTCGTCGAACAGGGACTCCACCTCGGCGTGCAGGGCGAACAGCTCCCGCGCCTTGGCCCGCAGGATCTCCCCGTTGGCGGTCAGCACGATGCGCCTTCCCCTGCGTTCGAACAGCTCCACCCCATAGAGATGCTCCAACCCCTGCACGTGGCGGCTGACCGCGGGCTGGGTGATGAACAGTTCGCTGGCGGCCTTGGTGAAGCTGCCGGTCTCGCACACGGCCATAAACACTTTCAGTGACGTTTCATTCATAACTTCAAGTCATAATAATTATGTTTAGATATTATTTGTTTTTATCATAAAGCCCGTCGTATTGAAAGTCCATTGTTGAACAACCAACCGCATCCCGAAACCTTTACTGGAGAAAACAATGGCTAAAGAGATCGAACGCAAGTTCCTGCTGGTCGGCGACGACTGGCGCGAACTGGCAAAGGGCACCCACTACCGCCAGGGCTACCTGAACAGCGCCAAGGAGCGCACCGTCCGCGTGCGGACCATCGACGACAAGGGGTTCCTGACCATCAAGGGCATCACCACGGGCGCGACCCGCGTGGAATACGAATACGAGATCCCCCACGCCGAGTGCACCGAGATGCTCGACGACCTGGCCGAGAAGCCGATCATCGAGAAGGCCCGCTACAAGATCGAATTCGGCGGGTTCATCTGGGAAGTGGACGAGTTCTTCGGCGTGAACAAGGGCCTCGTGGTCGCCGAGATCGAGCTTCCGAGCGAGGACCAGTCCTTCGAGAAGCCCTCCTGGGTCGGAGAGGAAGTCACCGGAGACCCCCGCTACTTCAACTCCAACCTCGTCGCCAATCCCTACACCACCTGGTAACCGCCATAACCCGGAGAACAGCATGACTGACGTGTATACCGCCAACACGGCCACCACGGCCGAAGAGGCATCCAAGATCGTCCCCCGCGCGGAATTCCGCGTGTTCGGCCAAGGCATCCTCGATATTGTGAAGAAATCCATGTGGAAGGCGCAGGCCAAGCTCTTCAAGGTCCGCGAGAGCAGCGAGATCTACTTCCTGTCCGCCTTCACCAACGAGGCCAACGTCAAGGTCCGTGACGGCCTGCTCGACATCAAGACGAAAGTGGGCGAAACCGAGAACGGCTATGAGATTTTCCAGCCTCGCGGCAAGTTCCAGTTCCCTGTGGGAAAGGCGGAAGTCGCGACCATTCTCGAAAACATGAAGGCCGAGGTGGAGCTGGTCAAGGACGAGTACACCCTCGAAGACTTCATCGCCATCGTGGAAGCGCATCCCGGCCTGGCCGCGGTGTCCGTGTACAAGAAGCGGTTCGGCTTCTCCGTGGACAAGATCATCTGCGAATACGGCGTCATCGAATTCAACGGTGCGGTCCTGGAGACCGCCTGCTGCGAAAGCGAAGACTATGAAGGCATGTCCAAGGCCATCGAAGCACTGGAAATCGGTTCGTTCGAGAACAGAAACTACCTCAAAGCCGCAAAGAGCGTCATCGGAATGGTGTAGACGTCAAACTCGTGCTTCCGGGCACGGTGCGAAAGATACCGCCCGGAGCCGGTGAGGGCTCCGGGCGCCGATGATGGATAGGAGAATGACATGACTGCCCCCCTGACAACCACAGTCCCCAAAAGTGCCTCTTTCGACCCTCTGGACATGCGCAACTACACGCTGGAGAAGCTGCCCACGCTTCCCGCCGGGCCGATCATGGAGATGATCAAGAAGGTCGGCGTGCCGTTGGCCGTGCTCTTCTTCTGCGTATTCCACTTCCAATTCTTCGAAATCGAGTCGTTCGCGGTCCAGACCAAGGTGCCCGCCGCGAGCTGCTACACCATGCTCGGAATCTTCGGCGCGTCCCTCATCCTCTGGATATCGGAAGCCATCCCCAACTACCTGACCTCCATCTTCCTTATCCTGGCCGTGGTCTTTTCCGGCATCATGAAGGAAAAGGCCGCCTACGCCTTCTTCGGCCACCCGGTCATGATCCTGAACATCGCCAGCTTCATCCTGGCCAGCATGCTGGTGGCCACCGGCCTGGCCAAGCGGCTGGCCCTGAAGTTCATCCTCAAGGCCGGGCACCACGCCACGCCGGTCTTCTGGACCTTCCTGATCCTCAACCTCGTGCTCGGCGCGTTCATCAACGCCACCGCCGCCAAGGCCGCGCTGCTCATGCCCATCTTCATGGTCATCGGCGCCATCTACGGCGCCACCGGCGGCGACTCGCGCAACAACTTCTCGCGCAACCTGGTCCTCCAGAACCTGCTCGGCATCAACGTGTCGTGCAGCGCCTACATGACCGGCTCCGCCGCCAACCTGGTGGCCGCCAGCATGCTGGCCGGGGCGGGCGCGCAGATATTCTACATGGACTGGTTCCTGGCCCTGGCGCCCCTGGCGCTGATCGTCCTCGCCCTGGGCTGGTTCCTGGGCGTGAAGTTCGTCTTCCCGGTGCGCGGCGAAGACAACCACCCGACCATCGAGGGCGGGCTCGAGCGGCTTCGCGTCGAACTGGAAAAGATGGGGCCGGTGACCCTGAACGAGATCAAGGCCGCCGTCATCTTCCTCCTGGTCCTCGGCTTCTGGGCCACCGACAAGCTGCACGGGCTGAGCGCCACCGCCGTGGCCCTGACCGGCGCGGGCATCTGTCTGCTGCCCTCC
Organism: Pseudodesulfovibrio indicus; assembly: GCF_001563225.1. NCBI lineage: Bacteria > Pseudomonadati > Thermodesulfobacteriota > Desulfovibrionia > Desulfovibrionales > Desulfovibrionaceae > Pseudodesulfovibrio > Pseudodesulfovibrio indicus. The sequence goes on from NZ_CP014206.1 coordinate 99,479, forward strand.
TTCTCCGGGCTGCCCAAGCTCGGCGTCATCGACTGGAACAAGACCGACATCCCGTGGCACCTGCTCATGTTCAGCTTCGGCGCCTACGTCCTGGGCGGCGGCATCAAGGCCACGAACATCGTCGGCATCGGCATCAACAACCTGTTCGACGCCATGGGCCTCAACGGCGATCCCAGCAAGCTCCTGATCTTCCTGGTCATCGCCGTCCTGTTCAACTACTCGTCCATCCTCAGCCAGAGCAAGACCGCGCGGACCATGATCTTCTTCCCGATCATCATCGGCATCGCCCAGAACTTCGGGTGGAACGTGCTCGGCTTCGCGCTGCCCATGGCCTTCCTGATCAACCAGGTCTACGTCCTCTACTTCAACAGCAAACCGGCAACCATCTGCTACCTCGCCAACCACTACTCCAGCTTCGAATCCTTCAAGTACGGCATCGTCATGCAAACGGTCGTCCTGCTGTGCCTGATCCCCTGGGTGCAGTACGTCATGCCCCTCATGGGGTTCGACAGCAAGCTCTGGTAGCGCCCCTTTCCGGTGCGGGGAGATACCCCACTCCCCGCGCCGGACCTCCTTGTCACCTCACGGCCCCGCCCCCGGGGCCGTGAACCCGCTTCCCGGCCCCCAACGCCGGGACCGGACGGTCATTGCCGAAAACCAACAACCGCAGAGATCCGCATCATGGGTATCAACATCCTCCGCTCCAGCATCAAGATCGAACGACAGATAGACGAATTCCTCAACGAGATCAGCGAGGCCGGGCTGATCTTCAAGTCCGGCACCGAATCCTACCTGGCGGGCGACGCCGAGGGTTTCCGGGCCAAGCTGGACAACATCACCCTCAGGGAACACCGCGGCGACGAGCTGCGCCGGACCATCGAGACCGCCCTGTATTCCAAGACCCTGATCCCGGAATCGCGCGGGGACGTGCTGGAGCTGCTCGAAAGCATGGATTACCTGCTGGGCGGGTTCAAGGGCGCGCTCTGGCGCATCGAGATCGAATCCCCGGAGGTTCCGGAGCCGTTCCACGCCGCCATCCTCGAACTGAGCGACAACGTGGTCAAGACCGCCGAGGCCATCGTGCTCTCGGCCCGGGCCTTCTTCAAGGACCTGTCCACCACAACCAACCACATGCACAAGGTCTCCTTCTGGGAGACCGAATGCGACAAGATCGTCTCCCGGCTGCAGCGGGACATCTTCCGCGAGCCGTCCCTGCGGCTGAGCCACAAGATGCAGCTGCGCGACTACGTGCGCGGCCTGGACAAGATCGCGGACAAAGCCGAGGACGTGGCCGACAAACTGGCCATCTACGTCATCAAGCGCTCGCTGTAAGGGACGCGGGCCATGACATCCATCTTCTTCTCAAGCGGCCTCTTCCTGGGCTGGTCCCTCGGCGCCAACAACATGTCCAACGTGTTCGGCACCGCCGTGGGCACCCGGATGATCCGATTCCGCACCGCCGCCGTCTGGTGCAGCGTGTTCGTCATTCTCGGCTCCGTGGTCAGCGGGTCCGGGGCCACCCAGACCCTGGGCAAGCTCGGCTCCATCAACGCCCTGGCCGGGGCGTTCATGGTCGCCCTGTCCTCGGCCGTGACCATGTTCGTGATGACCAAGGCGAGCTATCCCGCGTCCACCTCCCAGACCATCGTCGGGTCCATCGTGGGCTGGAACCTGTTCTCCGGGTCGCTCATCGACTACGGCGCGCTGACCAAGATCCTGTCCACCTGGGTCTTCTGCCCCATCCTGGCCGCGCTCTTCTCCATGCTCCTGTACCTCCTCTGCCGCCGGTTCCTCGGCTGGTTCAAGCCGCACATGCTGACCCAGGACCACCTGACCCGCATGGGCCTGCTGCTGGCCGGGATATTCGGGTCCTACGCGCTGGGGGCCAACAACATCTCCACGGTCATGGGCGTGTTCGTGCCCATCTCCGACTTCTCGGAGATCAACCTCTTCGGGCTGTTCACCCTGACCGCCGCGCAGCAGCTCTTCTTCCTCGGCGGCCTGGCCATCGCCGTGGGCGTGTTCACCTATTCCAAAAAGGTCATCATGACCGTGGGCGGCGGCGGGATCATGAAGCTCTCCCCGGTGGCCGCCTTCATCGTGGTGGTCTCCCACTCCCTGGTCCTGACCATTTTCTCGTCCCAGGGGCTGAGCGACGCCTTCGTTTCCGCAGGGCTGCCCGCCATCCCGCTGGTCCCGGTGTCCAGCTCGCAGGCCATCGTGGGCGCGGTCATCGGCATCGGCCTGCTCAAGGGCGGGCGCGCCATCCGCTGGCGCACGGTTGGGGCCATCTGCAGCAGCTGGGCCGTGACCCCGGTGCTGGCCGCCGTCATCTGCTTCGTCTCCCTGTTCTTCCTGCAAAACGTGTTCATGCAGCAGACCTATCGCCCCGAGCGGTACCGGCTGACCGAGGCCGCGGTGCAAACGCTGTCCCGCGACGTGGACGTTTCCTGGCTGGCCCCCCTGGCGGGCCGGACCTTCCCCAATGCGCGGGAGTTCAAGGACCGGCTGGACCAGGCGCACGGCTATGCCGAGGCCGAGGTGCGGCTGATCCTCGACGCCGCCCGGATGGAAGAGGCCCCGCCCTCCGACGAGGGAGCCGACGCGACCGGCCGCACGGACCACGCGTCCGGGCCAGGCTCCGGGCGGGAGGCGATCCAATGACCCTGCACCCCTACTGGACCGCGGCCGTGCTCCTGGTCCTCGTGCTGCTCGCCTCCCTGGCCCTGCCCCCCCTTGCCGGGGCCGTCCCGCCGCCGGGACCGGTCTCCGCCGGTCCGGTCCTGTCCTGGACCGGACCGGGAGGTTGCCAACCGGCGGCCCCGGGGCTACAGAAACCCTGCCGTATCGAAGGCAACAACAACCGGCGGTAACATCCGCCCCCCGGTGGGAAACAATGCAGCAAATCATCCATCTCGCGCTGATCATGGCGGCCGCCCTGGCGGGCGGGCTGCTCGCCAGCCGACTGAACATCCCCGGCAGCGTCATCATCGGCGCCATGCTCGGCGTCATCGTCCTCAAGCTCTGCCTGGCCCTGCCACTGGCCCTGCCCCGGCAGTGGTCGCTGTTCATCCAGATCGTGGTCGGGGCCACGGTCGGGTCGAGCTTCTCCGTGGACATGCTCGGGCAGCTCAGGCACTACGCCGTCCCCATCCTGACCTCGGCCCTGCTGCTGATCATCCTCGGCAGCGTCATGGCCATCGTCTTCACCAAGTTCTGGGGCATCGACCCGGGCACGGCCTTCATCAGCACCAGCCCCGGCGCAATGACCGCAATGACCGGCATGGCGGGCGGCCTGAACGTGGACATCTTCCTGGTCCTGACCTTCCACATCACCCGCGTCATCCTGGTCATCCTCCTGGCTCCGGCCATCATGCGCCTGAGCCGCATGTTCCTCTGATCGCGCAGCCCTCCCTTTCACCCGCAGGGGCCGGTATGGACATCCATGCCGGCCCTTGCGGGCTTGCGCTTTCTCCATCGGCAACCCGATGGTGACAAGCGGCCCGAAAGCGCTTAGATTCGGCATACGGTGGCGACGACGCGCCAAAAACCAACCCAGCATGAGAACTGAATGACCAAGACGACTCTTCCCAAGGGGCTGCCCGGCTCCAAACTGCGGGCGGCCATTGACCCGGCCACGATCCCCTATGCAACCAGCGACGACATCCCGGCGCGCAACATCTACGCAAAGCTCCAGCCGAGGGCGATCCACGCCCTGTCCCTGGCGCTGAAGATTCGGGGCAACGAGCACAACGTGTACGTGGCAGGCGAGCCGAACATGGGCCGCACCTATTTCGTGAAGTCCTTCCTGGAGCCTGCGGCGGCCAAGGCCGCGCCCCCGGCGGACTGGGTCTACCTCTACAACTTCGAGGACACCGACAAGCCCATCGCCGTGTCCCTGCCCGCGGGCAAGGGGCGCAAGTTCAAAACCGCCCAGTCCAAGGCCATGAACCACATCCGCCAGGACATCCCGGCCCGGTTCGAAAAGGACACCTTCCAGAAAAAGCACGAGCGGCTGGTCAAGAAGTTCAACTCCAAGCGCGAAGAGCTGTTCAACAAGATGGACGACACCGCCGAGAAGGAGAACTTCTCCCTCAGCCTGGACGAGGAGGGCGTGCTGACTTTATCGCCCATCGTGGACGGCGAGGTGGTCTCGGACAAGGACTTCGACAAGCTCAAGCCCGCCCTGCGCAAGAAACTCAAGGCCAAGGGCGAGGAGCTGCTGGCCGGGGTGGGGTCCATCCTGCGCCAGATCAACCAGAACGAGATGGACATGCGCGACTCCGAGTCCGCCCTGCACCGCGAGACGGCCAAGGCCGTGATGGAGGAATGCTTCAGCCCGGTGGCCGAAAAGTTCAAGGACATCGAGGGGCTGCCCGCCTATTTCGAGGCCCTTGTCGGCGAGGTGGTGGACAACGTGGACCAGTTCATGCCGCGCGACAATTCCCTGGCCGGGCTGATGCCCGAAGGCATGCCCACGGGCGAGGACTTCTTCACCCGGTTCGAGGTCAACCTGTTCGTGGACAACGGCAAGACCAAGGGCGCGCCCGTGGTGGTGGAGGACCATCCCACGGCCTTCAACCTGCTCGGCTCCATCGAGCGCGAGGCCGAGATGGGCGCGCTTTACACGGATTTCACGCTGATCAAGGCCGGGTCCCTGCACCAGGCCAACGGCGGGTTCCTGATCCTGAACATCGAGGACCTGCTGTCCAACCCCAGCTCCTGGGAGGGGCTACTGCGCGCGCTCCGCTCCGGCCAGTCGCGCATCGAGGACCCGGTGGACCCGGAGCAGGTCCGCGCCCGGACCATCCAGCCCGAGCCCATCGACCTGGACCTCAAGGTGGTGCTCATCGGCACGGACGAGCACTACGAAATCCTGCTCTACAACGATGACCGGTTCGCCAAGTATTTCAAGCTCAAGGCCCATCTCCAGCACGCCGCCCACCGGACCGCGGCCAACATCCGCAACTACCTGACCATCATCGGCCAGACCGCGCGCGAGGCCGGGGTCCTGCCCCTGACCCGCGAGGCCATGGCCGGGCTCATCGACTTCGCCTCCCGCCTGGTGGAGGACCAGAAGCGGCTGTCGCTGTACATCCCGCTGATCCGCGAACGGATGATCGAGGCCTCGGCCCTGGCGCGCATGGCCGGAAAGACCGCAGTGGACCAGGCCGCCATGCGCGAGGCGGTCCGCGCCAAGGACTACCGCGTGAACCTCTATGAAGAGGAGTTCATGGCGGACTACGACCGGCAGGTGATCAAGGTGGACACCGACGGCCACGGCATCGGCCGGGCCAACGGGCTGTCCGTGACCCTGTTCGGCGACTACGAGTTCGGCTTGCCGCACCAGATTTCCTGCACCGTCGGCGTGGGCCACGGCGGCATCCTGGACCTGGAGCGCGAGGCGCAGCTGGGCGGCCCCATCCACACCAAGGGCATGATGATCATCAAGTCCTACCTGGTGCGGCTGTTCGCCCAGGACAAGCCCATCGTGCTCACCGGATCGCTCTGCTTCGAGCAGTCCTACGCGGGCATCGAGGGCGACTCGGCCTCGGGCGCGGAGCTGGCCTCCCTGCTCTCGGCCCTGTCCGACACCCCCATCAACCTGTCCTACGCCATGACGGGCGCGGTCTCGCAGAGCGGCGCGGTCATGGCCGTGGGCGGCGTCAACCGCAAGATCGAAGGGTTCTTCGAGGTCTGCCGCCGCCGCAAGCTGACCGGTCGCCAGGGCGTGATCCTGCCCGCCGACAACGTGGTCAACCTGATGCTCAAGGACGAGATCGTGGAGGCCGTGGACCAGGGCAAGTTCCACATCTTCCCGGTGACCACCATCGAGGAGGCCATGTTCATCCTCACCGGCCTGCGCTGCGGCACGCGGGGCAAGAACGGCAAGTACCCGCTCGGCACCCTGTACCGCAAGGTGGACCAGCGGCTGGCCGAACTGGCCCGCCTGGCCGTGGACACCAAGTCCTGCAAGTAGAGAGAATCCGCCCCGTTGGGGGGCGGGGGATCAGATTTCGGAGCCGCTCCCGCACGCTCCGGCGAGGGATTCGTCCCGCACCTCCAGGCCCTTGAGCATCTCGGAGAAACCGCCGAGCAGCCGGGCGGTGGTCCCGTCCTCGTACATGGACTTCAGCGAGCACGCCAGGCGCGGCGCCAGTCCGGCGTGCTCGCGGTTCAGCCAATGATAATAATATCCCCGCTGAAGCGGCAGGGAGCATTTGAGCGGAACGGCGGCCTTCTTCGCCGCCATCTCGAGCAGCACCTGCTCCTCCAGTACGGCATCCAGGCGGCCCTCACGGAGCATTCGCATCCCCTGCCCAAGGTCTTTGAGCGCGCAGACCGAAATGTTGTTCCGCCGACAGAACTGCATCGTCCCCACGGAACCGCGATCCACGCCGACCCTAAGAGCCACAAGGTCGCTCGGCCCACGAACATCCAGGTCCTCTCGGGCGTATGCGGCGACCAGGGTGTAGCGGAACAAGGGGAACGGGACCCGAACCAAGCCCGGATACTCGGCGCTCACTGCGGCCGTGCGTACAAGGGAGGCATCGGTGACGCCCTGGGCGGCGCACTCCAACTCGCGCTTGGACGGCAGGCAGACGAAGACCACCGCCATGCCGAGCCGCCGGTACGCTTCGCCCACCACGCTCTTGGCCTCGGCTCCCCCACCCTGCTCCAGCAGGTCGAGCATGCCGACCCGCAGCCGCTCCTGCGCCGAGGCTTCACCCGGCACGAGCAACGCGAGAACGACCAGCAACGTAAACAACTGTTTCATTGTTCAACCGTAGCCTGCGGACTGTCAAAAGTCATCCGAATCTTCCCCGCCCAGCCTCCATGCGTTGACGCGCGCCCGCACCGCCGTTAGGGTCATGCCATCTTTTTCCAGGAGGATCCCATGTACTGGATTGCCTTCGGCGACATCCACGAATCCATCGACCTCATCGACTCCATTCCCGGCCTGGCCGGGGCCGAGGGAGTGATCATAACCGGCGACATCACCAACCGGGGCGGGCGTTCGGCCGCAACGCGCGTCATCGACGCCGTGGCCCGGATCAACCCGCGCATCCTGGCCCAGCCCGGCAACATGGATACCGACGACGTGTCCGAGTTCCTGCGCCGGGAGGACATGGACATCCACCTGCGCGTGCGCGAGCTGGCCCCGGGACTGGGCCTCATGGGCGTGGGGCTGTCCACGCCCACCCCCTTCGGCACGCCCGGCGAAATCTCCGAGGAGACCCTGGTCCGCTGGCTCGAAGCCACCCACGCCAAGGCCGGCCACTTCGACCATCTCGTCTGCGTCATCCACGAGCCGCCCGTCGATACGGCCGTGGACCGCCTGTCCAACGGCCAGCACGTGGGCAGCCCCGGCGTGCGCGCCTTCATCGAGCGCGCCCGGCCCGCCCTGGCCATCACCGGCCACATCCATGAATCCGTGGGCGCGGACAAGGTCGGCGACACCCCGGTCATCAACCCCGGCATGCTCGCGGGCGGCGGCTACGTGCGCATCAAATTCGACGGCCAGGCCGTCACCGCCACCCTGGAGAGCGTCTAGATGAGCAAGGTCGGCTTCCTCTGGGTGGGCAAGCTCAAGGAGCGGTTTTCCCAGGACGGGTGCGCCCATTACTGGAAAAAACTCTCCCGCTTCTTCCAGCTGGAGGAGACCGTCATCAAGGACGCGCCCGGCAAGCTGCCCCCGGCCGACAAGAGCAAGGTCGAGGGCGAACGCATCCTGGCCAAGGTCAAGCCCGGCGACGTGCTCATCATCCTCGACGAGTTCGGCGAGCGCATGACCTCCAAGACCCTCGCGGACCGGCTCCAGACCTGGACCGACGCGCCCAACCAGCGCCCCGTTTTCGTCATCGGCGGCCCCTTCGGGCTGTCCGACGAGGTCAAGAACGCGGCACGCCACTCCATCCGGCTGAGCGACATGACCCTGCCCCACGAACTGGCCCGGCTGCTGCTCCTGGAACAGCTCTACCGCGCCGGGACCATCCACAAGAACATGCCCTACCATCACGAATAACAACGAGGTTCACCATGCTCGACATCGCTTATCTGGAACGCGTGGCCCACTATTTCGAGTCCGGCGACTGCAAATTCGAATTCGAAAACGGCGAGGAGGAACGCCGGTTGCTCATCCTCGACTTCCTCGAACGCCTCATGGAACTGGGCGAAACCGCCGACGAACTGGCCACCAAGCTCATCTTCAAGGATGCCTACGCCACCCTCCTGACCGAGGAAGGCGCTGCGGCGGCTGAAGCAGCTGAGGCCGCCGAGAAGAAAGAGGAGTAGCCTCCGGCGGCTGGGGGAAGGGGAAGAGGGGAACCCTTTGGAAAGGGATTCCCCTCTTCCCCTTCCCCCAGACCCCCATCCCCATCTCCCCTCCCAAACTTTTTGGGTCGCTTCGCGAGGTTTGGAAGTGAGCGAAATGGGTTTCTTTTGAAATGGGGATTTGATGAATTGGGGTTGGAAGCGAAGAACGAAAAGTGTTTTTCATTCCTGTTTCCATTGGAAATCATGCCTTAAAACAAAACGCACCCGGATTATTCCAGGTGCGTTTTACTTTCTCCCGCTCCCCGTCCCCGCCGAAGGCGGCACCAAAAAGTTTGGGAAAAGGAGGGGATGGGGGTCCGGGGGAAGGGGAGGAAATAACCCTTTTCAAAGGGTTTTTCCTCCCCTTCCCCCGGCCGCCGGAGGCATCCGCTGCCCTACTTCGCCATTTTGGCGAGGTCGGCTTCGCGAATTTCCTTGCGTTTGATCTTGCCGGAGATGGTCTTGGGCAGCTCGGACACGTAGTCGATGACGCGCGGGTACTTGTACGGCGCGGTCAGTTCGCGGACGAACGCCTGGAGCTGCTTGGTCAGCTCTTCGGACGGCTCGTAGCCGGGCGCGAGGACCACGGTGGCCTTGACCAGCTGGCCGCGCACCTCGTCGGGCAGGCCGGTGACGGCGGCCTCGATGACCGCGTCGTGGGCCACCAGGGCGGACTCGACCTCGAAGGGCCCGATGCGGTAGCCCGAGGATTTGATCAGGTCGTCGGTGCGGCCCATGAACCAGAGGAAGCCGTCCTCGTCGGCCCAGGCCTTGTCGCCGGTATGGTACCAGCCGTCGCATTTGACGCAGGCGGTCTTGTCCGGTTCGTCCATGTAGGAATCGAACAGGCCGAGCACGGGCTTGTCGATGCGGATGCAGATCTCGCCTTCCTCGCCCTGGGGAACTTCCTTGCCCTCTTCGTCCATGAGCTTGATTTCCCAGCCCGGCACGGGCTTGCCGATGGAGCCGGGCTTGGGTTTCATGAACTTGAAGGTGGCCACCTGGAGGGTGGTCTCTGTCTGGCCGTACCCCTCGTAGATGGGCATGCCGAACGCCTTTTCCCAGGCATGGAAGACCGAGTCGTTGAGCAGTTCGCCCGCCGTGGTGCAGTGGCGCAGGGCCGACAGATCGTACTTGCCCAGGTCCTCGCGCACCAGGAACCGGTAGATGGTCGGCGGGGCGCAGAAGGTGGTGATCTTGTTTTCCGCGACGATGCGCAAAAGCTCCGCAGGCTCGAATTTGCCCCGGAAATCCCAGACGAAGATGACGGCACCGGCCATCCACTGGCCGTAGAACTTGCCCCAGACCGACTTGCCCCAGCCCGTGTCGGACACGGTCAGGTGCAGGTCGCCCTCTTCCAGGTCATGCCACAGCGCCCCGGTGGTGTAGTGGGACGCGGCGTACTTGTGGTTGTGCAGGACCATCTTGGGCAGGCCGGTGGTGCCGGAGGAGAAGAAGATGACCAGCGGGTCGTCGCCGCCCGGGGAAGCCTCGGTGCGCGGGAACTCGGGGGAACCCGAGGCCAGGAGCGGTTCATAGCCGACCCAGCCCTCGCCGGGTTCGCCGTCCACCTGCACGAACAGCTTGAGGCCGGGACAGCCGCCCTTGGCCTCGTTGACGCGCTCCGCGATGGAGTCTTCGCAGATGATGGCCGAGATGCCCGCGTAGTTGACGCGCTCGGTGATGTCCTTCTTGGTCAAAAGCGACGGGGACGGGATGGGAACCGCGCCGAGGCGGTGCAGGGCGAGCATGACCGTCCAGTATTCCATGCGCCGGTAGAGCACGAGCATGACCCGGTCGCCCTTCTTGACGCCCTTCTTGGCCAGGGCGTCGGCCAGGCGGCAGGAGGCCTCCTGAAAAAAGCCGAAGGTGAATTCCCTGCGGTTCCCGGCGTCGTCCACGTGGACCAGGGCGAGCTTGGCCGGGTCCATCTTGTCCAAGACGTCATAGGCAAAGTTGAAATTCGCCGGGCATTCGGGTTTATATCGTTCGCACAGATCTTCGTAGCTGGCGTATTCTTCCTTGGTAAACATGCTGTTTTCTCCGTGATTCAGATCGGTATTCGTGATTTTTCCGCAACAAAATCCATGAACTTCTCCGGGCGGGTCGGGGTGTTTCCCCGGCCGACCCTAAAGAATCACGTCGAGAAAACGTACCGGCTTGCCGTCCAGGCCGCGCAGGGCGTGGGGCGTTTCCGAGTTGAAATAGAGGGAGTCGCCCGGCTCGGCGATGATCGGTTCGCCGCCCAGACGGACTTCGAGCCGCCCTTCGAGCACGTAGATGAACTCCTGGCCCCGGTGCGAGGTCTCGCTCATCTGGTCGCCGGACTTGGGCGGAACCGTGATCAGGAACGGCTCCATTTCGCGCCCGGCGAACTTGTAGCCCAGGGACTTGTAGTCGTAGTCCTTGCGCCGGTCCACGGCGAACCCCTCGTCCTTGCGGACCAGGGAATAGGACTTCAGGTGCGGCTCGCGGCCGGAAATGAGCGTGGTCAGGTCCACTCGGCACAGCCGGGACACGTCCAGCAGATAGCCCACCGGAATCTCCACGGTGCCGGACTCGTAGCCGGTGACCTTCTCCTCGGGCACGCCGAGCAGGTCCGCCATCTCCTTGGGAGTCCAGCCCACGCCTTCACGCACGCCCACCAGGCGGGGCGCGATTTCCTTGTACTGTTCCATCTCCATACCTCCTAATTGGTGGGCCGGGCGCTCTTCCGACAAAGGGAGCCCGGTCGCTCGAAAAACGGTCGCCGTCCCGGCAACGGGCCGGAGGGGGCGCAAAGAGAACCGGGGGAAGCCGCGCTCGGCAGGCTTCCCCCGGCGGTTCACGGTATTTCTAGGCGTCCGGCCAGAGTTCGGCGGCCAGCTCGCGCAGCTTGTACTTCTGGATCTTGCCCGATGCGGTCATGGGGTAGGCGTCCACGAAGGTCACGTATTTCGGAATCTTGTACCGGGCGATCTTGCCCCGGCAGTAGTCGATGACGTCCTCGGGCAGAAGATCCGCGTCCTTCTTCTTGATGATGAAGGCGCCGCATTCCTCGCCGAACTTCTTGGACGGCACGCCCGCCACCTGCACGTCCAGGATGCCCTCCATGGAATAGAGGAACTCCTCGATCTCGCGCGGGTAGATGTTCTCGCCGCCACGGATGATCATGTCCTTGAGGCGGCCGGTGATGGTCAGGTAGCCGTCCTCGTCCATGACGCCGAGGTCGCCGGAGTGCAGCCAGCCCTCGGCGTCGATGGCCTCGCGCGTGGCCTTTTCGTTGTTGTAGTAGCCCTTCATGACGTTGTAGCCCCGGCAGCAGACCTCGCCGATCACGCCCGGGGCGCACTCGACGTTGGTCTCCGGGTCCACCACGCGGACCTCGATCTCGGGCATGGCCCGGCCCACGGTCTCGGTCATGTGCCGGAGCGAGTCGCCGACCACGGTCTGGCTCATCACCGGGCTGGACTCGGTCAGTCCGTAGCAGATGGTGATCTCGCGCATGTTCATCTTGTCGATGACGCGCTTCATGACCTCCACCGGACAGGGGGAGCCGGCCATGATGCCGGTGCGCAGGGACGAGTAGTCGAAGCGCTTGAACAGCGGATGGTCGAGCATGGCGATATACATGGTCGGCACGCCGTACACGGCGGTACACCGCTCCTGGTCGATGGCGGCCATGACGTCCAGGGGCACGAAGTCCTCCAGGATGACCATGGTCACCCCGTGGTTGACCGCGGCCATGACGCCCAGCACGCAGCCGAAGCAGTGGAACAGGGGCACGGTCAGGCAGAGCCTGTCGCCGGGCACGAACTTCTGGTTCGCGCCGATCCAGTACCCGTTGTTGGCTATGTTGTAATGGGTCAGCTGCACGCCCTTGGGAAACCCGGTGGTCCCGGAGGTGTACTGCATGTTGACCACGTCGTGCGGGTCCAGGGAGGCCTGGCGCTCGGCGTACTGCTCGTCCGTGACCATGGCGGCCATGGCCTGCAGCTCGGGAATGGAGTACATGCCCCGGTGCTTCTCGTGGCCCAGGTAGAAGACCCGCTTCAGGTACGGGAACTTTTCCGAGCGCAGCTGGCCGCGCTCCTGGGTCTTCAGCTCCGGCACCTGCTCGTAGGTGGTGGTCAGGTAGTCGTGGTCGCGGTACTGGCCGATGATGAACAGGTTCTCGGTCTCGGAGTGCTTGAGCAGGTACTCCAGCTCGTGGGACCGGTAGTGGGTGTTGACCGTGAGCAGGACCGCGCCGATCTTGGCCGTGGCGAACTGCAGGGCCACCCAGTAGGGCACGTTGTTGGCCCACACGGCCACCTTTTCGCCCTTCTCGATGCCCAGCCCCATCAGCCCCTTTGCGATGGTGTCGGTGAGCTCGTCGAACTCCTTGTAGGTCAGCCGGAAGTCGCGGTCCACATAGACGACGGCCTCGGTGTCGGGATTGTTGACTGCGGTCTCGTGCAGCAGTCGGCCGAGGGTGATTTCTCTCAGTGCGCTCATGGACACCGCCTATTCGGGGAAGTAGAGGACGGCGTAGATCTCCGCCTTTTCCTCTCCGGCACAGGCCACGTTGTGCGGCACGATGGAATTGAAATAGACCGAGTCGCCCGCTTCGAGGATCTGCTCCTCATGGCCGTAGCGGATGCGCAGCTTGCCGGAGTGGACCACGATGAACTCCTCGCCCTCGTGGGAGGACAGGGCCTCGTCCTTGGCGGACTCCGGCATCAGCTCGATGAAGAACGGCTCCATGTGCCGGTCGGTCTTGCCCTTGCCCAGAGAGTGGAAAATGAGGCCCGCTTCCTTCCCGTCGGGATGCATGACCAGTTCCTCCTCGCGCTCTTCGAGACGGGTGATGAGCGGATCGCTGGATACGTGGTCGTCCATGAAGGTGCCGAGCCGAACTCCTAGGGCGCGCGCGAGCTTCACCAGGGGCCGCAGCGAAGGATACATATCCTCCTCTTCCACGGCGCGGATGAAGTCCTCGGACAGGGTGGTCCTGTTGGCCAGATCTTCAATGCTCAGTTCCTGCTTTTCACGGTAGGCGCGAATCCTGTTGCCGATTGTACTCATTGTTGTTCTCCGTTCTCGATGGCGAAAGCACTTCTGCGGGGCAATGTCCGATGGACCGGCCGCCGCAGGGGCGACGGCCGTCGCTCCTGCCTGTATCGAATATGCGGAGAATTGTCACCATCAAGAGAAACCCGGCCCCCACCGCACCGCACCTGTTGCCTTCGGCCAAGCCCGCGTGTATCTTTGAGTCTCGACCACTATTTTTGCGACCAAGAGGCTGACCGACGTGACCCCCAACGAATTTTCCATTGAGATAACCGCCCCCTCAACCGACCGGAAACGAAGGGAAATCCACCCGGACGTTCAGGTGGAGAAGATTTCCGGAGCGTTCTCCACCCAGTCCGTGTCCCGCGTGGGCACCGGCACCACCCAGCGCAAGGCCATCCAGAAGGCCTACTGGTTCGTGGAGGAGACCGACCCGGACGAGGACGGCAACCGCGTGGTCCTGGTCCAGCCCCTGAACAACAACAATGTGCCTTCAGGCCCCAAAGAGCCCGTCCTGCTGCCCGACTTTCTCGCCAACTACAACCCGGAGCTGGAATACTACCAGACCCAGGTCTACCCGCGCATGCGCGAGCTCAAGGAGACCCTCAAACGCGCCGAGGAGCAGCGGGACCAGGGCGCGCTCTACTCCGCCCAGTTCGAGTTCGAGGCCGCGCTCGACATCGACGAGCGCAACGTCCGGGCCAACTTCGGCCTGGGGCTGACCTACATGGAGCGCGGCGAGACCGAGAAGGCGGGCGACATCTTCAAGCGCGTGGTCACCCTGGACGCGGCCTTTTCCCCGGAGCACAAGCACCTGTTCAACGAGTTCGGCATCAATCTGCGCAAGTCCAAGCTCACTGACCAGGCCGTGGAGTACTACGCCCGCGCCCTGGCCATCTCCGACATGGACGAGAACCTGCACTACAACATCGCCCGCGCCTATTTCGAACGCGGCGACGAAGCGGACTGCCGCGACAGCCTGAAGCGGGCGCTGGAGCTGAACCCGAACATGGAAGTGGCGATCCGGTTCCTCGAATTCCTCGACAAGAAGGACGGCTGACGCCATGTCGCTCGCGCTCAGGCGAGTCTCCTTCGGCTATCCCGGATCCCCGCCCATCCTTGAGGACGCGAGCTACGAGTTCGAATCCGGGGGCTATTATCTCCTGCGCGGCCCGTCCGGGGCGGGCAAATCCACCCTGCTGCGGCTGCTCTGCCGTCTGGAGGAGGCCCAGGAAGGGGCCGTCCTGTTCGAGGACAGGCCCATCACGGACCTGGCCCCGCCCGAACTGCGGCGCAACGTGGCCTACGTCCAGCAGATGCCCAACCTGCTGCCCGGCACGGTGCGCGACAACCTCCTGCTCCCCTTTTCCTTTGCGGCCAACGCCGCCCTGCCGCGCCCCTCGGACGCGGACCTGGCCGGCCGGCTCGACCGGTTCCTGCTCGCCGCCGTCACCCCGGACTCCCAGGCCGACAAGCTCTCCGTGGGCCAGGCCCAGCGCGTCTGCCTGATCCGCTCCCTGCTCCTCTCGCCCAAGGTCCTGCTGCTCGACGAGCCCACCGCCTCCCTGGACGCCAAGTCCGCGGACGTGGTCCTCGACAAGGCGCGCGAACTGGCCGGGGACGGCATGACCGTGATCATGATCTCCCACTCCGAGGCCGTGCCGCCCGGCCTGACCCGCATCCTGTCCATCGAGAACCGGAGGCTCGTCGACCAATGACCCCGCACATCATCGAGATAGGCCCGCTGCAGCTGGTGCTCTGCCTCGGCTTCGTGCTGCTGGCGGGCGTGACCTCCCTGACCCAGCGGCTGGGGCTGGGCCGCGACCTGGCCGTGGGCACGGTGCGCACCTTTGCCCAGCTCTTCCTCATGGGCTATGTGCTCAAGTTCGTGTTCGAGGTGCGCGTGGCGTGGCTGGTGCTGCTCATGTTCACCTTCATGGTGGCCGCCGCCGTGCACACCATCCGGGGACGGGTCAAGGAGCGGTCCGTGCCGTTCGTCCTGCCCGCCTTCGCGTCCATGCTGATCACCTATTCCCTGGTCTCCATTGTGGTCACCGGGGTGGTCGTGGGGGCCAGGCCGTGGTGGACGCCGCAGTACTTCATCCCCCTGGCCGGGATGATCGTGGGCAACTCCATGACCGCCATTTCCATCTGTCTGGACCGGCTCTTTTCCGACTTGCGCGGACGGCGCGGCGAGTTGGAGATGAAACTGGCGCTGGGGGCGGACTACCGCGAGGCCTCAAGGGAGATTTTGGCCGGGGCCGTGCGCGCGGGGATGATTCCGTCCATCAACTCGCTCATGGCGGTGGGGTTGGTTTCGCTCCCCGGCATGATGACCGGGCAGATTCTGTCCGGGACGGACCCGTTGATCGCGATCCGGTATCAGATCGTGGTCATGCTGATGCTGGTGGCGTCGACGGCGTTGGGGGCGTTGGTGGTGAGTAATTTGGTGAGGAAGCGGTGCTTTTCCAAGGGGCAGCAGCTGGTCTTGCGGTAGGTTGTTTTTTGGGGCTGCGGCCCGGCGCTTTTTGGGATGGGGGAGAGCCGTCGCTGGTTGTCCCTTTTTTTGTGCCTCTTGCCGATGAGGGGAGGGAGGGGGCGTTGTTGGATTTGGGGAGAGCCGTCGCTGGCGCTCCTCCAAGTTTTTTTGGAGCCCTCCCGGCGGGGTTCTTTCTTTTCCGGGCGAAAAGAAAGAACCAAAGAAACGCCGGGGGGGGCATCCCCGCCCACAGTTTGGCCGCTGAGAATCCGATCCGCTCGGGGCGGCTCCATCTGATCAAAAGTAGCGTGCGAGTCTCCACGAGAACACCCCTTTTATGGAATACCGAGGAGCCACGGGAGCGGAGCCGCCGCCCCTTCGCGGTCGGCTTCTAGGCGTCCAGAACAGGGCTCGCTCCCTGCTGCTTGACGGTACGAAGGGCGAAGGAAGAGGGGCCTTCGGACGGAACTTCGGGGTAGGAGAGCCACTATTTGAGGCTGCGCCTCAAAGGTGTTCCATGGGAGGGCCTTCGTAAGGTTTGGCGGGGTATGAGAGCCGCTGTTGGGGCTGCGCCCCAAGGCGCTCCGGGGTGCGAAGCTCTGAGGTTTGGGAGTGACGGCTTTTTGAGGCTGCGCCTCAAAGGCGCGAGAGGGGATGGTCTGGAGTTGGCTAGGCCTTCCGCGTTTGCCCTCTTCCATGCGCCCTCTCACGCTGGGACGGTCCTCGTCCGAAGAGCGGTCATTCGGAAACCGGGGCCTAGAGCCTGTTTCAAGCGCCGAAGCGCAGCCCGACTGAGTCTGCCTCGGCAGACAATGCCGTCAGGGCAGCGAAAGGCGCTTACAGGCTCTTGGCCACTGTTTCCGCGCCGCCGCACAGCAAGCGCACTTTTTGCTTACTTTTTGGGGCGCCAGCCAAAAAGTAAGGCGCTGTAAAAGCGCAAAACGACTTCTCGCGACAGGGGCAAACCAGACGCGGACGCGCGGCCTAAACCACCGCGCTCCTCCCTTTTCCTCTCTATCCATAAAAAAAATCCGTACACTCTCCCGCCAAATCCTCGGCCTCCCCGCAAACCACCTCTTCCACACGCCCTCCCACGCTCGGACAATCCCTCGCCCGAAGAGCGGTCATTCGGAAACCGGGGCCTAGAGCCTGTTTCAAGCGCCGAAGCGCAGCCCGACTGAGTCTGCCTCGGCAGACAATGCCGTCAGGGCAGCGGGAGGCGCTTACAGGCTCTTGGCCACTGTTTCCGCGCCGCCGCACCGCAAGCGCACTTTTTGCTTACTTTTTGGGGCGCAAGCCAAAAAGTAAGGCGCTGTAAAAGCGCAAAACGACGTCTCGCGACAGGGGGACATCAGACGCGGACGCGCGGCCAATTCTCCCGAGCTCCTCCCTCCTCCTATCCTTTCTCCATCTCTTCATCCCATAAAAAAGGGGGCGCAATACGCCCCCTTTTTTATGCTTCAAACCGAGCCTTCAGCGATCAGACCAAAAACTTCCCGGTCACGGAATCGGGATTGGCAATGATCTCCTCCGGGGTGCCGGACGCCACAATCCGCCCGCCGTGCTCGCCGCCGCCGGGGCCAAGATCAATAACGTGATCCGAGGCCATGACCACATCCGTGTTGTGCTCGATGACCACCACGGTGGCGTTCTTGTCCACCAGGGCATGCAGCACGCGGATGAGCTTGCCCACCTCGTGCATGTGCAGGCCGGTGGTCGGCTCGTCCAGGATGTAGAGCGCGCCGGGAAGGCTGCGCTTGCCCAGCTCGCGCGAAATCTTGATCCGCTGGGCCTCACCGCCGGACAGGGTGGTGGCGGGCTGGCCCAGCCGCAGGTATTCCAGCCCCACCTCGGCCAGCACGTCCAGCTTGCGCATGAGCGCCGGGTGGTTGGAGAAGAACTCGCGCGCCTGGCGCACGGTCATGTCCAGGACCTCGGAGATGTTCTTGCCCTTGTACTCCACCTCCAGGGTCTGGGCGTTGTACCGCTTGCCCTTGCACGCCTCGCAGGTCACGTACACGTCGGGCAGGAAGTGCATCTCCACCCGGATCTGGCCGTCGCCCTTGCACGCCTCGCACCGCCCGCCCTTGACGTTGAACGAGAACCGGCCGGGCTGGTAGCCGCGCTTGCGGGACTCCTTGGCACCGGCGAAGATCTTTCTGATCTCGTCGAATATCTTGGTGTAGGTGGCCGGGTTGGAGCGCGGGGTGCGGCCGATGGGCGACTGGTCGATGGAGATGACCTTCTCGATCTTGTCCAGCCCCTCGATGCCGCCGATCTTTCCGGGATCGTTGGCCTTCTGGCCGCGATGCAGGAGCAGGTGCTTGTACAGGGAATCCATGACCAGGGAAGACTTGCCCGAGCCGGACACGCCGGTCACGCAGGTCATGGTCTTGAGCGGGAAGGACACGTCCAGGCTCTTGAGGTTGTTGGTCTTCACGCCCTTGAGGACGATCTCCCCCTTGGCCTTGCGCCGCTTCTCCGGGGGCGCGATGAACAGGTCGCCGCGCAGATACTTGCCGGTCAGGGAGTCCGCCTTGAGCAGGTCGTCGACCTTGCCCTGGAACACGATTTCGCCGCCGAGCCAGCCCGAGCTGGGGCCGATCTCGATGACGTGGTCCGCCTCGCGGATGGTCGGCTCGTCGTGCTCCACCACGAGCACGGTGTTGCCCCGGCTCTGCAGGGAGCGCAGGGTGTCCAGGAGCCGCTGGTTGTCGCGCGGGTGCAGGCCGATGGACGGCTCGTCCAGCACGTAGGTCACGCCCACCAGGCCGGACCCCAGCTGGGAGGCCAGCCGGATGCGCTGGGCCTCGCCGCCGGACAGGGTGGCCATGTTCCGGCCGAGCGAAAGGTACTCCAACCCCACGTTGACCATGAAGCCGAGCCGGTGGGTCAGTTCCTTGAGCAGCGGCTCGGAGATGAGCGTGTCGTGGCCGGAGAATTCGAGCCCCTGAAGCCATTCCAGGGCGCGCTGGATGGACATGGAGGTGAACTCGACCATGTTCTTGTCCGCAACGCGCACGGCCAGCGCCTCGGGCTTGAGCCGCGCGCCGTTGCAGGACGGGCAGGGCCGCGACTGCTGAAACCGGGCGGTCCAGTGATCCCAGACGCCGGACTGCTGCTGGCCGTATTCCAGGATGGGGACCACGCCGGGCCAGCCCGTCTCGCGGTCGCCGTAGAACAGCGCGGACCATGCCTCGGTGGAAAAATCGGCCAGCGGGGTGTCCATGGTGAAGCCGTGCTGCTTGCCGAGCTTCTTGAGCTGCGGGCCATACTGGCGCTGGCGGGTGGCGTTGTTCCAGGGGATCACGCCGCCCTCGTCCAGGGACAAGCCCTTGTTGGGCGCGATAAGGTCCGGCTCGAAATACTCCACGGAGCCGATGCCGTTGCAGGTCTCGCACGCGCCCTGGGGCGAGTTGAAGGAGAAGAGCTGCGGGGTCAGCCGGGGCATGGAAATCTTGCACGACGGGCAGGTGGACAGGGTGGACATGACGGTGTCGCCCGCCTTGTCGCCGCCGACCACGGACAGGATGAGCCGCTCGTCCCCCTTGTCCAGGGCCAGTTCCACCGAGTCGGCCAGCCGCTTCTTGATGCCCTCCTTGAGGACCAGCCGGTCCACCACCAGGTCGATGGTGTGCTTCTTGTTCTTCTCCAGTTCCGGGACCTCGTCCAGGGAGTACAGCTCGCCGCCCACGCGCACGCGCACGAAGCCGTCCTTCTTGAGCTTGGCGAAGAGGTCCTTGTGGGTCCCCTTCTGGTGCTCGACCAGCGGGGCCAGGATCATGAACCGGGCGCCCTCCTCCATGGCCAGGATGCGCTCCACGATCTCGTCCGTGGTCTGGGCCTCGATGGGCTTGCCGCAGGACGGGCAGTAGAACTTGCCGAGCCGCGCGAAGAACACGCGCAGAAAGTCGTAGACCTCGGTCACCGTGCCCACGGTGGAGCGCGGGTTGCGGGTGGCGGTCTGCTGTTCCAGCGAGATGGCCGGGGACAGCCCCTCGACCTTGTCCACGTCCGGCTTGTCCATCTGGGGCAGAAACTGGCGGGCGTAGGCGGAAAGGGATTCGACGTAGCGGCGCTGGCCCTCGGCGTAGACGATGTCGAACGCCAGCGTGGACTTGCCCGACCCGGACGGGCCGCAGATCACCACCAGCTGTTCGCGGGGGATGTCCAGGGTCAGGTCCTTGAGGTTGTGGTGCCGGGCGCCTTCTATATGGATGGACTTGATGTCGGAGGTCTTGTTCATCATCGCATGGTAACCATTCCTGACGGCTTGGCAAGCGGCGTGATCGAAATGTGGAGAAGGGCTGAAACATGGGGTATTCCAACACGGTTGACGGGATGCCTGTTCCCTGAAAAAGTACTCAAATGGCGAACCACGGCACCCTTGGCGCGCTGCTCGGGTTGCTCGCGCAACTGGAACAGGCGGCCTACGACTTCTACCGGCAACTGCGGGACAACCACCGCGCCGACCGGGAACTTTCCGATATCCTTGCGGACATCATGGCCGACGAGGTGCATCATGCTCGCGCCGTGCAGGAAATCACCGATTCCCTGCCCGCCTACCGCCTCGAATCGCCCGTGCCGGGGAACATCATCCGCCAGCTGGAGGAGACCCTGGCCTACGTGCGCTCCAAGGGCGACAAGACCTTCGAATCCGGGGACGACATCTGTACCGCCATAGAGCGAATGGAAGCCCTGGAGTTCGACGTGGTGCTGTCCTTCGTCAGCGTCTCGGAGATCCAGTTCGAGTTCACCCGCAACTACCTCCGGAACCAGTCCGTGGAGCACACCAACAAGATCTACCGCCTGCAGCGGTGCTTCGACTGATCCGCCCATCCTTTACAGCCCGGCCCCGGGCGGGTATATACGATACAGTAAAGAGATAAAGCCAAACCCGCCGCGAGGCGGGGACGGAAAGCCACGGGCCTCACGCAGGCGGCCGGGTTGCCTGGGTTGTCGGCCCATCACCCTCCCGCCCCCGTATTTCCGCCAGGAGAACGCATGGGCAGCATGCCTACCGCCGGAAACGGCGCAGATAACGGAACCCAATCCAAAGACGTCCTGGTCAAGGTGTCGCCGTACATGGTCATCCCCTCCAGGGTCGGCGGGTTTTCGCTGTACCTGAAACAGGACGGCAAGCTGGTCCTGTACGCGGAGAAGGGCGAACTGTTCACGGACGAGCACAAGCAGCGGCTCGCCCTGCTCGGCGTGGAGCATCTCTACGTCCGGGGGACGGACTACGCCAGCTTCGCCACCTATCTTCAGGACAACATCCTGGACCTGCTCGAAGATGAGTCCATCCCGGTGGGCGAGCGCGCCCGCGCCTGGAACGACGCCACCGTGTCCGTGGCCCGCGAGGCGTTCGACCGCTCCCTGCCCTCGCCCATCGACAAGCGGCAGTTCAAGCGCATCCGCAAGCTGATCGCCGATTCCCTCAAGTTCCTGGCCCGGGACGACGCCCTCAAGGAGCTGGCCCGATTCATCCGCGACGGGGACGAGCAGTTCCGCCACGGTATCGCGGTCATGGTCCTGACCGTGACCACTCTGTGCTCGTTCATAAAGGAGGACTCGGATTTGCTCGTGTCCGTGGGCATGGGGGCGATCCTGCACGACATCGGCAAGTTGGAGTTGCCCCAGGAGATTTTCACCAAGAAGTTCGATAATCTGAGCCGGGCCGACAAGGATTTGGTCAAGTCGCACCCCGCCCTGGGGGTGAGTTTGTGCTCATCGCTGCCGCTGCCGCAGGAGACGTTGCAGTGCATCCTTTTTCATCACGAGCGGGAGGACGGGACCGGGTATCCGTCCGGGTCCACCGGGGCCATGTTGCCGTCGTATGTGAAGGTGTTGTCCCTTTGCAATTTGTACGACAATCTCACGCGGGGGCGGGAGGGACGGCGGATGACGCCGTATGAGGCGTTGACGCACATAAAATCGTTGCGGAGCGCTTTTGATAAAGACATGTTGCGGCGGTTGATCACGGTTTTGGCGAAGGCGGATTTAACGTCTTGATATTTGTTTTTTTGGAGAAAGTGGGAAGGAGGAGCACCTTGGTGGGGCTCCTCCTTTTTTTGGGCAGGAGGGGGAAAGAAGAGAAAGAGCCGTCGCTGACGCTCCTCCAAGTTTTTTTGGAGCCCTCCCGGCGGGGTTCTTTCTTTTCCGGGCGAAAAGAAAGAACCAAAGAAACGCCGGGGGGGGCATCCCCGCCCACAGTTTGGCCGCTGAGAATCCGATCCGCTCGGGGCGGCTCCATCTGATCAAAAGTAGAGTGCGAGTCTCCACGTAAACGCACCTTTTAAGGGACACCGAGGTGCCACGGGAGCGGAGCCGCCGCCCCTTCGCGGTCGGCTTCTAGGCGTCCAGAACAGGGCTCGCTCCCTGCGTCCAGACGGAACGCCGTGCGAAGGAAGAGGGCCTTTGAACGGGACTTCGGGGTAGGAGAGCCACTGTTTGAGGCTGCGCCTCAAAGGTGTTCCAGGGGAGGGCCTTCGATCGGAGCGGCGGGGTATGAAAGCCGCTGTTTGGGGCTGTGCCCCAAAGACACTCCAGGGGAGGTCCGTTGGGCGAGGGTTGGGTGATGAGAGCCGTTGTTGGGGCTGCGCCCCAAGGCGCTCCGGGGTGCTAAGGGTCGAGGTTTAGAGGTGACGGCTGTTTGAGGCTGCGCCTCAAAAGCGCGAGAGGGGGTGGTTTGGAGTTGAATCGGCCAGGGCGTGTTTCACCTCTTTCGCCGTCCCTCTCGTGCGCGGAGATCATTGCCGCGCTACTCCCTCTTGTGCTTTACCCCCCCCCCACGCTCGGACGGTCCCGGCCCGAAGAGCGGTCATTCGGAAACCGGGGCCTAGAGCCTGTTTCAAGCGCCGAAGCACAGCCCGACTGAGTCTGCCTCGGCAGACATGCCGTCAGGGCAGCGGGAGGCGCTTACAGGCTCTTGGCCACTGTTTTCGCGCAGCCGCACCGCAAGCGCACTTTTTGCTTACTTTTTGGGGCGCCAGCCAAAAAGTAAGGCGCTGTAAAAGCGCAAAACGACTCATCGCGACAGGGGGACACCAGACGCGGACGCGCGGACGTCATTGCCGCGCTCCTCCCTCTTCCTCTCATCCATAAAAAGAAATCCGTACACTCTCCCGCCAAGTCCCCAGCCTCCCCGCAACCTTCCTCTTCCCCACGCTCTCCCACACTCGGACAATCCCCCGCCCGAAGAGCGGTCATTCGGAAACCGGGGCCTAGAGCCTGTTTCAAGCGCCGAAGCACAGCCCGACTGAGTCTGCCTCGGCAGACATGCCGTCAGGGCAGCGAAAGGCGCTTACAGGCTCTTGGCCACTGTTTTCGCGCCGCCGCACCGCAGCGCACTTTTTGCTTACTTTTTGGGGCGCCAGCCAAAAAGTATGGCGCTGTAAAAGCGCAAAACGGTCTACCGCAACAGGCAAAACCCCAGACGCGGACGCGCGGACACCCCTCCCGCGCTCCTTCATCCTCCCACAAATCCAAAGGGGGGTCCGAAGGCCAACTACAGTGAATCCAGATAATCGAGCTTGGCCAGGAGATCGGCTTCGAGCAGGGCTTGCTCGGCCCGCATGGCGGCGGCGAGGCCGCTGCGGTCATGCATGGTCTGCATCTTGTACTTGTTGCCCAACGCATTGCCCTCCTGCTGCGGCGAGGTATGGGACGCCATGCCGGTGCGCTTCTTGTGGCGCACGGCGAGGTGGCCCTGGTGGACCGGAAAGCGGCCCGACTCGCACAGCCGCAGATCGTGTTCGAGGTCGTCGTACTGGGACGGCGAGAGCTGGATGGCGAAATCGCCGGAGTCGAGCAGCGTGGGCGTGCGGAACAGGTGGCAACAGCCGGTGACCGAAGCGCAGGGACGCATGTAGTCGAAATCCCCGCGATCCAGGGTCTGGATATGCAGGTCCGAGAGGCGAAACGGATTGGGGGCCATGCGCGTCAGGTCCGCGCGTTCGGCGGGGTCGAGCAGCAGGTGGCCGTCCGCGCTCTGGATGAGCAGCGGGTTGGCGTGGTCCACGACCTTGCACCCCCAGACGCCCGCCTCGGGGTAACGCTCCACGGCCGCGCCGAATCTCGGCAGCCAGTCGGCGGGCAGCTCCACGTCGTCGTCCAGGTAGCAGATGAAGTCGTGCGCCCGGACCGCGTCCAGGTGCAGCAGCCAGTTGCGCGCGGCGGCGGCCCCGATGTTCACCGGCAGGGAGACCACCGTGTACCGCCCCTCCCCCAGAGTGTCCGCAAAGTGCGGCCGCCAGCGGGCCAGGAGCTCCGGGGTGCGGTCCGTGGACCCGTTGTCCAGGACGAAGATCGAGGCCCCCGCGAGATCGGAGGCGAGCAGCGACCCCAGGGTCTCGTCCAGCTCGTCCGCCTTGTTCCAGGAATAGAGCAGCACGGCCACGGTGCCGTCAAGCGGGGCGCGCCGGTCGGCCAGGCCGCAGGCCGCATCGTGGGCGCGCAGCAGGAGATTCGTGTCCCATGGCGCGGTGCGCGCGCCCAGCAGCAGGGTTTCGGCGTCCGGCTTTGCGGGCGGGTCGAAACAGGCGCGGGCCAGGGCCAAGGCTTCGGACAAGGGCGCGGCCACCGCGTCCGGGCCGCCCTCCAGGGCGCGGAACACGAAGGCCGGGTCGTTCCACACGGTCCCCACGGTCACGGCCTGCTCGCGCCAGAACAGGTTGCCCGGCTCGTCCTTCATGGCCCGGGTGAGAAATGCTCCGATGCGCTCGAAGTCGCGTTCGGCCATGAGTTCGAGAAAACCGGCCACGCCCGAAGGTCCATCGGGCCGCCGCCAGTGGTCGGCCACGGTGCGCAGCCGGGCAGCTGTTTGAGGATCGAGGAGCGACCGAGCGGCTTCGAGGGACAGCAACTCCCCGGCCAGCCCGCCGTCCAGGGGACGCTCGGAGACGACCTTGCCGAGGGCGGCCCCGGCCGTGGGCAACAGGTCGTCGCGCCCGGCGCGCAGGCAGCGTCCGGCAACGTCCAGGAGCTGGGTCTTGCCCGTGAACCCGAGCCGCAGCGCAACCCTGATCTCCTCGGGCAGCCCGCGCCGGAACGCGGCCAGGGACGGGACCGGGTGCGCGGGGCCGGGCATGGCCTACGCCTCCCCTTGTTCGGGAGCCCGGGGTGTGGCGGCGGCTTCGACGGCCAGCGGCTCGAACAGCCGCTCGCCCATGTAGGCGCGCATCAGGTTGCGCCCCTTGACCTCCGGGGTGAGCAGGACGCGCACCACCCTGCGGCCCGCCAGCCCCATGTCGAAGCGGCGGAGGGGGTCCTCGGCCAGCTCGCGCATGCGCGCGGCCAAACACTCGGCGTCCTCGCCGGCGCAGAGAAAGCCGTTCACGCCGTCGCGGACCACCTCCGGGATGCCGCCCACACGGGTGCACACGGCAGGCACGCCCAGGTCGAACCCTTCGAGCAGGGTGTTGGGCAGGGATTCCTTGCGCGACGGGATGACCTGCACGTCGGCGAATTGCAGCTCGTCCAGGACCTCCGCATGGCTGATCTCGCCCGCGTTGCGGAACCGCTCGGCCACGGCCGGGGTGAGCACGCCCTCGAACCGGTCGAGCTTCTCGTCCGGCACGCCCACGGCCACGAACTCCAGGTCCCTGGCCCCGCCTTGGCAGAGCAGGTCGGCGGCCCGAAGGTAGACGTCGAACCCCTTCACCTCGGCGGAGTTGCCGATGTAGATGAACCGCGTGCCCCGCTTCTTGCGCTGCCTGGGCTCGCCGAAATCCGGCCCGGCATAGGCGTTGTAGACCACGTTCAGGCGCTTGTTCCCCACCCAGTATTTGCGCATGACCTCGGCGCACTGGGCGGAGTTGGCGATGACCCCGTTCGACAGGGCGGTCCACAGAAAGAAGACCGAGTTGGGCCTGGAGATGACCCCCCGGTTGATGAACAGCTTGTTGCGCGCGCCCATGAGCCGGGCCAGCACGCCCATCTTGTACGCCCGGTTGTGGAAGGTGTGGACCACGTCGATGGACTTGTCGGCCACCAGCCGCTTGAGGAATTTCCCGGCCTTGACGTACTTGCGGAACCCGGTGAACGGGATGACCTCGACATCGATGCCTTCCAGGGCCGAGTGGATGGCGGACTCGGGGTCGAGCAGGGCGTAGACCTTCATGCCCATATCGCCCATGGCCTTGATGTTGTTGACCATCTGGCGGCTGCCGCCGGACAGCTTGTCCGAGTCCGTGGCGTAGAGCACGGTGTTGATCTCCGGCTTCTTGCGGAACTTCTTGAAGAACACGCGGGCCAGGGGCGCGGTGCCGTACATGTTCAGCCGCGTCTGGACCCACTTGCCGTCCTTCTTGGCGGCCACGCCCAGCCGGTTGAACCGGAAGGGATCGGTACCGCGCGTGTTCGCCCCGCGCTCCAGGGTGAACGCGCCCGCGAACCCCGCATCCTTGAGCTCGGCCTCGGCCCGCGGCTCGAACTGGCCCCACGGCCAGCAGAACAGCTGCTCGTCCAGCCCGTTCAGGGCGCGGATGCGCTCCATGCTCCGCTTGAAGTCGCGGCGGCAGAACTCCAGCCGCTCGGCCTCGGACCGCTTGGTGAAGCGCGGCCCGGCCAGCCCCTCGAACTTGGGCCAGAACCCGTCGTAGACGTAGGCGCTGCCCGCCTTGTAGGTCTGCCACGCCGGGTTGTGGCCGGGGTAGATGGACCAGCCGCCCCAGTGGGTGCCCTTGACGCCGAGCGGACCGCGCGGGGTCAGGTCCAGGAACGCGGCCTGGTGGCGGCAGCCGTGGGCGAAGACCTCCATGCCCTGGTCGAGCATGGCCATGATCTCCGACTCGTTGATGAACTGGGAAAAATCGCCGTCCACGAAGGCGGCCCGGAAGACCTGCTTCATGTGCAGCATCTCCGGCGCGGTCTGCGGGGTGCGCACCTCGCCCGCCACGGTGAAGTCGGTCAGGGCGAAGAAGGTGCCGGTCATGTCCCGCTTGATCAACTCCGGGACCACGGTCAGCCAGTTGGACAGGTGGCCGTCGTCGAAGGTCAGGACCAGGGATTTCCCGGGGGCTTTGCGCTCGCCGCGCGCCACGGCCAGCAGGTCGCGGGCCGAGATGGTCCGCCAGCCCGCGTCGCGGATGGCGTCCAGGTGCTCGCGAAACATGGCGGGCGTGTGCCCGTTCACGTCGGACACGTTGTGGTAGCAGAGGACGGGTATGGATGTGCTGATCATGTGTTGTTCTCGTTTGCTCTCAGGCCTCCGAGAAGTAGCAGATGGCCGGAACCAGGGCAAGAAAGGATGGACGCGGCGAGGTCGATGCCGGTCCGGCTCACGGCTGTCCCGGCCCGTGGTTCAGGACCTCTTGGGGCACGTCCTGCGGCACCTTGTCCGGGCAGATGGCCATGAGCTTGGCGCGGACCTCGGGCCAGTCCCTTCCCACGACGTGGAATCCCGGAGGGTTCAGGGCAACCGTTGAATCCCATGAGGTGATGAACGTGCCCCCGCCCCTGATGACAAAAAAACGGTCGCCGCCCCCGGCTCGGGCCTCGTCCCGAGCCGCCATCCGAAAGGCTTCAAAACGGTCGCCGCCTTCCGGAGTCAGGCCGATCCGGCAGACCACGACATATCCGCGTTGCGAGGAAGCGACAGGCTCCTTGTCCAAATCAGGACCAAGGGCCACCATCATTGCTGCGACATCCCCGCACCCCACCTGGAAGGAGCCGTCCGCCTGCGCCGCGGCTGAAAGATTCAGCGCGAGGCAGAGCACTACACAGGCCTTAAGCAATTCAGGGCAATATCCCGTATTCGACATCGTACCGTACCATCGTGTTGTTCGCGCCTTTTTGGATCAGATGAATGCTCCAGAACACGGGCACATCTGTCTCCGCATGGAATTCAAAGGAGACGCTTCCGCCCAGTATATGACTTTGTCGGTCGCCGTCACGGTTTGAAAAAACGTGAACGCCCGAGGCAAGTGCGCCGGTTACGTGGGTGACAGTAACCACCACGGTATCCAAGCCCCAGAACTGATAGACGGCATTGTCCTCATAACCGCTCAAGAATCCGGAAAAATACCGCTTTTCCGGCTTCGCTTCATTCTTCCTGATCTCACTCTTGCAGTTGGGGTGCGGCCGTTCCGGCTCCTCCTTGAATTTGATTCCTTCCATTTCCTTGCACTTTTCGCAAGCGCCGGGCTTGGGATGCACGGTCCGAAAGAAGTGCTTCCCCGGCTCCTCCGGCTCCGGCGTCGGACGGTAGGGAGGGTCGCCGGAAACGGAGCCGCCGCTTTCCCGCGCCTTGCCCGTGGCCCTGGCCGCCATCCGTTTGGGCAGGCCGTATACCAATTGATCCTCTCCGATGCGCCGATCTCTTTCTTTTGCCATGTCGTTTCTCCTGTTGCCCGCAAGGCGGGACGGTTTTGGAAGAAACCGTACCACGGCTTTTCCGGAAAACAGGGGATCGGAAAAGAATGTAGGAGAAAGACAGCCGAACGGTGCAAAAAAACAATTTGACGGGGCTTCGGTCCGTCTCCTTGCCCGCCGCCCGCCAAGCGCGCGAACCTCTTGTAAACTTTCCGTGTTGCCGTTAATAGAAAGGACCATGACGGCCAGAACAGTCCTTTTCATCGCGGAGCCGCAGTCCGTTACCGCCATCTTCCCCACCTTGCAGAAGGCGGGGCTGCAGGCCGGTCTGGCCGACAACGTCAACGGCGCCCTGGGGTTCATCAAGAAATCCCACCCCTGCCTGGTGTTCTGCCGCCCGGAGCTGCAGGGGTTCGACGCCAAGGGGTTCCTGCGCAAGGCCGCCGAGACCGAGGGGTTCCCGCCCGTGGTCATCTTCTCGGCAGCGGGCAGCGCGGAACAGGCAACGGAATACCTGGAGCTCGGCGCGCGGGACTACTGGATCGAGCCGTTGGTCTGGGAAAAGATCCGGCTGGTCCTGCCGGACGAAGAACCCGAGCAGGAGCCGGAACCCGCGCCCTGCCCGCCCCGGTCTGCGCCCGCATCGGCCCCCTCCCCGTCCGTCGGCGGCTCCGGCGGCAGCAAATTTCAGATCATCGGGCGGCACACCGCCGTGCTGCGCGTGCTGGCACTGGCCAAGCAGGTGGCCGGGTCCAAGGCCACGGTGCTCATCTCCGGCGAGTCCGGCACCGGCAAGGAGATGTTCGCCCGCTACCTGCACCACAATTCCGACCGCGCGGACAAGCCGTTCGTGGCCATCAACTGCGCGGCCCTGCCCGAGCACCTGCTGGAGTCCGAGCTGTTCGGCCACGAAAAGGGCGCGTTCACCGGGGCCATCCAGCGCAAGCTCGGCAAGTTCGAGCTGGCCGACGGCGGGACCATCCTCCTGGACGAGATCACCGAGATGGACCTCGGCCTCCAGGCCAAGCTCCTGCGCGTGCTTCAGGAATCGGAGTTCGACCGCGTGGGCGGCGTGGAGACGGTCAGGATCGACGTCCGCGTGCTGGCCACCACCAACCGGCGCATCGAGGACACGGTCAAGGAAGGCAAGTTCCGCCAGGACCTCTATTACCGGCTGAACGTCATCCCGCTCGCCCTGCCCGCTCTCAAGGACCGGGGCGACGACGTGCTGCTGCTGGCCGAGTTCTTCACCAACAAGTTCACCGCGGCCTACGGGCTGGGCAAGCTCGCCTTCACCGACGAGGCCAAAAAATGGCTCATGGGCTACGACTGGCCCGGCAACGTCCGCGAATTGCAGAACCTCATGGAGCGCGCCGTGCTCCTGGCGGGTCAGGGGCCCATCCGCCCGCGCCACTTCCTCATGGGCGACGAGCAGTGGACCCCGGACGACCTCGCGGACATCGACGCCGACCAGCAGGCCGCATGCGAGGCCGCGCCCCCGTCCACCCCGGACGAGGCCATGTCGGTCATGCCGCTGCACGAGATGGAAAAGCGGCTCATTCTCAAGAGCCTGGAAGAGACCACCGGCAACCGCACCCGCGCCGCCGAGCTGCTCGGCATCTCCGTGCGTACCCTGCGCAACAAGCTCAACGAGTACAAGAAGCAGGGACTGGACGTTTAGCCGTCAGCGGTCTTTTCGGCGATAGACCTTGAAGCCGGTCCAGGTCTCGGCGGGCACGGTGCCGCCCCCGGCCAGCACGGCCAGGTAGCGGTAGCACAGCCGCCCCATCTCCTCGAAATCCAGCCCGATATTGACGTGGCTGAGCCCCTTGCGGAACAGCGCCAGTTGCGTGGGATGCGCCCCGGCGAAGATCACTATCTTGGTCCCGTCGTCCAGTTGCCTCATGTGGCGGCGGATGAGCTGCTCGTACCCGTCGCTCATCTGCGCCCACCAACCCACCGAGACGATGACGTCCACCGCCGGGTCCTCCAGCAGCGCCTGGAGCTGCTCCAGAGCCTGGGGATAGCTGTCCCGGCAGGGCAGCGGCGAGCGCGGGTCCAGCCGCCACCCGCAGGCCTCCCGGCCCAGGTCGAGGACCTCCCCCAGCCCCTGGATGCGGTCGTTCAGGTTGGTGTCGTCCAAGCCGCCGGTCATCACCGCCACGGTCCCGCCGGAGGGCCGCAGCCGGATGGTTTCGCGCCCCAGCACCCTGCCCAGCTCCACGTTGTCCGTGCCGATATATCCGGTCCGCAGCCCCCGGTATTTCTCGGTGAAATCGGAGTCGAAGGTGACCACCGGAACCCGGTCGCGGGCCACGTCCCTGAAGGAATTTTCCGCCAGATAGCGGCTGCGAAGGACCGAGATGGCCAGCCCGTCCGGCTTTCGGCGGAGCGCTTCCCGCACCGCCCTGTCCTGCAACCGAAAGTGCGCCTTGCCTTCGCCGCCCGTCAGGATCACGCGGTCGCCGTTGCGGCGGGCTTCCTCGCGGGCTGCGTCGTAGACGCGGTGGTAGTTGGCGTCCGAGACCGACTTGGCCACGATGACGTAGAGTTGTCTTTCGGCGCGGGCCGGGACGGCCGGAGACAGAAACGCGGCCAGGAGTAGGCACAGGAGCAGGCCGGCGCTCGACGTTCGCATACGCAATATAGACTTTCTGTCGACCATGGGGAGAATGTACGCCTGCGGGGAGGGGGGTTACATTATTATTGGTGGTGGGGTGGGAGCTGTTTTTTGATCAGAGGAAGGAGGAGGGGAGAGCCGTCGCGCACCCCGCTCCAGAAGCGGTGTCGTCCGTCGTTCATGCCTTTTCTCCGTCTGGCGTGGGTACTGCCGAGCGCGGCGCGGGATCAACGCATTAATTGTCCGGCATACATTCGCGGCGCTGGACTTTTCCCGGTAAATGACGGGATACTCAACACCATGAAAACCAAAGAAACCTACCGTTGCGCCGCGTGCGGCGCACAGTCCCCGCGCTGGCAGGGCCAGTGCCCCTCCTGCAAGGAATGGAACACCCTCGAAACCGTGACCGTGACCAAGCGGACCTCGGCCCCGGTGGGCGCCGCCGCCTCCCAATCCTCGCCGCAGCTCCTCGAAGGGCTGGAGAGCGAGCACCTGGGCGCCCGCCCGTCCGGGCTGCCCTCCCTGGACGAACTGCTCGGGGCCGGACTGGTGCCGGGCGCGGCCATCCTGGTGGGCGGCGAGCCGGGCATCGGCAAGTCCACCCTGCTCCTTCAGCTGGCGGGCAGCCAGGCGCGGCTTGGCCACACCGCCGTGTACCTCTCCGGCGAGGAATCCCTGCCCCAGCTCAAGGCGCGCGCCGACCGCCTGGGGCTGCTCGGCCCCGGCCTGCTCGCCCTGGCCACCAACAAGGTGGAGGACGCCCTGGCCGTGCTCGAAGGGCACGAGCCGCCGGAACTGCTCATCGTGGACTCGGTGCAGACCCTGGCCTCGCCCCTGGCCGAGGGCATCCCCGGCTCGGTCTCCCAGGTGCGCGCGGTGTCGAGCGAGCTGGTGGAAAAGACCAAGAAGACCGGCACCACCCTGATCCTGGTGGGCCACGTGACCAAGGACGGCCAGATCGCCGGGCCCAAGCTCCTGGAGCACATGGTCGACACGGTTCTGTACCTGGAGGGCGACCGCAAGCATTTTTCCCGCATCCTGCGCGTGCTCAAGAACCGGTTCGGCCCCAGCGACGAGCTGGTGGTCTTCACCATGAAGGAACGCGGCCTGGAGGTGGTGGAGGACCCGGCGACCTTCTTCCTGGGCGCGCGGGACCCGTCCCTGTCCGGCACGGCCATGGCCATGGCCGTGGACGGCCAGCGCCCCTTCGCCGTGGAGGTCCAGGCCCTGGTCTCCAAGTCCTTTTTGACCATCCCCCGGCGCACGGCGCTGGGCTTCGACACCAACCGCCTGAACCTGCTCCTGGCGGTGCTCGAAAAGCGGCTGCGGCTGAATCTGAGCGGCCACGACATCTACGCCAAGATCACCGGCGGCCTGGCCTCGCGCGATCCCGGCCTGGACATGGCCGTGGTGGCCTCGGTCATGTCGTCCTTCTACGACCAGCCCCTGCCCGAGTCCTCGGTATTCTGGGGTGAGATCGACTTGAACGGCCAGGTGCGTCCGGTGGCGGCCCACGACGTGAGGCTCAAGCAGGCGGCCCGGCTGGGCCACGACCCGGTCTGCCACTCCGCCACCGCCCCGACCCTGGCGGACCTGCAGCGGCTGCTCTTCGGAAAACGATAGACGCCTTCCCGGCATTACATTTTCTCGAAATAATGGTACCCTCGGCCGTCCCGTGCCATACGGGAGGCACAGAACCGAGACCCCATCCACGGAGGAGACCATGGCTGACATTCTGGATTGGACCAACGCGGACCTGAACCGGCTGGACATGGCCGCTTACGAGGCCCGGGCGGACGAAATGGCCGCGCGGCTCAAGCAGGAGACCGGCGCGGGCAGACTGCCCTTCCTGACCATGCCCTATGAGGCGGAACTCAAGGCGCAGCTCGCGGACCTGGAGGGATTCCTCAAGGGGTTCGACCACATGCTGCTGCTCGGCATCGGCGGCTCGGCACTGGGAGCGCGCGCCCTCCAGAAAGCGTTCCACCCCGGACAGGACCAGCCCGGCCACACGGGGCGCAGCCTGTGGATCGCGGACAACGTGGACGCCTACGCCCTGGCGGCCTACATGGAGAAGCTCCCGCCCGAGAAAACCGTGGTGGTCACGGTCTCCAAGTCCGGCGGGACCATCGAGACCGTGGGCCAGTATTTTATCGTCAAGGAGTGGATGCGCGGCACGCTCGGCGACGACTGGGCGAAACACATGCTCCTGGTGACCGACGAGAAGCAGGGATTCCTGCGCGGCGAGGCCGACGGATTCGGCATCCGGGCGCTGCCCGTGCCGGACAACCTCGGCGGGCGCTACTCCGTGCTCTCCGCCGTGGGTCTCATCCCGGCCCTGTTCCTGGGCATGGATACCGACGCGCTCATGGCGGGCGCGCGCGAGGTCACTGCCGCCCTGGCCGACCCCGGACTGGACGGCGGAAAGCTGGCCGCCCAGAGCGCCTTCCGGCTGGCCGCCTGGGGCGCGGCGCTGATGGACAAGGGGTTTGCCGAGATGATCTTTTTCACCTATATCCCCTTGTGGGCCAGCTTCGGCGACTGGTTCGCCCAGCTGTGGGCCGAATCGCTGGGCAAGGAGGGCAGGGGCAGCCAGCCCGTGCCCGCCGTGGGCGTCACCGACCAGCACTCGGTGAACCAGATGTTCATGGACGGCTTGCGCAACAAGGCGTGCCTGTTCCTGACCTGCCCGAACCTGCCCGCCGGGCCGAAGTTCCCGTCGGACCTGCCCGACCAGTTCGCCTACGTCCGGGGCAAGGACTTCGGCGAGCTGATCCAGGCCGAGGGGCTGGGCACGCGCATGGCCCTTTCGGAGAGCGGCGTCCCCCTGGTGGAGATCCGCCTGGGCGCGGACAGCCCCCGGCAGGCGGGCAAGCTCATCGGGCTGCTCGGCGCGGCCACCATCCTGACCGGCTGGCTCATGGGCATCAACCCCCTGGACCAGCCCGCGGTGGAGCTGGGCAAGCGGCTGGCCAAAGCGCGCATGAACGCGGACGGGCTCGAAAAGGAAAAGGCGGACCTGAACGGTTTCCTCACTGCGGACAGAGATTTACGGGAGTTCTGATTCATTGCCAAACAATCGCGAGGTCAGCAGTAGCAGCCCGCTCCAGTTCGTCAGGGTCATCTCCTGGACCCTGCTGGTCATCATCCTGAGCTTCAGCCTGCTGCTGTCGGTATTCATCTCCAAGTACGCGGAACAGACGCTGCTGGAGAAGCAGGAGGCTTTCGCCCTGCTGCTGGCCGAAAACGTCAGCCACCAGTTGTTCACCCGCTTCGTCATCCCCACGGTGCTGAAGTTCGGGGCCATCCGGCTGCGCAACGAAGACCAGTACAACGTCATGGACCAGGTGGTCCGCTCCACCATCCACAGCTTCCACGTCTCCACCCTGCGCATCTACGACGCGGACGGCAACATCACCTATTCACTGAACAGGGACGAGCTCGGCGACGACGACGAAGCGGACTACATGGTCACCAAGACCTGGGAGACCCAGGACTTCAGCGCCGAAATCCTGTCCAAGGTGTCCAAGCTCGCCTCCCTGTTCCGGATCAACCTCGATCCGGGTTCCATGGTCCTGCGCGCCTACTATCCCCTGCGCGCCGAGCGCAGCCTCACGGACATGGACCGCAACCCGATCATGGGCATCCTCGAATTCCAGCAGGACATCACCGCCGACTACCTGGCCATGCTCAACTTCGAGCGGCTGGTCATCGCCTTCTCCCTGATCACTTCCGTGGTCCTCTTCTTCCTGGTGCTGACCGTGCTGCGCCGCGCAGAGCGGCTGAGCAACCGGCAGCTGCGCGAGAAGGAACGGCTCATCTTCGAGCTGCAACAGCAGGAGAAGCTGGCGGGCATGGGCCGGATGGTCGCGGGCGTGGCCCACGAGATCCGCAATCCGCTGGGCATCATCTGCTCCAGCTCCGAGCTGATCCTGAAAAAGGCGCGCAAGGAGAACAGCTCCCACACGCGCATCCTGGAGGCCCTGCACGAGGAGGCCAAACGGCTGTCGCGCACGGTGACCGAATTCCTGGACTACGCCCGGCCCAAGAAGCCGAACATGTTCGACGTGGACGTCAAGGCGATCCTGGAGCAGGTGGCCGTGTTCATGGAGCCGGAGTGCGAGAAGCTCGGCGTGACCGTGGACCGCGCCTTTGACGGCGACATGACGGTCAAGGGCGACAAGGACCTGCTCTACCGCGCCTTCTACAACCTGGTGGCCAACGCGCTCCAGGCCATGAACGGGCCGGGCGAGCTGACCATCCGGGCCGCGCGGGGCGAGGAAGGGCTGCACGTGACCATGGTGGACACCGGGCCGGGATTCGCCCCGGAACACCTGGAACACGTGCGCGATCCGTTCTTCACCACCAAGGACCAGGGGACCGGCCTGGGGCTGGCCCTGGTATCGACCATTTTCGAAAGCCACGGCGCGGTCATGGACCTGACCAACGCCGAGGGCGGCGGCGCGCGGGTGGACGTGATCTTCCCGGCGTGACCCATTAGGAGAGTGCGATGTCGAAAGCATGGATAACGGCCAAACATTCGGAATTCGTCCGCGACCTGTTCAAGTTCTTCTGCCAGGCGTGCGACCAACTGGAGCTGCTCTTCGTCAAGTTCGACGAGGACGGCACCGTCGAGTTCGACGTGCTCAAGGACCTGGTGGGCAGCGAGATGAACAAGGGGCTTTTGTGGCGCATGAAGGACACGGCCCACCACGTCTTCCGCAACGACCCCCACTCCCAGCTGGGCGGCAAGTTCCTGGACTGGGCGCTGGGCTACATCTTCCACGAGACCCTGAAGCTCAAGGAGGACGCCTACCAGAAGCAGAACTACGCCCCGTGGTTCCACCGCCTCTACGAAGGCGAGCTGAGCGCCTCGGAAAAGGACGTCACGGATCAGCTCTTCCAGGTCCTGAACCAGACCGAGGAGTCCATGCGCCGCGAGATCGACCGCATCCGGTTCATCATCTCCAAGTGCCGCCAGCTGTTGCCCTACTACCTGCACCGCTACAGCGACAACGTCCTGTTGGCGAGGTACATCTTCTCCCAGAACGAGCTGGTCCGCTCGGTTTTCGCCGACGAGTACGGCGGGCTGATCTTCGCCATCTACGGGGCCGAGCCGGAGCGCATGTACCTGCTGGCCAGCCAGTCCCTGCGGCTGGGCGGATGGGTGGACGAGGCGGCCCACGCGGTGGAAGAGGCCCTGCGCCAGAACCCCACCAGCAAAATGGTGTTGCAAGAAAAGAAAATTATTGATAATTGGTCCGATAGAATACGGAATTGAACCAGCGTCCGGCTGGATGGTTAGAAACGAGATCTTATATGAGGAGGCCGTTAATGAAGAAACTGATTTTGCTCGCAATCTCCCTGTGCCTTGTCTTTGCCTGGGGTTGCTCCAAAAAGGTCCAGACCGAACCCGAAGTGGTCGTGGTCGAGGAAAAGGAAGTCATCGTCGAAGAACAGGCCCCGGCGCCCGTGGTCGATCCCATGGCCGTGTACAAGGCCGAGTACGACGCCCTGCCCGTGACCCACACCGTCACCAAGGGCGAATGCCTGTGGTGGATTTCCGAATACAAGCATATTTACAACGATCCTTTCATGTGGCCCCTGATCTACAAGGCCAACCGTGACAAGATCAACAATCCCGACCTGATCTACCCCGGTCAGCAGTTCGACGTGCCCCGCTACGGCTTCGACCTGGAGGAAGTGAAGGGTTCCCGCAAGGAAGCCGGCGCTCCCTGGAAGGCTCTGGAGCCCGGCCAGGACGCCATCATCCCTGCGGAGATGCGCGCGGCCCTCGGCTACAGCTTCTAAGGCCAGCCCTCACCAGCCATACACGCCCGCCCGTCCGAAAGGATGGGCGGGTTTTTTCGTTTCCGCCGCCCGGATTGGAGCGCAAAAAACGGATAGTCAGCCGCTCCCCATCGGGTTAGGAACAACCCCATGACTGCACAGAACGCCAACACCGTCGCCGCCATCAGGCGGATGGGACTCCTCGAATGGGGTCTGCTCCTGACCCTGTCCGCCATCTGGGGCGGGTCCTTCTTCTTCAACGCCGTGGCCCTGCGCGGGCTGCCGCCGCTGCTGGTTGTCTTCGGCCGGGTCATCATCGGCTGCTTCGGCCTGTTCGCCCTGATCCTGCTGACCCGGCAGCAGTGGCGGCCCCATCTGCACCGCTGGCCCCAGCTGCTGTTCCTCGGCGGGCTGAACACCGCCCTGCCCTTCACCCTCATCGTCTGGGGGCAGCAGCACATCACCAGCGGCCTGGCAGCGGTCATCAACGCCCTGACCCCGGCCTTCACCATCCTGGTGGCCAACTTCTTCACCCGCGACGAGCGCGCCTCGGCGGGCAAGTTCATGGGCGCGGTCCTCGGCCTGGGCGGGGTTTCGGTGCTCATCGGGACCGACGCCCTGACCGGCCTGGGCGACCACGTCATGGGCCAGCTCGCGGTCATGGCCGCGACCTTCTGCTACGCCTGCGGGGCCACCTACGCCCGCCGCTTCGTCGGGGTGCCGCCACTGCTGGTCAGCTGCGGCCAGCTCGCCGCCGCCTCCCTGCTCATCGGCCCCATGGCCCTCGTCGTGTGCCGCCCCTGGGAGCTTCCCATGCCCGGTCTGGATGTCCTGGGCGCGGTCCTGGGCCTCGGGCTGGTCTGCTCGGCCCTGGCCTACCTGATCTTCTTCCGGTTGCTCCTGTCCGCCGGGGCCACCAACGTCAGCCTGGTCACCCTGCTCATCCCGTTCAGCGCCACCGGCCTGGGCATCGCCTTCCTCGGCGAACCGTTCACCCTGCGCCTGCTCGTCGGCATGCTCATCGTGTCCTGCGCGGCCCTGCTCATCGACGGCCGGTTCCGGCTGCCCCGGAGGCGGTCATGACCCGCTACGATACCCCGCAAACCCGGCTGCGCGCCGTGCTCGACCGGGACTCGAACGCGGCGGGCCGCTTCTGCTACGCGGTGCGCACCACCGGCATCTACTGTTTGCCCGGCTGCCCGTCCCGCGCGCCCCGGCCCGAAAACGTGGAGTTTTTCGAAACCCCGGCCCAGGCGGAACAGGCCGGATACCGGCCCTGCAAGCGGTGCCGGCCCGATGACCCGACCCACCGCGACCTCGCCTCCGCAAGGGTCGTCGAGGCCTGCCGCGCGCTGGAGCTGGGCGCCGAGCACGGCGAGCTGCCGTCCCTCGAAACCCTGGCTCACCGGGCGGGACTCAGCCCGTCCCACTTCCAGCGGCTGTTCAAGGCGCGCACCGGGCTGTCCCCCAGGGAATACGGCCAGGCCGTGCGCGACCACCGGGTGCGCGCCGCCCTCGAAGACGGCGCGCCCGTGACCGAGGCGATCTTCGAGGCCGGGTTCGGCTCTTCCAGCCGATTCTACGAGCGCGCCGACCGCATCCTCGGCATGCCCGCCGCCACCTACCGCAAGGGGGGCGAAACCCTGACCATGCGCTATGCCGTGGCCCCCTGTTTCCTCGGCTTTGTCCTGGCCGCGTTCACCGACCGAGGCGTCTGCGCCATCGAGCTCGGCGACACCCCGGAAGCACTCGCCGCCTCCCTGCGCGACCGGTTCCCCAAGGCCGAACTCCTTGAGGCCGGAGACGAACTCGCGCCCCTGCTCGCCGAGATCGCGGCCTTTGTCCGCCACCCGGACCAGGGGCTCGACCTGCCGCTGGACATCATCGGCACCGCCTTCCAGCAGCGCGTCTGGAACGAGTTGGCCAAGGTTCCCCACGGCCGAACCACCACTTACTCCGACCTGGCCCGTGCCGTGGACGCCCCCAAGGCCGCCCGCGCCGTGGCCGCCGCCTGTGCCGCCAACCCCTTGGCCGTGGCTATCCCCTGCCACCGTGTCCTCCGCAAGTCCGGCCAGCTCGCCGGGTACCGCTGGGGACTTTCCCGCAAACAGGCCCTCCTCGACAACGAAGCCGAGGAATAGGATTGCCTTCGGGTTGTCTTTCCTTTGTTCCTGTTTGAGAGGGAGGAGCGCGGGGGTGTTGTCCGCGCGTCCGCGTCTGGTGTACCCCTGTCGCGATAAGGCGTTTTGCGCTCTTACAGCGCCTTACTTTTTGGCTTGCGCCCCAAAAAGTAAGCAAAAAGTGCGCTTGCGGTGCGGCGGCGCGAAAACAGTGGCCAAGAGCCTGTAAGCGCCTCTCGCTGCCCTGACGGCATTGTCTGCCGAGGCAGACTCAGTCGGGCTGCGCTTCGGCGCTTGAAACAGGCTCTAGGCCCCGGTTTCCGAATGACCGCTCTTCGGGCTGGGATTGTCCGAGCGTGGGAGAGCGTGGGGAAGAGGAAGGTTGCGAGGAGATTGGGGTTTTGGTGGGAGTGAGTGCGGATTTCTTTTTTGGATGAGAGGAAGAGGGAGGAACGCGGGAGGGTTGTCCGCGCGTCCGCGACTGGGGTTTTGCCTGTCGAGATAGACCGTTTTGCGCTCTTACAGCGCCTTACTTTTTGGCTTGCGCCCCAAAAAGTAAGCAAAAAGTGCGCTTGCGGTGCGGCGGCGCGGAAACAGTGGCCAAGAGCCTGTAAGCGCCTTTCGCTGCCCTGACGGCATGTCTGCCGAGGCAGACTCAGTCGGGCTCCGCTTCGGCGCTTGAAACAGGCTCTAGGCCCCGGTTTCCGAATGACCGCTCTCCGGACGAAGGCCGTCCGAGCGTAGGAGGGCGTGTGGAAGAGGTGGTTTGCGGGGAGGCTGAGGATTTGGCCGGAAAGTGTACGGATTTCTTTGTATGAATGAGAGGAAGGGGGAGGAACGCGCGAGGTTTGGGCCGCGCGTCCGCGTCTGGGGTTTTGCCTGTCGAGATAGACCGTTTTGCGCTTTTACAGCGCCTTACTTTTTGGCTGGCGCCCCAAAAAGTAAGCAAAAAGTGCGCTTGCGGTGCGGAGGCGCGGAAACAGTGGCCAAGAGCCTGTAAGCACCTTTCGCTGCCCTGACGGCATGTCTGCCGGGGCAGACTCAGTCGGGCTGCGCTTCGGCGCTTGAAACAGGCTCTAGGCCCCGGTTTCCGAATGACCGCTCTCCGGGCCGGGACCGTCCGAGCGTGGGTGGTAAGGCACAAGAGGGAGGAGCGCGGCAATGATCTCCGCGCATGAGAGGGACGGCAAAAGAGGTGGAACGCGCCCTGGACAAACCAACAGCAGATCATCCCCTCTCGCGCCTTTGAGGCGCAGCCTCAAACAGCCGTCACCACCATAGCCCCGTCCATCGCACCCCGGAGCGCCTTGGGGCAAAGCCCCAACAGCGGCTCTCCATCACCCACACCCCGTCCAACGGACCTCCCCTGGAGCGCCTTGGGGCGCAGCCCCAACAGCGGCTCTCATACCCCGCCATGTCTTACAAAGGCCCTCCCATGGAACGTCTTTGAGGCGCAGCCTCAAACAGTGGCTCTCCTACCCCGAAGTCCCGTTCGAAGGCCCCTCTTCCTTCGCCCTTCGTACCGTCAAGCGGCAGGGAGCGAGCCCTGTTCTGGACGCCTAGAAGCCGACCGCGAAGGGGCGGCGGCTCCGCTCACGTGGCTCCTCGGTATTCGTTAAAAGGGGCGTTCCCGTGGTGACTCGCACTTTACTTTTCATCAGATGGAGCCGGAAGGCTTCGCAGAGTGGGTCAGCTGTGCATTTTTCGAGGGGGGATTTGACCGCAGCGTAGCAATACTACGTGAGGATCAAATTTCCCCTCGAAAAATGTGCAGATGGCCCGCTATGCGAAGCCGCACCGAGCGGATCGGATTCTTGGCGGTGAAACTGTGGGCGGGGATGCCCCCCCCGGCGTTTCTTTGGTTCTTTCTTTTCGCCCGGAAAAGAAAGAACCCCGCCGGGAGGGCTCCAAAAAAACATGGAGGAGCGACAGCGACGGCTCTCCTCTTCCTCTCCCCTCACATCCTTCCTTCCGCCCAAAAAACAAAAAAGAGACCCCGTCCCAAAAGGACGGAGCCCTCCTCCACAGTCACGCAACACATCAAGCCGGGCGGCATCGCCGCCCGAAAATTCCCCCCAATAATTACATCGCCCCCAACGCATCCCCCCGCGCCGCATACAACGGAAAAATCTTGTCGTACCCGGAAACCTCGAACACTTCCTGGATGTAATCCTTCACCCCGCAAATGGCCACGGTCCCGGCATTCTTCTTCAACCGCTGGTAGGCAAGCACCAACACCCGCAACCCGGAGCTGTTGATGTAGTCCAGGCTGGAAAAGTCGAACAGCAGCTTGCTGGTCCCCGCCTCCAGCAGCGCCAGGACCTTTTCTTCCAGCGCCTGGGTGCCTTCGCCGTCGAGGTTGCCGTCCACGGCCAAAATGACCACCCCGTCTTGATCGATCTGATTCAAAGCCATTATTCTCCTCCGTGCGCCCTAGCCCGAAACCGGGCAATGGGTCTTGCTGATATTCTTGTTCAAGGTGAGGACGTTCTTGCCGTCCTCCCGCTGGTAATGGATGTCGTGCACCATGTTCTTGACCAGGTGGATGCCCAGCCCACCCACGGGCTTGAGCCGATCCTCCAGCGGGACATCCAGCTCCGGCTCCGGCGCTTCGAGGATGTTGAACGGCTCGGCGTCGTCCTCCACCCGGATGGTCAGGATGTCGCCCTCCAACTCGATGGTCACGTCGATGGGGTGCTCGTCGAAATCGGCGTAGCCGTAAGAGATGATGTTGGTGGTCAACTCGTCGAGCACCAGGGTGAGGTGGAAAACGATCTTGGGATGCAACCCGCGCTCCATCCCGAAGGCCTCCACCTTGGGCTGGAAACACTTGAAGCAGTTTTCCTTGTTGGTCATACGGAAGGATATGGAATGTCGAGCCATGGGCGTTTCGCCTGCCTCCTTCTTGACCACGACGACGGCGATGTCGTCTTCCTGGCCATTGCCCTGGAACCCCTCCACCGCATCCATGACGGCCTGGCGGATGTCCCCGGCACTTTTATGGGCGCTCTCCCGGATGATGGCAAGTATTCTCTTCTTGCCGAACATTTCGCCCTCGGCGTTGCGCGCCTCCCAGACCCCGTCCGTGGCCATGACCAGGATCTCGCCGTCGGCCAGCTCCGCGGCCTGGGACGCGTAGCCGTACTCCTCCATCACGCCCAGGGGGATGCCCTCGCCGAGCAACTCGCCGAATTCGTCCCGGTCCGGGTTGTAGCGGAAGGCGGGGTCGTGCCCGGCCCGCACCCAACGCACCTGGGGCGTGCCCTGTTCCAGTTGCAGATAGAACATGGTCAGGAACCGGCCGGTGCCGTCCAGGTCGCGGCTCAGGACGCGGTTCACGGCATTGACCCGCTCCTCGGGCGGAATGTCCATGGAGGCCAGGGTCTGCAGCTGCCCTCTGGCCGAAGCCATGACCAGGGCCGACGGCACGCCGTGGCCCGACACGTCGCCGATGATCACGGCCAGCCTGGGCCGCCCGCCGCCGCAAATCTTGAGGAAATCGTAGTAATCCCCGCCGGTGCGGTCGCAGTAGGCGATGCCCCCGGCGATGTCGAACCCCGGCAGCTCCGGCTCCACGCCGGGCAGCAGCAGCTGCTGGACCTCCTGGGCCACTTTCATGTCCCGGTTCAGGAGGAGCAGTTCCTTGAGTTTGGGCCCCATCTCGTTGAAGGAGCGGATCAGCTCGTCGCGCTCGTCGCCGGTGTGCTGGTCGATCCGCGCGGTGAAATCGCCGGAGGTCAGCCGCTTGGCGGCCTCCACGATGACCACGATGGGCCGGGTGATGGCCCTGGACCCGAACCAGGCGATGAGCCCGGTGATGATCAGCATGACCCCGGAGACCAGCAGGGAGAGATTGCGCATCTCGCCGAACAGTCCCTGGAGCATGGCCGAGACCTCGTTGGGCAGCTTGGCCACAACGGTCTTGGGCGCGATGACCAGGAAGGAGTAGGTGTCCGTGGACGCGAAGGCGCAGACCGAAGGCTCGCCCTCGTAGGAAAGCTCGACCACACCGGTGCGGCGGGTGTCCAGGGCGTGGAGCAGAATCTGGTGGCCCACGGGTTCGTCGAGGATCAGGCTCTCCTGGTCCAGGGAGCTCATCCAGTGGCGGTGGCCTTCGGCGGTGGATTCGCGCTGGATCACGATGGGGAGCCCGGCGGACGCGGGCCGGTCCTCGCCCACGCGCTCCACCAGGAAGGTGCGCACCTTGCCGCCCCAGCGCGCCTCCAGCCGGTCGTCCGGCATGATGGCGTGGGCCGGAACGTCCAGGGACACGGCCCCGAGGAACTTGCCCGCGCCGTCGCGGACCGGATAGGCCACCTTGTTGACCACGAACCGCGTGGTCGGGTCGATGACCCGGTACCAGCGGCACTTGTCCCCGTTGCGGGCCTCGCGGAACCAGTCCTGGTCGCGGGGGTCGAACATGGGCGGCAGCCGTCCGTGGCCGGGGTAGCAGAGCATCACGCCCGACTCAAGGGCCACGTTGATCCAGAACGGCCCGGAGGGCAGGTTCGTGTACAGGGCGCGGATGCCGGAGGCGGACCGGAGCAGTT
The DNA here is from genome assembly GCF_001563225.1 of Pseudodesulfovibrio indicus. Taxonomy (NCBI): domain Bacteria; kingdom Pseudomonadati; phylum Thermodesulfobacteriota; class Desulfovibrionia; order Desulfovibrionales; family Desulfovibrionaceae; genus Pseudodesulfovibrio; species Pseudodesulfovibrio indicus. The sequence goes on from NZ_CP014206.1 coordinate 142,697, forward strand.
TCTCCATTTCGCCCTGCACCGAGGCGGCGGGCACCGAGGCGGGCAGATAAAAAGAGGGGTGCTCCAGACTGACCTGGATGAGCTGCTGGCGCATGCCCATGGTCCGCCGGGCGTAACCGTCCCTGCGCGCCGAATCGGGCGGGCTAAGGTCGGGGTTGCCGAACTCCTGGGTGAAATAAATCTTGCCGCTGTCGTCGGATGCGGGGAGCTCCAGGGCCAGCTCCGCCTCCCTGGCCACGCCGATGGTAGCCAGCCGCATGGCCTCGGAGCTGCGCTCCATCAGGGCCAGCATCGACCCGGCCACGGACTCGAACTCGTCGGCCACGATCCGCAGCAGCTCCTGGCGGGTCTGTTCGCTGGTCTTGTTCGCCACCTCGCCGGAGGCGCGGCTCATCAGCCCGCGCGAGATGAAGATGGGGCCGAGGCTGAAGGCCAGCAGGACCACGAAGAATTTGATTCTGATCGGTATTCGCATAGTCTTTTCCAGAGAAACGGCCGCCTCCGCACCTCCTCTGACCTTTGACCACAAATCCGATAGTCATGTCCACTCCACCACCCCCCATTTCCATTATAATGCTTGGAAAACCGGTTCGGACCGTTTATACCCGAACTGTCCCGGAACTCGAATAACGGATGGATCATGCCGCACCCCAATGAGAAAAAACGAGTAACGAAAACCTCTCTTTACTCCTGGGTCCTCTACAAAAGCATTCCGCTCCAGCTCATCGTGGTGGGGATCATCGTGGTCACCGTGGCCATGCGCGTGGTCCCGCTGGAGATGCAGAAGAGGATCATCAACCAGGCCATCGGCATGAAGGACCTGCCCGCCCTGTGGCGCTACTGCGCGCTCTACATCGGGGCCGTGACCCTGGCCGGAATACTCAAGTTCGCCATCAACCTGATGCAGGTCCACATCGGCGAGCGCGCCCTGAAGGTCATCCGCGAGCGGCTCTACGAGCACCTGCTCTCCCTGCCGGTCCAGTTCTACCGCCGCACTTCGCCGGGCAACGTCATCTCGTACCTGATCACCGAATTCATCCCGGTGGCGACCTTCATCGGCCAGGCCGTGGCCGTGCCCGCGGTAAACGTCCTGACCTTCCTGGCCATGGCCGGGTACATGATCCACCTCAATCCGACCATCGGGCTGATCTCCATCGCCATCTATCCCCTCGAACTGGCGGTGCTGCCGCGCATCCAGAAATATTTCCGCCGGGCCAACCGCAGGCGCATCAAGCACACCCAGCGGCTCTCCGGGCTGGTGGGCGAAGCGGTCTCCGGGGTCCACGAGGTCCACGCCAACGCCTCGATCCCCCTTGAGAAGCAGCGCTTCACCAAGGTCCTGGACAAGCTCTACAAGGCCACGGTGCTGCAAAACGGCATCAAGTTCGGCATCAAGTTCGTGAACAACTTCTTCATGAGCCTGGGGCCGTTCGTGCTCTTCCTCATCGGCGGCTACTACGCCATCCAGGGCCAGTTCGACGTGGGCGCCATCGTGGCCTTCCTGTCCGCCTACGAGAAGCTCTACGACCCGTGGAAGGAGCTGATGGAGTTCTGGCAGGTCTACCAGGACAGCTCGGTCCGCTACGGGCAGATCATGCGCGCCTTCGACCACGCGCCGGAGTTCAGGCAGTTCACCGAGGGACGCGAGCCGTACCACCTGGACAACGACATCGAGATCCGCAACCTGACCTTTGTGGTCGGCGGCAACATCCGGCTGCTGGACAACGTCTCGCTGAAGGTCAAGGGAGGCGAGCACGTGGCCCTGGTCGGCTTCTCCGGCTCGGGCAAATCCACCCTGGCCCTGTGCGTGGCCCAGCTCTACAAGTATTCCGGCGGCTCGGTGCTGCTCGGCGGCCGCGAGGTCTCGGAGCTGACCAAGCAGGACATCTCCTACAACCTCGGCATGGTCGCGCAGCATCCCTTCATCTTCGACGGCACGGTCAAGGAGAACCTGCTCTACTCCTGCCGCTCCCTGGCCATGCAGGGCGGCTCCTGCCCCGGCGGCGACGAACCGTCCCTGGACGACCTGATCAAGATCACCCAGCAGGTGGGGCTGTTCACCGACGTGCTGGCGTTCGCCCTGCGCTCCCGGCTGGACCCCGAGGGCGACCACGCCGCCCTCAAGACCGCTATCCTGGATTCGCGCAAGGAGTTCCAGGAGGGCGAGGCGGGCATGTATGCGGACGTGGCCGAGTACATCGAATTCTTCGACACCGACTCCTACTCCCGGTACATGACCGTGGCCGAGAACATCGCCTTCGGCGCGGCCAACGTGGAGCAGTTCGACCAGGAGCACCTGCACGGCCACCCGCGCTTCCAGGCGTTCCTCGAGGACCACGGCCTGATGGCCCACCTGACGGTCCTGGGCGAGACCCTGGCCCGGGTGGTCACCGACGAGCTCGGCCCGGAACCGACCCACGAGGACTTCCTCGGCTGTCCCATCCCGGAGGCGGAATACGGCGATTACCAGAAGGTGGCCAACCGGCTGGATTCCGGCGAGCCGCTGTCCGAGGACGAGCGGGCGCTGATCCTCAAGCTGGCCATGGGGTTCACCCCCGGCATCCACAAGCAGGCCGAGCTGGACAAGGGGTTCGCCAACCGCGTGGTCCGCTCGCGCAGGGACTTCATGGAGCAGGTCAACGCCGATTATCCCGATGCGTTCACCTTCTTCAACCCGGACGAGTACATGGACGCCCTGAACATCCAGGACAACATCCTGTTCGGCCGCGTGCGCACCGACGCCCAGGGCGCGGAGGACGAGATCAACCACCGCATCATGCAGGCGCTGATCATGCAGGGCGCGCTGGAGCCGGTGGCCGAGATGGGCATGAACTTCGAGGTCGGCTCCATGGGCGACCGGCTGTCCGGCGGCCAGCGCCAGAAGGTGGCCCTGGCCCGGACCTTCCTCAAGGTCCCGCCGGTGCTCATCCTGGACGAGGCCACCGCGGCCCTGGACAACAAGTCCCAGGCGCGGGTGCAGAACATCCTGACCTCCAACTGGAAGGGCAAGTCCACGGTCCTGGCGGTCATCCACCGTCTGGACATGCTGCCCTACTACGACAAGGTAGTGGTCCTGAAGGCGGGCCGCATCGTGGAGCAGGGCGGATACCAGGATCTGCTCGACCAAAAGGGCGCGCTGTACACCCTGGTCCACGGCAAAGAAGATTAATTCCTTTTCCGAAGGGAAAGCGAAAACAACCGATTCCGCTCTAATACGCGGGATCGGTTGTTTTTTTGAAAAAATGCGGACGAAAATTCTTCAATTTGGCATTATTTTCTTCTTTTTTCCACTTTACAGGTCGATTTTTTGAATGTACCCAAAGGCCAACCCAATCGGGACTCTCTCCCTCTCATAGGCCCGGCCCAGGAGGCGTTCTCCTGGGCCGGACTCTACTTAAACAGGAGATATCAATGCCGGAACCCGCTGAAAAAGCAACCGAACTCTTCCGTCAGATGAACAAGAACCGCCGGGACGTCTTCAAGGCGTACCAGGGGTTCACCGCCGCCATCAAGAAGGGCAGCGCCATCGAGGACAAGTACCAGTCCCTGATCCTGATCGCCTGCTCGATCCTGTCCCAGTGCGACATGTGCATCTCCCTTCACGTGCAGAACGCCGTGACCCACGGTGCGACCCGCGACGAAGTCATCGACGCCGGTCTCCTGGCCGTGGCCATGGGCGGCTCTCCCAAGATGATGTACATGCGCTACGTCTACGAAGAAGTGGACAAGCTCTACGAATAAGCCGGCCTTTTCCTTTCCGGCCCAGCCAGGACCATCCGGCCCGCCTCCCGGACCGGCCCTTATTCCGCCCCTTCCGGCGCGCCCCGCTCACCCGGGACGCGCCGTTTTTTTTCACATGCGCCCAATCCCCATGGAGCGTCTTTGGGGCGTAGCCCCAAACAGCGGCTTTAACACCCCGCCCAACCTTACGAAGGCCCTCCCCTGGAACGCCTTTGAGCCGCAGCCTCAAACAGTGGCTCTCCTGCACCCACGGCTCGCCCGAAGGCCCCTCTTCCTTCGCCCTTCGTACCGTTAAGCGGCACGCAGCGAGCCCTGTTCCGGACGCCTAGAAGCCGACCGCGAAGGGGCGGCGGCTCCGCTCCCGTGGCTCCTCGGTATTCCTTAAAAGGGGTGTTCTCGTGGAGACTCGCACGCTACTTTTGATCAGATGGGGCCGGAAGGCTTCGCAGAGTGGGTCAGCTGTGCATTTTTCGAGGGGGGATTTGACCGCAGCGTAGCAATACTACGCGAGGATCAAATTCCCCTTCGAAAAATGGGCAGATGGCCCGCTATGCGAAGCCGCACCGAGCGGATCGGATTCTTGGCGGTGAAACTGTGGGCGGGGATGACCCCCCAGGGCGTTTCTTTGGTCCTTTCTTTCGCCCTGGAAAGAAAGGACCCCGCCGGGAGGGCTGCAAAAAACATGGAGGAGCGTCAGCGACGGCTCTCTCTTCTCCCAAAAAAGAAGGCCGCCCCAAAGGACGGCCTCCTGCAATTCCAACAAGAGAAGAACTATTTCTTCAGCAAAACACTCCCCACCTTGGCGAGCGCCTCCTTCAAGATCTCATCGTCCAGCGCATACGAGAACCGGATGCACTTGTCGTCCCCGAAAGCGGACCCCGGCACCAACGCCACGCCCACCTCTTCGAGGATCTTCGTGCACATGGCCGCCGAATCCGGCGCATCCTCGGTGTAGAACTTGTCCAGCACCGGGAACAGGTAAAACGCCCCGTCGGGCTTGGGACACTCCGCTCCCCACCCGGTGATGATCTCGTAGGCCAGGTCGCGGCGGCGGGCGAACGCCACCTTCATCTCTTCCACGACCTCCCACGGACCGGTCAGGGCGGCGACCGCCGCGCGCTGGGTCACGGAGTTGATGTTCGAGGTGGACTGGCCCTGAATCTTGGTCATGGCCTTGACCAGGTCCTCGTGGGCCAGGGCATAGCCCACGCGCCAGCCGGTCATGCAGAACGACTTGGACAGCGCGCCCACGATGGCGATGGACTCGGGGTAGGCCTCCCAGGTCTTGGCCAGGGAAGCGGGCGTGAACGGGGCGTAGACCAGCCGGTCGTATACCTCGTCGGAGATGATGAAGATGTCGTTGGCGCGCGCCCAGGCGGCGATGGCCTCCAGCTGGGCCTGGGTGTAGCAGCAGCCGGTGGGGTTGGACGGCGAGTTGAGGATCAGCACCTTGGTCTTGTCGGTGCGGGCCGCCTCCAGCCCTTCCAAGGTGACCAGGTACCCCTCCTCGGCGGTGGTGGGCACGAACACGGACACGCCCTCGGCCAGCTGAACCATGGCCGGATAGCTGACCCAGTAGGGCGACGGGATGAGCACCTCGTCGCCGGAATTCACCAAGGCCATGAGCAGGTTGTAAAGGACCTGCTTGCCGCCGTTGGAGACGATGGCGTTCACGCCGGAGGCCTTGGCCCCGTAGAACCGCTCGTAATAGGCGGCCACGGCGTCCCGCAGCTCCGGGATGCCCGGCACCGGGGTGTAACGGGTGAAGCCCTCGTCCAGGGCGGCCTTGGCGGCCTTGCAGACGTGCTCCGGGGTGCCGAAATCGGGCTGGCCCACGGCCAGGCTGATGATCTGGCGGCCCTGGGCCTGCAGCTCCTGGGCCTTGGTGTTCACGGCCAGGGTCGCAGACGGCTTGATCCTCGCCAACCGGTCGGAAATTCGCATGGAAACGCTCGCTTTGTGATTCTATTTTTGTGGGTAACCGCTGGTTTGCCAATAGACAAAAAATACACGGAGGTAAATCGGGTTTTCTCCCAATCCGGAAAAAAGTTGCGGAAAGCGTTGACCTGTCTATAGGTTCATAGTGCAGCCATGGAACCGAACCCCAAACCCCACAAGGAGAAAACCATGGCTGTGAAAGGGAATCGACACTGGACCGCAACGGCGGACATGCGGCTCGCGCATCCGGCAAGGGACATCTGGCCGCTGCTCTGCCCGGTCCGCGAATACGACTGGATCGCGCATTGGGACTGCGAGGTGGTGCACACCGAATCCGGGATCAACGAGCTGGGGTGCGTGTTCCGCACCGACTTCCCGGCCGAGGGGCCGGAGACCTGGCTGACCAGCCGGTACGAGCCGTGTTCGCGATTGGAGTTCGTGCGCACCGGGCGGGACCGGATCATCCGTTTCGAGATCACCCTGGAAGCGGACGGAAACGGGACCGCGCTTGCCTGGACCCACCACGTCACCGCGCTGAGCGAGGAGGGTGCCGCGCTTTTCGAGGGGTATGCGAAGCGGCTCGCGGACAACATGGCCCTGCTCGAACGGATGCTCGGCCACTACCTGGACACCGGAGAGATGTTCCGGCCCGGGACGTAAGGGAGACCATCGGAATGTACACCGTGGGAAGGCTGGCCAAGCGGCACGGATTGTCGCGCTCGACCCTGCTCTATTACGACAGGATCGGGCTGCTTCGCCCGTCGGGCCACGCCAAGGGCGAATACCGGCGCTATTCGGCGCAGGACGACCGGCGGCTGGCGCGGATCTGCGAATACCGGCGCGCTGGCATCGGGCTGGCCGAGATCGGGCGCATGCTCGACGAGCCCGCCGGGAGCGGGGTGGCCGGGGCGCTGGAGAACCGGCTGGCCGAGCTGAACCGGGAGATGGAGGGGCTGCGGGAGCAGCAGCGGCTGGTGGCCGGACTGCTCGGCCGGTCCGACCTGTTGGCCGGGGCCGGTCCCATGGACAAGGGGACCTGGGTCTCCCTGCTCTCGGCGGCGGGGTTCAGCGAGGCGGACATGCGCAATTGGCACGTCCGCTTCGAGCGCAGCGCCCCGGAAAAGCACGAGCTGTTCCTGCGCGCCCTGCGCATCCCGGAGGGGGAGATATCCGCCATCCGGGCCATGGCCGCCGCGCCCCACGAAATCCTCAACCTCAACCGGGAATCAGGTAGATTCATGGAACTGTTCTTCAAGATTTACGAGGGGCTGGACCGGGAAGGTCCGGGCAGCTACGCAATGACCGAACGGGCGTACAGACTCTGCACCGGGCTGCCGGACAGGCCGGAGATACTGGAGCTGGGCTGCGGCTCGGGCGGGGCGACCATCCCCCTGGCGCAGATATCCGGCGGCGTGGTCACGGCCACCGAGGTGTACCGCCCGTTCCTGGACGTCCTGGTGGAGCGCGCCAAGGCGGCAGGCGTGGCCGACCGGGTCATCGCCGCGGTCATGGACATGGGCGACGTCCAGGCCGAGCCCGAGTCCTTCGACTGCATCTGGTGCGAGGGCGCGGCCTATATCCTGGGCGTGGACAAGGCCCTTGGGCAGTGGAAGCGCTATCTCAAGCCCGGCGGCTGCCTGTGCCTGACCGACGCGGTCTGGTTCATCGACCCGGAGACCGGGCCGGCCGAGCTGCGCGACTACTGGGCCATGGCCTATCCGGCCATGCGCACCGCGGAAGCCAACAACGCGGCGGCCCGCGCCGAGGGGTACGAAGTGCTCGGCCACTTCAGCGTTGACCGGGCGTGCTGGGACGCCTTCTACGACGACGTGGAGCGCAGGCTGAACGAGATCGAGCCCCTCTACGGCGGCGACCCGGACGGCCGGGCCATCATCGACATGACCCGCACCGAGATCGACCTCTACCGCCGGTATCCGGAAGCGTACGGCTACGCATTCCACGCTTTCCGGAAATAGCCTCCGGGCCAGCCTTTTGATCGACACCCGCCCCGGCCTGCGGGGCGGGTTTTTTCAGTCCGTCAGCCCCCCGTTTCCCCCCTTTTTTGTTCCCGGAATAAATCGAGACTGATTCCTATTTGCGCAATTCCCGCCAGGCCAGACGGTACGCGGCTTTCCGGTTTTTTTGCTCCCGAATGGACATTTTGGCTGGCGTTTCGGCGGCTGTTTCTGTAGTCTAGAAATTCTCTAGCGCCAGCTTTTTCAGGCCGCGCATTTACCAATATTTTCTTTGTATCTTAATAACTTAGTAAAAGGTCAGTCATGCCAGAACTCAAAATGCCCGCCAACCTCCCGGACCCGATCATCAATGAAAACGCAAAGATAGTTTTGCAGCGCAGATACCAGCGCAAGGACACGGAGGGGGTGGTCTACGAGACTGTCAAGGAGATGTTCTGGAGGGTGGCTTCGGCCATCGCCCAGGAAGAGGGCAAGTACAAGGAGTCCTCGGTCAAACCCGCCGCCCTGGCGCGCGAGTTCTATGACCTGATGACCTCCTACCGGTTCCTGCCCAACTCCCCCACCCTGATGAACGCGGGTACGGACATCGGGCAGCTGGCGGCCTGCTTCGTCCTGCCCGTGGCCGACGACATCGAGGGCATCTTCGACGCGGTCAAGCACGCGGCCATGATCCACAAGTCCGGCGGCGGCACCGGCTTCTCCTTCTCCCGGCTGCGGGCCAAGGACTCGGTGGTCGGCTCCACCGGCGGCGTGGCCTCCGGCCCGCTCTCCTTCCTGCGCATCTTCAACTGCGCCACCGAGCAGATCAAGCAGGGCGGCACCCGGCGCGGGGCCAACATGGGCATCCTGCGCGTGGATCATCCGGACATCATGGAGTTCATCAAGGCCAAGGAGCGCGACGGCGAGTTGAACAACTTCAACTTGTCCATCGGGCTGACCGAGCAGTTCATGCAGGCCGTGAACGACCGCGCGGAGTACGACCTGGTGGCCCCGAACACCGGCAAGACCGTGGGCACCCTCAACGCCCGCGAGGTGTTCAACATCCTGGTCCAGAAGGCGTGGGAGTCCGGCGACCCCGGCATCGTCTTCCTGGACCGCATCAACCGCGACAACCCGACCCCGTCGCTGGGCGAGATCGAGTCCACCAACCCGTGCGGCGAGCAGCCCCTGCTGCCCTACGAGGCGTGCAACCTCGGCTCCATCAACCTCGGCAAGTGCTTTGCCAAGGGCAAGAACGGCAAGGACTCCGAGATCGACTGGGACGAGCTGAAACGGATCATCCATCTTTCCGTCCGCTTCCTGGACAACGTCATCGACGCCTCGGTCTACCCCCTGGACCAGATCACCGAGATGGTCGGCAAGAACCGCAAGATCGGCCTGGGCGTCATGGGCTGGGCGGACCTGCTCTACCAGCTCAAGGTCCCGTACAACTCCCAGACCGCCGTGGACCTGGCCGAGCGGGTCATGAAATACGTGCAGGCCGAGGCGCGCAGCGCGTCCAAGCAGCTGGCCAAGGAGCGCGGCGAGTTCCCGACCTACGCGGAATCCACCTTCGGCAAGGCCAACCTCGGCCCGTACCGCAACGCCACCACCACGACCATCGCGCCCACCGGCACCCTGTCCATCATCGCGGGCTGCTCGTCCGGCGTGGAACCGCTGTTCGCCCTGTCCTTCGTGCGCAACGTCATGGACAACGACAAGCTGGTGGAGACCAACCCGTTCTTCGAGGCCGCCCTGAAGGAGGCCGACGCCTACTCCGGCAAGCTCATGGAGGAGATCGCCAAGGTCGGCTCCATCCGCAAGATGGACCACCTGCCCGAACACCTGCGCCACGTCTTCGTGACCTCCATGGACATCGAGCCCATCTGGCACCTCAAGATGCAGGCCGCCTTCCAGAAGTTCACGGACAACGCGGTCTCCAAGACCGTGAACCTGCCCAACTCCGCCACCAAGGAAGACATCTGGGACATCTACTGGAAGGCCTACGAGTACGGCTGCAAGGGCGTCACCGTGTACCGCGACGGGTCCAAGACTTCCCAGGTGCTGTGCACCGGCGACGGCGACAAGAAGAAGGAAGCGGCCGCCAAGGGCAAGTCCATCGTCAAGGACCGCCCGGATGTCATCTACGGCTTCACCCAGAAGATCCCCACCGGGCTGGGCATGCTCTTCCTGACCGTCAACGAGGTGGACAACAAGCCGTTCGAGGTCTTCGCCACCATCGGCAAGTCCGGCGGCTCCATCACCGCCAAGGCCGAGGCCATCGGGCGGCTGGTCTCCCTGGCCCTGCGCTCAGGCGTCGAGGTCCGCGAGATCGTCCAGCAGCTCAAGGGCATCGGCGGCGAGAATCCGAAGTTCATGAAGAAGCACCTGGTCAAGTCCATCCCGGACGCCATCGCCTACGTGTTCGAGTCCCGCTACCTGAGCGGCGAGCGCGTGGACGGCGAGGTGGCCGCCCTGAACCGCGAGCTCTGCCCGGACTGCGGCGAGCCCCTGGTCTTCGAGGAAGGCTGCCACATGTGCAAGTCCTGCGCCTACACCAAGTGCGGCGGCTAGCCTGACGCCCACGGGCGGGGAAGGAAGGGAGACCGGCGTAACGGACGGTCCCCTTCCCCCCTCCGTCCTTTCCCGCCTTTTTCTCCGCCGTATCGTCGCCTGTCCCGCCGCGCCTTCGCACCCTGTCCGCGACGGTGCCCCCCTGTCGTCACCATGCCATATTGCCCCTTGACACCCGCGGACAAAGCTCGGATCGTGAGTCCTTCGGCATAGTTGCCGCCCCATGCGCGTCACGCGCGCGGGGCGAGGCCGCCCGCCGACGATCGAAACGCCCGCGCGCTCCCGCCGAGGGGCCTCCTCCCGCATAACGCCGGGCATCAACGACAGGAAGCATCGTTCCACACGACACCCGAAAGGAGTTGGCACCATGAACACCCCGATCGCACTCGGCCTGCTGGCCGGACTGATACTCAGCGTCGCCGTCCTGGCATACCCCTGCGCGGCCTCGGCCTGCAGCCGGGCTACCTATCTCGGCCCGGACCAAATCGTCATCACCACCCGCTCGAACGACTGGAAGGGCTCCCAGCACTCGAACATCTGGATCTACCCCAAGGGCATTGAGCGGAACGGCAGCGCCGGTCCCGATTCCCTGCAATGGACTTCGAAATACGGCAGCGTGACGGTGGCCGGATGGGACGTGACCACCATTGACGGCATGAACGAGGCGGGCCTGGTGGCCAACGTTCTCTATCTGGCCGAATCCGACTACGGGAAGCCCGTTCCCGGCGGGAAGACGCTGTCCCTGTCGGCCTGGGGCCAGTACGTGCTGGACAGCTTCGCCACCGTGGACGAGGCGGTGGAGGCCCTGCGGCAGTCGCCTTTCTCCATCGTCGCTCCCAGCACGCCCGACGGCCAACCCGGCACGGCGCATCTTGCCATCAGCGACCCGAGCGGCGATTCCGCGATCTTCGAGTACCTCGACGGACGCCTGGTCATCCACCACGACCGCCGCTATCAGGTCATGACGAATTCCCCGGCCTTCGATCAGCAACTCGCCCTGACGGCCTACTGGGACGCCATCGGCGGCACCACCATGCTCCCAGGCACCAACCGGGCCAGCGACCGCTTCGTCCGCGCCTCCTTCTACATCAAGGCGATTCCCCAGACGAGCGACATCAACGAGGCCCTGGCCAGTGCCTTCGGCGTGATCCGCAACGTTTCCGTCCCCCTCGGCATCACCACGCCGGGACAGCCCAACATCAGCTCCACCCAATGGCGCGCGGTCTCGGACCAGAAAAACAGGGTTTACTACGTCGAATCTCCGCGCAGCCCTTACCTGATCTGGATCCCCCTGGCCGAGATCGACTTTTCGGCCTCGGCCCCGGTGCGCAGGATCGGCCTCACCGAGGGGTCCGTGCTGATGGTCGACGGCAAGCCCTACGCCGGGAACGCCGCCAAGCTGGGCGAAGCGACCCGGCCGTTCGCCTTCCTGAAGGCCGTGGCCAAGTAAGCCCCCGAGCCGAATCCGTCCCACACTCCACAGCACCAGGAAAAAGGGAAGATCCGCCCGGCGGACCTTCCCTTTTCTGTTCCCCGTTCCCGGCGGTTATTCCATTGCCGGCCCGAGAACCCCTGCGGTCGGCCCGATCTCCCGGGCCGCCCCCGCGCTATTTCACGTATCCCCATTGCTTCAGCCGCGAATAGGCGTGCTTGGCCTGATCGCCCTGGTTCACCTGCTGGAGGAACTTGTAATACTCCTCGGCGGCCTGGCGGCGGTTGCCCATTTTCTCCTGGGAGAACCCCATGTAGAAACCGGTGTAGGGATTGCCGGGCAGGGCCTTGTCATAGGATTCGAAGCTGGCATAGGCCTTTTCGTACTGCTTGGCCTGGACCAGGAGCACGCCCGCCACCTGGCTGGCCTGGGCCTCATCCGGGTAGACCTCCTTGGCCTGCATGGCATAGGGCAGGGCCTCGTTGTACTTCTCCTGGGCGATCAACAGCTTGGACATGAGCAGCAGCCCGGTGTAGTCCTCCGGGGCCTGGTGCAGGGCGTCCTTCATCTTGCCTTCGGCGTCCGCATACTTCTTTTCGCCGCCGAGCTTCTCCGCGTCCTGCATCTCGTGGATGGCCGGGCCGAGCTTGCGCAGGTCCGCGGTGTTGTCCATGTACCGCTCGCGGTACACCTTGTACTCCTTGGCGCTCAGGTATTTCCGGTTGGCGGTCTCGCGCGCGGTGGCCAGCCGCTCGGCGCTCATGGGGTGGGTGGAGAACATGACCTCCAGGGCGCTCGGCTCCCGGGTGTGCTGGTCGTTGAGCATCTCCATCAGCCCGACCATGCCCTCGGGGTTGTAGCCGTCGCGGGTCATGTACTCCATGCCCAGCTCGTCGGCCTGGCGCTCGTCGTCGCGGGAGTAGGAGGCCAGGAGCAGCCCCGCGCCCAGCCCGCCGACGCCGCCCGCCAGCGCGCCCCAGCCGCCGCCGTACTTGGCGCCTATCGCCGCCCCGCCCAGGGAGGCCAGCCCGCCCACGACCATCTGCGAGCTCATGCGCGAGGCCGTGTGCCGGGCGTTGACGTGGCCGATCTCGTGGCCCAGCAGGGCGGCCATCTCGGCCTCGTTGTCCACCTCCAGCAGGATGCCGCGCGTGCAGGCCACGGTCCCGCCGGGGAAGGCGTAGGCATTGACGTAGTTGGCGTTGACCACGTGGTAGTTGTACGGCATCTGGGGCCGGTGCGACTTGTCGGACAGGGAAAGCCCCACCCCGGACACGTAGTCGTTCAGGAAGGTGTCCTGCGTGGTCCCGTAGTCGTTGGACAACTGCTGGGGCGAGGCCTGGCGATCCATCTTGATCTCCTCTTCCTCGCTGACCAGCATGAACTGGCTCTGGCCGGTGACCGGATTCTTGGCGCATCCCGCCAGCCCCAGTGCGGCGGCGCTCATGGCCCCGGCTTTGAGAAATTCCCGGCGCGACATCCCGCCGCGCAAATATGTCGGTTTCATCGTCCGCTCCAATGCTTGGCCCTCTTGTACCGCAAACACCGCCCCCGGTTCAACCCCATCCGCGCCGGGAAAGGGGGTGACGAAGGGTTGTTGACACCGTTGCCGCCTTGGGACATCATTCCCTTAACGCGGCAACTTAACTACATTTTTGCAGGGAAAACATGCACAAATTTCTGATTCTGAAAGTTGGCGGGACCTTCCCGGACTACGCTGCCCGGCGCGGCGATTTCGAGCACTGGGCAGCCGACGGCATGGGGATCGGTCGGGACGAATGGGTGAGCGTCAACGTCCAGGCGGGCGACCCGCTGCCGGACCCGGCCCGGTTCGCGGGCTGCGCCGTCACCGGCTCTCACGACATGGTCACGGACGGATTCCCATGGATCGAGGCCGCTTCGGCCTGGGTGCGCCGCGCCGTGGAGGCGGGGCTGCCCCTGTTCGGCATCTGCTTCGGCCACCAGCTCATGGCCCACGCCCTGGGCGGAGAGGCAGGCTACCATCCCGCCGGGCTGGAGATCGGCACAGCGGACATCACCCGCGCCGAGGCCTCGGCAACCGACCCGCTCTTCCGCGATCTGCCCGCAGTCTTCCCCGGCCACGTGACCCACTCCCAGACCGCGCTGCGGCTGCCGCCCGGCGCCGTGCTTCTGGCCACGGGCAGCCACGACCCGCACCAGGCCTTTCGTGTGGGGGAAAACGCGTGGGGCGTGCAGTTCCACCCCGAGTTCGACAGTCCGGCCATCAGGGAATACATCGCCCGCCGCAGGGATGATCTCACGGCCAAGGGGCGCGACGCGGAGGCCATCCTGGAAACGGTGCGCGACACCCCGGACTCCGCCTCGCTGCTGCGGCGGTTCGCGGCCTACTGCACGGCCCGCTGACCGAACTCCGCACCGGGGAACGCCACTTCGCCGGGAAGCGCAACGCGCAACAGGGCCGCAGTCGGCCCGACCGTGCGCTCAGCCTTCCTGGTCGTCCCAGTACCCTTCGTCGCGCAGTTCCTGCAGGGCCTTCTCCAGCAGCGGAACGATGTCGGCGTTCTTCTCGTTGAGGTAGTGGTAGAACGGGGCTCGGAATGCGAGCGGGTCGAGCCGCTCGATGTTGGCGTATTGTCCGGGGTTGTTCCGGAGAAGGGCGTCCGCTCCCAGGGGGTTGGCCAGGGCGATGTCGATGCGCCCTCCCTGGAGCATGGCGAACAGGGATTCGTACGATTTGGGAAGCTCCATCTCGCGCCCGTGCATGATTTCCCGGGCCCAGATGCCTCCACTCAGGGCACCCACCTTCATGACGTCGAGCAGGGACTCCCGGTATTCACCGATATTCTGCCCCTTGATCACATAGGCCGCTCCTTCGAAATCCAGAATGGTGACGCACACCTGGAGCAACGAGGGATACTCCTGATCCAGGCCCGGAACGCGCGCGGTAACCCCGTCAAGGAGGCCGTCCACGGTCAGGTTGAGGGAGCGCTTCGGGGGCATGGGTACAAACTCCACGGGCAGCCCGGCGCGCGCATAGACCACCTCCAGCCGTTTCTTGGCTTCCACGGCAATCAGCGAGTCGGAGAAGTAGCCGATGCGATACGGGGCCCGCGCCTGGGGAAAGCTTCCCAGCAGGAAAAGGAGCACCAGTCCCAAGACAGCGAACAGGAGCATGGGGCCCATGCGCCGCATCCGCCCGTCAGGGTTGGCGGCGATGGCTGCAAGATCCGTCATACTCCCCTATAGCCCGAATCCGGGGAAGTAGCAAAGACCGGATTCAATGAATGCCAACGGCACTCGCCAAAGGGCGGACTCGCGACCGGTCGCCCGGACCGCCGGCCGGACCCGGATCTACTGCGCTTCGTCGTCCCAGTAATTCTCGTCGCGCAATTCCTTCAAGGCCTTTTCAAGCTTCGGGACAATGTCCGCGTTCTTTTCGTTGAGGTAGTGATAGAATGTGGTCTGGAACACGAGCGGCTCCAACCGCTCGATGCTCTCATAGAAATGGGGGGCCTTGCGGAAAACGGTCTCTGCGCTGCGTTGGCTGGACAGAACGAGATCTATGCGCCCTTCCAGGAGCATGGCGAACAGCCCTTCGTAGGTGTTGACCTGTTCCAGGCAGCGACCTTTCATGACCTTTTCGACCCAGACGACCCCGCAAAGGGAGCCCACCTTCATGACATCGAGCAGCGAATCCCTGTATTCACCGATGTGCTGCCCCTTGATCACATAGGCCGCACCGTTGAAATTCAGGAGCTTGCCCTCCACCCGGATCATGGAAGGATAGTTCGATTCCAGGCCGTAGATACGCCCGGCATCACCGTCCAGGTCCCCCGCCGCAGCAAGGTAGAGAGAGCGCTTCTGGGGCAGGGGGACGAACTCCACCGGCAGCCCGGCGCGGGCGTAGACCGCCTCCAGCCGGTTCTTGGACTCCAGGGATATCTGCGCGTTCGGCAAATAGCCGATGCGGTACGGTTCCCGCGCCAGGGAAAGTCCCCGCAGCGGAAGAACGAGCGCCAGCCCAAGCACCGCGCAGAGGAGCAACAGCCCCGAACGCCTCTTGGGGCGGAATGGACGATCTGAAAGGAAGAAACGACCGGTCATTATCAACTCCTAGCCCATGCCGGGGATAGTGGCAAAGACTGCTCGCATGTTATAACGCCAGGCGCTGCGGCTTGCCCATTCCGCCCCGCCCACGTAAGACCAGCGGATGAAGCGCATCCTCATCCCCCTGCTCGCCGCCTGCCTGCTCATCGCGCTCGGCTTCGGCCTGGCCCGGCCCAACCGAGTGTTCTGGAACTCCCTGGAGGTCACGGTCACGGCCTACAACTCCACCCGCGCCCAGACCGACGGCAACCCGCATCGCGCGGCCTGGAACAACCGCCTCAAGCCCGGCATGAAGGCCATCGCGGTGTCGCGCGACCTCCTGCCCCTCGGCCTCACGGACCAGACCGAGGTCTGGATCGACGGGATCGACGGGTTGGATGGTCCCTATCGGGTGCTGGACAAGATGAACCGGCGGTTCAAGCGGCGGATCGACGTCTATTTCGGCCTGGACGTGAAGGCGGCCCGCGATTTCGGCGAGCGCGAGGCCCGCATCTATTGGCGCTAGCCCTTTTTCCGCCCCGCATTGCCCTAAAACGGAATATGGTATAACGGGGACGATAAACAATGGGGGCTGCCATGCGAGCAGAAGTGATCAGAAAGGCTGAGGCGCACCTGGCCGGAATGGCGGTGCTTGACCTGGGTGAGGTCACGATCACGCAAAAGGCGTCCTCGATCGAGGTGGGGTACATGGAGAGTCGGATCGAGTTGCCCCTGTCGCAGAGCGCAGCGGATGATGCGGCGCGGTTCCTTGTCGGGGCTGCGGTGTATGCCGAGGCGCAACGCACGGGGCGGGATTTGTACTCTGGACCGATCATCGATTGAGGCCCGGTTGATTTGTTTGTGGGTGCGGGGGGTGTTGTCGGATGGCCCTCGCGCCCTTTTCTTTTTCTTTTTTGGGAAAGAAGAATGGAGGGAAGAAGAAAGAAGAGAAGAGGGAGAGAAAGAGGAGAGCCGTCGCTGGCGCTCCTCCATGTTTTTTTGGAGCCCTCCCGGCGGGGTTCTTTCTTTTCCGGGCGAAAAGAAAGAACCAAAGAAACGCCGGGGGGAGTCATCCCCGCCCACAGTTTGGCCGCTGAGAATCCGATCCGCTCGGGGCGGCTCCATCTGATCAAAAGTAACGTGCGAGCCTCCACGGGAACGCCCCTTTTATGAAATACCGAGGTGCCACGGGAGCGGAGCCGCCGCCCCTTCGCGGTCGGCTTCTAGGCGTCCAGAACAGGGCTCGCTGCGTGCTGCTTGACGGTACGAAGGGCGAAGGAAGAGGGGCCTTCGGACGGGACTTCGGGGTAGGAGAGCCACTGTTTGAGGCTGCGCCTCAAAGGTGTTCCGGGGGAGGGCCTTCGTAAGACTTGGCGGGGTATGAAAGCCGCTGTTGGGGCTGCGCCCCAAGGTGCTCCAGGGTGCGATGGACGGAGTTTTGGGGGTGACGGCTGTTTGAGGCTGCGCCTCAAAGGCGCGAGAGGGGATGGCCTGCTGTTGGTTTGCCCTTCCGCATTTGACCTCTTTTGCCATTCCCCTCACGCTAGGACGGTCCCGGCCCGGAGAGCGGTCATTCGGAAACCGGGGCCTAGAGCCTGTCTCAAGCGCCGAAGCGCAGCCCGACTGAGTCTGCCTCGGCAGACAATGCCGTCAGGGCAGCGAGAGGCGCTTACAGGCTCTTGGCCACTGTTTTCGCGCAGCCGCACCGCAGCGCACTTTTTGCTTACTTTTTGGGGCGCAAGCCAAAAAGTAAGGCGCTGTAAGAGCGCAAAACGGTCTCCCGCAACAGGCAAAACCCCAGACGCGGACGCGCGGACGAACCTCCCGCACTCCTCCCTTTTCCTCTCATCCATAAAAAAAATCCGTACACTCTCCCGCCAAATCCTCGGCCTCCCCGCAAACCACCTCTTCCACACGCCCTCCCACGCTCGGACAATCCCGGCCCGGAGAGCGGTCATTCGGAAACCGGGGCCTAGAGCCTGTTTCAAGCGCCGAAGCGAAGCCCGACTGAGTCTGCCTCGGCAGACATGCCGTCAGGGCAGCGAAAGGCGCTTACAGGCTCTTGGCCACTGTTTTCGCGCAGCCGCACCGCAAGCGCACTTTTTGCTTACTTTTTGGGGCGCAAGCCAAAAAGTAAGGCGCTGTAAAAGCGCAAAACGACTCATCGCGACAGGGGAACATCAGACGCGGACGCGCGGACGACTCTCCCGCGTTCCTCCCTCTTCCCGGCCCCGCCGGGGCAAAAGGCAAACGCCATTTGCCTTTTGCCCCGGCGGAGGCTAGACACCCTGCATGGCTTCACCATCCCGCAGAAGACCGCGCAAGCGAATGTGCCCCCCGGCACCGGACTGGTCGGCGCGGACCTACGTCCGCATCCAGCCGTCGGACATCGGGCTGTTCCGGTTCTTGCTCGAAGGCCACGACAATCTCGGCGTGTTCACCGTGGTGAACAACCGCCAGGGTATCCTTCTGCTGCGCTACAGTCCGCATCTCAAACGGGAAATGGGAGCCTTCCTCAAGCAGGCCGCCACCGAGATGGAGCTGGAAATCCTCCCCGCCCCGCTCCGCGCCTGATTCAGCTTCTTTATCGATAACCCGCCGACAACTCCCCTGCTCCGCCCGCCCTCAAGGCTTGGCAGAGTGGGTCAGCCGTGCATTTTTCGCGCAGGGCTTTCACCGCAGCCTAGCCGTCTATGTAAGGATGAAAGCCCTGTGCGGAGAATATGCGGATGGCCCGCTGTCCCAAGCCTTGATCAGCGAAGGCCGATAATGCCGCGCTGGCCGATGTTCTTGATGAAGGTGGTCACGGCCAGCTCCGCCTCGCGCGGCTGGACGCCGTAGGCTGCGGTGAACTCGGCGGCGATGCGCCGCACGGACCGTTGGCCGTCGATGCGGGTCCAGACGAAGGTGCCCATCTCGTCCAGCTCCACCCGCTTGGTCATGGGCCGCTTGTCCCACATGCCGACCTTCTCGGCCAGCCTGCCGAACCACGGCTTGATGGCCAGGGGATAGGCGAGCCGCACCAGCCCGTTGTCCAACGGGGTCTCCTCCACCGCGTCGTTGCGCACCGGGACCATGTCCAGGGCCTCGGACCGCGAGATGACCGGCTCAGGCCGCTTCTTCCGGAACAAGGGCGAAACTCCCGCAGATGTCGTTGAAGGCGGCCTCCGGGAGCACCGCCGTGCCGGATGCCGTGACCGCCAGGATGGCGTTGCCCGCGCCCCAGGCCCGGCCGCAGGCGAAGATTTCGCGGCGCAACAGCCGCCGCAGCCACGACGTTTTTGCCGCGCCGCGCCAGTCCGCGCGGTCCGGTCCCGCCCGCACCGTCAGGGCTTCGGGCGGCGGGTCGGTCAGGCCGGTGCGCACCCAGTGCTCCAGGGGCGCGGTCTTGAGCAGCACCGAGGCCGGGGCGAACCGCTCGAAGTCGAGCCGGGTGCCGGGTCCCTTGCCCGGCGGAA
This sequence comes from Pseudodesulfovibrio indicus, assembly GCF_001563225.1. Lineage (NCBI taxonomy): Bacteria > Pseudomonadati > Thermodesulfobacteriota > Desulfovibrionia > Desulfovibrionales > Desulfovibrionaceae > Pseudodesulfovibrio > Pseudodesulfovibrio indicus. Next base: position 161,863 of record NZ_CP014206.1, read on the forward strand.
CGCGCCCCCCGGTCTTCCCGGAAGCCGGACGCCACCAGGCCACGCGATAGTGGCCCGGTTTGAAGGAAAAGGTGTCGAGCGCGAAATCGGCGGGGACGCGGGCCTTGAGGCCGAACATGGCCCAAGGGCGGGTCTTGCCGCCCGTGTGGTCGCGCAGGGTGTCCAGGACCTCGGCGGCCCGGTCCTCATCCGCGTCGGACCGCACGAAAAACTGGACCAGGCAGGCCAGCCCGGTGGCGGGATGGTGCAGGGCCGCGCCCAGCGCCCGGCTGCCGCCGGACTGCCACTGAAAACTCCGCACGCGCAGGCCGGATTGCTCCAGCCGTGCGACCGAGCCGCTCCAGGCGGGCGGGGTCTCGGCCCCGTCCACGACGCGCACGGCCGCGTCCCGTCCGGCGCGTGTCAGCTTGCGGATGTGCTTGTCAAAGGAGAACGATCCCCGGACCACGCTCCACTTGAGCTCGCAGACCGGCCTGTCGTCGGCGGCCAGGGTCAGCCCGTCGCGCTCGATGGCGGACGGCTCCCAGCCGGACGGCGCAACCAGGCCGATCCCGTTCCAGGCGATCTCCGGCATGGCTAGCGCGGGACGTAGGTATCCAGGGAGTGGACCCGGGTCCGGGTCGTGGATTCCTCGATCGCATTCTCGGCCCGGTAGCACTCGGCCTCGCGCTCCATGAGCGTCTCCTGGGTCATCTTGATGGACACGCCGGGCCGGATCTCGTTGTCCCGGCTCCACATGAGCACCAGGCTGACGGTCTCGCCCTTGTCGTTCGTGAATTCCCACTCCCAGGCGATGACGTTCTTGAAGGCGTCGCCGATGTACCGGTCGGGCTTGCCGAAGTCTTCCTCGTAGCGGTCGTAGAGCTTGTTGAAGAATCCCTGCCCCCGGTCGTGGAACTTGAGCTTGATGCGGACCAGCCGCCCCTTGTCCTTGCAGTTGCCGTAGCTCAGGCTGCCGCCGCGCACGCCGGGCAGGGCGTCGGGACGGATCAGGGCCTCGGACAGGAACGGGGCGTCGGACACCGGGATGGCGCGGTCCATCTGGCAGTATCCCTTGTAGCCTTCCACCTGCTCCCCCAGAGTGAACCCGGCCAGGGTGGTGGGGAATCCCTTGGCGGCCAGGGCCGGTGTGGCGCAAAGCAGCGCCAGGACGGCGATGGTCATGCATGCTCGTTTCATACGTCTACGCCTCTTCTGATTTTTTGGCTTGTCCGCGAAGTGGACACCATCTATGGTTAAACAACATTGCCTCGCTTGGCAAAGGAATACGCAACGAAACGGGAAGGATGGATGCGCGCTGAACCGGCCATACCCCTGTGGAGGCCGCTCCTGTATTATGTCATCGCCGTTCTCGGCGGGACGGTGTACGGCGGGCAGGTCTGACCCCTGATGGTCAAGCTCCCGGTCTGGGAGCTCGGACTGATCATCCTCATTCCCCTGGCCCTGGCCTGGGCGGCGAGGCCCTACGCCCAGCGAAAGCTGGTCGAATCCGCCCCTCCCCTGCGCCAGCCCCTGCGCCAGTTCCAGATGGACCTGACCCTGTTTCTCGCCGGGGGACTCGGCTCCGCCGTGGTCATGTTCGCAGCCTACCACTACCCCCTTATCCAGAGCGGGATGAAGCTGGTGCTCGGCATCTTCACCGTGGGGCTGTTCGCCGGGCTGGACATGGCCCTGGCCCGCGAGCGGGCGATCATCCGCCGGGCCCTGGCCGGGGACGCCTGGTACGAGCCCCCCCGCCGGATCGTGACCATGACCCGCAAGTTCTCCCTGGTGGCCCTGCTCATCCTGGCCCTGAGCACGGCCATCATCCTGCTGGTCATGGTCCGCGACCTCAACTGGCTGGCCACCCAGGAGCTGAACCTGCTGACCCTGGACGAGCTCGGCCGCTCGGTGCTGGCGGAAATCCTCTTCGTCATGGGGTTCCTCACGGTCATGGTCACCAACCTGGTGGTCTCCTACACCCGCAACCTGCGCATCCTCTTCAACCTCCAGACCAAGATCCTCGAGAACGTGACCAACGGGGACCTGTCCAGCCGCGTCCCGGTGACCACTTCCGACGAGCTCGGCCTCATCGCCGGGCACACCAACGCCATGATCATCAGCCTGCGCGAGGGCGAACGGATGCGCGACGGGCTGCGCATCGCCCGCGAGGTGCAGCAGCATTTCCTGCCGCACCGCGCGCCCCGAATGCCCCGGCTGGACATCGCGGGCGTAAGCCTGTTTTCGGACGAGACCGGGGGCGACTTCTACGATTTCGTGGCCTGCGAGGCCGACAACTGCGGCCAGATGGCCGTGGCCGTGGGCGACGTGTCCGGCCACGGCATCGGCGCGGCCCTGCTCATGGCCGCCGGGCGGGCCGTGATCCGTCAGAACGCGACCACCCCCGGCTCGGCCACCGAGAACATCCGCCGGGCGAACATGCACCTGAGCCGCGACATCGGCGATACCGGCCGGTTCATGACCCTGTTCTTCGCGGTCATCGACCCGGTCAACGAGCGCATCACCTGGGTCAACGCGGGCCATCAGCCGCCCCAGTTCTACGACCCGGCCACGGACGAGTTCAGCGAGCTCAAGGGCCGGGACATCCCCCTGGGGGTGGAGCCGGACTGGATGTACCACGAGCGGGTCATGGACATGCCCCGGCCGGGCCAGATCCTGTGCATCTGCACCGACGGCGTGTGGGAGGCCCGCAACGGGCGGGGCGAGATGTTCGGCCGGGACCGCATCCGGGCGATACTGCGCGAGGACCGCGACCGTACCGCCGAGGAGATCGTGCGCGCCGTCTGCGACAGGGTCCTTGAATTCACCGGACCGGGCCGCCGGGAGGACGACCTGACCCTGGTGATCGTCAAGGGCGTTGCCCGGTGACGCCCGGCCCCGGTGTGAATGTGCGGAAATCGCGCAACGATTCCTATTTCAGCTTGTTTATGTTATGGCTTGATAGTATCCATATAGCATAGAATATCAGTCAGTTTGAACGGAAAGGATGTCCATGGGCAAACCGGAACGACTCATCTCGCTTCCCTTCTCGAAATCCGTCGAGATCAGCTTCAAGAGCCTGAAGGTCCGCTTTTTCAGGTCCATGATCACGGTCTCCAGCCTGGTGCTGGCCGTGTCGTTCCTGAGTTTCGTGCTGGTCAACATGGACGTCGCCGGAGGCATGCTGGCCCACGGCGGCAAGGAGGCGGCCCGGGCGCTGTCCCAGGCCGGGTACGACGTGGACCTGGCCCAGGGGGCCGTGGCCATGTCGGCCAAGGAGCGGTGGATCGTGCTCCTCTCCCTGCTGGTCTGCACCGTGGGCATCGTCAACGCCCAGCTGATGTCCGTGACCGAACGGTTTTCCGAGATCGGGGTCATGAAGTGCCTGGGCGCGCTGGACTCCATGATCCTGCGCCTCTTCCTGCTGGAGGCGGCCATGCAGGGGCTGGCCGGGGCGTTCACCGGATCGCTGCTCGGCTGCCTCTTCTCCCTGATCACCGGGGGGTTCCGGTTCGGCTTCGCGGTCCTCGGCACCGTGCCCTGGGCCGGAGTGCTCGGCTCCATCGGCATGGCCACCCTGGCCGGTTGCGCTCTGAGCCTGCTGGGGGTCATGTACCCGGCCTGGCTGGCGGCGCGCATGGACCCGATCAAGGCCATCCGGGCGGAACACTGACGCCCCCCGGCGCACCCGAACGACCCCGAAGCGACACCCGAGGAATCGAAGCATGAGCGAAAAGACGAGAACCATAGTCCGCGTCATCGGCGTGAAAAAGACCTTCACCATGGGCAAGGTCGATCTCCAGGCGCTCAAGGGCGTGGACCTGGAGATCTTCGCCGGGGAATACATTTCCATCATGGGACCGTCCGGCTCGGGCAAGTCCACCCTGTTCAACATGATCGGCGGCCTGGACAAGCCCACCGAGGGCAAGGTGTTCATCGACGAGGTGGACATCTCCCAGCTCGACGCCTTCGAGCTGGCCTGGCTCAGAAACCGCAAGATCGGCTACATCTTCCAGACCTTCAACCTGATCCCGGTGATGACCGCCCTGGAGAACGTCACCCTGCCCATGACCTTTGCGGGCATGAACGCGGACGACGCCCAGGACAAGGGCATCGAGCTGCTCAAGCTGGTCGGTCTGGGCGAACGGTTCCAGCACAAGCCGCTGGAGCTGTCCGGCGGCCAGCAGCAGCGCGTGGCCGTGGCCCGGTCCCTGGCCAACGACCCGTCCATCGTCCTGGCGGACGAACCCACCGGCAACCTGGACCTTTCCACGGGCGAGGAGATCATCGATCTGTTGCAGATGCTCTCCCAGGAGCGCGGGGTCACGGTCATCTCGGCCACCCACGACTACAAGATGCTCAACGTGTCCGACCGCGTGGTCTGGGTCCGCGACGGCCAGGTGGACCGCATCGAGCGGCGCGAGGAGCTGGACATCACCATCGGCGGCATCGGCGAGAAGCTCACCGGCCGCAAAGGGGCCGAGGCCTAGCCCATGGCCCGGCGCGGCGCATTCCCGTTCCCGGCCCTGACGCCGGTCCTGACCGCGATCCTGCTCGCGGCCGTTTGCGTCCTGGCGGCGGTCGGCCCCGTCCCGGCCGCGCCCATGGCGGGTTCCATGGGCGACTCCATGGGGCACGGCATGAAAGGACCCATGCAGGGCTCCATGGCCGGTCCCATGGGAGGTCCCATGGCCGGGCGCATGGACAAGGGGCGGCAGTTCATGCTCGCCCTGAGCGGGATCGAGGACCGCTCCCCCGGCTCTCCCGGCCTGGACCGGGCGGCGGACCTGGTCGAGAACGAACTGCGCATCCTTTTCCCGGACGCCACCTTCGGGCGGCAGTCCTTCCATGTCCCGGTGCAGATCCAGGAAGGCGCGGAGCTGTTCGTCCGCGAGACCGGCCGGACCGAGCCGCTGCGCCAGTTGCGGGCCAACGCCCTGTCCCCCGGCGCCGTGGCGCCCCCGGGCATCGAGGGCAACCTGATCTACGTGGGCCAGGGCCGGGTGGCCGACTTCAACTCCCTGGACGTCGAGGGGTCCGTGGTCCTCATGGACATGGATTCCGGCAAAAACTGGAACAACGCGGCCATGCTCGGCGCGCGCGGCCTGATCTTCGTGGGCGCGGGCGGCGACGGCGGTCCGGCCCCCAGGGCCAGGTTCGAGAACAAGTTCGAGCTGACCCCGGTGGATTTCCCGATCTTCTGGATTTCCCGCGAGCGCGCCCAGGCCCTGTTCGGCGACGACCTCGTGCGGCGCGGTCCCCACGCCCTGGGCCGGGCCGGGCTGACCTCCAAGGGCAAATGGCGCAACCAGCGGCTGGAGAACGTCTACTGCCGCATCGCGGGCAGCGACCCCGAACTTTCGAAGCAGACGGTCATCGTCGAGAGCTTCTACGACTCCACCGCCCTGGTGGAAGGCCACGCGCCCGGCGCGGACGAGGCGTCGTCCATGGGCGCGTTCATGGACCTGGCCGCGCACTTTGCCGCGCACCCGCCCAAGCGGTCGGTGCTCTTCCTGGCCACGGCGGGCAAGTCCCTGGCTCAGGCGGGCATGCGCGAGTTCACCTGGGCGCTGGTGACCAAGGGCAAGGAGCTCAAGGCGCGCAAGGGCGAGTTGGAGACGCTGGTGGCCGACACCGAGCGGACACTGGCCCTGCTGCGCGAGGCCGAGCCGCTCTCCCCCGCGACCCTGACCGAGCCCGAGGACTCCAAGCTGCTCAAGACCGCGCTCAAGGCCGTGGTCCGCAACCGCGAGGACGACATCACCGGCGAGCTCATGCGGCTCAGGCTGCTGACCGCCCCGGACGGCGCGGGGTCCGTCCAGGAGCGCATCCGCAACCTGGCCGACGAGCGCATCGGGCTGAAACGGCTCAACTGGGTCAACTCCACGGTGGACGACTTCGCCCTGCCCGACGCGGAGCGCGCCGCCCTTGGGAAATTCATCGCCGACGCCGACCGCGACCGGTCCGCCATCCTGGCCGACGCCTCGGGCCAGCTCGAAGACATCGCTTCGGCCCGCAAGGTGCGCGACGCCCTGGGCGAGACTTCCATCGCGGCCCACGTCTCGCTGTATCTTTCCTCCCACGGCAACGGATTGGGCGGCTTCGACCAGGGCTGGCTCATCGACATCAAGCCCGACGTCAACCGGACCGCCTTCTTCCGCCCGCTGGACACGGTCATGAAGGACGCCGTGGACCGGCTGAGGGAATACCATCCGCGCACGGCGCACCTGTTCCGCGACACCCTGCGGCCCGGCAAGCGCGCCTGGCAGAGCTACCTCCCGGACAGCCCGGAACTGGGCGGCGAACCCATGGCCCTGGCCGGACTGCCCGGCTTCACCCTGGCCACTGTGCACGACGTGCGCCCGGCCTGGGGCACCCCCTACGACCGGCCCGGCCGGGTGGACTTCGACTTTCTCAACCGCCAGTCCCGGCTGGTCACGACCCTGGTCTCGGCCCTTTGCAGCGAGGAGATCGCGGACGCGGGCGAACGGGAAAAGAACAACTTCGTCACCGTGGAGGGAAGGGCAAACCTGCTGCGCAAGGGCGAGATCTTCCCGGACCGGCCCGGCACCGGCATGGTGGTCCTGGCCTTCCAGTGGCAGACCCGCAACTACGGCATGGTGGACACCCAGGGCAATTTCCGCATCCCCGGCCTGGCCAGCAAGAAGGTCAGTTACCACAAGGCGGTCATCGAGGCCTTCAAGTTCAACGACGTCACCGGGCTGGCCGACTGGGCCATCGACAAGCCCAAGACCGGCAAGAACGCCTACCGGCTGAAGCTCTCCCGCGCGGTGCAGGCCACGGACCTGATCCTCTTCTCCTGCACCCAGACCACCCTGTTCGACATGTTCGAGCCGCGCACCTTCAAGTATCTCTACCGGCCGGAGCTCATCGACGGGCGCACCGAGGCCCCGCCCGTGAGCTACTGGTACAGTCGGCTGGACACCCGTTCCTCCACCCTGGGGACCCTGTTCCTGGAGCCGGATACCCCGGTCAAGCTGACCCTGTCCGACACGGTCCTGGACAAGAAGGTCCTGCTGCTCAACGCGGACAGGGAACACCCGCAGGGATTGGGCTACATCGCCCGCCAGTGGCCGGTGATCCCCATGACCGAGTTCCGCTCGGCCCGCGACATGTGGCGGCTGCTCGGCCCGCGCATCGACAATCTCGAGGACAAGGGCATCGTCAACGACCGCATCCGGCTGCTGCGCAAGCTCGGCGACCAGGACCTGGCCAACGCCTACAAGTTCAAGGAAGCCAAGCAGTGGGACAAGTTCGTGGAGGCGTCCCGCGCCTCGCTGTCCAAGGCGAGCCGGGTCTACAACGACGTGGACAAGACCCAGAAGGACGTGCTCTTCGGCGTGCTCTTCTACGTGGCCCTGTTCGTGCCCTTCGCCTACTGCATGGAGCGGCTGTTCTTCTCCTTCGTGGACATCAAGAAGCGGATCGTCGCCTTTCTCGGCTTCCTGGTCGGGATCATCGGGGTGGTCTATCTGGTCCACCCGGCCTTCCAGCTGACCTACTCGCCCCTGGTGGTCATCCTGGCCTTCTTCATCCTGGCCCTGTCGCTGCTCGTCTCCCTGATCATCTTCTTCCGCTTCGAGCGCGAGATGGTCGAGCTGCAAAAGCGCAGCTCCCACGTCAAGCTGACCGGCATCTCGCCCATGGCCGCCTTCGGCGCGGCCTTCGTCCTCGGCGTGGGCAACCTCAAGCGCCGCCCCCTGCGGACCTTCCTGACCCTCGCCACCCTGGTCATCCTGACCTTCACCATCATGAACTTCACCACGGTCAAGTCCGTGCGCCAGGCAGGGTGGTCCAAGTTCAGCGGCCACGCCTCCTATAACGGGCTGATGGTCAAGTACCTCAACTGGCAGGACCTGCCGGTGGAGGCCCTGTCCGTGGTCCGCAATTCCTTCTCCGGCACCGGCGTGGTGGCCCCGCGCGCGTGGTACGACACCGGCTTCACCTCGGACAAGTCGCGCGCCCCGCTCATTCCGGTGGAACGCGACGGCAAGGAGACGCGGGGACGCGGCCTCATCGGCCTGTCCTGGCTGGAGCCGCAGGTCAGCGGCCTGGACCGCATCCTGGTCAAGGGCCGCTGGTTCCGCGAGGGCGAACGCCAAGCGATCCTGCTGCCCAGGCGCATGGCAGACCAGATCGGCGCGGACCCGGACGACCCGGCCCGCAGCAAGGTGGTCCTGTGGGGCATCCCCCTGACCGTGGTCGGCGTGTTCGACGACAACGGGCTGCGCGACAACCCGGACCTCGACGGCGAGCCGATCACGCCCATCGTCTTCCCGAACCAGGCGGCCACCCAGCTCTCCGAGGTGGAGGCCGAGGCCATCGAGAACGGCGAGGACGTCATGGCCACCGAGTCCCGCTACCAGCACATCCCCGGCTTCGAGACCGTGATCATCCCGGCCGAGGAGCTGCTGGCCCTGTCCGCGGGCAGGCTCAAGGGCATCGCCGTGCACCCCGACGTGGGCCACCGCGTGGGCGACGACCTGGGCGAGCGGTTCGGCCTGCTCCTGTTCAAGGGGTCGCCGGACGGCACCTTCCTGTACTACGCCTCGGACGCGGTCAACTATTCGGGCATGGCCAACATCCTGATCCCGCTGGCCATCTCCATCCTGATCGTGCTCAACACCATGATCGGCTCGGTCTACGAGCGCCGCCCGGAGATCGCGGTCTACACCTCGGTGGGGCTGGCCCCGCCGCACGTGGCCTTCCTGTTCATCGCCGAGGCCCTGGCCTTTGCGGTCATCTCCGTGGTGGTCGGCTACATCCTGGCCCAGACCTCCAGCGCGTTCCTGGCCGGGACCTCGCTGTGGGCGGGCATGACCGCCAACTACTCGTCCACTGCGGGCGTGGCCGCCATGATCCTGGTCATCGGCGTGGTCCTGATCTCGGCCATCTACCCGGCGCGGGTGGCGGCCTCCATCGCCATCCCGGACGTGAACAAGTCCTGGACCATGCCCAAGGCCGAGGGCGGCCGCATGACCGTAATCCTGCCCTTCCTGATCAAGATGACCGAGATGAACTCGGCGGGCGGGTTCCTGCGCCAGTACTACATGGCCCACCACGACGTGTCCCACGGCATGTTCTGCACCGACGACATGGTCTGCAACTTCCTCGACCTGGAGCAGCAGGAGGTCCGGACCGGACTGCTTTCCGGCGCGACCCCGGACATCCCCCTGTCCGACGACCTGTGCTTCTCCATGGACCTGCGCGTCTGGCTGGCCCCCTTCGACTTCGGCGTGCGCCAAAAGGTCAAGCTGGTCTTCTGCCCGTCGGACATCTACCAGGGGTTCCGCCAGATCAAGGTGGTCCTGGCCCATGAGGCGGGCGAACTGACCGCCTGGGAAAACCTGAACCGGAATTTCATCAACGACCTGCGCAAGCAACTGCTGGTCTGGCGCTCCCTGGACGACGACGCCGTCGTCAAGTACGCCCGCGACCTGGACGCCGTGCGCGAAAGCGCCGATAGGGAGGTGGAGGCATGAACGGCAGACTGAGGCTGCGCGCGCTTCTGACCGGGCTGGCCCTCGGCCTGTTCCTGTGCGTCTTCACCCCGTTCAACAACGCGGTCCTGGGCGGCGAGCCGCTGGGCGGCGGCCACTTCCCCCTGGCCCCGTTCTTCATCCTGGCCTGGCTCTTCGTCCTCGACGCCGCGGCCTCGCGCCTGACCCGCAGGCCGCCCTTCTACTCGGGCGTGGAGCTGCTGGTGGTCTGGCTGATGATGGTCCTGTTCACGGCCATCGGCTATGCGGGGCTGACCGAGACCTTCTTCGTCAACATCACCGCGCCGCTGCGCTTCGCCAAGGACGCCTACCGCTGGACCGAGGTCCTGGGGCCGCTGTTGCCCGAGGCCTGGTTCCCGCACTCCCCCGAGGCCGTGTCCCTGCTCTTCCAGGGACTTGAGGGCGGGCGCGACATGTCCGTGACCCAGGTTCTGGCCGCCATCCCGTGGTCGGTCTGGCTGCCGCCGCTCCTGGTCTGGGCCCTGTTCATTCTCGGCGCCTACTTCGTCATGGTCTGCCTGATGGCCCTGTTCGGCCGCCAGTGGGTGGTCAACGAGCGGGTCAACTTCCCGCTCCTGCGCGTGCCCATGCTCATGGGCGAGGCTCTGGACCAGAAGCAGTTCGGCAGCTGGTGGTCCAACCGGTTCCTGCTCATCGGCCTGGTCTTTACCGGCGCGCTCCACCTGCTCAACGGGCTGCATTTCTACTATCCGTCCGTGCCCGAACTGCCGACCCTGGTGCTGGCCGGGTCCTATTTCCCAAAATTCGGCCTGTTCTCGGGCTTCTACAAGCTCAAACTCTACTTCATCCCGGCCTTCGTGGGCTTCGCCTTCCTGACCACCCGCCAGATATCCTTCTCCATGTGGTTCTTCCACCTCATGGCCGGGCTGCTCTTCGGCGCGCTCTACGTCATAGGCTGGCAACTGCCCGAGGCCGCACTGGGCACCACGCTGGGCCCGGACCTGGCCCGGCCCGAGAACGCCCAGACCATCGGCTCCTACGCCATCTTCTTCCTGTTCCTCATCTGGCTGGCCCGCCACCACCTGCGCGAGACCGTGTTCTGCATGCTCCGCCCGGTCTGCGGCGGCAAGCCGCTCCACAAGCCCGGCTTCAACGAACCGCCCGAAACCTGGGCGCCCCCGGCCTGGCCGCTCATCGGCCTGGTCCTGGGCATGGCGTTCCTCATGGGCTGGTGCCGATGGTTCGGCCTGCCCTGGGCCGGGGCCGTGCTCCTGCCCATGGCCTTCATGCTCGTGGTCCTGGTCACCAGCCGGCTGGTCTGCCAGGGCGGGCTGCCCTACTTCACCCTGACCGCCGCCCCGTCGGACGGGCTCATGGGCCTGTTCGGCACGGGCATCTTCGGGTCCGCCGGGCTGGCCGCCACCGCGGTCATGCAGAAGGTCCTGTTCCTGGACGTGCGCGAGGCCGTGGCCCCCACCCTGTTCCACGGGGCCAAGATCGGCCAGGCCACCCGGCGGCGCAATCTCGTGCTGCTGGCCATCGGCCTGTCCCTGGCCCTGGCCGTGGCCGTGGCCTTCGCCACCATGCTCTATCTCGGCCACCGCTACGGGCTGCGCGAGCTGCGCCTGGACTGGGCCACCCAGACCGTGCTGGCCAACCTGGAGAACGCCCAGCGGCTGGTGGACCAGCCCGCCGGGCCGAACCGCTGGCTGCTCATCTACGCGGGCTTCGGCGCGCTGGTCATGTTCGCGCTCATCTACTGCTATTACAAGCTGCCCTGGTGGCCCCTGCACCCGCTCGGCTACCTGGCGGCCTATTCCGCGGGCATGAAGATCCTGTGGTACCCGTTCTTCCTCGGCTGGCTGTGCAACCACCTGGTCCTGCACTACGGCGGCACCAGCCTGTACAACAAGGTCCGCTACCTGTTCATCGGCCTGATCCTCGGCGACTTCCTCATGGGCGGCGCCTACGCGATCATCGGACTGTTCTCCAGCCAGGCGTACAGCGTCTTTCCCCTGTGACGGAGTCGGCCATGAAACGCTTCCCCGCCCTCATAGCCCTCCTGCTGCTCGCCGCCCTGACCGGGACGGAATCGGCCCTTGCGGCCCAGGCCCGCCAAAGGCTGATCCTGTTCATCGCCCACGCGGACGTGCCGCCCTACTACATCGACGAGCCGGGCCAGCCCGGAAAGGGCATCCTGCCGGACATACTGCGGGCCATCACCGAATCGCTGGACATGACCTTCACCGTCCGGCGGCTGCCGGACAAACGGGGCTGGGACATGCTCCGCAAAGGGGACGTGGACGTCTATGCCTCGGCGCGTGAATGGGTCCTCGAACCGGATCGGTTCCTGTGGACCGAACCGTTCATGGTCAACGAGGACGTGTTCCTCTACCTCGCCGACTCCACCCTGGCCTTCCACCACCCCCTGGACCTCTACGGCAAACGGGTGGCGGGCATAAAGGGATTCGTCTATCCCGCCCTGGAATCCCATTTCGGGCCGGGACGCATAGAACGCATCGACGCGCCCTCCCCGGACGCCCTGCTGCAACTCCTGATCCTGAACCGTGCCGACGCCATCCTCATCAACCGCACGGAAATAGAATGGATGTTCCACAACCGAAAGGACCTGAACCCGGACCTGTTCCGCATGGACCCCAACCCGGTGGACCTGGCCTGGTTCCGCTTCATCTTCCCGCGCAACCGCGACTGGGAACCCGTCATCGAGCAATTCAACGACCGCATCCGCGAGATGCGGGAAAACGGCGCCCTGGAGCGCATCCTCGACCACTACCGTTAGGCCGGAGCGAGCATGTACGACGATAAGGAACTCAAGGAATACCGGGACCTCCTCAAACCGCCGGACAAGTTCGAGGAGGGGTTCGACTGGAAGACCATCGTGGGAGCCATCTTCATCGGCTTCCTGATGATGCCCGGCTCCATGTACCTCCAGCTGGTCATCGGCCAGGGCATCGGCCCGGCCGCCCGCTGGGTGACCATCATCCTCTTCGCCGAGATCGCGAAACGGTCCTACACCCACCTGAAACAACAGGAAATATTCCTTCTGTACTACATGGCGGGCGCGGCCCTGGCCTCGCCGTTCCAGGGCCTCCTGTGGAACCAGTACCTGGTCCAGTCCGACGCCGCGCGCATGCTCGGCCTGACCGAGTTCATCCCCCAGTGGGTCGCCCCGGCGCTCGGCTCCGGCTCCTACCTGGAGCGGACCTTCATGCACCGCGACTGGCTGGTGCCCATCATGCTCCTGATCGGGGCGCAGCTCGTCCAGCGCATCGACCACTTCGGCCTGGGCTACTCCCTGTACCGCATCACCTCGGACGTGGAGAAACTGCCCTTCCCCATGGCCCCGGTGGGCGCGCTCGGCACCATGGCGCTGGCCGAATCCACCGAGGACAAGAAGACCGGCTGGAAATGGCGCGTCTTCTCCATAGGCGGGGTCATCGGACTGGCCTTCGGCTTCTTCTACGTGCTCCTGCCCGCCCTGTCCGGGCTGCTGTTCACCGAACCCATCCGGCTCATCCCCATACCGTGGATCGAGCTGACCCAGCACACCGAGGACGTGCTGCCCGCCGTGGCCACCGGCCTGCAATTCGACCTCGGCCTGGTCTTCATCGGCATGGTCCTGCCCTTCTGGGCGGTCATCGGCGGGCTGGTCGGCCTCATCGTGACCATCGTCGCCAACCCGGTCCTCTACTCCCACGGCATCCTCCACCGCTGGCACCCCGGCATGGCCACCGTGGAGACGGTCTTCGCCAACAATTTCGACTTCTACATGAGCTTCGGCATCGGGCTCGGGCTGGCCATCGGCGCGGTGGGCGTCTACTACGTGGTCAAATCCTTCAAAAGCTCCTCCGGCGGCCTGGATTTCTCCGCCCTGTTCAACCCGCCCGAGGGGCGCGGCGACATCAACTTCTGGGTGTCCATCGGTATCTACGTCTTCTCCACCCTGTGCTACATCGCCTTCTGCGTCTGGCTCGTGCCGAGCTTCCCGTGGATCTTTTTCGTGCTCTACGGGTTCATCTACACCCCGGTCATCTCCTACATCACCGCGCGCATGGAAGGCGTGGCCGGACAGTTCATCGCCCTGCCCATGGTCCGCGAATTCTCCTTCATCGCCGGGGCCAAGTTCTTCGGCTACCAGGGACTCGAAATCTGGTACGCCCCCATCCCCATCCACAACTACGGCGAGGCCACCGTCCAGTTCCGCCAGATCGAACTGACCGGCACCAGCCTGCGCGGGATCATCAAGGCCGAGATCCTGGTCTTCCCCATCGTCATGATCTCCAGCCTGCTCTTCTCCCAGTTCCTCTGGCAGCTCGCGCCCATCCCGTCGCCCGAATACCCCTTCGCCCAGGAACTGTGGCACCTCCAGGCCCTGAACACCCTGCTCCTCCAGACCTCCACCCTGGAAGGCAACTCGCTCTTCTTCGAGGCCCTGTCCGGCCCCGTGGTCCTGTCCGGCCTCGGCCTCGGCCTCGTCCTCTACTCCGTGCTCAACGTCCTCGGACTGCCCGTGCTCCTGGTCTACGGCGTGGTGCGCGGGCTGGGCCAGTCCACGCCCCACGGCATGCTCCTCGAAGTGGTCGGCGCGCTCCTCGGCCGCTTCTACTTCCTCAAAAAATACGGCGCCCAATGGCGGCACTACGCACCCGTCCTCCTGGCCGGCTTCTCCTGCGGCATGGGCCTCACCGGCATGTTCGCCATGGGCTGCACCCTGATCATGAAATCATTGGGCAGACTGGCGTATTAGAGAAGAATGCCTCCGGCGGCCGGGGGAAGGGGAGAGGGAAACCTTTTGGAAACGGCATTATGTAGGAGCCGCACAAGCCCTGCGTTGAAGTGAAGCATGCTCCCGTCATACGATGGGGGCATGCCTATGAGAACCCGAACATCCCCTGTTATGGTGGCCCTGGCCCGCAAGAAAGCGGAATTGATGGGCGAAGCCGACGAACTGCGAAGACGGCTTCGCAAGAAGCAGATCCAGATAGCGGCCCTTGACGAATCCATGCGTCTTCTTGACCAAGGATTCGATCCCGAAGCGGTCAAGCCCAAGCGGAAGTACACCAAGACCTTCATCCACGGCGAACTGAAGCGGATGATCTTCGACATCCTGAAGGAAGCGGACGGCGGCCCGCTGACCACCCGGCAGATCGCCGACGAAGTGCAGAAACGGAAAGGCATGGACCGGGATGTCCGCAAGGACGTGAAGCGGGCCTTGCAAGGCTACCGGATCGTGGTCAAGGTGGGGGAAATCGAAAACCACCAAGCGCTATGGGCCTTCAAGAACTACGCAGCGACCCCAAGCGATACCCCGCCGCCCTTGCGTATCCTGTAGTCGCCCCAGTAGCCCCGGAAACGGGGCTTTCTTTCGTCGTCCTCCAGGGTGAGCATCCGCGCCAGCATGTCGAAGGCGATCCGCCTGTTGTCCCACTTCCTGGCATCTTCCCGGTAGGCGATTTCATTGGCGTAGAGATAGAGCTTCTTGGCGCTGATCTGGTGGACCTGGCCCCAGACGCATCGCCGAAGTCTGCTGAATAGTGATTCCACGATATTGGTGTTCTCGCCGGCCGGTCCCATGAAATGGATGCTGTGGTTCACCCTGGTGTGTTTGAAATAGGCTTTGAGGTCCGTGTACCCGGAATGTTCGTCGGTGATGACTTCGGTGCCGCCCGCGATGTTGTCCATGGCGAATTCCAGAATGTCTTCCGAGTTTTCCTCAGTGACGACCTTCACCCGCGTCTCCTGCCCGCCGCCATGAGGCGACCGTTTGCGCATGGCCAGGATACATTGCTTGGGGCGCTTAGAGGTGGCCGTCTTCTCCTGGCGGTCCTCCACCTTGTTCGGGAACCGCTTGGACGGGGTCATGTAGGCCCCATCCATCTCAACTTGGCCGGTCATTGCCGGGAACGGGTCGCGGGTCTGCCACAGGGCATCCCGAAGCTTTAGGTACAGTACGTAGGCCGTCTTGTACTGGACACCCAGCTGCCGCATCAGTTGCAAGGCGGACATGCCTTTGACCGCATTGGCCAGGGTGACCATGGCGATAAGGATGGTCCGCAGGGGCAACTTGGTGGAAGCCAACCAGGTACCACTGGTGATGGAGAAGGTGTGGCCGCATCCCTTGCACCGCCATTGTTCCCTGGTCCCCAGATAATAGAGGTCCACGCACCCGCATTCCGGGCATACGGGATCCCCGTCGGTCTCGGGCCAGCGTAACTTTCGGAACGTGGCGCGAACCGTTTCGTCATCCCATCCAGCGATCTCCGGGAGGGATATTGTGCGTGCCCGAGCTGCGAGCAAGTGATGTTGGTTGTGCATGGCATCGACCTAGAGACTTCGATGACCATTGTATGACACAGATTTATAAAAAAGTCAATGATGGCAAAATGTTGCCACAAGTATTTGGAATAGCGGTGAAGAGTTTATCTTTTTCTTTTTTCAAAAGAATCAACACGTTTTGATTTGACTCTACGAATACGAATGAGCGAATATCAATCCATGAATGTAGAAGACGTGAAAAAAATGATGACGGAAATTGATTGGGAGCTTCAACAGGAGAAAGTTCCTGTTACCGCCCGTGAAATAAAAGCTTTTATGAAGTTCTCCCAAAAGACTGGTCTGCAAATACCTTTGACTGGTGATCATTGGATAACCAAGACGATAAGCGAATGGTATAGATCGGTTTATGGTGAAAAACTTAAAGTTGATTTTTCACCAGGGTCAGGTGTGGTTGCGTTAGGCCATGAACCTTATCTTGTAAAATTTCCAAGGATTTATGGTCGTGTTCAAGTAAATCCTCTTGAATGGATTCAAGGAGCTACCCCTATTATCCTCAATTCTATTCCAGAAGAATCGCTGACCCCCTTTGTTCAAACTTTAATGATGCAATATAACGATTACATAGCAGCCGAATTGTTGCCGGTAAAATGTACGGACGATTTAGCAAGTGCAGTGAATCACATGGTTGCTCAAAGAAGGAACTACGGGTTGTCAGAATGGGCGTCACAACAAAGCCTTGAGAAAACATTTAAAAATTTCATAACGGAGAAAGGGGGAACGTTTAAGTTCACGCATGATCTTGCTAAGTTGCATCGGAAATGCGTTGAACTTGGGTTGCCAGAAATCCAAAAAGACATAGTGGATCAGGTCGAATGTGCTGCGTCAGCGCGATATATTGATGATGGAGAAAATGACGAGTACACACTTGAAACAGCGGTCAATTCATTTGTCGCAAGTCTTCATTGTGTAGGTCGCGTTGCTCGGTCTTTACTTAATCTGCCTGCTCCGCGAATACAAATAACACGACATCACACCTTTGATCCCAATAAGGACAACACTTAAAAACCAAGAAGGCCCATCAGTTAAGTGGGCCTTCTTTTCATTTGTGCATTTCCTACATAATGCCGTTTGGAAAAGGTTTCCCTCTCCCCTTCCCCCGGACCCCCATCCCCTCTCCCTTCCAAAACTTTTTGGGTCGCTTCGCGAGGTTGGGGCTGAGAAGGGTAAACGACTTCCCTCCCCCCAAGTCACCACACGCCGCCCTTGCATAATCCCTTGCCCGCCGCCCTGCCCGGCGGCGTGGGCAACCGTCCCGGAGGGTTCGCGCCGGGCGGCTGACCGCGCGCCGCAGACGTCCGGCGCGGACCCTCCGGGACACCGCCTTGCCGCGCCCAGCCAAGTCATCCTCCAAGCAGCACTCTCCCCCGCCCTTTCCCCCACACTCCCCACTCGCCCTCCCGCCCCGCACGGCCCTGCCGAAGGCACCCAAAAAGTTTGGGAGGGTCCAGGGAACCCTTTACAAAGGGTTCCCTGGCGGGGTTCGGGGCAGCGCCCCGACGGGTGCAGGGCGGCGCCCTGCCCGCCGGAACCACCATACTCTCCACAACTGAGCTTGGTTCTTGTCCTTTTGGAATCAAAGGGGTAATTTGGTTCCGGTTGACGTTCGATTTGAACCATTACGGAGAAGATATGCCTCAGACCAAGACGACCGCCCTGGTGTTGGCCGCCGGAAAGGGCACGCGCATGCATTCGGCCAAGGCCAAGGTATTGCAGACGCTGTTGAACGAGCCGATGTTGTTTTACGTGTATGAAGCGCTGTCGCCCATGATGCAGGAGCGCATCCTGACGGTGGTCGGCCATGACGCGGACGGGGTGCGCGCGGCGTTCCCGTCCATGGCGGACCGGTTCGTGGTGCAGGAGGAGCAGCTGGGCACGGGCCATGCGTTGCAGGTGGCGTGGGACGCGGTGGTCTCTTCCGGGGCCACGCACTGCCTGGTGATCAACGGCGACACGCCGCTGGTCACGGTGGAGGCCCTGGACCGGTTGTTGGCCGCGCAGGGCTGTTGCGACCTGGCGTTCATGACCATCACGCCCCGGGACACGGCGGCGTTCGGCCGGGTGGTGCGCGATCCCGAGCGGCGGGTGACGGCCATCGTGGAGGCCAAGGACTATGATTTTTCGCTCCACGGCCCGGTGACTGGCGAGGTGAACGCGGGCATCTACCTGCTGAAGGTGGAGACCATCGGCCCGCTGCTCGACAGGCTCAAGAACGAGAACATGTCCGGCGAGTATTACATCACGGACCTGGTGGAGCTGGCGGTGAAGGCCGGGTTGTCCGTGGACGGGGTCCAGGCGGGCAACGACGTCTCGCTGATGGGCATCAATTCCCCGCGCGAGCTGATCGCGGCGGAGGGGACCTTGCGGCGGCGCATCGTGGACGAGCTGATCGACGCCGGGGTGCTGATCCACAACCCGGACACGGTGATCGTGGGGCCTCGGGTGACGGTGGAGCCGGGGGCGGAGATCTTCGGCCATTGCGAGCTGTACGGTTCGTCGAAGGTGTCCGGCGGCGCGCGGCTGGGGTCGTACAATTTCATTATGGACTCGACGTTCGCGCCCGGCTGCGTGGTGCGCGAATTCAACCACATCGAGGGCGCAAAGGTCGGCTCCGGGGCCACGGTGGGCTGCGTGGTGCGCGAATTCAACCACATCGAGGGCGCAAAGGTCGGCTCCGGGGCCACGGTGGGGCCGTACTCGCGGCTGCGGCCCGGCACGGTGCTGGGCGAGAGCTCAAAGGTCGGCAATTTCGTGGAGATGAAGAAGGCGAGCCTGGGCGAGGGCGCCAAGGCGAGCCACCTGACCTACCTGGGCGACGCCGAGGTGGGTGCGGGCGCGAACATCGGCGCGGGCACGATCACCTGCAACTACGACGGGAAAAACAAGTTCAAGACGGTCATCGGCCCGGGGGCGTTCATCGGCTCCAACACGGCGCTGGTGGCCCCGGTGACGGTGGGCAGGGACGCGCTGATCGGCGCGGGCTCGACCATCACCAAGGACGTTCCCGACGAGCAGACGGGCATCGCACGCGGCAAGCAGACCATCATCGCGCGGCGGTTGAAAAAGTAGGGGTCGGACAGTGGAAAACCCCTGTTTTACTGTGGAAAGAAATGTTGCGTTGCACTCAAAAAAAGAATAGATAAAAGTTATGGAACTAGTTGCCCAACTTGAAGAGCGTTTCAACAGGTTGCTGAATAAAATTGCGGAACTGAAAGAAGAAAATCAGCGCTTGAGGGAGGAAGTCGAGGCCGAGAGACGGTTGCGGAGCGACATCGAATCCCGCATCGACACGCTGCTTGAGAAAATCCAGAACGAGCTGGAATGATAGCGGTTTACGATGCCTCGCTATACGTTGACCCTGATGGGCCTCGAAATATCCTTCAAGACGGATGCGGATAACGAACGCATCGAGTCCGCGCAGGCGTTTATCGAGAACAAGCACAAGGAGCTTGTTGCCGGGGCGGGTGACATCAGCAAGGAAAAGCTGCTCACCTACCTGCTATTGAGCCTTGCGGACGACTATCTGGTCGCTGAGGAAAAACTGAAGCGGCTGGAAGGGAAGATCGGAGAGATTTTGGAAAAGACCTCAACGGAACCGGACCGATAACTGGCCGGGACCGAGGTCGGCAAGGAATTACCCTGGGGCGTGCGTGATTGCCCGGAGTGTTATTGAGCCAATGCTCTGTAAAAGGGCGACGACTCCAGCGTGCTGGTGAGCAGGCCCGGTCCGGCCGGGAAGCCTGAAGGTGCGCGAGTCATGCCCACCTGGACATGCCAGGTTCAAAACATACAGGCAACACGGCCTCCCGGGGATTTAACAAACCGTCCGACCGGCCAAGTCCGGCGTTTTCGGACGGAAATATAAACCTACAGCCATATCCAATCCCCCTCCTCTCTTCTCTTCGGAGTTGAGTGCCTTTTTTGCGTGCTCTACAAGCCCGGGCGAGGCGATAACAGGCCGCCTGCAGAAAAGCCTGTCAACATAAATTAAGGAGTAACCCCATGTTTGACCAAATCGCCATGGTCGGCGGTGGATTGGTTGTCGGTCTCGGAGCCGGAATCCTGCTTTTCAAATATATCTCCGACAAGAAAGTCTCCGATTCCAGAGGGCTGGCCGAGCGCATCGTGGAAGAAGCGCGCAAGGAAAGCGAGGCCCTGAAAAAGGAATCCCGCATCCAAGCCCAGGACGAAATATTCAACCAGAAGAAGGAGCTGGAGCGGGAGTTCAAGGACCGCGAGAGCCAGCTCAAGAGCGAGGAGAAGCGGCTCCACTCCAAGGAGGAGCGGCTCGACGCCAAGCGCGAGAAGGTCGCCGACAAGGAGGCCCAGGTCGTCGAGATGGAGAAGCAGCTCATCAAGCTCGAAAAGAACCTGACCGAGATGGAGGAAGACCTCAATCAGAAGTCGGACGAGCATGAGCGCAAGCTCCAGGAGATTTCCGGCCTGACCGTGGAGGAGGCGCGCGAGAACCTGCTCAAGGAGATCGAGTCGCGCACCCGCCACGAGGCGGCCAAGATGATCCGCAACATCGAGATGGAGGCCAAGGAAAACGCCTCCAAGAAGGCCAAGGAAATCCTTTCCCTGGCCTTGCAGCGTTATGCGGGCGACTATGCGGGCGAGCAGACCGTGACCGCCGTGACCCTGCCCTCCGAGGACATGAAGGGCCGCATCATCGGCCGCGAGGGCCGCAACATCCGCGCCCTTGAAGCGGCCACGGGCGTGGACCTGATCATCGACGACACCCCGGAGACCGTGGTCCTGTCCGCCTTCAGCCCGCTCAAGCGCGAGATCGCCAAGCAGGCCCTGGAGCGGCTGATTCACGATGGCCGCATCCACCCCGCGCGCATCGAGGAGATCGTGCGCAAGGTGGAGGGCGAGATGGACACCAAGCTCAAGGAGATCGGCGAGCAGGCCACCTTCGACGTGGGCGTCCACGGCATCCATCCCGAGATCATCAACCTGCTCGGCCGGCTGCACTACCGCACCAGCTTCTCCCAGAACGTGCTCCAGCACTCCATGGAGGTCGCCTTCCTGTGCGGCGTCATGGCCGCCGAGCTCGGCTTGAACGAGAAGGAGGCCAAGCGCGCGGGCCTGCTGCACGACATCGGCAAGGCCGTGGACCACGAGATCGAGGGACCCCACGCCATCATCGGCGCGGACCTGGCCAAGAAGCACGGCGAATCCAAGGAGATCATCCACTCCATCGCCGCCCACCACGAGGACGTGGCCCCCATGTCCATCCTGGCCAACCTGGTCCAGGCCGCGGACTCCCTGTCCGGCGCCCGCCCCGGCGCGCGCAAGGAGCTGCTCGAGAACTACGTCAAGCGGCTGGAGGAGCTGGAAGGGCTGGCCACCGGCTTCGACGGCGTGCAGAAGGCCTACGCCATCCAGGCCGGACGCGAGATCCGCGTCATGGTCGATTCCGAAAAGGTCGGCGACGAGAACACCTACGTGCTCTGCAAGGACATCGCCGAGAAGATCGAGAACAACATGACCTACCCCGGGCAGATCAGAGTCACCGTGATCCGCGAGAAACGGGCCGTGGGATACGCGAAATAGCTATCGGAACGCACCCGGCCCCGCATGGAGCCGGGTGTTTTTTTCTGCCAGGGAAAAAAAATCATGGCCCGCACCGTGAATGATCTCGTATGGTGACGAACCTGCGACCGTCAGCAAATGGAGCGAGGACAAGCATGAACCGCGAAGCAGCCGACCCGGAAAAGCTCAAAACCGCCATGGACAAGTCCATGAACCTGGTGCGCTCCGAAATGGGCGACGCCGAGTTCCGCCGGTTCAGCGAGCTGATCCACTCCGAGTTCGGCATCAAGATGCCGCCCTCCAAGAAGGTCCTGCTCCAGTCCCGGTTCCAGAAACGGCTGCGCGCCCTGGGGCTGGCCAGCTACAAGGACTACTGCGACTACGTCTTCTCCCCCGAGGGCCGCGAGCAGGAACGCTCGCACCTGATCGACGTGGTCACCACCAACACGACCCATTTCTTCCGCGAGCCCAAGCACTGGGACATCATGAACAACATCGTGCTGCCCGAGCTGTGGAAACGCGGCATCGGGCGTAACGGAGCCCTGCGCATCTGGTCCGCCGGTTGCTCCAGCGGCGAGGAGCCGTACACCCTGGGCATGGTGTTGCACGAATGGGCCGACACCCATCAGGGGTTCGACTTCGGCGTCCTGGCCACGGACATCTCCCAGAAGATCCTGGCCGAGGCCCAGCGGGCCGTCTACACCATGGACAAGGTGGAAGACGTGCCCATGCCTTTCAAGAAGAAATACATGCTCAAGTCCAAGGACAAACGGCTGGTGAAGATGGACGCCAAGTTGCGCAACAAGGTCTCCTTCCAGCGGCTCAATTTCATGCACGACTTCAAGCTGCCCCACAAGCAGGACATCATTTTCTGCCGCAACGTGGTCATCTATTTCGACCGCCCCACGCAGGAGGTCCTGTTCCAGAAGTTCTGCAACAATTTGCAGCTCGGCGGGTATCTCTTCATCGGCCATTCGGAGAGCCTTTCCGGCATGCCCCTGCCCATCAGGCAGGTAGCCCCCACGGTATTCCAGAGAGTCTGATCCCCCACGACCGCATCAGCCCCCCTGCGGGCCCAACCAACGCATCACCAGAGGAACGTCATGCGCATACTCTTTCTCGGCGACATCGTCGGACTGCCCGGCCGCAAGGCCGTCATCCGCGACCTCGCCCGCGTCAGGGACGAGGAGTCCATCGACCTGGCCTTCGCCAACGGCGAGAACGCGTCCGGGGGCTACGGCCTCAAGGCCAAACACGCCCGGGAACTGCTCAAGGCGGGGCTGGACGGCATCACCGGCGGCAACCACATCTGGAAGTACAAGGACCTGTATTCCCTGCTCGACGGCGACGGGCGCATCCTGCGGCCGCACAACTACCCGGACCATCTGCCCGGCTCCGGGGTGCGCGTGTTCCGCAAGGAGGGGCTGCCCCCGGTGGCGGTCATCAACCTCATAGGCCGGACCTTCATGCCGCCCATCGACTGCCCCTTCGCCGCCGCCGAGACCGTGATCGACGCCCTGCCCGCCGACGTGCCGGTGCAGATCGTGGACTTCCATGCCGAGGCCACGGGCGAGAAGATCGCCATGGGCTATTTCCTGGAGGGCAAGGTCTCCGCCGTGGTCGGCACCCACACCCACGTCCAGACCAACGACCCCAAGGTGCTGCCCGGCGGCACGGCCTACCTGACCGATCTGGGCATGTGCGGAGCGGCGGATTCCTGCCTCGGCATGAAGCCGGAGATCATCCTCGACCGCTACCTCACCGGGCTGCCCCGGCAGCTGGAGGCGGCCTCCGGCCCAGGGGTTTTACAAGGCGCGATTTTTGACATAGATGATACCACCGGCAAGGCGGTATCCATGGCCACGTTCCAGCGCGGCTAGCGACCGGGAACCTTTGTCAAACCTAGTTAAATGAGGACGAAAGTGAATATCTACGACGAGTTGAAATGGCGGGGGCTGATCAATCAGGTGTCTGACGAGGACAAGGTGCGCGCGTATCTGTCCGAACCCGGAGCGACCATGTATTGCGGCTTCGATCCCACCGCCGAAAGCCTGCATGTCGGCAACCTCGTCCCCCTGCTCTGCCTGGTGCGCATGAAGAAGGCGGGCCACAATCCGCTGTACCTCATGGGCGGGGCCACCGGCCGCATCGGCGATCCCTCGGGCAAGGACAAGGAGCGCGAGCTGTCCGACGCCGACAAGCTGGACGAGCGCCTGGAAATGATCAAGCGCCAGGTGCGCCGCTTCGTGGAGCGCAACACCGGCGAGCGCCCGGACATCGTCAACAACTACGACTGGACCAAGGACATGACCTGCATCGAGCTGCTGCGCGACGTGGGCAAGCACTTCACCATCAACTGGATGCTCCAGAAGGAGTCGGTCAAGGGCCGCATCGACCGCGAGGAGACCGGCATCTCCTACACCGAGTTCTCCTACATGATCCTCCAGTCCTATGACTTCTACCACCTGTACAAGAACCACGACTGCCGCCTGCAGATCGGCGGCGGCGACCAGTGGGGCAACATCACGGCGGGCTGCGAGTTCATCCGCCGCCGCTACGCCCACGACGGCGAGCAGGCCGAGGCCTTTGCCCTGACCTTCCCGCTGATCACCACCGCCTCGGGCAAGAAATTCGGCAAGTCCGAGGGCAACGCGGTCTACCTCAACGCGGACCTGACCACGCCCTACGCCTTCTACCAGTTCTTCATCAACACCGACGACGCGGACGTGATCAAGTTCCTCAAGCTCTTCACCTTCCTGACCCCGGACGAGATCGTGGAAATGGAGCGCCAGGTGGCCGAGGAGCCGCACCTGCGCGCCGCCCAGAAGCGGCTGGCCGAAGAGGTCACCGCCATGATCCACGGCAAGCACGAGCTGGAGCGCGTCCTGGCCGCCACCGAGGCCCTGTTCGGCAAGGGCGACATCAAGGCCATCGACCCGGCCACCCTGCGCTCCGCGTTCGAGTCCGCGCCCGCCGTGCGCTACGCCCCCGGCGATCTCCCGGACCTGCCCCAGATGCTCATGGACCTCGGCCTGGTGAAATCCAAGGGCCAGGCCCGCAAGGACATCCAGGGCGGCGGCATCTACGTCAACGGCGAGCGCGTGGAGGACGGCCAGGACATCCTCGACGCCCACTTCATCGGCGGCGAGCTGCTGATCATCCGCAAGGGCAAGAAAAACTACGGCCTGGTCACCAAGGGCTAGCCGCAACCCGCACGAATCAACGAGAAAAGGGCCGGTCTGACCGGCCCTTTTCCTTTTCCGCTCCCCCGGCGCGGCCACCCCGGACTTGACGCGGGGCCGAAATGGGGGCAAGTCACCCTCCATGAACGAGACGCTTTGGATTGTATTCGCATTGGTGGACCTGAGCATGGTCCTGGTGGTGTACCGGCTGTTCGGCCGGGTGGGGCTGTTCGGCCTGATGGTCTTCAACCTGCTCCTGTGCAACGTCCAGGTCCTCAAGACCGTGGAGCTGTTCGGGCTGACCACCACGCTGGGGAACATCCTGTACGCCAGCGTGTTCCTGGCCACGGACCTTTTAAGCGAGTTCTACGGCAAGAAGGAGGCCCGCAAGGGCGTGCTGCTCGGCTTCGTCACCCTGCTGATGATGGTCGGGTACATGCAGATCGCGCTCTATTTCCAGCCCGCGGAGTCCGACTTCGCCCAGCCGCATCTGCAGGCCCTGTTCGGGTTCCTGCCGCGCGTGGCCTTCGCCAGCATGGCCGCCTACCTGGTCTCCCAGCTGCACGACGTCTGGGCGTTCCACGCCATCCGGGCGCGCACGGGCGAGCGGCTGCTGTGGCTGCGCAACAACGCCTCGACCATGATCAGCCAGCTGCTGGACTCCGCGATCTTCTGCGTCATCGCCTTCTGGGGCGTGTTCCCCATGGAGGTGTTCCTGGAGATCCTGCTGTCCACCTACCTCATCAAGGTGGCGGTGGCCGCGCTGGACACCCCGTTCATCTACCTGGCCAAGCGGCTGTTCAACCGAGATGAGGCCGTCCACGGCCAGGCTTAGGCCGCTCCCGGTCCACGCAAGAGGAAGAAAGGCCCCCGCGCGCTGCGGAGGCCTTTTTTTTGTTTGCACTTGGCCGGTCGGACCGCGCCGGGGTGACGCGCGAGCGGTCAGGACTTGTTGCCGCCCAAGTGTTCGCGGACCAGGTCCGCAAACCGGCGCGGGTCCTCCACGGGCAGCATGTGGGTGGCGCGGGGTATGGGCACGGCGCGGCAGCCCGGCACGGTGCGGGCGACCGCCTGGGACACGATCCGGAACAGGGGCCGGGACGCCTCGCCCCAGGCCACGGTCAGCGGAACCTCGACCTTGGACAGGTGCGCCTCGTCCAGGTCCGGGGTCTCCTGCTGGTGGAGCTGGCCGGGCAGGGTGTGCGCGTTGTCGAGCTGCACGGCGCGCACCGCATCGGGCTGGGACGCGAAATAACCGAGCCGGTTGCCCGAGCCGTTGACCAGGGCCTCCACCGCCCCGTGCAGGTCGCCGTCGTCGGCCAGGGTGAAGACGGGGCCGAACATGGC
Organism: Pseudodesulfovibrio indicus; assembly: GCF_001563225.1. Taxonomy (NCBI): domain Bacteria; kingdom Pseudomonadati; phylum Thermodesulfobacteriota; class Desulfovibrionia; order Desulfovibrionales; family Desulfovibrionaceae; genus Pseudodesulfovibrio; species Pseudodesulfovibrio indicus. Next base: position 187,745 of record NZ_CP014206.1, read on the forward strand.
CCCGGCGTCCTTGCCGAAGTCGCGCATCTCCTCCTCGCCCAGGCAGCCGGGGTAACCCGGCTCGTAGACCATGACCGAGGCGATCTTGCCGTGCAGGTGGGCCAGGGCATTGAGGACCACGTCCGCACCGTAGGACCAGCCCACCACATGGACCGGGCCGGAAATTCCAGGGTGGCCCACGACTTTCGCCAATCGTTCGGCATGGGTATTCATGCCGAACTCAATCGTTTCGGCATTCTCTTCAGGGCCGAATCCGGGCAACGTGACGGCCCGGATGTCACCCAAGTCCTTGAGCAGCTCCTGATGGTCGCGCCACATGCGCGCGTCCGACAGCGCACCGTGAACGAGGAACACGGTTCCGTATTGTCCGGGGTATGCGTCGGTCATGTCTTTCTCTCCTTCCTGTTTGCCGAAAAAAAGGCTGCGCGGTGATCCGGGCAGCCTCTTCTCGTTCGTTGAGCGGGGTCCTTATTGGACCGCCGTCTTCTTTTTGAGCAGCGGCTTCTGGATGCCGAATTTGGCCAGCACGGCCTTCATGTCCCCCGTGGAAGCGGGGGTGCCGCGGTGCAGCACCTGGACTCGGTGCCAGGTGGATCCCTTGGCCTCCCCGGACTCGATGCGGGTGGACAGCCCGGCTGCGGTCAGCTGGTCGTTCAGGCTCCGGGCCATCTCCTCCTTGCGGAAGGAGGCCACCTGATAGACGTAGTCGAAGACCGTTTCGCCGGGCGCGGCCGGTGCGGGCTTGGCCGCCTGCTCGGGAGCGGCGGGTTCGGCCTTGGCGGCGGGCGCTGGCTCGGGCTTGGGTTCCGGCTTGGCTTCCGGCTTGGGTTCGGGCTTGGCCGCCGGGACCGGGGTGTCGAGCATCTGCTGCGGCGGGACCTGGAGCCGTTCCTGATAGTCCAGCTCCTCGGAGGTCAGGACCTTGGGCGGCTCGTTCGCCTGGGCCAGCTCGCCGTGCTCGGCGCCCGGCATGATCTGCCCCAGCGGCGGCACGTCGGACTCGGGGCGGTAGCCCCTGCCGATGAGAATGCCCATGACGAAGAAGAAGGTCAGCGCAAGCACCCCCACGCCCGTGGCCGTGATGAACCCGGGCAGGGACATGGAGAATTCGATCTTCCGCTTGTCCGCGTTGAGCTTGGGCACTTTGACCTTGTATTTCGGTTCCATATTGTCGGGCATTCTTCCGTTCCGCCTTGGGGTTGTTCTCGCCTACATGGAGTCCGGGGCGTTCACGCCCAGCAGGCCGAGGCCGTTTCTGAGCACGCCCGCCACGCAGTTGAGGAGCATGAGCCGGGCTTCGGCCACGTCCCTCTCGGCGCTGAGCACATGGCAGTTGGTATAATATCTGTGGAGCGTCGAGGCAAGTTCCTGCAAATACATGGAGATCAGATGCGGACTCTGGGTGCGCGCGGCGGACTCCACATAGTCCGGGTACTGGTCCAGCAGCCGCAGCATCTCCATGTCGTGCTCGGTGTCGAGCAGGGCCAGGGAGGCCGGGGATACGGCGGCCGGGGCCACGCCGGTCTCCTCCGCCTTTCTGCCCAGGGAGCGGATGCGCGCATAGGCGTACTGCACGTAGTAGACCGGGTTGTCCATGGACTTCTGCTTGACCAGCTCCAGGTCGAAGTCGAGCTTGGAGTCGGACTTGCGGGACAGGAACATGAACCGGGCGGCGTCGCTCCCGACCTCGTCCACCACGTCCTTCAGGGTCTCGAACTGGCCCGCGCGGGTACTCATGGCGATGGGCTGGCCGTCGCGCAACAGGTTCACCAGGTTGACCAGGATCACGGACAGGCCGCCCGGCTTGCCGAGCGCCTCGCAGGCGGCCATCATGCGCGGCACGTAGCCGTGATGGTCCGCGCCCCAGATGTCCACCACGAGGTCGAAGCCGCGCTTGAACTTGTTGTCGTGGTAGGCGATGTCCGAGGCGAAATAGGTGGTGTCCCCGTTGGACTTGCGCAGCACGCGGTCCTTGTCGTCGCCGAGCTGGGTGGAGCGGAACCAGTACGCACCGTCCGCCTCGTATCCCATGCCGGACGCGGTCAGGTCGGCGAAGGTCTCGTCCACCTTGCCGTCGGTGACCAGGGACTTCTCCGAGAACCAGACGTCGTGGCGCACGCCGAAGGCGGCCAGGTCGGCCTTGATCCCTTCCAGGATGTCGTCCTTGCCGTAGACCTTGCAGACCTCCACGGCTTCCTCTTCGGGCAGCGTGAGCAGGTCCGGGCGCTGCTTCATGAGCTCGGCCGCGATCTCGGTGATGTACTCGCCCTTGTAGTAGTCCTCGGGCTCGGCCGGGTTCTGGCCGCCCAGCTGCCGGGCGCGGTACAGGATGGACCCGCCCAGGATGAGCATCTGGCGGCCCGCGTCGTTGATGTAGTACTCGGCCTCCACGTCGAACCCGGCCTTCTCCAGGATGCGGGTCAGGGAGTCGCCCAGCGCCGCGCCCCGGCCGTGGCCGATGTGCAGCGGCCCGGTGGGGTTGGCCGAGACGTACTCGACCTGCACCTTGGTGCCGTTGCCCATGGTGGACGTGCCGTACCCCTCGCCCGCTCCGGCGATGACCGAGACGGTCTCGCGCCAGAAGGACGGGGAGAAGGTGAAATTCAGGAATCCGGGACCGGCGATGTCGATCTTCTCGATGTTCGGGTCGCCGGACAGGGCCGCCTGGATGTCCTCGGCGATGGCGCGGGGGGCCTTCTTGGCCTCCTTGGCCAGCAGCATGGCCACGTTGGCGGACATGTCGCCGAACTGCTTGTCCCTGGGCGGCTCGATGACCGCCTTCTCCGGCCATTCCCAGCCGAAGTTGTCCAGCGCTCCCTTGAGCGCCGCTTCCAAATGTATTTTCGCTCTCATGGTCGAGTATTCTCCTTAAACAAAGCTCGTGCGGCACGGTCTAGCACGAAAGCCCACGCAATCCAAGTATAGAAGAGGCCCCTCCGGCGGGCCCCCCACGGGAAACGGCGCGCCCCCTCCCGTGAGGAAACGCGCCGTCGCCGCCCGCCCCGTTCCGGGACCGGAACTAAAGCTCGTAGGTCCGCATCAGGGCGCGGCCGAGACTGATGTCGACGTTTCTGAGGCCTTCCGCAATATTGGCCTTCAGCCGCCCGACCGCCTCCTCCCTGTCGCCCGCCGACAGGGCGTCGACGATGCCCATATGGTTGTCGGCCACCTCTTCGATGGCTTTGCTGTTCAGGGTCTCGTCGAAATCCATCACCCGGAAGCGGAAGAGCCGCTCGTTGATGCTGCCGAAATAGAAGTCGAGCATGCTGTTGTCCATGAGGCCCACCAGCCCGGCGTGGAACTCCTGGTCGATGAGGGCGAGGTCTTCGCCCGTCAGCCGCCCGGCTTCCCGGGCCCGCTCCCACGGCTCCCGCAACGCGGCCAACCGCTCGCCCAGCCCCGGGTTCTCCAGGACGAACTCGGCGGCGGCCAGCTCCAGGATGCTTCGCAGTGGAGAGTTCGGTGATCTCCCGCTTGGGGATGCGGAAAATGGAGTTCCCCGCCTCCAGCATATACAGCGCCTTGCGCACCGGGCTGCGGCTGGACGCCATCGGCCACACCTCGGGCTGGGACACCTTCAGCGGCATGCTCCACACGCTGTCCGCCTTTTCGCGGACGGACCGGCCCACCCGGGCCGCAGCGCCGGGGGACCGGCCTCGCGACGGCGCGCGCCCCGAGACGCTCCCCGCACGCGACCGATCTAACGGGAGATGAGCACGATGGAGCCGAGCACGCAGCCGCAGCCCGCGAGCTGCTGCCAGCCGATGGGCTCGTTCAGGACCAGGGCGGACAGGATGAGCGCGGACACGGGCATGACGGCGGTGAACACGCCCGCGGTGGACGGCGCCACCCTGGTGATGCCCGCGAACCAGAAGAGGTAGGCAAGAACGGTGACGAACGCGCCGTAGTAGCCGACCACCAGCCAGCCGGTGGCGGAGATGGCCGAAAGATCGGTGCTCGCCGCCTCGACCACGCCGCCGGGCAGGAACCAGAGCAGGCCGAACCCGGAGATGACCGTGGACGCGGCCAGGGGCGACAGGGGTTCGGGCACGGTCTTGCGGATGAGCAGGAACAGGGACTCGAAGACCACGGCAGCCAGGACCAGAAGATTGCCGAAGACCGGGTTCGCGCCGCCCGGACCGTCGGTTCCGGCCAGGTTGAGGACCAGCACGCCCGCCACGGACAGGAGGATGCCGAGGACGGCCCGGCGGTGCGGACGGTCCTTGAGGAAAACCCAGGCGATGAGCCCCATGCAGGCCGGGGTGGTGGAGGTGATCACCCCCGCCGAGGCCGGACCGGTCAGGGTCAGGCCGTGGAGCAGGAACACGGTGAACAGGAACGAGCCGCACAGGGACTGCGTCGCGAGCTTGAGCCAGGTCCGGCGGGACAGGCGCGGCAGCCCGCCCTCCCGGACCAGGACCAGGGGCGCGAGGATGGCCAGGGCCAGGGCGAAACGCAGGGCCGAAGCCAGGTGGACGGGCAGCTCTTCGACCATGATCTTGCCGGCCACCACCGAGCTGCCGACCAGGACCATGGCCAGGGAGAGATTGACGCAGGCGAGGTATTGTTTGGGCATGGGGACACCATGCCCCTGCCCGGCCTAGGAGTTTTGAAGAATCTTGCGGTATTTGCCGGGGGTCACCCCGGTCTGGCGCTTGAACAGCCGGGTCAGGTGGGCCTGGTCCGCGAACCCGCAGTCCATGGCGATGTCCGCCAGACGGTCCTGCCCGGCCAACCGGCGGCGGGCGCGCTCGATCCGGGTCTGGGTCAGATAGGCGTGGGGCGTGACCCCGAGCTGGAGCTCGAACACGCGCACCAGGTGGAACGGGGACAGCCCGGCCAGGCGGGCCAGCTCAAACAGGGGGAGGTCCTCGGCGTAGCGCGCCTCGATGACCTCGCGGGCGAGATTGACGGCGCGGTGCTCCCGTCCCGCCCGGACCCCGCCCGCGCGGTCGTCCGCGTGGCGTCTGATCCAGCCGGTGAGCAGGTCGAGCAGCAGGCACTCCTTCTCCATGAGCGGCGCGCCCGGGTCTTCCAGCCGCCGGTGGGTTTGCCGGATGCGGGCGGCCAGGGCCGGATCGTCGATCACCCCCGCCCGGAAATGGGGCAGCCCCCGCCCGGCTGCGCGGTTCCGGGCCGCGAGTTCGCCTGCGGCGGCGGCCAGAGCCTCGGGCTTGAGGTAGAACATGCGGTAGGCCCACCCGTCGCGGTCCGCGCCGTGGCCGTCGTGCGGCTCGCCCGGCACCACCAGGTTGACCTGGCCGCGCGCGGCCACCAGGGACTCGCCGCGATAGCGGAAGCGCATGGCCCCGGACTCGATGCAGCCCACGGCGAACCCCTCGTGGAAGTGTTTGGAAAAGGACTGGGTGACGAACCGCGCGCGCAGCAAATCCACCCCGCCCCACAGGGGCAGGGTCGCGACGTGGCTGGTCTCGCGGGGTGCGCCGTTCATGGCGTGATCTTCGCCCAGGGCGCGGAGAAAGGCAACAACCGCTATATCTCCAGGTTGGTGAACGGCTTGCGCTTTTTCTTCTTCTTTTCTTCTTCTTGGACGGCGCGACCAGCTCCTCCAGGTTGAAGACGGTGTCGCCCGCCGGCTCCGGTTCTTGGCCGCGTCTCGGCCTGGGGTCGGTCCGGGCCAGGTGTTCGGCCTTGGCGAGCTTGGCCCTGGCCAGTTCGTTCTCCGGGTCCAGCGAGAGGACGTGCTCGAAGAAAGGGAGGGCCTCGTCCGCGTAGTGCAGGTCGAGGTAGAGGGAGCCGATGTTCAGGGCCGCGCCCACGCTCCCGGCGTAGAAATTCGGGTCGATGCCAAGCCCCTTCTCGAAGCAGTCCAGGGCCTTCATGCGCTCGTGGCCTTCCCAGTGCGCCAGCCCCATGTTGTAATGAAGGACCGGGTCCTCCGGGGCCAGGGCCACGGCCTTGGCGTAGACGTCCACGGCCTCGGCCCAGCGCCCTTCGCCGCGCAGGATGATGCCCAGCCGGTTGAAGTGCACGAGGTCGTCGCGGCCCAGCACGCGCTTGGTGTCGATGACCCGGCTCAGGTATTTGACCGCCAGGTCCGGGGCCACGGGCGAAACCGCGTCCACGATGCGCTCGGTCAGGTCGCCGACCATGGACCGGGTCTCGCGCTCGGCGGCGCGCATGGACTGGTCCAGGTACTGCTCGGCCTGCTCGTGTTGGCCCTGGCGCAGGTGCTGCTCTGCGATGTCGATCTTGCGCTCCGGGTTGAGCGGGGAGATGGCGTCCAGCTCCTTGAGGTAGGCCAGGGCGCGCTCGTCCTCCATGTCGCGGAACGCCTCGGCGAGCTTGATGAGCGGGGCCATGAAGATGGGGTTGGCCTCGTGGGCCGCCATGTAGGCCTGGACCGCCTGGTCCACCCGGCCCAGCCCCATGAGGGCGTCGCCGCGCATGGCCAGTGCGCGGGCGCTGTCCGGCCGGACGACGAGGATGCGGTCCGAGCTCTTTAGCGCGGCTTCGTAGTCGCGGGCGGCGAGCAGCTCGCGGCAGCGCTCGATCTGCTGTTTGAGTTCCATGGGCGGGGAGATGGTCCCGGCCAGCTCCTCCACGACCTTGTTGGCCGAGGCGGGCTTGACCAGCACCCGGCTGACGCCCAGCTCGAAGAAGTAGGCCACGGTCTCCTGGGTGGCCTCCCAGGTGAGGACGATCATCCTCGCGTCCGGGAATTCCCGCTTGATGCGGATGATGGAATCCGTGGACGGCCGGTTGTCCAGCATGCGCTCGATGAAAACCACGAAGGGGATGTCCTGGTCGCGCAGCTCGGCGCACTTGTCCATGGCCGCATTCACCGAGGAGAAGGACTGGAGGACCTCGCCGCGCAGGCCGATGACCCGCGAGACCACGTTGCGCAGGGCGCGCGTGAAACCGTAGTCGTCGGAGATGTAGACGAGGATACCGCCTTCCTTCTCGAAGAAGTCGCGGACGACGCTTTCAGCGGACTCTGCCATGGGACTCACCTCTCCGCCCCAGGGGCGCAGGTTTTGGTTTCCATGCTGCCACAGTAGAGAAGTGGGGGGAACCGGTCAACCCGGCGGGATCAACCCACGGCTTCCTTGAGGGCCGCGACCTTGCGCCGGGCCTGGCCGTTTTTCGGATTCAGCTTGAGGGCGCTCTCGAAGCACGGCAGGGCGCGCTCGTAGTCGCGGACCTCGGCGTAGAGGGTGCCGAGGTTCATGGAGACCGCCTCGCTGACCTTGTAGAAGTCGGGATTGATGCGCAGGGCGTCGTCGAAGCACTTGACGGCCATGCGCTTGTCCCCGCCGTCGTAGTACGCCATGCCCATGTTGTAGAACAGCCCCTCGTCCTCCGGGGAGATGCGCAGGGCGTTGGCGTAGTTCTCGATGGCTTCCTTCCACTTGCCCTGTCCGCGCAGGGCGATGCCGAGCTTGTTGAAGAGAGCGATGTCATCCTTGCCCAGGGTCTTGCCCTTGGCCTCCAGGACCTTGACCAGATACTTCTCGGCCATGCCCGGATTGGCGTCCACGGCTTCGGAAATGGACTCGGCCACGGAGCTGATCATGCCCATGGCCTCCTTGGTCACGGTTTCGATGGCCTGGTCGAAATAGGACTCGGCCAGCTCCATCTCGTCCCGCTTGACGTGGATCTTGCCTATCTCCGTCTTGCGGTAGGCATTGAGCGGACTGAGACGGTCGAGCTTCTTCATGTACTTGAGCATCTCGTTCTCGTCCACGCCCCGGTAGGCGTCCACCAGCTTCTTGATGGGCTCCAGGTATATCTTGGAGCTTTCGTGCGCCTGGTGGTAGCAGTTTAGCGCCTTTTCCAGCTCGTTCTGGGCTATGTGGATGTCGCCCTGGAGCATGAGTCCGGCCGGGCTTTCGGGCTTGAGCTGGAGAACCTTCTTGGCGACCTGCATGGCCTCCATGTATTTGCCCGCGGCCAGGCAGCGCTTGCCGATGGACATGAGCTCGCTGAGCTTGCCCTGGGGCTTCACGGTGAAGGCCATCTTCTCGATGATGTTGTTCATGGAGGCGGGCTTGGAGATGACGTTGCTGACGCCGATCTCGTAGAAGAAGGCGATGTTCTCGCGCTTGGTCTCGCCCACCAGAACGATGATCTTGAGATCGGGCAGCAGCCGCTTGAGGGTCAGAAGGGTGTCGGTGCTGGTGACCCCGCCGACCATGCGCTCGATGAACACGATGCATTCCATGGACCGTTTCGTCAGGTCCTGGATCTTTTTCAACCCCGCCTGCAGGGTCTCCACCGCGAACAGGCAGTCGCGCTTGGTCCCGATGATCTTGAAGATGGTCGAGGAAAGCATCTTCTTGAACAGCGGGTCTTCGCTGATGAGCACGATGGTTCCCTGCGCCTTCTCGAAATATTCATAGACGATGGCGTCGTATTTCCCGGACATTTTCTCCCCTGGAGTGGCTGGTAGTGGCTGTTTCGCGCATGGGTACACCGCCACACGCGCGAGCAGAGAATGGCACGGGCCAATATGAAAGGAAATGATAAATACACCCCTCGGGGGAGGGGTCAGAACTCGTAGACGTCGCCCGGTTCGGGCACGAAGGCGTTGACTTCCGGCACGGTCTGGATGGCCATCTTGATCATGTCCATCATGGTGTGGCGGATGGTCCGTTTCATGTGCACCAGGGCGCACGCCTTGGCCCCGGACTTGCGGGCCATTTCCAGGGAGGTGCCCACGTCGCCGTGGCCCAGGGTGATCTCGTCCAGGGTGAACGCCTCGTGGACCACCAGGTCGCAGTCCTCGGCCAGGTCCACGGTGGCGTCCGTGGGCTTGCCGTCGCCGGAGTAGTACAGCGACTTGCCCCCGGCATCCAGGCGGATGGCCAGGCAGGGCATGGAATGGTCGTTGAGCGCGAAGCGGAACCGGAAGCCGCTGTGCTTGAAGTCCTCGCCCGGCACGCACTCGATGAAGAAGATCTCGAACTTGGCCTTGGTCATGGCGTTGGAATAGGCCAGCTCCATGAGCCGGTTGAACCGCGACTCGATGCCGTTGGGGCCGAGGATGGTCAGCCGCTTGGTGCGCCCCTCCTCGATGGAGCGGACGACCAGGGCCGGAAGGCCGAAGTAGTGGTCGGCGTGGAAATGGGAGACGAACACCGCGTCGAGATCCAGCGGACGGGTGGCCAGGCTCCAGAACCGGCAGGTAGCGGTGAACCCGCAATCCAGGAGGATGGAGGAGTCTCCGGACTCCACGAGCAGTGAGGTGTTGGGGAGCAGTTCGTCAAAGGCCTCGCCCACCCCGGCAAAGGTCACGCGCATGTGCTTCTCCTGCGTCTCAGACTTCGCATAGGGCCGCAGTATTTACCAAATATCCGATTAGGGCAAGGGGGATTTCAATTAATCGTCATCGCGATTCCGAACATCCTCCCGCCAGGAGTTGAGCGGGGCGTAACACCCCTGCCCGGCGTGCTGGGACCGCTTGACCTGCTCCGCGGTCTCCGGGTCCAGCATCAGCCCGCACATGTACCGGCCCGCCTCCCCGTCCCAGAACAGGTCGGGGCAGCGGCGCATGTAGCCGTATCTCCTGTGGGATTCCATACAGGGGTCCTGAAGGCAGCACCACCCGCAGCCGACGCACGGTTTGGACATGAGCAATTTCTCCTTGATCCGGTTGGCCGAACCGATACCGCCCCCGCCCGCGAATTGCAAGAATACACCGCTTGACAGACCTCTCAATCACATCCATAAACAATCTCTATTGGTAGCCAAAAGAGACATAATGTCATACACCGCCTGCATACAAGCCATGGACTCCTACCTCATAGTGACGGTCTCCGGCTCCATTGAATCCAGCGAGGAACTCGCCGACCTGGCCGGACTGCTGGTGAGCATGGGCCGGGAATACGGATTGACCAGGGCGCTGCTCAAGGAATACCGGCTGACAAAGAACGTCGACGCCCTGGACATCTACAGCGTGGGCGAGTCCCAGGTATCCGTGGAGGCCGCCGCCATGGGCGCCCGGGTGGCCTGCCTGCCCAATCCCGACGAAATACAGCTGGCGCACACGCTGGAGACCGTGCTCTGCAACCGCTCGGTCAACTACCGCATCTTCGAGGACGAAGAGACGGCCGTGGCCTGGCTGACCAGCTGACGCCATCCATACGCAAAAAGAATTGGACCATACCCCCCGCCTCCGGCTACCCGTCGGGGAACATACGGAGATACCCACATGGACATATTCACCCGCTCCGTGCCCTTCTACAAGATGCAGGGGTGCGGCAACGATTTCGTGGTCATCGACAACCGGGAGCTCGGGGTCCCGCAATCCGCCATGGCCGACTGGGCCAAGGCGGTCTGCGCCCGCGCCTTCGGGGTCTGCGCCGACGGCCTGTTCTTTCTCGAAAACAGCGACGACCCGGCGCTGGCCTACCGCTGGCACTTCTACAACTCGGACGGCTCCCGCGCCGAGATGTGCGGCAACGCCTCGCGCTGCGCGGGCAAGCTGGCCCACGCCATCGGCCTGGCCCCCGCCGAGCACGTCTTCGGCACCGACGCCGGCCCCATCAAGGCCAAGGTCCTGCTCGACGGCCCGGACCAGGGCCGCGTCAAGGTCCAGCTGACCCCGCCCAAGGGGACCGAGACCGGCATCGTCCTGGACGTGGACGGCACGCCCCTGACCGTGCACTTCGCCGACACCGGCGTGCCTCACGCGGTCGTGTTCGTGGACGACGTGGCCGCCGTGGACATCATGGACCTCGGCCCCAAGATCCGCTACCACGCGCACTTCGCGCCCGCCGGGACCAACGTCAACTTCGCCCAGGTGGTGGACGACGCCACCATGCTGCTGCGCACCTACGAGCGCGGCGTGGAGGCCGAGACCTACGCCTGCGGCACCGGGGCCTCCGCCACCCAGCTCCTGGCCAACCAGCTCGGCCTGACCGGGTCCCGCGCCGACCTGACCACCACCGGCAACGAAGTCCTCACCGTGTTCCTCGAAGACGGCAACGTCTTCCTCCAGGGCGCGGCCGAACTGACCTTCCGGGGCGAACTCTACCTCGCTCCCATGGGCCTCAGCCTCTAACCGGGCTCCCTGAACAAAACGAAAGGGAACGTTCCTCGCGGGGCGTTCCCTTTTTGCTTTCCCGGCCCCATTTAATCCGGGGGTCCCGGTCCCGGTCAGGGCCGGGCCGCCAGGACGGTCTCGTACCGCTCGCGGGGGATGATCCGGTACTCGCCCCGCACCGAGGTGCAGACCTTGCCCTCGGCGTTGCGGATGCTTCCCCTGAGCCGGAGGGCGTTCCCCTCGCGCGAGACCAGGGCGCAGGCCGCCCGTATGGGGGAGCCGATGTATACCGGCCGCAGGAACCGGAAACTCGCGCTGGCCGTGACCGCCTCCATGATCCCCGTGGCCTCGTACCCGGCCCACCACATGGCCTCGTCCAGCAGCCCCATCTGCAGGCCGCCGTGGAAGATATCGCCCTGGCCGCAGTAGATGGACTCCGGCGTGTAGTCCGCATACACCCCGCCCTCCCCGTCGCGGTGGAAGGTCAGCTTCAGCCCGGACGGGTTGTTCGGGCCGCAGAAGAAACAGGTGCCGTCCGGAAAGGGGTTGGTCATCTCGCTCATCGGATCCTCCGGGGTTTCGCCCCTGATTACACTACCCCGCCCCCGGCGCAAAGCCCTCCGGCCTTCAGGAATCCAGGCTGTTGACACGGTTCAAAAATGAACATACTGTTCATTTTAACAATAACGAACGCCTCATTCATTATTAACCGACAAGGAGCGGGACCCATGGCGCAGGTACTCAAGGATAGCATCCGGAAACGCATTGCGGACGCGGCGGAATCGAGGTTCGCCGAACAGGGGTTCGAGAGCGCGACCATAGACATGATCGCCCGGGAGGCGGGCGTGGCCGCAGGCACGGTATACAAGTATTTCCCCAACAAGCAGGCGTTGTTCCGATCGATCGTCACGCCCGGGTTCGTGGACGAACTGTCCCGCCTGACCCGGGGTCGGATCGCCGCCTTTGCCCGGCCCGGGGGCATGGAGCCAACTCAGGACACGGCCGCGGGCGCGTCCGGGGAGTTGCTCGGCTTCCTGGCCCGAAACCGGTTGAAGGCCGTCATCCTCCTCGGCTGGAGCCGGGGAACGGAATACGGCGACTTCGTCCCGGCATACCTCCAGGACATGGAGACCAGGACCCTGGCCCAGGCGCGCGAGCAGTTCCCGCAGCTGGAGCAGACCCGGACATTCCGCTTCATGGTCCGCCGCATCCTGGAGGAGTCCGTCCGGGGAACCGTGGCCATCCTCACGGAATTCAAGGAGGAGGCCGACATCCGCAGGGCGTTCGCAGCGGCGCTGCGCTGCCGGATAGCGGGCATCGAAAGCCTGGTCGCCTGGGCGCTGGCCGGGGAGGAGTAGCCGTGCATGGGTTCGACCTCCTGGCCGAGGCCAAGATGCGCCAATGGGAAAAGGAGAGGAAGGAAGGCGGGGCCAAGGCTGCTGCGAACAGGCCCACCGTCACCGTGGAGTCCGGCGACTCCCTGGAGAAGCAGCTCTTCGCGGACATCAAACGTCTCATCCTGCGGTCCCGGGAGGAACCTCCGCAGACCGGGCGGACGACGCTGAAGGAGGCGGAGAAGGTGCAGGTGCAGCTGTCCGCCAGGCTCGAAAAGGCCGGGGCCTGCCACCTCAGCCGATATGTCGCCGAAAGGATCCGGGCCATGCGGGAAGGGAGGGACGAATAACCCTTTCCTCCCCCCTCCTTCGAAAACGCCCGCCCCGCCGGGTCCGCAAACCCCCGAGCGAAGCGAGCGCCGAAAAGTTTTGAAGAGGAGTCCAGAGGGGGAACTTTTTCAAGAGTTCCCCCTCTGGCCACCGGAGGTATCCCTACTTGACGGGCGTGGCGGCCACCCGTTCTTCCTGGGTCATGGCGGCGAGCCGCTCGACCTCATCCATGTCCAGTCCGAGGCCCTCGGCCACGCGGGTGCCGTACTCCTTGTGGGTCAGGTAGAACAGGGCGCATTGGCGCAGCTGGATGGGTTGCGGCACGCTTTTCATGGAGCCGAGGATGTTGTTCACGAGGTTGGTGCGGTCCTGGTCGGTCATGACCACGGAGTACAGGGTCCCCGGCTGGACGAAGTCGTCGTTGGGGTGGGTGTACTCATGGCGCGCGCCCACGCCGTCGAGCGGGATTTCCGGCTCGTTGGAGACGCCGTCCGGGACCGGGCCGTGGAAGGAATTGGGCCAGTAGTTGGGGCCGCCCCCGCCATTGTTGTCCACGCGCATGTTGCCGTCGCGCTGGTAGTTGTTTTCCGGCGCGAGCTTGGGCTGGTTGACCGGGATGAGGTGGTAGTTGGGTCCCAGCCGGTGCAGATGGGTGTCGTGATAGGAGAAGAGGCGTCCCTGGAGCATCTTGTCCGGCGAAACGCCGATGCCGGGCACGAGATTGCTCGGGTTGAAGGCGGCCTGCTCCACCTCGGCGAAGTAGTTCTCCGGGTTGCGGTCGAGCACGAGCTTGCCCACGGTGATGGGCGGAACCTCCTTGTGCGGCCAGACCTTGGTGATGTCGAAGATGTCCCAGCCGAAGTCCTTGGCCTGTTCGGGCGAGAGAATCTGCATCTCCAGGGTCCAGGACGGGTAGTCCCCGGCCTCGATGGCGTCGTACAGGTCGCGGGTGGCGTGATCCGGGTCCTTGCCGCACATCTCCGCGGCCTCGGGGCCGGTCAGGTTTTTGATCCCCTGGTCGGTCTTGAAATGGTACTGGACCCAGTAGTATTCGCCCTTGTCGTTGTACCACTTGTAGGTGTGGCTGGAATAGCCGTTCATGTTCCGATAGGTGGCCGGGGTGCCGCGATCCGAAAACAGGATGGTCACCTGGTGCATGGATTCAGGGGTCAGGGACCAGAAATCCCAGGCCATGGTCGGGCTCTTGAGGTTGGTGGCCGGGTCGCGTTTCTGGGTGTGGATGAAGTCGGGGAATTTGAGGGGATCGCGGATGAAGAAGACCGGGGTGTTGTTGCCGGTCATGTCGTAGTTTCCTTCCTCGGTATAGAACTTGAGGGCGAAACCGCGCGGGTCGCGTTCGGCGTCGGCGCTCCCCTTCTCCCCGCCCACCGTGGAGAAGCGGGCGAAGACGTCGGTCTTCTTGCCCACCTTGGAGAGAAAAGCGGCCTTGGTGTACTTGGTCACGTCGGCGGTGACCTCGAAATACCCGTATGCGCCCGCGCCCTTGGCATGGACCACGCGCTCAGGGATGCGCTCGCGGTCGAAATGGGCCAGCTTCTCAAGCAGGTGGACGTCCTGCATCAGGGTCGGGCCGCGTCCGCCGGCGGTCAGGGTGTTCAGGTCGTTGCCTACGGGGCTGCCAAAGGCGCTCGTCAATTTCTTGTCTTTCGTCATGGTCGGCTCCTCATCTTACGACGTGTTGTGGGGCGGCTTGCCCCTTGTTTTTCTCAGGTGACTGGGACCATAGCAGATAGTAACAATTATCGATATCATTTTCTTAAGAACCCTCCGGGAAACATCCGATTCCGCGCCAATTCGCCAGGATTACGGGAAATGTGCTTTTGCCACTCTACATAGCACAAAAAAAAGCCCCTGCAAAAGGCAGGGGCTTTGTAGTGTTTCGCGGACCGGGAGTTAGCCGACAAGTTCCTTGTTGCCTTCCACCAGATCGGTGACCACGCCCGGATCGGCCAGGGTCGAGGTGTCGCCGAACTCGCTGGAGCCTTCGACGATCTTGCGCAGCACGCGGCGCATGATCTTGCCGGACCGGGTCTTGGGCAGCCCGTCAGCGAACTGGATGAACTCGGGAGTGGCGATGGGGCCGATCTCCTTGCGCACCCAGACCTTCAGCTCCTTGACCATGTCGTCGGTCGGCTCCAGGCCGGAGCGCAGGGTGACGTAGGCATAGATGGTCTCTCCCTTGATGTCGTGAGGCATGCCGACCACCGCGGCCTCGGCCACGTCCGGGTGCGCCACCAGGGCGGATTCGATCTCGGCGGTGCCCATGCGGTGGCCGGAGACGTTGATGACGTCGTCGAGCCGCCCCATGATCCAGAAGTAACCGTCCTCGTCCACGCGCGCGCCGTCGCCCGCCTCGTAGGCTCCGGGGAACCCGGCGAAGTAGGTGGACTTGTAGCGGTCGGTGTCGCCCCAGACGTTGCGCAGCATGCCGGGCCACGGCTTGTCGATGATCAGATGGCCGCCCTCGTTGGCGTCGGCCTGGGTGCCGTCGCGGCGCACGATCTTGGCCGAGATGCCGGGCAGGGCCAGGGTCGCGGAGCCGGGCTTGAGCGGGGTGGCGTAGGGCATGGCGGAGATCATGATGCCGCCGGTCTCGGTCTGCCACCAGGTGTCCACGATGGGCAGTTTCCCGCCGCCGATGTTCTTGTGGTACCAGAGCCACGCCTCGGGGTTGATGGGCTCGCCCACCGACCCGAGCAGCCGCAGGGAGGAAAGGTCGTAGTGCTGGGTCCACTGCTCGCCCTCGCGCATCAGCGCGCGGATGACCGTGGGCGCGGTGTAGAAGATGTTGATCTTGAACTTGTCAACGATCTGCCAGAACCGGTCCGGCTTGGGATAGCTCGGCACGCCCTCGAACATGACCGAGGTGGCGCCGAGTGCCAGCGGGCCGTAGACGATGTAGGAGTGGCCGGTGATCCAGCCGACGTCGGCCGTGCACCAGTAGACGTCGTCGTCCTTGACGTCGAACACGTACTGGGTGGTGTGCGCGGTGTAGGTCAGGTAGCCGCCGGTGGTGTGCAGCACGCCCTTGGGCTTGCCCGTGGAACCGGAGGTGTAGAGGATGAACAACGGGTCCTCGGCCTCCATCTCCTCATAGGGGCATTCCGAGGAGATGTCCTCGGCGGTGATCTCGTCGTGCCACCAGGAGTCGCGGCCCTCGACCATGTTCACCTCGTTGCCGCCGCGCTTGACCACGATGCACTGCTCCACCGAGGGGCAGTCCTTCAGGGCCTCGTCCGCGTTGGGCTTGAGCGGGATGGTCTTGCCCGCGCGCAGGACCGCGTCCGCCGTGACCAGGACCTTGGCCTCGGCGTCCTCGATGCGCGATTGCAGGGCGATGGAGGAAAATCCGGCAAAGACGATGGAGTGCGGCGCGCCCAGCCGGGTGCAGGCCAGCATGGCGATGGCCAGTTCCGGGATCATGGGCATGTACAGGGAGACGCGGTCGCCGCGTTTGACGCCCTTCTTCTTGAGCACGTTGGCAAACCGGCAGACCTCGGTGTGCAGCATCTGATAGGTGTAGACGCGCACGTCCTCCTCGGGCTCGCCCTGCCAGATGAGCGCGGCCTTGTTGCGGCGGCCGTCGGTCAGATGGCGGTCCAGGCAGTTGTAGGAGACGTTGGTCCGGCCGCCGGAAAACCACTTGAACTCCGGCTTGTCGTAGTCCGCCTCCAGTACCGAATCGAATTCGGAAAACCAGCTGATCAGATCCTTGGCCCGCTCGCCCCAATACCCGTCCGGGTCATCCAGGGCACGCTTGTTGGCCGCGTTGTACTCGTCCATACTCTTGATCCATGCCTGATCCTGCATGGCCGCGTCGGGCTGAAATATCTGTCCGTCCTTTTGCAGGCTTTCGATTTTCTTTTCTTCTTCGGTCATCGAGATGCTCCTGAGCTGTTCGTTATCACCACAACGCCCGCCGCTTACGGGCCGCAACCCTCTGAAATCTTGCGCCCATTGCCGCCATGGGCCCTGGACTACATACCATGTAATGAAAGGAAATGACAATCGCTCCCATTTTTAGGTGAACGGTCACAAACCGCCCGGTGAACGGTTAGGGGGTGGTCTTCGTAAGGGAGGCGGCTTCCGATAGCGGGCCATCTGCACATTTTCCGAGGGCCTGTTTGATCCTCACGTAGCTAGGCTACGCTGCGGTCAAACAGCCCCTCGAAAAATGCACATCTGACCCACTCTCGAAAGCCTTGTGCGAGCGCGGGAGGAGAGCCGCTGCTCGAGTGCCGTCGGCACTCGAAGGCACTCCATTTAAAAGAAAAGAATACCGTTGCCCGCCGTCTTTTGGAGCGCCTTGGGGCGCAGCCCCAACAGCGGCTCTTCCACACCCAAGCCCCGCTCGAAGCTCCTCTTCTGGAATGCCTTTGAGGCGTAGCCTCAAACAATGGCTTTCATACCCCGCCAAGCCGTCCGAAGGCTCTCTTCTCTTCCTTCGCCGTACCGTAAAGCGGCACGCAGCGAGCCCTGTTCTGGACGCCTAGAAGCCGACCGCGAAGGGGCGGCGGCTCCGCTTCCGTGACCCGGAGGTATTCCATATAAGGGGCGCTCTCGTGGAGGCACGGACGATACTTTTCATCAGATGGAGCCGCCCCGAGCGGATCGGATTCTTGGCGGCCAAACTCGGGCGGGGCCGCCCCCCAAAGCATTTTTCTTTGGTTCTTTCTTTTTTGCTTTGGAAAAAGAAAGAACCCCGCCGGGAGGGCTCCAAAAAACATGGAGGAGCGCCAGCGACGGCTCTCCCACAACCAGTTCGGCTCCCTGCGCCTGATTGTGGACATGCACGACAACGTGATAAAAGAGGTTCTGTACGACCCGTTCGGCGGGATTATCGAGGACACCAACCCGGTCTTCCGCATCCCCCTCGGCTTTGCGGGCGGCCTGCACGACCGGAACTTGGGCTTCGTCCGCTTCGGCTGGCGTGACAAATCCGCAGGACAGCGGATTTGGACGTTGTGGTCTTTCCGCAACGCCCCGAAGGGGTGAGGGCCATGGACGGCCCGAATCACTACGACGTCAAGACCGGCAGATGGACCGCTCCAGACCCCATCGGGGACCGGGGCGGCGACCCGGACTGGTATGGGTATTGTCTGGACGACCCGGTGAACGCGGTGAACCCGGCGGCACTCTTCCCTCCCCTACCCGGTGACAGCGCGGGCGAAGAAACGACAGGTGCGGTCCTGCCAGGAGACGAAGCCGAGCTCGGCGTCGGCGTACCAGGCGGCGGTGAACGCCTTGGCGTCGGCGGACCAGAGGCGGCTCTTGAGCGGGTCGAACGCGGGCTGGAGACAGAACTCGCCCGGCTCGGTGCGGCCGGTGAACAGCGTGGCCAGTTCGTCCACGGTGGGCAGCCGCCACCCGGTGCGGCCCGCGTAGCGGTTTTTGTCCAGACGGCGGGCGTGGGCCTCGGCGCGCTCCCAGGTCAGGGGATAGCGCGAGCCGAACTTCTCCCAGATCAGGCCGGTGGCCCGGTCCGTGACCGTGCCGTCGCCGTTGTCCAGGAACGTGCCCGAAGCGTAAGCCTTTGGCCGCCACAGGTCGTCCAGGCCGAAGACGGCGCGGGCCTCCTTGAGCCCGACCTTGAGCGGGGCCGAACGCAGGCGCTTTCCGGGGGCGGTCGGCGCGGGCTCGGCCAGCAGGTCCGGGGGAGCGCACACCGCGTCCATGCGCTCGCGCCAACGGGCTTCGAGTTCGTCCAGCGCGTCGAGCATGGCCCGGCCGTCCCGGAACCGGTCCGAGGGATCGCGGGCCAGGGCCGTGGCGAAGAAGTCGTCCCAGCTCCGGTCCAGGTCCGCGTGCAGGACGCCCAAGGGTTGCGCGTCCTTGAGGTCCGGCAGCTGTCCGGTAAGCATCCGGTGGAGGGTCACGCCCACGGAATAGAGGTCCGAGCGCTCGTCCGCGCTTTCGGGGTCCGCCTCCTGTTCGGGCGCGGCGTAGTAGGGCGAGCCCACGACCATGCCCTTGTGGGCTGTGGTCCGCTCGCCGCGCAGCTTGGACAGGCCGAAATCGATGAGCTTGACCGTGCCGAGGCCGCCCTGGTCGGCGGCGAGCATGACGTTGAACGGCTTGACGTCGCGGTGGATGACGCCCTCGTAGTGCAGCCGGTCCAGCCCCCGGAGCATGCCCCGGGCCATGGCCAGGGAGGCTTCCACGCCGAGCCGCCGGGACTCGCGCTCCACCTCGTAGGTCTCGCCCATGAGCGAACCGAGGTTGCCGCAGAAATATTCCATGGTGAAGTGCGGGGGTACGGTCCCGCCGCCCCGGTCCACGTCGAGCACGGCGGCCACGTTGGGGTGATTGATGGCGGCCATGGTCGCGGCCTCCTGGAAGAACATCTCCGCGAGCCGGTCCGCGCCCACCAGGTCCTCCAGGATCTCGGTCGGGCGCAGCGCCTTGAGGGCCACGATGCGCCCGGTCACGGGCATGGCCGCCTTGTAGACCGCGCCCATGCCGCCCCGGCCCAGCAGGCCGCGTATCTCGTACCGTCCGATATGCATGGGAACACGGTAGCCCAAGGGTGCGCCCGAGTCCATCGCGCGGTTTGACTCCGGGACCATTGTTGGTCATAGAAGGTGCTATGAAACCTGTGGAAACGCCACGCACCCTGGCCGCCCTGCGCGGCGCGGTCCAGGGACTGACCGGGAACCCGTTCGGCAAGCTGACCCTGCTCATCCTCCTGCTGATGCTGGTGGCCACGGGCGGCTTCTTTTTCTTCGAGCACTATCCCAAGGGCACGGTGCACGACGCCTTCGGCGCGCTCTGGTGGGCGGTGGTCACCCTGACCACCGTGGGCTACGGCGACGTGGTCCCGAACACCACGGGCGGCAAGATCATGGGCCTGGTGGTCATGGTCTGCGGCATCGGCCTGGTCTCCACATTGACGGGTAACCTGGCCTCCATGCTGGTGGAACACAAGGCCAAAAAGCGCAAGGGGCTGCTCAAGGTGAACCTGACCAACCACGTCATCGTCATCGGCTGGAACGACTTCGGCACGGAACTCGTGAACTATCTCCGCGACAAGGGCGTGCTCCGCGCCCGCGAAGGCGGCCAGTCCGACCTGGTGTTGGTCAACGACCTGACCTCGGACCAGCGCGAGACCCTGGCCCTGCAGCTGGGGCTGGAGGAACGGATGCACTTCGTCTGGGGCAATGTCACCCAGGAGTCGGTGCTGCTCAAGGCCCAGCCCGACCGGGCGCGGGTCATCTACCTGCTCTCCCAGCACCGGGGCCGCGAAGCCAAGGACGCGGACCAGGACACCCTGTACTGCGCCCTGACCCTGCGCGAGATGGCCCCCAAGGTGCCCATCTACGGCGAGGTCGCCCTGCCCGAGAACCGCAAGCACCTGCTGCGCGCCGGGGTGAACGAGATCCTGGTCCACGGCCAGCTGACCTCCGTGGTCCTGGGGCTGATGGGCGTCAACCCGTCCATCTGGAGCCTGCTCCAGGAGATGCTCGGCATGCGCGGCGGCAACAACATGGACATCCGCCCCCTGACCGAGGAGGAGAAGCGGCTCACCTGGGGCGACCTGTTCCCCCGCTTCCGGGCCGACGGGCTGCTGCCCCTGGGACTGGCCCAGGCGGACCGCCAGCTCTCCCTGGAGGACGTCCTGGACCAGGGGTCCGCCCTTGACCAGTTCATCCTGGAGCTGTTCCAGTCTTCGGGCCAGGAGACGCGGCTCGGCAACGCGGGACCGCGCGTGCTGGCCAACCCGCCCGATTCCGAACCGCTGTCGGGGTTCGACGCGGTGCTGTACCTGAGGCAGGGAGAGAAGCGATGACCACGGACCGAATCGACTGGGGTTCCATCCCCCTGTTTAAGGACCTCCCGGCCCCGGCCATGGACAAGGTCCGGCCGATCTTCGACCTGCGCACCCTGGAGCCGGGCGAGAACCTGATCACCGAGGGAGAGGAAGGGGACGAGATGTTCATCCTGGTGGAGGGCCGGGTCCGGGTCAGCAAGTCCATGCTCATCAAGGGCATGGAGGTCCCGCTCCTGGAGATGGACAACCCGCGCAAGGTGCTGGCCACCCTGGAGGAGATCGACCATCCGGTATTCGGCGAGATCGCGCTCATGGACCGCGAGACCCGCTCGGCCACGGTCCAGGCCGTGGCCCCGTCCCGGTTCCTGGTGACCGACCGGCTCCGGTTCTTCGACCTGCTGGACAAGGAGCCGGCCATCGGCGTGCGGCTGTTCAAGCGGCTGGCCCGGCGCATGGCCTCCACCATCCGCCGCAACAACGGCGAGATAGTCAAGCTGACCACGGCCCTGGCCCTGGCCCTCAGCCGGAACAAGACCACGCCCTGAGCCGGATAAGGGGCGGGAGCCGATCCCCCGCCCCGGAACCGGGATGGCGTCCGGGGACGATCCCCGGACTTCGCCGCCACCCTACACCCTGTTTTCGGAAAACCCGGCCTTGGGGCGGGAATGTCGCCTAAAAGCGGTCGAGAAGCATAAAAAATCAACTTGACGGGGTTGCGGAGCACGAGGCCGGAACCCGCAACCTTCCCCCGCCCTTCGGCTTGCCATCAACGGCTTTGGCGTATACTTTAGACATACTCTAGACGTTTACGTCACAAGGATCGAAGGGGGATCATCCCATGAAAAGAATCGTGCTGACCCTGGCGGTGCTGGCCATTGCCGCGCTCATCACGGGCGGCTGCGCCCGCAAGCACATCGAATCCGCCCCGGCCACACAACGGCCGGTGGTCAAGGCCGAGCCCAAGCCCGAACCGGGCATCATCGAGGAGACCTACGTGGTGGGCGGGCCGGAAAAGCCCATGGGCGAACCGCTCGACGCCCCCATCGAGGAGGTCTACGAGGTGGATGCGGCCAAGGAGGCCGGGACCAGCCGGGCTGCCGTGGGCGAGACCGAGCTGGCCGAAGAGCCGCTGCCGGACGCCGACCAGCTGCGCCGCGAGGCCGACGCCGCCGCAGGCGTCCACCCCTCCGAAACCGGCGTCCGGGCCGAGGAGGCCGCCAGCCCGTCCTTGAGCCCTGAGGACGAGCAGGTCATGTCCCGGCCCATCGAAGGGACCGAGGTCGCGCCGGTCTCCGGCGGGTACTACGTGCAGGTGGGGGCGTTCTCGGATCTCGAAAACGCGAACAGAGCCTTGGCACGCCTCCTTGCGGACGGGTACAAAGGCTCTGTAATGATCAGGACGGACGAAGGGTTGTTCCGCGTGCAGGCGGGCGCGTTCCCGGACGAGATTTCGGCCGGGGTGGCGCTCGACAAGCTCAGGACGGACTACCCCAAGGGATTCGTGCTGAAGAAGCCGTAGACCGTATCGTTGTCGAACTTCGGGGCCGGGTGTTGTCGCTCGGCCCTTTTTTTCGTCCCCGGCCTAGGGATTCAGTTCAGCGCGGAACTTGCGGGACAACCTGAAGACGACCACCTTGCGCGGCGGCAGGGTGATGGTCTGGGTGGTCTGGGGATTGCGCCCCTTGCGCGCCCGCTTGTCGTACGCTTCGAACTTGCCGAAACCGGAAATCAGGAGGGCGTGATCTTTCTTCACGGCCGTCTTCATGATCTCGAGGATGACCTCGACCAGGTCCTTGATCTCGGCGCGGTTCTTGTCGGTGCGTTCGTAGATGTAATCCACGATTCCGGCTTTGGTGAGGGTGCTCATCGATTGCCTCCAAAAAGGTTTTTCAAAGACTTACTTCAGCAATCCCGCGATGGTGGCCGCGAGTTTTCGCATTTGTTCAGGGTCGTCGTAGGGGGCCTGGGGCCACAGCCGCAACCCGTCGTCCGCAAATCTGGGCACAAGGTGGAAATGCGCGTGGTGGACCAGCTGTCCGGCGGCCTCATGATTGTTCTGCATGAGGTTCAGCCCGTCGGCTCCGGTCGCCTCCATGACCGCTCCGCCCACCGCCTTGAGGGCCGCCAGCAGGTCGGCTCCCAACCCGGTCGGCAGGTCCATGAGGGTCGGGTGGTGGTCCTTGGGCAGCACCAGGGCGTGGCCCGCGTTCACGGGCGCGATGTCCAGAAACGCCAGGACCGTTTCCGATTCGAAGACCTTGGCGCAGGGTATGTCCCCGGCCACGATCTTGCAGAAAATGCAATCGGAATCCGTTATCGTCATGCGCGTTTTTTCCTCCGTCATTCCCGAACTCCAAACGTTTCAACCGCATGGAATCCACGGCCACCGGTTGTCATTTTTTGACCGTTAGCTGTATTCATACAAGGAAAATCCAGTCAAATCAAGTCTGTTGGCGCAAATACCTGAAAAGCCCCGCGCCACAAGGGTTGCGGAGAAGTCTAGATATTGTCTGAAAAATCGGACAGTTGGTCGGCGCTAAGTGGCCGGAATCCATGTTCGATTTATTTATTCAATAAATACAGCTGGTTGATGGTCTGACGAAAGAAAAGTCCGGTTTTTGCGGGCGGATGCCGCTTTTCAAGGGAAAATCAGGTCATGAGCCGTGCATCCGCACGGCAAGAGGGCCAGCCTACGATTTCCGGGAAAAAGCGAAGAACTTGAGCGGGGAGTAGTCGCCGACCGCAGGGGCCAGGGCCGCGCTGAAGAATTTGACGAACTCGGAATTGCGCTTGAAGTCCTTGCCCTTGGTCAGCATGGCATGAAGGACGCGCGCCGTGAAATAGTAGGTGGACAGCAGATTGCTGGGCAGATCGAAGGTCTCGGACGCATAGGGCCTAAGGCCCGGATGGTCGAAATAATCGTCCGCCAGATACTGGTTGTGGTGGGCCGGGGCAATGGGGTCCAGGTCGAACTCGGAGCGCGCCTCGTTCAGGTTGGCCAGGGAGGAGTTGAACGACTCGATGAAGAGGGCATGGCCGCCCTGCCCGCCTTCGGGCTTGCGCAGCCCGTTGACCAGGTTGTTCAGGGCCTTTTGCTGGTCCCCGGCGTCGAGAAGGTTGATGAGCACCCGCTGGCAGAGGAGAATGTCGATGCCGCCCTCGGGCACGTCCGCTTCGTTGCGGATGTCGCCGCTGACCACGCGCACATTGTCTGCGCCCTCAAACCGCTTCCGGGCGATGGCAAACAGCTCGGGGGTTTTTTCCAGTCCCAGGAATATCTGTCCGGGGAACGCCTTGCTCAGGACCTCCAGAGTGTAGCCGTTGCCGCAACCCACGTCGGCTATGACCAGCTTGCGGTCGGCCCTGGACAGGATGTCGGCCACGAAACCGCAGATGGCCTCGGTCTCCATTCGCCGGATGCTCTGATCCGCCATGGTGCTGCACGGGGAATCGCCCTGTTCTTCGGCCACCTTCCTGTAGTGCTCGGCGATGACGTTCTCGTAGCTCTCTCTGGTCATGAAACCCTTCCGTCGATTATGTTTTGCGGCGTTGTCCGCCCCGCCGTCGGCGGGCCGCACGAAGCCGCAACCCCTATAGTACAGCATCCGCGAGGAGTCCATCACAAATAACCGGGCCGCTCCGCTGCCCGCACGGGCTTGACGCGCGCTTTCCCTCCACGCTATTCCCATACCCGCCAAGACAAGACGCCCCCGGATGGGCCGGTCATGACCGGCATCATGACGCACCCGCCCGATACCATTCAAGGAGATACACATGACCAAGACCGGCATTCTCTTCCCCGGACAGGGGTCCCAGGAGAAAGGCATGGGCCGCGACGTGGCCGAGGCGGATTCCGCCGCCCTGGACCTCTGGAAGCTGGCCGAGCGCGAGTCCGGCCTGCCCCTGCGCGAGATATACTGGGACGGCGAGGAGTCCGACATGGCCGACACCCGCGCCCTGCAGCCCGCCCTGACCGTGGTCAACCTGACCCTGTGGATGGCCGTGCGCGACAAGCTCGCCCCGGCGGCCACCGCGGGCCATTCCCTGGGCGAGTTCGCCTCCCTGGGCGCGGCCGGGGTCCTCGACGTGGAGGACTGCGTGCGCGCCGTCATCCTGCGCGGCCGGTTGATGGCCGAGTCCGGCGGCGCGGGCCACGGCATGGCCGCCGTGGTCAAGCTCCCGCAGGACAAGGTCGAGGAGATCGTGGCCGAGGCCGTGAAGCTGTCCGGCGCGGAGCTGCGCATCGCCAACTACAACACCCCGGCGCAGTTCGTCATTTCCGGCGAGAAGGAAGCCCTGGACGCCGCCGAACCGCTGGTCAAGGAGGCCAGGGGCCGCGCCATCCGGCTGGCCGTGTCCGGCGCGTTCCACTCCCCGCTCATCAAGGAGGCCGCCGACGAGTTCGCCGCCTTCCTGGAGGGGTTGGCCTGGCGGGAACCCGCCTTCCCGGTCTTCCACAACGCCACGGCCCTGCCCGAACCCGACCCGGACGCGATCCTGACCGTCATGCAGCGCCAGATGACCTCGTCCGTGCTCTGGGTCCAGACCGTGCAGGCCATGCGCGCCCTGGGCGTCAACGACTTTGTGGAGGTCGGCCCCAAGGGCGTGCTGACCAAGATGCTCAAGCCGAACCTGGCACCGGACGAGGATTGGACCGCCCGCGCCGTGGGCAGCCTGGCCCAGGCCGGGGAGCTGTAGGCCATGACCCGCGCCTTCGGCATCATCGGCTGGCCGCTCGGTCACACCATGAGCCCGGCCCTGCACAACTGGGGATTCGCGGAACTCGGCCTGGACGCGCGCTACGAGGCGTGGCCGCTCAGGCCGGACGACCTGCCCGCGTTCATGGCGCGCGTGCGCGAGACCCCCATCCACGGGCTGTCCGTGACCATCCCGCACAAGCGGGCGGTCATGCCGTTCCTGGACCGCATCTCGGACCGGGCGCAGGCCATCGGTGCGGTGAACACCCTGTACTGGGACAACGGGCTGCTCTGCGGCGAAAACACCGACGTCGTCGGCGTGGTCGCCCCCCTGCGGACCCTGGACCCCATGCCCCGCTCGGCCCTGGTGCTCGGCGCGGGCGGCGCGGCGCGGGCCGCCGTGGCCGGGTTCCTGGAGCTGGGCCTCGAAGTGGCCGTGTCCAACCGGACGCGGGCCAAGGGCGAGTCCCTGGCCGCCGACTTCGCCGTGCCCTGCGTGGACTGGGACGAGCGCATGGACAACGGCTGGGGGCTGGTCTGCAACACCACCCCGCTCGGCATGTCCGGCGACCTGGCCGACAGGACGCCCTTCGACCCCGCCCGGCTGGGACCGGACGGCGTGGCCTACGACATCGTGTACAATCCCCTGAAGACCCGGTTCCTGGCCGAGGCCGAAGCCGCCGGGCGCAGGACGATCTCCGGACTGGAGATGTTCCTGCATCAGGGGCTGGCCCAGTTCCGGCTGTGGACCGGACGGGACATGGACGAGGACGGCGCGCGCACCCTGCTGCTCGCCGCCCTCGCCGGATAACCAAACATTGGAGGGAGCTCCCTTGAAACGTCTTTCCCTGGCTCTTTCGGCACTGGTTCTGGCCCTCGGGCTCTTCCTGACCCTCGCCCCCACGGCCCAGGCCGGGCCGAACCCGGTGGTGGTCATGGAGACCTCCATGGGCCGCATCATGATCATGCTCTATCCCGCCGACGCGCCCAAGACCGTGGCCAATTTCCTGAAATACGTGGAGGCGGGCTTCTACGACAACACCATCTTCCACCGCGTGATCCGCCAGCGCAAGCGGGGCGGCGAGGACGACACGGCCATGAACATCGTCCAGGGCGGCGGCTACACCTTCCCGGCCAAACGCAAGAGCCCGCTCTATCCGCCCATCCCCAACGAGGCCTCCACCGGACTGATGAACACCAAGGGGACCATCTCCATGGCCCGGACCGATGTCCCGGATTCAGCCACCAGCGAATTCTTCTTCAACGTGGAGGACAACCCTCCCTTCGACTACCGCCAGTCCGCCGCCGTCGTGGGCGCGGGCACCTTCTCCAGCAGCGTCTCCGCCGGGTACTGCGCCTTCGGCAAGGTCATCCGGGGCATGGACGTGATCGAGAAGATCAGCGAGGTGCGCACCGCGCGATCGGGCCTCATGCAAGACGTGCCCGTGGACCCGGTGTTCATCAAGAAGGCCTACAAGGCCAATTAGCCGCGCTGCGGACGGCGCGCCCCAAGACTCGAAAACACGACCCCCCGCCTGCGGTGCGCAGGCGGGGGGTCGCATTTTCCGAGACAGCCGCCCGGAAGCGGTTGGCGGGCGGGCCTACAGGTTGCAGGAATCCCCGGCGCACTCCAGGAACAGATCCCAGAGGGAATTGAGCTCAACCACCACGTTGGCCGAAGCCGTGTCCAGCACCGCCGAGGTGATGCCCAGCCGCTTGACCACGTTGTTGGAGACCTCGTAGTTCAGGCCGTCCGCGCCCAGCCCCACGCCGATCATCTTGGCCAGCACGTTGCCCACGTGGACCAGGTCCAGGACCAGGTCCTCGCCCTCGAACGCGTCGGGGCGCAGGTGATGGCGGACCACCCGGGTGATGGGCTCGGGCAACCCCCAGCGGGAGAGCAGCAACCCGCCCACCTCGGCGTGGCTGATGCCCAGCACGGCCTCCTCGGCCCGGTCGAAGGGCAACCCCTCGTCGAACACCATCCGCAGGATCTCGCGCAGGTCCACCTGGACGAACGCGCCCAGCAGGAGCTTGCCGATGCCGGACAGCAGCCCGGCGGTATAGACGTGCTCCGGCGCGTCGAGCCCCAGCGCACGGGCCAGCTCGCGCGAGGCGATGGCCACGGTGGTGGAGTGCTGCAGGAACATGGACGGGGCCTGGTCGTACCCCGCGATGACGTTGACGTAATAGGGGGCCACGCCGGTGGAGACGAAGAACCGCAGGACA
This sequence comes from Pseudodesulfovibrio indicus, assembly GCF_001563225.1. Lineage (NCBI taxonomy): Bacteria > Pseudomonadati > Thermodesulfobacteriota > Desulfovibrionia > Desulfovibrionales > Desulfovibrionaceae > Pseudodesulfovibrio > Pseudodesulfovibrio indicus. The sequence continues at coordinate 215,132 of NZ_CP014206.1, forward strand.
TCCGGGGAATGCAGTGCGGCCATGGCCCGGCGGGCGGTCAGCACGGGCTCGCCCCCGGTCAGGGTCGAGGCGTTGACCACCTTGAGCAGATTCGCGGTCAGGCCCGGGTCGTGCTCGATGATCCGTTCCAGGTGGCGGAAGTCCACCTCCTGGTCCTCCATGAGCGCCCCGGCCTTGCGCACGCAGGTCGGCATGGCCACCACCTTGTTGCAGGCGGCCAGGATTTCGTCGCGTCGGGTCATAGGTCTTTCTCCTTCCCCATTGACCTCACTACCACACGACCGGTGTCGAGGTACAGAAAGAGTGTGCGGGGAATGGTGCCGCCTACGTCCACGGCGTCGAGCTTCCGGTTGTTGCGCTCCATGAGGGTCTGCAACGCGTTGAAATTTCTCAGCCCGGTGTCGAACAACCGGTCCTTGCGCATGTTCGCGCCGCCCGCGACCTTGAAGACCAGCCGCTCCTTTCTCGCGCCCAGGTCCACCAGCCGCCGTACGGTCATGGCCACGCCCGTGGTCACGAACATGAACGGGTTCTGGCGCGCCTTCTCCCTGGCCGCCGCCGCCGAAGGCAGCAGGCAATGGACCATGCCGCCGATCCGCTCCTTGGGGTCATAGATCGCCACGCCGAGACAGGAGCCGAGCGAGTAGGTCACGATGACGTCCCCGGGATTCCGGGAGAGTTTCATGTCGGAAATGCCGACGACGAGCGTGTTGTTCATGTTGAGGCTCTCTTATATTGGGCATGCGCAAGAGTAAAGCTCATCCTCTGCCCTTGCATTCACCCCGTCCTTGGCCGATACTTCGGACATGAGCGACAGCAATCACTGGGCCGTGCTGGCCGACATCCATGGAAACTCGCTGGCCCTTGCCGCCGTGCTGGACCATGCCCGCAAGCGCGGGCTGACGCGGTTCGTCAACCTCGGCGACACCTTTTACGGCCCCCTGGACCCCGCCGGTACATGGGCCATACTCCGCGACCTGGACATGCCCGCCGTGCTCGGCAACCAGGACCGCATCCTGTTGGAGGCGACCCCGCAGACCGCGTCCGTGCGCGCGGCGATCGGCCCTGACGGGCTGGCCTGGCTGGCCGGGTTGCCCGGGACCCTGCGCCCGGAGGAGGACGTCCTGCTCTGCCACGGCACCCCCCGCGACGACGCGACCTACCTGCTGGAAGACGTGACCACCGGACTGCCCGCGCCGCGCGCCGAAGCGGCCATCCTGGACGACCTGCTGCCCGAGGCGGCGAACTGCTCCCTGGTCCTGGCCGGACACAGCCACCACGCAGGACTGGCAATGGCCGGCGGGATCACCGTGGTCAACCCCGGCAGTGTGGGGCTGCCCGCCTACGATGACGACAATCCGCCCCACATCATGGCCTCGGGTTCGCCCAGAGCGGCCTACGCCGTGCTGACACGGGCGCCCGGCGGGTGGGAAGCGGACTTCATAGAGGTTGAATATGATTGGGAATCCGTTGCCAACCTGGCCAGGCGGAACGGACGCGAGGATTGGGCGCGCTGGCTGGCCACCGGCATGGCCTGATGCGCCGCACCGGCCCGGCAACCGGGTTGCGCCCTTTTTTTCTGGACTTTTTTTAGATTCTTCTGGAAAATACGGACCTACTGTCCGTTCCATCACCGTGTCCCGAGAACGGCGTCAGCGGGCCTGGACCAGCCCCAAAACGGTCGAACGAGCCATGAAGCAGCCCAACGCCGCGCACACCAACATCCTGTTCGCCCTGGCGCTCTGCGCCCTGGCGGTGCTGCTTCTGTACCCCTCTCCCGCCCCTGCGGCTTCGGCCCAATCCTATTTCACCGAAGGCCACGCCGCGTTCCACGCCCTGCTCAAGAACAGCCGCAAGGCCAAGTACCGCTCCAACTGGGAAAAGGTCGAAAAGGACTTCACGCGCTGCCTCAAGGCGTCGCCCAACGGCCCGTACGCGCCCAAGGCCCTGTACTACATCGGCCGGGTATATGAGGAACTGGGCGCGCGCAGCGGGCTGAAATCCGATTTCCGGCGCGCCGTGGACTACTACGGCCGGGTATTGGCGCGCTACGAGCGCCACGGCTGGGCCGACGACTGCCTGTACCGGCGGGCCGACATCTACGCCCGGCGGCTCAACGAGACAGACCCCGCCCGGCTCGACCTGGCGTCCATCATCGTCGAATACCCGCGCTCGGACATGCGGGCCAAGGCCGAGGCCATGCTCAAGCGGCTCGGCAAATACGACTGGGCCATCGCCCAGGTTTCGGGCTCGGCCCAGGCCAGCGGCCCGGCTGCGGCCCCGGCCGCCAAGCCCGTGCGCCAGCAGCCCCTGGCCTCCAAGGCGTCCGATCCGTCCGGCATGGCCCATCTGGACGTGGTCCGGTTCACCTCCAGCGACGAGTACACCCGCGTGGTCCTGGAACTGGACGCCCAGGTCAAGTACCGCTACCAGGTGCTCGGTCCCAACACGGACGTGAACCGCCCGCACCGGCTCTACATCGACATCCAGGACGCGCGGCTCGGCCACGACGTGACCGCATCCACCACGGTGGCGGACGGCATCCTGCGCTCCATCCGCACCGGCCAGTATTCCAAGGACACCACCCGCGTGGTCCTCGATTTCCTGGACATGCAGGACTACAAGATCTTTCCGCTCCAGAACCCCTACCGCATCGTCGTCGACGTGTACGCGCCCGACGGCTCCGCCCCGGCCACAACCCGGGCGTCCCTTGGGCCCAGGGTGGAAGAGCCGCACCACACCACGGCGGACTCCACCTACCGCCCGCCCAGCGGGAGCAAGCAGATGGCCGGGAGCCTGCTGGAGCAGCTCGGCCTGACGGTCAAGACGATCATGATCGACGCCGGACACGGCGGCAAGGACCCCGGCGCGGTGGCCAACGGCATGCGCGAGAAGGACATCAACCTGAAGTTCGCCAAGCTGCTGGGCAAGAAGTTCGAGGCGCAGGGATTCCATGTTCTCTACACCCGGACCACGGACGTCTTCATCCCCCTGGAGAAGCGCACGGCCATGGCCAACGTGCAGAAGGCGGACCTGTTCCTGTCCATCCACTGCAACGCCAACCGCAGCCGCAAGATCAACGGGCTGGAGACCTACAGCCTGAACCTGGCCAAGTCCGACGCCGCCGTGCGCATCGCGGCCCGCGAAAACGCCGTGGACCCGCGCGCCATTTCGGACCTCCAGTTCATCCTCACGGACCTGATGGTCAACTCCAAGATCAAGGAGTCCCGCGACCTGGCCTCGGACGTGCAGTCCAACACCATCAACCGCATCCGTAAGAAGTACACGGTCAAGAACCAGGGCACCCGCGAAGCCCCCTTCTACGTCCTCATGGGCGCCAAGATGCCCTCGGTCCTGGTGGAAATCGGCTACATCACCAACAAGACCGAAGCCTCCCGCCTGTCCAGCGACTCCTACCTCGACCACCTCTCCAACGGCATTGTCGAAGGCGTTCTCGCCTACAAAGGCAAAATCGAGAGATATGCGATGAACTAGGGGCGGCTTCCGATAGCCGCGCATCCGCACATTTTCCGGCTCCCCCGTTTGGTCCTCACGTAGAAGGCTACGCTGCGGTCAAACGGGGGCCGAAAAATGCACGGCTGCACCACTCTCGAAAGCCTATTCCGGGTACAAAGAGCCGCTGTCGGGCGCTGACGCACCCGAATCGCTCCAGTTAATAGAATAAGACAAGCCCCGCTCGCACGACCGAGCGGGGCTTCATCTTTTTCACACCCAAAAGAGCGTCTTCGGGGCACAGACCCGAACAGCGGGTCAACCCTCCGCCCCTCCGACCGAAGGCCCCCTGTTTCTGCCAAGCCCTCCGCCCTCGAAATAGGCTTGTGAGAGTGGGTCAGGCGTGCATTTTTGCCAGGGGGCTTTCACCGCAGCGTAGCCGTCTACGTGAGGATGAAAGCCCCCTGGCAAAAATGTGCGAATGGCCCGCTATCGCAAGCCGCGCGCCGCCAACCAAGCCTCAGCCAAAGCGGCGGCTTCGTCCATCTGGGCTACCGTCATGTGTTCGACAATCTGCGAAAGATACTCGCGGCCCTTGGGATGGCCCCGGGTGGCGGCTATGGCGAACCACTTGCACGCCTCGACCACGTCGGGGTCGCGGTCGATGCCCTGGACCAGGTACTCGCCCAGGGCGATCTGGGCCTGGGTATAGCCCTGTTCGGCGGACAGGACCAGCCAGTCGTGGGCCGTTGCCGGGTCCACCGGCACCAGGGTGCCGGTCAGGTGCAGCACGGCCAGGTTGTACTGGCTCTGGGCGTCGCCGTTGGCCGCGGCCAGCCGGGTCCAGTAGAGGAACTGGGTGGGGTCGCGCGGCACGCCCATGCCCTGGCCGAAGACCTGGGCCAGGTAGGCCTGGGCCTGGGCCTGGCCCTTGTCGGCGGCCTTGCGCAACAGCGCGATCCCGGCCGCCGCGTCCTGTTCCACGCCCACGCCGTTGACGTAGAATCGGCCCAGGATGTGCTCGGCGTCCGTGTTGCCCTGGTCGGCGGCCTGTTGCAGCCAATGGGCGGCCCGGGCCATGTCCGGCATGCCGAACACGCCCTCGTAATAGGCGCGGGCCAGCTCCAGCTGGGCCGAGGCGTCGCCGGACCGGGCGGCGGCCTTGAGTTCGTATCCGAGTTCGGGCAGGGCGCCGCAATAGACGCCGGACAGGAAGAGACCGACCAGGAGCAGGCCGGAGAAGAGGAGGAAAAGCGGGCTGTTCTTCACCATGGTTCACCACCATCTGTTCGCGAGGGTAAACGTATCCAGCAAAGCCCGTTATACGCTGCCCGACGCAATGTCAAAGGGAGTATATCGGTAAAACCGATCAGGAACCCATGGCGCGGCCCGCCTCCGCGGGCTTTTTCAGCAAGGCCGCGAGTCCGGCCGCGCAGGCCGTGAGGGCCGCGCAGAGCAGGAAGGGACCGTTGAAGTCGCCGGTGGCCTCGGCCAGCCACCCGGCCACGGCCGGGCCCACTATCTGGCCTGCGCCGAAAAACAGGGTGATGAACCCGAAGGCGCGCACAGCCTGCTCCGGCCCCATGTAGTCGCCAACGGCGGCGGACATGATGGTCGGGATGCTCCAGACCACGATGCCGAAGAGGGCGATGGAGCCGTACAGGAACCCCGTGCCGCTCAGGGCGGCGAAAACGTAGGCCACGGTGAACAGCAGGAAGACCGCGATCATGCCGAGCCTGCGCCCGAGCCGGTCCGACAGCCAGCCGAACAATGGGCCGGAGAAAACGGACAGCCCGCCCACCACGGCCCAGAACCGCCCGGCCACATCCTCGCCGAAGTGGTGCGCGTCCACCATGGAAGTGACGATGAAGGTCGCGTAGACCACGTAGGTGGCGCCGAAGAGCAGGTAGATGACGCCCAGATGGACCACGTCCCGGCGCGCCACTCCGGCGCGTTTGCCGGCCCCCGGCACGGACGCGGGCGGCCCCCCTCCGGTCCCCAGCGGCTCCAGCCCCTTTTCGCGCGGATGGTTGCGCAGCAGGATCGCGGCCAGCATGGTCACGGCCAGGGAGATCCCTCCCAGGACCAGCCAGCCCGTGCGCCAGCCCTCGCCCCCGGACCCCTGATTGACCCAGGGGATGAACAGGCCGCAGAAGATGATCGCCAACCCGTTGCCCGAGACCATGAACCCGGCGGCGCGGCCACGGGTGTCCCTGAGGAACCAGTGGGACACCAGCCCCATGAGCGGCACGTTGGCCAGGCCGGACCCGACGCCGGTGGCGAAATACAGGACCAGAACCGGAACAAAGGACGTGCAGCGGGCGATGAGGATCATGGACCCGCCAACCAGGGCCAGCCCCAGGGCGATGGCCCGGCGCGCGCCCAGGGATTGGGTCGCGGTCCCGGCCACCAGGACCGCGCTCATGTACCCGGCGAAATTGCCGGTGCTGATCAACCCCATGCGGGCGTAGTCGAGGTGCAGGGATGCGCCCATGGAGGGCAGAAGCATGCCCAAGGAGAACCGGCCCAGCCCCAGGCAGGCGAAGAGCACGGCGCAGCCGGTCAGGCAGATGACCCAGCCGTAGTGGACGGGGCGGCCCGCGCTCACAAGGATTCGCACCGATGCGGACACGGGATACGCTTTGCCATGGAATTCCCCCTGTTGCGTAATGCGGACAACACCATGTCAAGCCAGTTATACAGCTTGTCCGTAGTTGTCAAACGGGATATATCCGCCGATCTGTCACGCCGCCGAACGCGGCACCAACCATCGGAGGTATACCATGCGCGACTTCGTTTCCCGGCTTCTCGTCCTTGCCGTTTTGCTCCTGCTGCTCCCGTGTTTCTCCTCCCCGGCCCTGGCCGACGCCCAGGGCGGAAAAGTCCTGCTGATCGTCGCCCCCAGCGACTTCGAGGCCACCGAGTACACCAACACCCGCAAGGTTCTGGAGGCGGCGGGCGCGACCTGCACCGTGGCCTCCACCAAGGTCGGCTCCCTCAAGAGCAACAAGAACCTGCGCGTCCAGTCCGACCTGGCTCTGGAGGACGTGCGGACGGCCGACTATGACGCCGTGGTCGTCATCGGCGGCAACGGCATAAAGAGACTCTGGCATAACGCCCAGGCCCACCGCGTGGTGCGCGAGGCCGCCGAGCAGGGCAAGGTGGTGGCCGCCATCTGCGCCGCCCCCGGCGTCCTGGCCAATGCCGGGGTCATGAAGGGCCGCAAGGGCACCGCCAACGCCAAGAGCGGCGCGGGCGGCGAGCTGGAGGGCAACGGCTGCGAATACACCCGGACCAACGTCGAGGTGGACGGCAAGTTCGTGACCGCCAACGGCCCCAAGGCCGCGACGGCCTTCGGCGAAGCCATCGCCGCCGCTCTGTAGTTCACGACACGCAAAAGGGTCCGGACCATGCAGGTCCGGACCCTTTTTTTGCGCGCAGCCGGGGTCGGGCTACCAGTCCACCGGCAGCTTGACCTTTTGCCCGGCCTTGTTGGTGAAGAAGATGTGGCCGTGCTCGCGGCCGAACAGATAGACGTCGCGGGTCACGGCCACGTCCTGACGGCAATACTCGGTGATCAGGTCGAGCCGCCCTTCCTTCCACCACTTCAGCGCCATGAGCCCGTCGGCGGACTTGCCCACGCCCAGCGTGGCCCCGGCCACGTTGTCGAGCTTCACCCGGTAGCCGAGCCGGTCGTTTATCTCCACCAGCAGGTCGAGGTTCGGCAGGGACCGGAACCGGAACGGGTGCAGCCCGCCGAGCACGGCATAGTCGAATTTCACGTGGTTGAAGCCGATGACCAGGTCGAACGCCTTGAGGTGCGTGACCAGCTCGTCCATTTGGTCCTGCTCGTAATCGTACATGGCCTCCTCGCCGGAATCCCAGAGGCAGGCCACGGACACGCCCATGCGGTCGGCGCGGCCCCAGCCGCCCACCTCGTCGGCGGAGTAGCGGGTCTCTATGTCGAGCACGCCGAACCGCTTCGGCGCGGGCTTCTTCAGGTCGATGCCGGGCAGGGTGTTCACGTCGATCTCCTTTACGGTCACGGAGTTGGGGTCGCCCGACCGGATGGCCTCCAGCACGAACCGGGCGGCGCGCTTGTCGATGGGCCGGTTGCCCGACCCGCACTTGGGGGAATGGACGCAGGACGGGCAGCCCAGCTCGCACGGGCAGTCCGAAATGGTCTTGAGCGTGGTCCCCACCAGCTCGTCGGCGCGCTCGAACGCCTGGCGCACCAGCCCGGCCCCGCCGGGCATGCCGTCGTAGATGAAGACCGCCGGGCCTTCCACCTGGGGATGCATGGGGGTGGAGATGCCGCCCAGGTCGTTGCGGTCGGCCATGACCAGCAGCGGCAGCATGCCGATGGCCGCGTGCTCGAAGGCGTGGATACCGCCCATGAAATGCAGATACTCGTCCTCGCACCGCCGGCGGATGTCGTGGCCGATGTCGAACCAGATGGCCTCGGTCTCGAAGACCTGGTCCGGCAGATCCAGGGGGATGATGCCCAGCAGCTTGCCGCCGCGCACGGACCGCTTCTCGTATCCGGTGATCTGTTCCGTGACCCGCACCCGCCCGAAATGCACGGGGATGCCGAAGCACGGCTTGCTGCCCAGGACCTCCAGGATCTCCGTGTCCTTGGCCCCCCTGGGACGGGTGTAGTAGCCGACCCGCTCGGGCGCGGCCAGCACCGCCCCGCTCCCGAAATCGATGTCCCGGATGACGTAGGTCCGGCCCCGGTGCAGGTAGACCGCGCCCGGATGGGTCTCGCGGTAGGCGCGGTGGGCGTCGATGGTCCCGATGATCTCCTTGCGCCCGGCCCCGCCAGAGACGTCCTCGATGTGCAATTGGCTGCCCGCGCCCCGCAGGTCCACGTCCCGGTGAGGCCGCTTCAGATGACTGACGATCTCGGCGGCGTGGCCGGGCAGGTCCGGCTCCACTTCGAACAGCCGCCCCAGCTCGACCAGCTCGTCCACGCGGCTCCCCACTTCCTCCTCGCGCAGGAACTCCTCGCCCCGGCGCAGGGTCAGTTCGGCGGCGGCGCAGACCAGGTGGCGGTCCATGATCACCGGGTTGTACGGGTTGAGCATGGCCGACTCCGGCGGGCGCGAGAAGAAATCGTCCGGGTTGCGCATGAAATACTGGTCCAGGGCGTCCTCCTGGGCGATGAGCGCCACCGCGGAATCCCGCTGGCTGCGGCCCACGCGCCCGCCCCGCTGCAAGGTGGCCATGATCGAGCCGGGGTAGCCGACCATGATGCACACGTCCAACCCGCCGATGTCGATGCCCAGCTCGAGCGCCGAGGTGGAGATCACCGCCAGCAGCTCGCCGTCCGACATCTTGGCCTCGATCTCGCGCCGCTCCTCTGGCAGGAACCCGGCCCGGTAGGCGGAAATCCGCCCCTTGAACTCCCCGCTGCGCTCCGCCGCCCAAAGCGAGATCAACTCGGTCATCTTGCGCGACTGGCAGTAGACGATGGTCCGCAACCCCCGCGCCAGGGCCGCCCGAAGCAGTTGTATCGCCGCCTGCGACGGGCTGGCGTCCGGGTTCAGGAAGACCATGTGCCGCCCGCCGCGCGCCGCGCCCGACTCCAAAATCGGGTGCACGTCCAGCCCGGTCAGCATGCGGCACAGCTGGGCCGGGTTGCCGATCGTCGCGGAGCAGAACACGAAGGTCGGGTTCGCGCCGTAGTATCGGCACAGCCGCATGAGCCGCCGGAAGACCATGGCCATGTGCCCGCCCATGACGCCCCGGTAGGTGTGCACCTCGTCCACCACGATGTGCGTCAGCCCGGCCAGGAACTCGGCCCAGCCCGCGTGGTGCGGCAGCATGGACAGATGGACCATCTCCGGGTTCGACAAGATCACGTTGGGCGGCGAATTCCTGATCTTCTTGCGGAAATGCGGCGTGGTGTCGCCGTCGTAGATGGCCGCCGTGGGCCTGCGCTCCTCCTGGCCGTCCAAGGGCAGCAGCGCGGCCAATTCATTGAACCCCTTCAATTGGTCCTGGGCCAATGCCTTGAGCGGAAACAGATACAGCGCCTTGGCCTCGGGATCGGCCAGAATGCGCTCCATGACCGGCAGGTTGTAGGTCAGGGTCTTGCCGCTGGCCGTGGGCGTGGCCACCACCACGTGGCGTCCGGCGCGAACGCGGTCGCACGCCTCGGCCTGATGGTCGTACAACCGGTCGATGCCGAGCAGCGAAAGCGCACCGCGCAGGGGCGCGGGCCACGGGCGACGCACCTCGCCGAAACGGGCATCGCCGCCCTCGATGATCCGATAATGGGCGATCTGATGGGCCATGCGCTCGGAATCGAGCATGGCCGATACGTATTCGGTGACGGGATTCTCCACGCCCGAACCCTACTGCGCCCACCCGCCCGAAGCAAGCCGGGAAATGACAGGTGGAAGACGTCTCCGGCGGCCAGGGGGGAAGGGGAAGAGGGGCACCCTTTGGAAAAGGGCTCCCCCTCTTCCCCTTCCCCCCTGGACCCCCCAACCCCATCTCCCCTCCTAAACTTTTTGGGTCGCTTCGCGAGGTGGGGCTGACAAGGGGAAACGGCGCCCTGCCCCTCAGACACAAAACGCAAAACCACCCCGCCCCGGCACGGACACGAGCGAAGCGAGCGACACAAAGTTTTGGAAAAGGGAGGGATGGGGGTCTGGGGGAAGGGAGGGAAAACCCTTTCTCAAAAGGTTTTTCCCTCCCTTCCCCCAGCCGCCGGAGGCATGCTTATTTCATTTTGACGAAGCGGCAGAAGTCTTCGGCCAGGGCGAGCTTGAGCCGGGCGAGTTCGGGCTCGTCCATGCGCGCGAAGGCAAAGGCGAAGACCGGGTAGGCTTTGTAATCAATTTTTCGTAATTCCAAAGTGTTGGAAAACATCGATTGGAATCCCTGGTAGTCGATGGAACCGATGGACTCGCGGTCGGTGCCGGGCGGCAGGTCGCCGATGACCATGACCACGGCCTGGCCCTTGTTGGCTTCGAGGATGGCGTCCCAATCCGGGCGCAGCTCCTTGAAATAGCACTCGTAGGGATTGAAGTCCCAGGCCAGGTTGGTGATATCGGCCACGCACCAGCCCGCGAACCGCAGGGGGTTGGCCTCGATGGGCAGGATGTCGCCCTCGGGGGTGACGCGGACCTCGATATGGGTGACGAAGTTGTTGAACCCGCACTCGCGGCCCACGTCGCGGACGTACTCGGTGAAGGGCAGGAGCCAGGTCTCGATGATCCGGGCCGAGGTGTAGTAGAGACGGTCCGAGACGTCGGCGGCGGACAGGAAGTGGTGGTGCAGGATGTTGGTGATCACCGGGTTGCCCTCGGCGTCGTAGTAGACGTCGATGGCGTATTCCTCGCCGTCGATGACCTGCTCAAGGATGAACTCGGCCCCGCTGACCACGGCCTCGGGGTATTCGGCGTTGAGGGCCGCGCGTTCGGTTTCGATGGCTTCGAGGGTGGCGGGCCAGTCCGCGAGGTCGTTGACCACGTGCACGCCGAGGCTGAAGAATCCGCGTGCGGGCTTGATCACGAAGGGGACGGGGAAATCCGAGAGGTCGAGGCCGGAGAGACCGGCGTGGGACACGCGCAGGAATCTGTAGTCCGGGTGCAGGTTGGCCACGGTCTCGCGGAACAGCGCCTTGTCCTTGCAGATGTCCACCTGTCGGGCGAGGTCCTCGTTGCACCGGCAGCGCAGGACGTGTTCCAGCCCGTTCTCGGAGTTGGTGTAGACCTTGCCGCCCAGGGCGAGCCGGGCGGAAAACTCGATCTCGTCGATGTAGTCGAGCGGAACGCCGCCCGCCAGCTCTCGCACCTGCGGGGTGTCGAGCACGGGCAGGCCCAGGTCGCGGACGGATTCGACCAGAAACTTGGAAACGTAGGGGTAGTCGAGGACGATCATCTATTTCGCCTTGCCCGTGAGGCCGTATTTTTTCAGTTTATACTGAAGGTTGGACTTGGACAGGCCGAGCATCTCGGCGGCCTTTACCTGGACGAAGTCGGTGCGCACCAGGGCGCGCTTGACCAGGGCTCCCTCGATCTTGTCCATGGTGTCCGCGAGGTTGAGGCGGGTGGGCAGGAGGTCCACGGCGGACTTGAACTGGGAATCCTCGTCCTTGATCTCGGGCGGCAGGTCGTCGGCGTCGATGACGTCGCCGCGCGCCAGGACCGTGCACCGCTCGACCACGTTTTCGAGCTGGCGGACGTTGCCCGGCCATTCGAAGGCGGACATGTAATCCATGGCCGCCGAGGTGAACCCGGTGATGGCCGACTGGTTTTCCTTGTTGTATTTTTCGAGGAAGTGCGCGGCCAGCAGCGGGATGTCCTCGCGCCGCTCGCGCAGGGGCGGCATGAAGATGGAGACCACGTTGAGGCGGTAGAAGAGGTCCTCGCGGAACTCGCCCCGGGCCACGGAGTCCTGGAGATTCTTGTTGGTGGCGGCCACGATGCGGATATCCACGTCCAGGGTCTCGGCGCCGCCCACGCGCTCGATCTGGTGCTCCTGGAGCACGCGCAAGAGCTTGACCTGGAGCTCCGGGGTCAGCTCGCCGATCTCGTCCAGGAAGAGCGTGCCCTTGTTGGCCTGTTCGAACCGCCCCTTGCGCATGGCCGTGGCCCCGGTGAAGGAGCCCTTTTCGTGGCCGAAGAGTTCGGATTCCAGCACGCCGGGGTTGAGCGCCATGCAGTTGACCGTGACGAACGGGGCCTCGCGCCGGGGCGACGAGGTGTGGATGGCGCGGGCGATGAGCTCCTTGCCGGTGCCGGATTCGCCCAGGATGAGCACCGTGGACTTGCTTGGCGCGGCGCGATCCACCATGTCCAGGACCTGGTGCATGCCCTTGCCGCGCGCGATGATGTTGTCCTTGGAGTAGCGGTCGCGGATCTCGCGTTTGAGGCGGATGTTCTCCTGCTGAGTGGCGGCGTACTGCACGGCCTTGGAGATGGACAGCAGCAGCTCCTCGTTGGCGAACGGCTTGGTGATGTAGTCGAAGGCCCCGATGCGCATGGCCTCCACAGCGGCCTCGATGGACCCGAAGGCGGTCATGATCAGCACCGGGATGTGCGGATAATTCTTCTTGCAGTGCTCCAGCACGTCCTGGCCGGTGAGGCCCGGCATCTTCATGTCGGTCAGGACCACGTCCACCTCGGAATCCTCCAGATAGGCCAGCCCCATCTCCGGGTCGGACAGGGTGGTCACGCTGTACCCCTCGTCCTCCAGGATGGATTCCAGGATGAGCAGATAGTTTTTCTCGTCGTCAAGTATCAGTATATTGGCGGCCATTCGGTCTCCCGCAGGTATAGTTCGCAAATCAACAATCGGGACGATAGACCAAGACGGGCCGAAATCCAAGGGCCATCGCGGCTTCACCGGGAATTCACCGTTCCGTGCTGGATTGTCGCTCCGTGCCGTGATATTGTCCCGCCATGGCTGAAAAGGAAAAAATCGAACTGCGCAAGCGGCTCATGGCCCGCCGCGCCGCGCTTTCCGCCGAGGAGATCGCCGAGGCGTCGAGCCGCGTGGTGCAGTTGGTGCGGACCCTGTTCGAATGGAAGAACGCCAACGAGGCGCTGATCTACTGGCCCATCAAGGGCGAGGTGGACCTGCGCCCGCTGGTGGCCGAGCTGTGGCAGCGCGGCTGCCGCGTGCTCCTGCCCCGCTGCCGACCGGACACGCCGGGAGAGATGGACCTGGCCTGCGCCGCCTGCGAGGACGAACTGGTCCCCGGCCCGTTCTCCCTGATGGAGCCGGACGCGGTGAAATGCCCGCCCGTGCAGGAATGTTGCCCGGAGATCGCGCTCATCCCCGGCATCGGCTTCGACCGCAAGGGCAACCGACTGGGGTTCGGCGGCGGCTACTACGACCGCCTGCTGGCCACCGAGCAGATGCGCGACACCCTGGTGGTCGGCGTGGCCTACGAGTTCCAGCTCATCGACGACATCCCTACCCAGCCCTGGGACAAGCCCGTGGACGTGGTCTGCACCGAAGAGGAACTATGGCGGCCATAGCGTTCTTCCCCTTCGAGTTCGTGGACATCCCGCAGGTCGGCTGCGCCTTCACCTCCCGCCGGGGCGGGGTCTCCGAACCGCCGCACGACTCGGCCAACATCTCCTTCGACGTGGGCGACGACCCGCAGGCCGCGGCCGCCAACCGGCGCGCGGTCTTCGAGCGCATGGGGCTGACCGGCTGGTGCGAGCTGAACCAGGTGCACGGCGACGTCATCCACTTCGACCCCGCGCCCCACGCGCCCGAGGAGCACGCGCGGCTTGACGGCGACGGCATGACCACGGCGGCACCGGGCCACGGCCTGGTGATCAAGACCGCCGACTGCCAGCCCATCCTCCTGGCCCACCGCTCGGGCAGGTATGTGGCCGGGCTGCACGCGGGCTGGCGCGGCAACAAGATCGACTTCCCCGGCTCCGGCGTGCGCCGCTTCTGCGATCGATACGACCTGAAGCCCAGGGACATCTTCGCCGTGCGCGGCCCGTCCCTCGGGCCCGCGGCCGCCGAGTTCGTCAACTTCGAGACCGACTTCGGCCCATCGTTCCGCCCCTGGTTCGACCCGGCCGCCAAAACCGTGGACCTCTGGCGGCTGACCCGCGATCAGCTGATGAACGCGGGCGTGCCCGAGAAGCAGATATTCGGCATGGACCTGTGCACCCTGACCATGGAGGAGACCTTCTTCTCCTACCGCAAGGCGTGCGCCTCCCCGGTCCGCGAAACCGGGCGGCAGTGCGGGATCATCTGGATCAGGGCGTAGCGCGCCGCCCGGCCACCCCGGGCAAGACTTTTACACCGACTTGCTGTACACCCTCCCCATGGGCACGCTCGTCAAGCTTATCGTCATCCTCGGCCTGATCTTCCTGATCGTCGGCCAGTTCACCCGGTCCAAGGCCGAGCGGGTGCAGCGCCGCGACAAGTGGACCAACGTCCTGCTGATCATCGTCATCGCCATGCTCGGCCTGTCCATCCTGTCCAACTTCCTGACCCGGTAGCGCCCATGGGACGGCCCGCGTTCCCGCACATCCCCTGGCACGGGCCGGACTCCGGCGCCTGCTCCCCGCGCGTGCTCGGCATCAATCCCTGGATCACCGATTTCGCGGCCTTCAACGTCTGGTCGCGCCCCGCCGGGCTGCTCGCCTGCCTCGACATGCTGCGCCGTTCCGGAGCGACCGTGGCCCTGCTCGACTGTCTGGACCCCACCTGGGAGACCCGCCCGGACCTCGGCCTGAAGTGGCCCGCGCCCGGCAAGTACGGCACCGGCCACTATCCCAAGGAGGAGATCGAGCCGCCCGCCCCGCTCGCCTTCATGGACCGCCGCTACTCCCGCTACGGGTTGCCGCGCGAGCAGGTGAAGGAGGCGCTGGCCGCACTCGATCCGATCCCGGACGCGGTGCTGGTCACGACCATCATGACCTATTGGTATCCCGGCGCACTGGACGTCCTCGATATCTGCGCCGAGCTGTGGCCCGACGTACCCCGGTTCCTGGGCGGGACCTACGCGACCCTGTGCGGGGAACACGCGGCCCGTCACGCCGACGCCCACCTCCAGCAAGGGCCGCTCGAAGCCCCGGCCAACTGGGCGGCCTTTTGGCAACTGATTGATTTCGATGCCCCGCAACCGCCAGCAAACGCAGGGCTTTCATTGGCGCTCGACCTTTACGCCGATCCCGTTTATTCCCTCGTTCTCGGCTCGCGAGGCTGCCCGTTTTCCTGCGAATACTGCGCCAGCCACGCCCTGTATCCGCGCTTTGATCAGGGTACGCCCAATGCGGTCATGGAGACCATACAATCCGAGTACGAACGGGGGGTGCGCGACTTCGCGTTCTATGACGACGCCCTGCTGGTCAACCCTGACCGCTGGCTGTGGCCGGTCCTCGACGCGCTGCCCGAAACCTGTCCCGGCATCCGGCTGCACACGCCCAACGCCATGCACGTCCGGCACCTGACGCCCGAGGTCTGCACGCGGCTCAAAGCGGCGGGGCTGGTCACGGTGCGACTCGGCCTGGAGACCACGGACTTCGATCATCGCCACGACGTCAAATTGACCCGCGACCAGTGGGAGGCCGGGGCGCGCAACCTCCTGGACGCGGGTTTCGACCTCGACGACGTGGGTGTCTACATCCTCTTCGGCCTGCCCGGCCAGGACCTCTCCAACGTGGAGCAGGCCGTGCGCCACGTTCGTTCCTACGGTTTCCGCCCCCATCTCGCCCACTACACCCCCATCCCCGGCTCGCCCATGTTCGAGACGGCCTGTCAGGCCAGCCCGTACCCGCTGGCCGACGAGCCGCTCTGCCAGAACAATTCCATTTGGCCCTGCGTGCCGGGTGGATTCAACTGGGACGAGGCCAAACGGTGGAAGCTGCTGTTGCAGGGAATCGGGGAGTAGCCTTCGCTTCTTGTTCCTTTGAAGAGGAAGGAGCGCGGGAGAGTCGTCCGCGCGTCCGCGTCTGGTGTTCCCCTGTCGCGATGCGTCGTTTTGCGCTTTTACAGCGCCTTACTTTTTGGCTTGCGCCCCAAAAAGTAAGCAAAAAGTGCGCTCACGGTGCGGCGGCGCGAAAACAGTGGCCAAGAGCCTGTAAGCGCCTCCCGCTGCCCTGACGGCATGTCTGCCGAGGCAGACTCAGTCGGGCTCCGCTTCGGCGCTTGAAACAGGCTCTAGGCCCCGGTTTCCGAATGACCGCTCTTCGGGCCGGGACCGTCCGAGCGTGGGAGGGTGTGGGGAAGAGGATGGTCGCGGGGAGGTTGTGGGTTTGGTGGGAGTGAGTGCGGATTCCTTTTTGTGGATGAGAGGAAGAGGGAGGAGCGCGGTGGGTTTGGGCCGCGCGTCCGCGACTGGGGTTTTGCCTGTCGCGAAAGACCGTTTTGCGCTCTTACAGCGCCTTACTTTTTGGCTGGCGCCCCAAAAAGTAAGCAAAAAGTGCGCTGCGGTGCGGCGGAGCGAAAACAGTGGCCAAGAGCCTGTAAGCGCCTTCCGCTGCCCTGACGGCATGTCTGCCGGGGCAGACTCAGTCGGGCTGCGCTTCGGCGCTTGAGACAGGCTCTAGGCCCCGGTTTCCGAATGACCGCTCTTCGGGCCGGAACTGTCCGAGCGTGGGAGGGTGTGGGGAAGAGGATGGTCGCGGGGAGGTTGTGGGTTTGGTGGGAGTGAGTGCGGATTCCTTTTTGTGGATGAGAGGAAGAGGGAGGAGCGCGGTGGGTTTGGGCCGCGCGTCCGCGACTGGGGTTTTGCCTGTCGCGAAAGACCGTTTTGCGCTCTTACAGCGCCTTACTTTTTGGCTGGCGCCCCAAAAAGTAAGCAAAAAGTGCGCTGCGGTGCGGCGGAGCGAAAACAGTGGCCAAGAGCCTGTAAGCGCCTTCCGCTGCCCTGACGGCATGTCTGCCGGGGCAGACTCAGTCGGGCTGCGCTTCGGCGCTTGAGACAGGCTCTAGGCCCCGGTTTCCGAATGACCGCTCTTCGGGCCGGAACTGTCCGAGCGTGGGAGGGTGTGGGGAAGAGGATGGTCGCGGGGAGGTTGGGGATTTGGCGGGAGAGTATACGGATTTCTTTTTATGGATGAGAGGAAGAGGGAGGAGCGCGGTGGGTTTGGGCCGCGCGTCCGCGTCTGGGGTTTTTCCTGTTGTGGGAGACCGTTTTGCGCTTTTACAGCGCCTTACTTTTTGGCTTGCGCCCCAAAAAGTAAGCAAAAAGTGCGCTTGCGGTGCGGCGGCGCGAAAACAGTGGCCAAGAGCCTGTAAGCGCCTTTCGCTGCCCTGACGGCATGTCTGCCGAGGCAGACTCAGTCGGGCTGCGCTTCGGCGCTTGAAACAGGCTCTAGGCCCCGGTTTCCGGATGACCGCTCTTCGGGCGAGGGATTGTCCGAGCGTGGGTGGTAAGGCACAAAAGGGAGGAGCGCGGTAAAGACGTCCGCGCGTCCGCGTCTGGTGTACCCTTGTCGCGAGAAGCCGTTTTGCGCTTTTACAGCGCCTTACTTTTTGGCTTGCGCCCCAAAAAGTAAGCAAAAAGCGCGCTGCGGTGCGGCGGCGCGAAAACAGTGGCCAAGAGCCTGTAAGCGCCTTTCGCTGCCCTGACGGCATGTCTGCCGGGGCAGACTCAGTCGGGCTCCACTTCGGCGCTTGAAACAGGCTCTAGGCCCCGGTTTCCGAATGACCGCTCTTCGGACGAAGGCCGTCCGAGCGTGAGAGGGATGGCAAAAGAGGTCAAATGCGGAAGGACAAATCAACTCCAAACCATCCCCTCTCGCGCCTTTGAGGCGCAGCCTCAAACAGCCGTCACCTCCACAGCCCCGTCCATCGCACCCCGGAGCGACTTGGGGCGCAGCCCCAACAGCGGCTCTCATCACCCAAGCCCCGCCCAACGGACCTCCCCTGGAGCGCCTTGGGGCGCAGCCCCAACAGCGGCTTTCATACCCCGCCAAGTCTTACGAAGGCCCTCCCATGGAACACCTTTGAGGCGCAGCCTCAAAGAGTGGCTCTCCTACCCCGAAGTCCCGTCCGAAGGCCCCTCTTCCTTCGCCCTTCGTACCGTCAAGCAGCACGCAGCGAGCCCTGTTCTGGACGCCTAGAAGCCGACCGCGAAGGGGCGGCGGCTCCGTTCTCGTGGCCCCTCGGTATCCCTTAAAAGGGGCGTTCCCGTGGAGGCTCGGACTCTACTTTTGATCAGATGGAGCCGCCCCGAGCGGATCGGATTCTCAGCGGCCAAACTCCGGGCGGGGATGCCCCCCCGGCGTTTCTTTGGTTCTTTCTTTTCGCCCGGAAAAGAAAGAACCCCGCCGGGAGGGCTCCAAAAAAACACGGAGGAGCGCCAGCGACGGCTCTCCTCTTTCTTCTTCCCTTTTTTCTCTTCTTCCCTCCATTCTTCTTTTCCTCAAAAAATGACCCCCTTCCTCCCCACCCTTAATACACCCTTTGACTCCCCCCACGGAGTGTGGGAAATAACCCCCATGTTCAACGTGACGGCTCTCATCGCCGAAGAACATATCCGCAAAGCCCAGGAAGAAGGCAAATTCGACGACCTCGAAGGGAGGGGGCTCCCCCTCCGGCCCGACGAGGCGGCGAACCTGCCCCCGGAACTGCGCATGGCTTACCGGATACTCAGGAGTTCGGGCTACCTGCCCCCGGAGATCACCGAGGAAAAGGAGATTTCCCAGGCCATCGACCTCCTGGAACACCTTGAGGACGAGCAGGAACGGTACCGCCAGATGCAGAAGCTCAACGTGATGATCATGCAGATGAACGAGCGACGCGGGCGGCCGGTGACCCTGGACAATTCGGGCGACTATTACCGCCGCATCGTGGAAAAGGTCCGCGTGGCGGAAAACAAATTTGGAAAGACCGGCGTGAAAAACAACGGCAACAAAGAGTAATTTATGCACAAATTCGGCATGATCGCCCTGATCGGGCCGCCCAACGCGGGCAAGTCCACCCTGATGAACACCTATCTCGGCCAGAAGGTCGCCATCGTCTCGCCCAAGCCGCAGACCACGCGCAACCGGATCAGCGGCATCCTGACCACTGACGAGGCCCAGATCGTTTTCCTGGACACCCCCGGCATCCACCGGCTGCGCGGCAAGATGAACCGCTTCCTGCTGGAGTCCGCGTGGAACGCGCTGGCCTCGTCGGATGCGGTGGTGGTCCTGCTGGACGCGGCGCTGTATTGCGCCAAACCGCAGCTCCTGGACAAGGAGATCGCGCCCCTGGTCAAGCCGGTGAGCGAAGCGGGCCGTCCCGTTCTGGTGGCCGTGAACAAGATCGACCGGATCAAGGAGAAGGACCAGCTGCTGCCGTTCATGGCCCGGTTGTCCGAGCTGTGGCCCGAGGCGGAGTTCGTCCCGGTGTCCGCCCTCAAGGGCAAGGGGACCAACGAGCTGCTGGAGCGCATCCTGGCGCTCACCCCGGAAGGCCCGCAGATGTTCCCGGAAGACCAGATTTCCACGGTCCCCGTGCGGTTCATGGCCTCGGAGATCATCCGCGAGAAGCTCTTCTATTCGCTCAGGCAGGAGCTGCCCTATTCCACGGCCGTGGAAATCGAGCAGTGGGACGAGACCACGCGCGAGGACATGGTGGTCATCAACGCGGTCATCTACACCTCGCGCAAGAGCCACAAGGGCATGATCATCGGCAAGCAGGGCGCGAACCTCAAGGAAATCGGCTCCCAGGCGCGCAAGGACATCGCGGAGCTGACCGGCACCAAGGTCCACCTGGAGCTGTGGGTCAAGGTCCGCGAAGGCTGGACCGAAGATCCCGGATTTCTTCGTTCCTTGGGCCTCGGCGAATAATTATCACCCGCACATTATAAAGGGGTTGCGCAGAAATTTGTATCGGGCATTGTGCCCTAATGCCCCAAAAGCCCATTCTCGCCGGGAGCGTATCTCCCCTGCATCCGTTCAAGACCGCGGCGGTTTTGGCCCTGGCCCTCTGGCTGGGCGTCCTCTGCGTGCGCCCGGCCGCAGGGGCGGACCACGTCACGGCCGTGGTCCTGCGCGACCTGCCGCCCCTGTACACCACGGACGCCAAGGACCGGCCCGACGGCTACGCCCTGGACATCTTCCGGGAGGTAGCCCACCGTGCCGGGCTGACCTACGACCTGTTCGTGGTCGGCAGCTGGACCGAGGCCCTGGACGCCATCCGCTCCGGCCGGGCCGACGTCATGCCCGGCATCGGCATCTCCCCTGCGCGTAAGGCCGAGTTCCGCTTTGCCGGGATATTCGAGACCATCCCCGTGTCCTGCTTCATACGCTCCGACTCCCGGAACATCCGATCCATCGACGACCTGCCGGGACTGCGCACCGCGGTCCTGAGCAGCAGCGCGGCCCAGACCAAGCTCGGCAGACGGCCGGGCATGCGGCTGCTTTCCTACAACACCCTGGACGAGGCCCTGTTCAACCTCCTGGCCGGGCATGCGGACGCCCTTGTGGGACCCGCCCCCGTGGTCTGGAAAAAGGCCATCGAGATCAAGGTGGACAACCATCTGCGGCAGGTGGGGGAGCCGCTCATGGAGCTCAAGCGCGGCTACCTGCTCCGCAAGGGGGATGCGGAGCTGGCCCGGCGGTTCGACGAGGCGCTGTCCAATTTCGTCGGCACGCCGGGATTCCGGGAATTGTATCTCAAATGGTGGGGCGAACCCAAGCCGTTCTGGACCGTGCTCCGGGTCATGCTGGCCGCGCTGGCGGCCATGGTCGCCATGGCCGTGGCCTTTGCCGTGTGGCGCTGGCGGTCCGTGTCCGCCCTCAACCGCGACCTCCGGGCGGCCATGACGGACCTGCTCCAGGCCCAGGACCGGCTGACGGCCAGCGAGGCGCGGCTGAACCGGGCGCAGGAGCTGACCGCCCTCGGCAGCTTCGAACGGGACCTGATCACCGGCGAGGGCTACTGGTCAGAGGGAATGAGCAAACTGCTCGGGTTTCCGCCCATGGACCGGGCGCCGGCCCTGAATTCGTTCGTCGAGCAGATCCATCCCGACGACCGCGAGGAGTACCTCCGGGGCGTGGCCATCATCTGCCCGGAAAATCCGACCTACGAGACGGACTTCCGATTCAAGCCCAAAGGCGATGAGGAATACCGTTACGCCTCCTGCCGCTACTCCCACCTGTTCGACAGGGACGGGTTTCCGGTGCGGCGCATCGGGGCCATCCAGGACATCACCGAACGCAAGCGCATCGAGGCCGAGCTGCGCGAGGCCAAGGAGCGGGCCGAGGCCGCCAACCTGGCCAAGAGCGAATTCCTGGCCAACATGAGCCACGAGCTGCGCACGCCCCTGAACGGGGCCATGGGCATGCTCCAGCTCATGGCCCTGGACGAGCTGTCCGAAACTCACCGCGACTACGTTCAGACGGCCCTGTTCTCCTGCCGCAACCTGACCGGACTGCTCAGCGACATCCTGGACCTGTCCAAGGTCGAGGCGGGCAAGCTGGAGCTGTCGCCCCAGCCCCTGTGCCCGGCCGAGCTGCTTGGGCTGGTCCGCGATACCTTCCATCACACAGCCGAGACCAAGGGCATCCGCCTGGTCGTCCGGCTGGACGAGTCCACCCCTGACCGGGTGGTGGGCGACCCCGCCCGGCTGCGCCAGATTCTGTTCAACCTCGCGGGCAACGCCATCAAGTTCACGGAGAGCGGCGAGGTGACCGTGGAAGTCTCCCGGGTGGGCGACTCGGGCCCGGACCGCTGCCGCCTGCTCTTCACGGTCAGCGACACGGGCATCGGCGTGGCGGACGAGGCCGTGGAGCGCATCTTCGGCCCGTTCATCCAGGTGGACGGGGCGTACACCAGGCGGTTCCAGGGTACGGGACTGGGGCTGCACATCGTCAAGCGGCTGGCCGGGCTCATGGGCGGCAGCCTGAGCATCGAAAGCGAACAGGGCGTGGGCACGTCCGTCCATTTCTGCGCCGCCTTCGACATCGCCGAGCCGGAACCGGCCTGCGGGCCGCTGGTCACCGACCCGATTCCCGGGACCGGCAGGCCGCTGCGCATCCTCATCGCCGAGGACGAACGGGTCAACCGCGTGGCCCTGTCCCGCATGGTGGAGCGGCTGGGCCACACCGCCCTGTGCGCGGCCAACGGCCGGGAGGCCCTGGACGCAGTGGAGCGCGAACCGTTCGACCTCATCCTCATGGACATCCAGATGCCGGACATGAACGGGCTGGAGGCCACCGCCGCTCTGCGCACAGACCCGCTCTACCGGGCCCACGCCCGCCTGCCCGTGGTGGCCATGACCGCCCACGCCATGGCCGGGGACCGGGAGCGGTTCATCCGGGCCGGGATGGACGGCTACCTGGCCAAGCCAGCCGACCTGGGCCAGCTCAAGGACGTCCTCGACCGCTTCAGCCACTGACCCCGAAAAAGCGAAGGCCGCCGTCCCCCGGTTGGGGGACAGCGGCCGTTCAGCCGGGTCGTTCGGAGCCTACTCGTGCTCTTCGAACCCCTGGGCCTGCTTGTACGCTTCCCACTCCTCGTGGGTCACCACGCCGTCCCTGTCCGCGTCGGCCCGGTCGAAGACCGAGGTATCGCCCTCGGAAAAGGCGACCAGGAATTCGCCCTTGGACATGGAGCCGTCGGCGTCCGCGTCCAACGAATTGAAGCAGACGTTGTAGTTGGTGCGCGCAGCCACGGGCTGGCAGAGGAGCAGCGCGAACGCCGCCGCCAGGATCAGTTTCTTCATCCTGTTCTCCAGGTTGTTGTTAGCCTTCGATGAACCCCGTCACGACGCCGATGAACTTCTCGAGCGCGTCCTTGGGGTCCGCTCCGTTTTCCATGGATTCCGCATAGCATTTGATCAGATACCGCTTCAGAATGAGCTTGTTGGCGGACTGGAGCGCGGAACGGACGGCCCGCATCTGGACCAGAATATCCTGGCATTCCTTGCCGGACTCGATCATGCCCTGGATGCCCCGGACCTGACCTTCGATGCGCTTCATGCGGGAGAGTACGTTCTTCTTGATCGCCTGCTCTTCCGCGGTCATGGCTTCATCCATTTCAGTCTCCTTTGTCTCGGTCCACGTTCCCGTTGCCCTGCCATGCTCTTTACCGTACTGTCGTAGGGTATTTTCCAATGCAAATGCGGGGGTTGCCTTCATGCCGATATCCCAGTCGAAAATAGTGCTTCTCAATCTAATGGAGTTGTGCGTCGCCGTGTTTCGGGGACCGGGCCGGGAAGACTGGTCCCGGCTGGCAGACACTGCCTTGCCTCAACTCCTCGACCATGTCCAGGCTTTTCCCGGATTCCCTTCCGGACCGCTCCGGGACATGGCCCACGCCCTCGCGCCGCTGGCGGAATCCGGCGACTTCTCCGACCTGGAGACCGAGTACGTCCGCCTGTTCATCGCCGGTCCCGGCGGCATCCCGGCTCCGCTCTACGAATCCTGCCACCTGGGCAACGAGCGCCGGACCATGGGCCGGAGCGCCCTGGACATGCGCGACCGCCTGGCGGCCGCCGGGCTTTCGGTCGCCCTGGACTCCAACGAGCCGCCCGACCACCTGACCCTGGAGCTGGAGTATCTCTACCACCTCTGCGCCGAGGGCTGGGCCAGTGATCCAGCCCTGGCCGAACAGGCCGAAGCCTTCGCCGCCCAGGTCATGCTCCCGTGGGTCCGCCGCTTCCGCGACGCCCTGGCCGGGGCCGACCCGCATCCCGTCTACCTGGGCGCGGCGGACATCGTCGTGGCCGTACTCGAGAGGGTCCCGGACGCCTAGTCCGCGCCCTCGGCCCGGACCACCGCCGACCGCAGCACGCTCAGGAACTGCTCGTCCGGCTCGAAATAACCGCGCTTGATCAGCTCGATGTTCCAGGTCCCGTCTCCCTTGGCCCGGACCAGGTAGGCCAGCGGCAACTCGGCCTGGCCGAGGCATTCGAATATCTGCCCGCTCTTGTCCGAGAACAGCGGATAGGCCACGTCGTAGTGCTTGCGGAACCGGACCACCTGCTGGTTCGAGTCGTAGATGCCCAGGCCGATGATCTTGAGCTGCCCGTGCAGCACCGGGTCCGCCTCCACGAGCTTGAAGAACCGCGTCAGCTTCTTGGTCTCGGCCACGCAGTCGTTGCACAGGGTGTTGTAGAGCTGGATGAGCACGAACCGCGCCTTGAGCTCGGACAACTCCAGGAACCGCGCGCCCTCGGGCAGCTCCAGGTATTCCCGGTCCTCGTCGCCGTTGAGCACCGCCACCCGGCAGGTGGGGAAGTCGTCGCCCACGGCCAGGACGTGCTTCTCCTCGGTCTTGCCTTCCACCAGGGTCGGATGCTTCTCCTTCCAGCCGTGAAAGCCGCCTGGGTACCGGTAGACGTTGGTATAACCGAGACGCGCTGCCCAGCGCGCCGCAATGGAGCTGCGCAGTCACCTGAAGCTCCGGCAGTAGACGACCAGCATCCGGTCCTTGTCCGGGCCGAGCAGGTCCTGCAGGGCCTGGCGCTTGGCCTGCGGCAGCTCGATGTCGTCGCCCAGGTCGAACTCCAGGTTCGCCGCCCCGGGGAGATGCCCGGCCGCGAACTCGTAGTCCGCGCGGGCGTCCAACAGGACCATGTCCGCCTTTTCGTCCACGAGCTTCCTGAGCCCGTCGTCGTCCAGCAGCAGGTAACCGTCGCGGTCCGCCTCGGCCTGGGCAGAAGCCCACCATATCTCGGTCTCGTCGGCCAGCGCGGGCCGGACGGGCAGAAAACACAAGGCGAGGAGCAGCCATGCAACACAGGTGATCGGTCTTTGCATCTTTGCTCCCCGCCTTTTTTATTCTCGGCGTGCCGGGGATGTTCCCGGCCGTGTCGGTCGATCCCTACTTGTTGGGATGGACCTCATAGCTGTTGTCGCTGCCGAAGGAGTTGGTGGCTTCCAGGTAGAAGACCTTCTCCACCTCGGGGCGCAGGTCCTTGAACAGGTAGAACGCCTCGCCCGCCCGAGCGCCGGAGGCGCAGGAGAAGACGATGGGCTTGTCGGTCGGGATCTCGGCGGCCTGCTTCTCGATCATGTCCACGGTCATGTTCACGGCGGACGGGAAGTGACCGGCGGCGTACTCTTCGGGATCACGCACGTCGATCAGCAGGATGGAATCGGGATTGCTCTTGATGGTCGCCAGGAACCACTCGGTGTCCACGGCGCCTTCGGCCTCGCCGGCCATGACGGCGCCGGTGTCGGCCGCGCCGAACATCTCCTTCCAGCCGGGGTAGCCGGCCTCGGCCACGAGCACGTTCTTGTAGCCCAGGTAACGGGCCTTGACCGCGGACTTGTGGGACAGGGCGCAGGCATAGCCGCCGCAGTAGTAGATCAGGGTCACGTTGGCCTTGTCCACGGGCAGCATGCCGCGCTTGGCCGCGAAGTCCTTCTCGGGGATACCGACGGCGGAGGGGATGGCCCCTTCCAGGAACTTCTTGTACGGGCGGGCGTCGATGACCAGCTGCTGGTCACCGGCGGCGATGCGCTCGCTCAGGTTCTCCAGGCCGATGGAATAGTACGGCGCGTTCTTCTTCCAGTCCGGGAAACCGGCGGCGTAGACCTTGATGTTGGTGTAGCCCAGGGCCTCGGCCGCATAGGCGGACTTGTGGGACAGCGGGCAGTCGAATCCGCCGCAGTAGAAGATCAGCAGCGCGCCCTTGTTCGCGGGCAGCTTGTCCGTCATCTTGTCGAACTGGCTGGCCGGGATGGACACGGCGGTGGGGATGTACCCCTCGACGTACTTGGGCTTGTAGGGACGCGAATCGATGACCATCACGTCCTTGGGCTGGGGCATCTTCGCGTACTTGGCCACGAAGGCGTAGTCCACGATGGCGGTATACTGCTTGAACGCGGGCTTCTTCCCGTCCTGAGCCGCTGCGGGCCCGGCCATAGCCGCCACCATGAACGCCAGCACGACGGCCACGGCAATCAACTTCTTGTGCATGACACACTCCCTTCCTAAAGGATTGTTTTTTCCCGCCTGCGCGGGACCCTCTTTCTATGCTACTCCGAGCCCTCGGACCCGGATCTGACCTTTTCCCACCACAGCCGGTGATGGTGCTTGGCGTAGTCGCCCGGCACCACGCCGGTGAACATGGACTTGAAACCGGGCCGCTCCTCCGGGGAGATGGCGGCCATGTAGACGTGGACCAGGAGACCGGCGAAGACCAGCCCCACACCGATGAAGTGCAGGGTCACGGCCCAGCCGACCATGCCCGTGGACTCGGCCCCGAAGGTCCGGTCGGAGAGGTACATGATCACGCCGGTGACGGCGATGACGATGCCGCCCACCACCGAGGCCTGGGCAAACGCCTTCTGGCCCATGTTGTAGTATCCCTGGTCGGGCAGGTCGGGGCTCGCGCCCACGGCCTTGAGCGCCTTGGGACCCAGGGTCATGAGGATCATCTTCTTGAACATCCAGGCCATGTCGCGGGCCGGGCTGACCGCGAAAACCTCGGCCAGGAAGAACTTCGCGCCCCGGAAATTGACCAGCAGGTAGAGCAGGAAGCCCGCGATCCAGACCAGGCCGATGAACTCGTGGATGGCCAGCAGGTTTCCGCCGCCGCCCACCAGGGAACGCAGCGCCTCGGGATAGCCGGAACCGAACGGGTCGATGTCCGGGTTCTGGATCAGCCCCACGCCGGTGAGCAGGAGCAGCAGCCAACAGGCCGCGTTGAACCAGTGGATGAAGATGTCGGACCTGTCGTGTCGCTTGTAGGTCTTGCTAGGCATCGCCGTCCTCCTTGTGGTCGGTGCCGGAACCGGCAAACAGCTGCCGTCCGAGCATGGCCAGGACGCCGAGGCCGGACAGGGCCACGACTCCCTTGATCAGCGGGGCGGTCTGCTTCATGGCCACCATGGACGCGGGGATCACGGCCTCGCGGCCCCACTCGCCCGGACCGGGATCGCCCAGGTAGTACATGTTCGGCTTGGTGTCGGTCTTGGCCGCCACGCGGGTCAGCCGCTCCTTGTTCTTGTTGTAGAGGATGCCCGCCGCGCTGGCCGGGTCGTTGATGTCGCCGAAGACCCGCGCCTTGGTCGGGCAGGTGTCCACGCACGCGGGGGGCAGCCCTGCGGCGCGTCGCTCCGGGCAGTAGTTGCACTTGTCCGCCTTGCGCTTGACCTCGTTGCGGAAACGGGCGTCGTACGGGCAGGCCGGGATGCAGTTGCCGCAGCCGATGCACAGGGCGTCGTCGATGACCACCTCGCCGGTGACCGTGTCCTTGTAGGTCGCGCCCGTGGGACAGGCCGACACGCAGGTGGGGTTTTCGCAGTGCATGCACGCGCCGGGCTGGAAGCGCGGCTTGCCGTCGCCCCTGCCCGGGACCGCCGGTGCGCCGGTGGTCTTGATCCAGTTGCGGAACTGCCCTTCGGGGACCTCGTTGGCCACCTTGCAGGCCGCCACGCACGCCTTGCAGTCGATGCACTTGGCCGCATCGATGACCATGGCGAGTTGCTGTGCCATTACGCCACCTTCCTTGTTACGGAGACAAACGTGGTGTGCATGGACGCGTTGCCGGTGATGGCGTCGTAATCGTCGTCCAGCAGTTCGTTGATGGATGCGCCGTTGTTGTGGGACAGGTGCTGCATGGTGGACAGGGTGTTGAACCCCGAGAGCATGAACACGGTGTCCGGGCGAATCCTGTCCGTGACCTCGGCCTTGAGCTCCTGGCGGCCCACGGGGCTGGAGACCTCGACAAGGTCACCGTCGCCGATGCCCAGGTTCCCGGCCGCCTCGGTATTCAGCCACAGGGTGTTGGTGGGCATGAACTCGTGGAGCAGGGCGTTGTTGGTGGTCGAGGTCTGGGTGATCATGGCGTTGCGGCCGATGACCATGCGGAACTGGTTCTCGGGCGGGGAGTCGGGCTCCTTGTACACGGGCAGCGGGTCGATGCCCATCTGCTCGTACCGCTGGTTGTACAGCTCCACCTTCTTGGAAAGGGTCTTGTAGATGCGGCCGTCGTAGATGCCGTAGACCTTGGACGGGTTGTAGTACACGCCGTCGCGGTCCATGACCCCCAGGGCCTCCGGGATGTCGCGGGTCTGCATCTCGCGGTACTCCTCGATGGTGAAGTCGAAGTACTCGCCCAGCTCCATCCTGCCCGCGATACCCTTCATGATGTCGAACAGGGGCCTGGACTCGTAGAGCGGCTCGATGACCGGGTCGCGCTTGACCACGCAGGCGCAGGCCACGGACCCTTGCAGGCCGGAGCACGGGTCGGTGCGCTCCAGGTAGCTCTGGGAGGGCAGGACCAGGTCGGCCATCCAGGCGGTGTCGGACATGGCGATGTCCACCACGGTGACGAAGTCCATCTTGTTCATCATCTCGATGGTCTTCTTGCGGTTGGGGGCCGTGCCCATGGGGTTGGTCTTGTAGATGAACCAGCCGCGGATGGGGTACGGATCGTCGGCCAGGACCGCGTCGCGGGTGACCAGGAAGGACCCCTCGTGCTCGAACATCATCGGCACCTTGTGGGCGTCGATGCGGTCCTCCTGGTTCTCGTCGTACCAGGGGGCGTCGTAGGGCACGCCCTTGAGGCCCACCTGGCGCGCGGCCAGCAGCCCGCCGGGCTTGTCCCAGTTGCCGAGCAGCCCATTGACGATGGCGAAGCTGCGGCGGATCTGGGTGGAATCCTCATAATCCGAGGTGCGGCGGCCGGGATAGACCATGGAGGCCGGGGCCGCCGCTGCCAGCTCGCGGGCCATGCGGGTGATGTCCTCGGCCGGGATGCCGCACTGCTCGCTGGCGAAGCCGGGGGTATACGGCTGCACGTGGGCCGTGAGCTGCTCGATGCCGTAGGTCTTCTCCTCAATCCACTGGGGATCGTAGAGCTTCTCGTTGATGATCACGTGGGCCAGGGCGAGCATGAAGGCCATGTCCGTGCCGGGCCTGACCGGATACCACTCGTGGGACAGGGCCGCGGTCTTGGTGTAGCGCGGGTCCAGGGTGACCAGCTTGCAGCCGTTTTCGCGGATGGCGGTCATCAGGTCGATGGAGTCCGGGGTGACCAGCGCCTCGAAGCGGTTGGCCCCGACCATCATCACGTACTTGGAATTGAGGACGTCGGCGAAGGGGACCTCGCCGAAGGTGTCGAGGAAGGCGCGGCTGCCCGAGACCAGGCACAGGGATTCGTGCGAGGTCACGTTGAAGGAGCCGTAGACTTCGGCGAACCGGCCCACGAACTGCGAGTGCAGGTCGGTGCCCGCCGTGAACAGCTGCCCGCAGGGGGTATACTTGTCACGGACCTCGGCCATCTTCTGGGCGGCCATGTCCAGGGCCTCGTCCCAGGGGATGCGCTGCCACTTGCCCTCGCCGCGTTCGCCCTTGCGAAGCAGCGGGTGCTTGAGGCGGTCCGGGTCGTAGACCTGGGCCAACCCCGCGTTGCCGCGCGCGCACAGCATGCCCCTGGACTTGAGAAACTTGGGATTGGGGTCGAGCTTCTTGACGACCCCGTCTTCAACCCGGGCGATGAGCCCGCACTTGTTGAAACAAATGTCGCAGGCCGAGAATTTGGATTCCCAGGCGGGCTTGGGCGCCGCTGCCGCGTGCGACTTGGTCAGGCCGCCGAGCAGCGCAGGGCCGCCCACCGCCCCTGCCGCGACCAGGCCGGTGGCCCTGAAAAAATCGCGACGGGACATAGTCTGCTTGGAATTGGGCACTGAGTACCTCCGAACGTCCGCTTGTGTTGCATGTTCACGGCTCCCGACCGGCCGGTTGTTCCGGCTCGCGGCCGGGGGAGCCGCCGTATGGCGCGGCCCGGCTCCTCCACCGGTCCGCGCGGACGCCGCGCCGGGATTGCCCGGCGCGGCGCCGTCAGGGCGCTAGCTGCACTTGGCCGGGGACGGGGAGTCCTTGGCGTAGTCGTGCAGATAGGAGAAGATGTCGTTCAAATCCTTCTCGTTCACGGTCCAGTCCGGGCTGCACTTGATCTTGGACGTATCCGAGAACATGGCGGTCCACTCGGCCTGGGTCTTGGATGCCGGGCTGAGGTCGCTGGCGGTCTGGCCGTGACAGGAACGGCAGTTCTTGCGGTACAGGAACTTGCCCTTGCGGGCGTTGCCGCCACCCATGGCAAAGGCCATGGATACGGCGAAAACGGTGATCAGGGCGGTTGCGGTGGCCAGGATGAGCTTGCTTTTCATGGTGCCTCCAAAGTTGACTGTTGCTCTCTGCAAAGGGTTTTTCCCACTCTCGCCGACCCTAAGGCCCGGCGCTATGTCCCAACAATTATAACCTGTACCCGGTATGGGCGTTTCGATTCCCATATACCCATACCGGGTATAGGTGTCAAGGGGGTCGGATAGAGAAAATAAATGCCTCACAAAAAAAGCGGACACCTCGCCAATAGGCTTTACCGACAAACCGAATTATTGGTATAGCAGGCGAAATAGCTATTCCGACAAGGAGGCCCCATGTTCCGTTTCTTGGCAAAAACGATCAGAGCGGTCGCGCCTACGGGTTCGCGGAGCGCATCGCTCATCGTCCTTCTGATGCTGTTCCTGCTCGCCGCCACCCCGGCCTTGGCCATGGACCGCGCCCAGACGGTCGGGTCCATCAAGACCCTCACCGGCGAGGTCTTCATCGAGCGCAACGGGGAGAAACTGGTGGCCGAGGTGGGCGGCTATCTGCTTGAGGGCGATACGCTGGTCACCGGAGAGAACTCCTCGATCGGCGTCATCTTCCGCGACGACACCATCCTTTCCCTGGGGTCCCGGTCCACGGTCCGCATCGACCGCTTCGTCTTCGACCCGGCGGCGGAAAACATGAGTTTCCTGACCAACGTCAGAAAGGGCACCGTCCAGTTCATCTCCGGTCAGATGACCAGGCTCCAGCCCGGCAGCATGGTCGTCGAAACCCCGTTGTCCACCATCGGCATCCGGGGCACCCGTTTCCTCATCAAGGTGGACTAGGAGCGCGCCATGAAAAGACTCGCATTCATCTTCATCTGTTGTCTGATGCTGGCGGGCTGCGGCGGCCAGACCGTGGTCCTGCTGCCCGACCTCAACGGCCATGTGGGCGAACTGACCGTCAACGACAAGGAGGGCGAAGCCGTGACCCTGACCGAGGCCAACCAGTCCGTCAGCGGCTCCGGCAAGGTCACCACCCTGTCCGACGAACAGGTCCAGGCCACCTTCGGCGAAGCCCTGGCGGCCCAGCCCCTTCCCACGGCCCGGTTCCTGCTCTACTTCGCCAGCGATTCGGCCAAACTCAAGCCGGAATCCGAATCCGAAATCCCGGCCATCATAAAGGCCTGGAAGGACCGCGCCTCCACGGACGTGTCCGTCGTCGGCCACACCGACGCCCTGGGCGAAAAGCAGTACAACTACGACCTGTCGGTCCGGCGGGCGAAGAAGGTCCGCGACCTGCTGGTCAAGGAAGGCCTGCCCGAGGACATCATCGAGCTCACCTCCCACGGCGAGGAGAACCCGCTCATCCCCACGCCCGACGGCAAATCCGAACCGAGAAACCGGCGGGTCGAAGTCCTCGTCCGCTGATCCCCATCCCCAACAAAAAAAGCCCCCGCGCACCATCGTGCGCGGGGGCTTTTCACTGCCGCGTCCCCGTTAGCGAAGCCGGTCCGCAAACCCGCGATGGAACCCGTGGGCCAGGATCAGCGCGGCGGTCCGCTCCACGTCGTAGGGCACGAGACGCAGGGTCAGCGCCTGCGCCTCCAGGTCGAACAGCACGTACTTGGCCCGGTTGTCTCCGTCGCGCGGCTGGCCCACGGACCCCACGTTGACCAGGTGGCGCGCCCCGCCCTCCAGCACAGTCTCCCCCTGGGGCAGGGGATGCCGAACCGGCCTGCCCCGCGAACAGGTCCAGCGCATCAGGTCGTGGGTGTGGCCCACGAAGCAGACATCCTCGCCGTACCCGGCAAAGACCCGGTCCATGTCGTCCTTGTGCTTCCAGAGATATTCGGTCACCGAGTCCGGCGGCAGCCCGTGCACCAGCCGGCAGCCGTGCGCCACCAACGACTTGGGCCGCGAGACCAGCCACTGGTACGTGTCCTCGGAAATCATCTCCCGGGTCCGGCGCAACACGTCCGCCGCAGGCTGGTTGAAACCGCGCAGATAATGGATGTTGATCAGCCCCTGCTCATGGTTGCCCATGGTGCACTCCACCCCGCGCTCGCGCAGCAGGTCCACGCACTCCTGGGGCTGCGGCCCGTACCCGATCATGTCGCCCAGACAATACGCCGCGTCTGGCGAATGCGCGTCCAAATCGGACAGGACCACCTTCAGGGCCTCGAAATTCCCGTGCACGTCGGACATGATGGCGATGCGAGTCATGGAGGCAACCTACCCTCTCCCCCCACCCCGCGCAAGAGCGCGGGGTGGGGGGAGATATGCCTCCGGCGGCCAGAGGGGGAAACTTTCGAGAAAGTTTCCCCCTCTGGACTCCCCCTTCAAAGCTTTTTGGGTGCCTTCGGCAGGTATGTGCGGGGGCGGTTGGATGGAGTTTATCCTTGGAGAAATTCAAGCAAACGGGAAACATCTGCTCAAGCGGAATAGAAATGTGACCCGCCCCGCGAAGCGGCACTATAAAGTTTTGGAAAAGAGGGGGATGGGGGTCTGGGGGAAGGGGGAGAAAAACCTTTCTCAAAAGGTTTTTCTCCCCCTTCCCCCAGCCGCCGGAGGCGCTAATCCTCGTCCAAACCGGTCAGGTCGGCGATCTCAAAGCCGGACTCTTCGGCCTTGAGCACGCGGCGCATGAGTTTGCCGGAGCGGGTCTTGGGCAGCTTGTCGCGGAATTCGATGGATTTGATGACGGCCACGGGGCCGAGTTCGTTGCGGATGGTCTTCTTGAGTTCCTTGATCATCTCGTCGCCCGGCCCGAAGCCGTCGTTGAGCAGGACGAACGCCTTGGCGGCCTCGCCCTTGATCTGGTCGGGCACGCCGATGACGGCGCATTCGCAGACCGCCGGGTGCATGCCGAAGGCGGCTTCGAGCTCGGCTGAGCCGATGCGGTGTCCGGCAATATTGATGACGTCGTCGGCGCGGCCCTGGATCCAAATGTACCCGTCCTCGTCGCGGCGGGCCACGTCGCCCGCGTAGTACACGCCGGGGATCTGGGTCCAGTATTCCTTGTACCGGTCGTCGTCGTTCCACAGCCCGGTCATCATGGACGGCCAGGGCTGGGTGACCACGAGCAGCCCGCCCTTGCCGGTGGGCACGGGCTTGCCGTCCTTGTCCACCACGTCCACGGACACGCCGGGCAGGGCCTTGGTCACGGAGCCGGGCTTGAGCACGGAGATGGGCATGGGCGAGATCATGAACATGCCGGTCTCGGTCTGCCACCAGGTGTCGAGCACCGGGCATTCGGACCGGCCGATGTTCTTGTACAGCCAGATCCACGCCTCGGGCGAGATGGGCTCGCCCACGGTGCCGAGCAGCCGCAGGGAGGACAGGTCGTGCTGCTTGGGATACTGGGTGCCGAAGCGCATGAGCATGCGGATCATGGTCGGCGCGGTGTAGAAGATGGTCACGCCGTACTTGGCGACCACGGACCACAGGCGGTCGGCCTGGGGATAGTTGGGGTGTCCCTCGTACATGACCGAGGTGGTTCCGGCCATGAGCGGGCCGTAGATGCCCGCCGAGTGGCCGGTGACCCAGCCGGGATCGGCGGTGCACCAGAATATGTCGGTGGGCTTGATGTCGAAGACCGTGGTCAGGGTGCGGTGCACGCCGACCATGTAGCCCGCGTGGGAGTGGACCACGCCCTTGGGCGTGCCGGTGGTCCCGGAGGTATAGAGCAGGAACAGCGGGTCGTCCGCGTCCATGACCTCGGTGGGGGCCTCGTTGCGCTCCTGGCGCACCAGGTCGTCGTAGTGGAAGTCGCGGCCGTCCACCATGTCCACGCCGATGTTGCAGCGCCGGACCACGACCATGGTCTCCACGCAGTCGGCGCAGGCCCCGACCAACGCCTCGTCCGCGGTCTCCTTCAGGCTGATGATCCGGCCGTTGCGGTAGAAGCCGTCGGCGGTGATGAGCAGCTTGGCCTGCGCGTCGTTGATCCGCTTGCGCAGCGCCTTGGCCGAGAACCCGGCGAAGACCACGGAGTGGACCGCGCCGATCTTGGCGGCGGCGAGCATGCTGATGACGGTCTCGGGCAGCTGCGGCATGTAGATGACCACGCGGTCGCCCTTGCGCACGCCGAGGGAACGCAGGGCGTTGGCGAACCGGTTCACCTCGCGGTAGAGCTCGAAATAGGTGTATTTGCGCTGGTCGCCCGGCTCCCCTTCCCAGATGAGCGCGAGCTTGTTCTTGTTGGCGGTCTCGATGTGGCGGTCGAGCGCGTTGTAGACGATGTTGCAGCGCGCACCCGGGAACCAGCGGTAGAACGGGGCGTCCTTGTCGTCCAGCACCTGGTCCCACTTCTTGAACCAGTCCAGCTCGTCGGCGGCCTCCTCCCAGTAGCCCGTGGGGTCCATGGCCGCGAACCGGCGCGCCCCCTCCAGCTCCTGGGGGTTGACGTTGGCTTCGATGACCAACTGCGGAAGCGGGCGGAACACCCGTTCTTCCTGAAGTAAACTGTCTATTGCGCCTGACTGGTCCATATATCCTCCTCGCAGGGCCAACCGAAATCGGTTGTGCGAGTCTCCTTGATAACAGTTTCGCCGCGCAACTCCCGCCATATTCGGTCAGCGGTCGCAGCAGCGAGTTGAACGGTACGCCGGATGAATACGGCCCGTTGTTTCAAACAGCCTTCTACAGCCCGATGATCTTCTTCAGCTCCGCGATGCGTCGGCGGCTGATGGGCAGCTCGATGCGCGTGCGGCCCGCGGTGCGGAGCATGAAGTTGGAGCCGGGCATGCTGGCGATCTCGGTGACCATGTCCAGGTTCACCAGGTATTTGCGGTGCACGCGGAAGAACCGGTGCGGTCCGAGCCTGTCCTCCAGGTTCTTGAGCCGGTAGGAGGAGAGAAATTTCTGATTGGCCGTGTGCACGTAGGAATAGTCCTCGAACGCCTCCACGAAGATGATCTGGTCGTAGGGGATGAGGATGGTGCGCCCGTCCTGGTTCACGGCCAGCTTGTCGATCTCGGGCCTGCGGTTGCCGGTCTGGTCCCAGGCGGCCTGGAGCGCGGCCAGCAGCGAGTCCTGCTCCTCGTCGTGCAGGGGCAGCTTCACGGTCTGCTCGTCGTCGCCCTCGATCTCGTCGTCGGCGTCGGCGGTGTACGGGGCCGGGGTCGGCACCTCCCGGAACCGGGTCTTGAAGGTCTGGAGCCGGTCCATGGTCCGGGCCATGCGGCCCGGCGCGGGCGGCCAGAGCAGGTAGTCCGTGGCCCCCAGCTCGAAGGCGGCATAGGCCTGGGACTCGGAATCGGAGATGAACACCAGGGCGGGTTTGTTCTTGCGCCCGGCCAGCATCTGGGCCATCTCGATGCCGCTCGCCCCGCCCGGCAGGTCCACGCCCAGGAAGAACACGCCGTAG
This sequence comes from Pseudodesulfovibrio indicus, assembly GCF_001563225.1. NCBI lineage: Bacteria > Pseudomonadati > Thermodesulfobacteriota > Desulfovibrionia > Desulfovibrionales > Desulfovibrionaceae > Pseudodesulfovibrio > Pseudodesulfovibrio indicus. The sequence goes on from NZ_CP014206.1 coordinate 250,427, forward strand.
GGGATCGCCTCCAAGAGCTCCAGGGCCTCGAAGGCCGAGACCGCCTCGCCCAGCACCTGCATGAACGGCACCTCGTCCAGCACGTCGCGCAGGGCGGTGCGGACCTCTGGGTCGGGGTGGATGAGCAGGGCTTTGAGCTTGGGCATGTCGTCTCTGTCCGGGTTGCGTGCTGGAAGACTCTCCAATACTTCATCATCTCTACCCATATTCCAGCCATGGCGCAAGGCCGTTACGGTGAACGGCACGCCTGGTCCGGCAAACGGCCCGCCCTGCCGAAGGGCCGAAAGCCGCTGATTCCCCCAGGGCTGTCAAGTTGCTTTTCCCTGCCTCCCGCATGCTTTTTCCCTCCATTCTTCGACAAACTCCGATTTCGGCGAAAACCGGGGTTACGCTCTCCCGCAAACCAAGAAAGGACGGCCCGAGCAGCGGCCCGAAGGAGATGCACATGAGCGTATTCGCAATGAGGCTGAAGCACGACCGGAACGGTCGAATCGTGGAGAAAACCGAGAGCGTGGCCGGTCAGGCCAACCTCTGGAAGTATGCCTACGACAAGGCCGGAAACCTTTCGGAGGCGTACCTGAACAACCGGCTTATCTGCCAGTGTTGGTACGACCGGGACGGTCGCCGACAGCGGGATTGCTTTCCCGCCACCGTGGGGCCCGGCTTCCGCGACTACCGGTACACCCTGGACAACCGGCTGCTGAGTACTGGAAACAACGGATTCACGCACGACGAAAACGGGTTCCGCTCAATTTGGTCGAACGGCGGCACGTACCATCTGTACGAGTACGCGCCGGACTATCGGCTCCTCAAGATGGAAGTTGAGGACCACAGTCGCGTCTACACCTTCCGCCACGACGATCAGGGCCGGCGGGCAGCCAAGTACCTAAACGGCCAACTAGTCGAAGCTTACCAATGGCTTGACTTCATCCGACTCGGCGCGTTCCACGACGGGCGGCACGCCTACGAGCTCTCCTACCGCAAGGACGAGCGCACCCCCTACGCCATGCGCCGCGACGACGGGACCGTGGCCGGGCTGTTTTACGACCAGGTCGGCTCCCTGCGCCTGGTTGTGGACACACACGACAACGTGATAAAGGAAATCGTGTACGATCCGTTCGGCGGGATCATCGAAGACACCAACCCGTCCCTGCGCGTCCCCCTCGGTTTCGCGGGCGGCCTGCACGACCGGGATCTGGGCTTTGTCCGGTTCGGGTGGCGAGACTACGACACCTTCACCGGCAGATGGACCGCGCCCGACCCCATCGGGGACAGGGGCGGCGATCCGGATTGGTATGGGTACTGCCTGGACGATCCGGTCAACGGGGTGGACCCGGTGGGGCTTTTTCGGTTTGGTAAAAGAGGGTTGGGAGGACTGCCGCTGCTTGGCATTTTTTCCGACAACCAGATTGATGATTCCTTGAACACGGAAATCGCTCATGAACACGGATTTTATGAAGATGGTTCAGGTGGCGATGTTGGATTGTTCAAAGACGGCGTTCGGCACAATACGGAAAATATTCAAGATTATGAGCTGGAAGATAAGCATTATGACGACAAGCGAATGCGTCGGACGGTAGGCAGTCTGGGGAAACAAGAGTACAATCTGTTGGGCATTGGTGGGGAAAAAAACAATTGCCAGGACTATGCCGATAAGATGCGTAAGAGATATTGGCTGTTGGATCGAGGAGACCGCCAACGATAGTAAAAAGCCATTAAAAGGGTGGGGCGTTCAGCCCCACCTCATGGGCGCGAAATGAAAAAAACGGGCATATTGATTGTCGTGTTGCTGATTGTCTCTTTTTGGGCAAATTCACACAGAAATGAACTTGCAGTTTGGTTCAATAGCGATTCCTTCTACAAACCAATATTCATAGGCGACTTGGATGTATTGCACTCTGGGAGTACTGTGAGCGCCGAATTAACATCTGAATACGATGTCCGGCATGGTTTTTTTCTGACTTTCCCTTGTGATCACTTGCCCATGAACTTCTTCGCGAATTTGGATGGGTCCATTCAATACACAATTAAATCCGGCGATATAGTGTTGGTGTCGAAGGTTGTCTCGCCACCTCCACACCCAATGGGTGGCTTGAATGAAAAAGGCTGCGACATTGTATTATTTACCTTTGATCTTCCCTTTCAGGGGCACGACTCAGTCACTCTTGAAGTTGTGGTTAAATCTCCCATAACCAAGCTGGCCGCTTATCAGGATATTCGATGCGAGGTGTCCCCCGCTTATTGGCCCAAATAACGTTTGAAGATAAAGGCATTTCTCCTTCCATCAGCGCCACCGGATCGTACCTGGCGGCCAAGGCTAAGGACGGGCAAATGAAAATGATTGCTGGCCAGATATTCTTATCGATTGCCCTTGTACTATGCACTTGGGGCGGGTTGATGGATATCCGAAAATGGTACCGTACCCGACATATGGACCTTCGTCCGTTTTCATGGAAACGGTGGTTCAACAAAGATGAAGGCCTGAACCCGCGAGAGAAGCTTATCAACGGGATTATGGCATAATCATTGGTGCGTTTGCGGCATTGATCTTCCTGTCTTCTTTTTAGATTTATTGATACGCCCGAGGCAAAAGCCTCGGGCGCGTTTGATTTGTTGTGGCGAGTGTTGGGCGGTATTTTGCGGACACCAACCCGTCCCTGCGCGTCCCCCTCGGTTTCGCGGGCGGCCTGCACGACCGGACTGCCGCAAGCATCGCTGCTTTGTGTAAAAAAAACCGGCACACGCCGCTTGCACGGCAACACCCGTTTATCTATATTCAACCATCATGAAGAATCCCTACCTGAAACGAGTGATCAAGTTCCTGCATTCCCACGTGCTCATGTCGTTCATCATATACGGCGCCGCCATCGGCATCCTGGCTGGTGCCCTGTGGGGGACCTTCCAGTTCGTCAAGCCGCTGCCGCCCGACAAGGTGATCATGGTCACCGGCAGCGAGAGCGGGGCCTACTACGCCTTCGCCATGCGCTACAAGGCGTTCTTCGCCGGGCACGGCTATGATCTGGAGGTGCGCACCTCCAACGGCTCCATGGACAACCTGGCCATCCTCTCGGACCCGGAGTCCGACGTCCAGGCCGCGTTCATGCAGGGCGGCATCGCCAAGGCGGACGACCACCCGCATCTGGAGAGCCTGGCCGCTCTCTACTACGAGCCGGTCTGGGTGTTCGTGTCCAAGCGGCTCCGGCTGGAGACCCTGGCCGACCTCAAGGGGCGCAGAGTGGCCGTCGGGGCCGAGGGCAGCGGCACCAACCACCTGGTCTCCATGCTGCTCGCGGAGAACGGGGTGACCGCCGAGAACGCCGAGTTCCTGCCCGAAGGGGCGGGCATGGCCGCGCCCAAGCTCCTGAATCGCGAAATCGACGCCCTGTTCACCATCGCCGGGGTGGATTCAAAGGCCGTGCGCGAGCTGAGCGGGGCGAACCGCACCGTGGAGCTCTATTCCTTCGACCGGGCCGAGACCTACGTGCGCACCCACCACTTCCTGAAAAAGCTGACTCTGCCGCCGGGCGGCATCGACCTTATGCGCGACCTGCCCGCCGACGACGTGACCTTGGTCGCGCCCGCCGCCAACCTGATCATCCGCGATGATCTGCATCCCGCCCTGCGCTACCTTTTCCTGCTGGCAGCGGCCAAGATTCACGGTGAGGGCGACATGTTCGCCATGTCCGGCGAGTTCCCCAACGGCCAGGCGCTGCTTTTCCCCCTGAGCGACGAGTCCGCCAACTTCTTCAAGTCCGGGCCGCCGTTCCTGATGCGGTATCTGCCGTTCCAGGCGGCCATCACCGCCGAACGGCTCAAGATTCTGCTCATCCCCCTGCTGACCTTGCTCTTCCCGCTGTTCAAGATCACCCCGCCCGCTTACCGGTGGCAGATCAGGCGGCGCATCTTCAAGTGGTACAAGCACTTGAAGCGGCTGGACATGGAGGCGCTCGACCTCACTGATGCGGCCCGCGCCGAGGAGATGCTCGACCAGTTGAAGGAGATGGACCGGCAGGTGCTGGAGACGTCGGTGCCGCTTTCGTACACGGATAATGTGTATTCCCTGCGGGTGCATATTCGGCTGATCAGGACTCGGTTGGAGCGGATAGTGGAGAAGGCGGGGAGCGCTGGGTAGGAAAGCTGTTCCTTTTCTTTCTCTTGGAGAAGAGAGGAGAAAGAGGAGAGCCGTCGCTGGCGCTCCTCCAAGTTTTTTTGGAGCCCTCCCGGCGGGGTTCTTTCTTTTCCGGGCGAAAAGAAAGAACCAAAGAAACGCCGGGGGGGACATCCCCGCCCGAGTTTGGCCGCTGAGATTCCGATCCGCTCGGGGCGGCTCCATCCCATGAAAAGTAGAGTGCGAGCCTCCACGGGAACGCCCCTTTTAAGGGATACCGAGGGGCCACGAGAACGGAGCCGCCGCCCCTTCGCGGTCGGCTTCTAGGCGTCCAGAACAGGGCTCGCTGCGTGCTGCTTGGCGGTACGAAGGGCGAAGGAAGAGGGGCCTTCGGACGGGACTTCGGGGTAGGAGAGCCACTCTTTGAGGCTGCGCCTCAAAGGCGTTCCATGGGAGGGCCTTCGTAAGACTTGGCGGGGTATGAAAGCCGCTGTTTGGGGCTGTGCCCCAAAGACACTCCAAGGGAGGTCCGTTGGGCGGGGCTTGGGTGATGAGAGCCGCTGTTGGGGCTGCGCCCCAAGGCGCTCCGGGGTGCGATGGACGGGGCTGTGGAGGTGACGGCTGTTTGAGGCTGCGCCTCAAAGGCGCGAGAGGGGATGGTTTGGAGTTGATTTGCCCTTCCGCATTTGACCTCTTTTGCCATCCCCCTCACGCTCGGACGGCCTTCGTCCGAAGAGCGGTCATTCGGAAACCGGGGCCTAGAGCCTGTCTCAAGCGCCGAAGCGCAGCCCGACTGAGTCTGCCTCGGCAGACATGCCGTCAGGGCAGCGAAAGGCGCTTACAGGCTCTTGGCCACTGTTTTCGCGCCGCCGCACCGCAAGCGCACTTTTTGCTTACTTTTTGGGGCGCCAGCCAAAAAGTAAGGCGCTGTAAGAGCGCAAAACGGTCTATCTCAACAGGAAAAACCCCAGACGCGGACGCGCGGACGTCTTTACCGCGCTCCTCCCTTTTGTGCCTTACCACCCACGCTCGGACAATCCCGGCCCGGAGAGCGGTCATTCGGAAACCGGGGCCTAGAGCCTGTTTCAAGCGCCGAAGCGCAGCCCGACTGAGTCTGCCCCGGCAGACATGCCGTCAGGGCAGCGGGAGGCGCTTACAGGCTCTTGGCCACTGTTTCCGCGCCGCCGCACCGCAAGCGCACTTTTTGCTTACTTTTTGGGGCGCCAGCCAAAAAGTAAGGCGCTGTAAAAGCGCAATTGGATTTTCCGCAACAGGGGTACACCAGACGCGGACGCGCGGCCCAAACCCACCGCGCTCCTCCCTCTTCCTCTCATCCAAAAAAAGAAATCCATACACTCTCCCGCCAAATCCGCAGCCTCTCCGCGCCCCGCCTCTTCCGCCATCTCTTCCACGCTCGGACAATCCCGGCCCGGAGAGCGGTCATTCGGAAACCGGGGCCTAGAGCCTGTTTCGAGCGCCGAAGCGGAGCCCGACTGAGTCTGCTTCGGCAGACATGCCGTCAGGGCAGCGGGAGGCGCTTACAGGCTCTTGGCCACTGTTTTCGCGCCGCCGCACCGCAAGCGCACTTTTTGCTTACTTTTTGGGGCGCAAGCCAAAAAGTAAGGCGCTGTAAAAGCGCAAAACGGTTCATCGCGACAGGGGAACATCAGACGCGGACGCGCGGCCCAAACCGACCGCGCTCCTCCCCTCTTGCTCTTCCCACTTCTTCCTTGATGCAAAACAAAAGCCCCGTCCGACGAGTGCGTCGGACGGGGCTTTGCGCATTGTCTTCTAAAGCAGCCGGGCGGCAATCTCCGCAGCTGCCCGGCGCCCCGCCCCCATGGCCGAGATAACCGTGGCCGCCCCGGTCACGATATCGCCTCCGGCAAACACGTTGGGGATGGAGGTCTCGCCGGTTTCCGGGTCGGCCTGGATATACCCCCACTTGGTCAACTCCAGGTCCGGGGTGGCCTCAAGCAGGATCGGGTTGGGCCGGGTGCCCACGGCGATGATCGCCATGTCGCAGGTCACCTGCTCGGTCTCGCCGTCCAGACAGACCGGGGAGCAGCGGCCCGAGTCGTCCGGTTCGCCCAGCGCCATCTTCTGCACGGTCATGGCCTTGAGGCGGCCCTGGTTGTCGCCGTGGAAGGAGAGCGGGCCGCACAGGCAGCGGATCTGCACGCCCTCTTCCATGGCGTGCTCGATCTCCTCGCGGCGGGCGGGCATCTCGTCCTCGGACCGGCGGTAAACGATGGAGACTTCCTTCGCGCCCATGCGCAGTGCGGTGCGCGCTGCATCCATGGCCACGTTCCCCGCGCCGATGACGGCCACCCGCCGGGCCTTGTAGGCCGGGGTGTCGTAGTTGGGGAAATCATAGGCCCGGCCCAGGTTGACGCGGGTCAGGTACTCGTTGGCCGAGAACACGCCGACCAGGTTCTCGCCCGGCACGTTCAGGAAACGCGGCAGCCCCGCGCCCACGCCGATGAAGACCGCGTTGTAGCCCTGGTCCATGAGGTCCTGGATGGTGATGGTCTTGCCGCCCACCCAGTTGGTGTGGAAGGTCACGCCGAGCGCGCGCAACCCGTCCAGCTCGCGGGCGACCACGGACTTGGGCAGCCGGAACTCCGGGATGCCGTAGATGAGCACCCCGCCCGGCTCGTGTAGGGCCTCGAACACGTCCACCTTGATGCCGCGCCCGGCCAGGTACCCGGCCACGGTCAGGGAGGAGGGGCCGGAGCCGATGCAGGCGACCTTGACGTCCTCGCGTTCGAGCGCACAGGTGGACAGGTCCGTGACCTCCTCGCAGGCGCTTTCCGCGGCAAAGGTGTCGGCCACGTAGCGTTCCAGCCGCCCGATGGCCACGGGCTCGTGCTTCTTGCCGAGGACGCACTTGCCCTCGCACTGGTTCTCCTGCGGACAGACCCGGCCGCAGACCGCGGGCAGGGAGTTGGTCTTGCGGATGGCGTCATAGGCCCCCTGCAGGTCGTCGTCCACCAGGCAGCCGATGAATGACTTGATGTCGATGTTCACCGGACACCCTTCCTGGCACAACGGCTTCTTGCACTGCAGACAGCGCTCGGCCTCGATCAGGGCCTGCTCGCGGGAGTAGCCCAGGGCCACCTCGCTGAAATTTCCGGCCCGCACCTGGGCGTCCTGGTGGGGCATCGGCGTACGGCCACGAACTTTCTTCTGCTTCTTATCGGCCATTGCACTGACACTCCTTGCTGAACAACTCCATGGATTCCTCTTCCTGCTTCTTGAACTGCCACAGCCGGGTCTTGAGCTCGGCGAAGTCCACCTGGTGGCCGTCGAACTCCGGGCCGTCCACGCAGGCGAACAGGGTCTTGCCGCCCACGGTGCAGCGGCACGCGCCGCACATGCCGATGCCGTCGACCATGATGGAGTTGAGCGACACCGTGGTCTTGGTGCCGAAGGGCAGGGTCACGCGGCAGACCGCCTCCATCATCGGGACCGGCCCGATGGCGACCACCTCGGCCACCTCGTCCTCGGTCTCCAGGATGTCCTTGAGGACCTCGGTGACGAACCCCTTGTGGCCCTCGCTGCCGTCGTCGGTGGCGATGCGCACTTCGGGACAGAACGAAGAAAGTTCGGTGCAGAACAGGAGCAGGTTCTTGGAGCGCGCGCCGATGATGGCGATGACCCGGTTGCCCGCCTCCACGTGGCCCTTGGCGATGTGATGCATGGCCGCGATGCCGGTGCCGCCGCCCACGCAGACCACGGTGCCGGACTTCTCGATGTGCGTGGGCCGCCCCAGCGGGCCGCAGACGTCCATGAACTCGCCGCCCTGCTGCAGCGTGTTCATCTCGGCCGTGGTCTTGCCCACCACCAGGTAGACTATGGTGATGGTGCCCGCTTCCCGGTCGCAGTCCGCGATGGTCAGGGGAATGCGTTCGCCGTGCTCGCTGACGCGGAGCATGACGAAATTGCCGGGCTTGGCTTTCTTGGCGATCTGGGGGGCTTCGATGACCATCATGGTGGTCTGGCCCGGGATCAGCTCCTCTTTTTTCAGAATCGTGTAACCCATACGAACTCTCTCTCGGTTGGTTGAATCTCGTCCCATCCCCCGGAACCGCCGAAATAAATTCAGTGGCAGGGTCTAAGCTAGTAGCGCCAAAGGGGTGGGCTTGTCAAAAATGAACCGAATGATTATAGTACTGCGTACTGACCGATTTGGATTTGCCAATTCCCACGGACGGGAAGCGGAAAACCACGGGTCCCTCAGGATGGAGCGTGGCGAAAGCCACAGGGACGGCCGGGCTGCCTTAGGCGCTGCCACGGCCTTTTTTTGCGCGAAAAAAAGGCCGGGCATTGGGAGACGCACATGAGGATCACCTCGCAGGCAACCGAACTGTACCGGAGGACGTCTTCGCTCGGGGAAACCCGGAGCGAAAAGCCCTCGGTCCAGCCCCAGGCTCGGACGACGACCACGTCGTTCGGCTTTCGCCTGGGCAAGTTCGGGATGGACTACCGCGAGGAGACCACGGTTCTCGACCCGTCGCTGTCGCACGACGTTCGCGAGCGCAGGCAGAAGGCGCGGGCGTTCCGGGCCGAAGCAGAAGTGGAGAGCTTGCGGGCAGAGGTCGGGGCGACCGGGGCCGTCTACCGTGAGGGGCAGTCCGCCGGGAGTTCGGCGGATACTGGGGTTTCCGACGGCGAGGTCCCTTCCCGCAGCCGCGTGCGCTCGGCCCTCAGCGCATATGCCCGGGCCGCCGCCCAGGTCTTTCCGCCCCCCGGCCAGATGCTTGCCGGGGTGGTCTAGTTTCTCTTTTTCTTTCCTTTTTTCATGAACCGCCCGGCTTCCGCCGGGTTTTTTGTGCATGCGGGAGCGTGTCCGTTTGCGCGTTCCGAGGACGGCGCGTCAGGGTGCGCTCCCCTTCTCGTTCCTGGGAGAAGGAGATGAGAAGAGAAGAGAAAGAGCCGTCGCTGGCGCTCCTCCATGTTTTTTTGGAGCCCTCCCGGCGGGGTTCTTTCTTTTTCCAAAGCAAAAAAGAAAGAACCAAAGAAAAATGCTATGGGGGGGGTGCCCCGCCCGAGTTTGGCCGCTGAGAATCCGATCCGCTCGGGGCGGCTCCATCTGATCAAAAGTAACGTGCGAGCTTCCACGGGAACGCCCCTTCTATGGGATACCGAGGGGCCACGGGAGCGGAGCCGCCGCCCCTTCGCGGTCGGCTTCTAGGCGTCCGGAACAGGGCTCGCTCCCTGCTGCTTGACGGTACGAAGGGCGAAGGAAGAGGGGCCTTCGAACGGGACTTCGGGGTAGGAGAGCCACTGTTTGAGGCTGCGCCTCAAAAGTGTTCCATGGGAGGGCCATCGTAAGATTTGGCGGGGTATGAAAGCCGCTGTTTGGGACTGCGCCCCAAAGGCGCTCCAGGGGAGGTCCGTTGGGCGGGGCTTGGGTGATCAAAGGCCGCTGTTGGGGCTTTGCCCCAAGGCGCTCCGGGGGGCGACGCGGGGGTGGAGGCTGAGGGCGGTCCTATTCCTTCTTCCCGGCCTTGGATCGGGCGCGGGCGGACATGAGGACGCCCGCGAGGCTGAAGCCGGTCAGGGCGATGAACGAGACGTGCATGGCCTTGATGAAGGTGGCGGCGTTTTCGTGGCTCAGGGCCGTGGGGCCGATGACCACGGCGAAGACGCCGCTGATGAACACCAGGGAGACGGTCATGCCGGTGGTGCGCATGGCCGCGACCACGGCCGAGGCCACGCCGTAGTATTCGCGCGTGACCGCGCCCATGATGACCGCCATGTTGGCCGTGGCGAACATGGCCGAGCCCGCGCCGCACAGGGCGAGGATGCCTGCCACGAACCACAGCTCGCGGCTGCCGCCCAGGAAGATGGCCGCGCCGAGCGCCAGGGTGGCGCCCCCCATGCCCACGGTGGCCACGAGGTGGGCGGACCAGCGCTCGCACCACTTGCCGCTGATCACCGAGAAGACCACCTGGGTGACGGGCTGGGCCATGAGGATCAGCCCGGCCTCGCTGGCGGTCATGCCCTGCGCCACCTGGAGGTAGAGCGAGAGCAGGAAGGTGATGCCGTAGATGGCGGCGTAGCTGATGAACTGGGCGGCGGAACCGAGCGAAAAGGCGGGGTTGCCGCTGAACAGGGTGATGTTCAGGAGCGGGGCCTTGGCGCGGCCCTCCCAGACCACGAAGCAGAGCAGGAAGAAGACGCCCGCCCCGAGCATGATCCTGCCCGCGACGTCGTTGAGGTGCGAGCCGCCCTGGGACAGGAGGATCATGCCCAGCGCGATGAACAGCGCCCCGCCGAAGTCGAAGCGCACGCCGCGCGCGATGACCGGGCGCACCGGCAGGGTCTTGAGCGAAAGGAACAGGCCGACGGCGCAGGGGATGGCTCCGCCGTAGAAGATCCAGCGCCAGCCGAAGTTGGTGACGATCAACCCGCCGAGCCAGGGACCGGCGGACAGGCCGAGATAGACGCCCGCCGAGGCGATGCCCATGGCGCGGGCGCGGCCCGGGCCGGGATAGAGATCGGCAATGATGGCCAGCCCGGTGGAGACCATCATGGCCCCGCCGCCGCCCTGGAACACGCGCAGGACGATGAACTGGTTGATGGTGTGGCAAACGGGCAGGATCATGCTGACCACCGTGAACAGGGTCATACCGCAGGCGAAGGTCGCCCCGCGCCCGATCTTGTCGGACAGCCGGGTCACGGGGAAGAGGAGCATGGCCACCGCGGAGATGTAGCCGGACTCCACCAGGCCGAGCTGGGAGGCGCTGGCTCCGAACTCCCGGCCCAGGGCGGGCACGGCCACGGCCACGGCCGAGAGCATGAAGACCAGGGCGAATTGGGAGACGGCGATGGTATAGAGGCCCGCCGTGCGGTCGTCAAAGGCATTGAAATTCATTGTTCTGATAATCCGGGATGTTGTCTGGTTCCTGGAAGGCTGCACTGGTCGAAAATACGCATGGCGGAGCGGGCCGCCCGTTCACCCGGGACGGCGCGGCGAGTGCGCACCCTTTTCCATAAGGATACATGGTATACCCGGCCCGGCCGGGGCGCAAGCACGGAGAGACGGCGGGCGCCGGGCCGAAAGAAACGAGAGCGGGGAAAGGATCAGGCGGCGGGCAGCTCGATGATGAATTTCGCGCCCCTGCCGGGGATGGATTCCACGCGCATGGTCCCGCCCATGTCCTCGGACACGATGAAGTAGGAGACCGACATGCCGAGCCCGGTCCCGACGCCCGGCGCCTTGGTGGTGAAGAACGGCTCGAAGACCCGCTTGCGGACGGATTCCTCCATGCCCGGCCCGTTGTCCTCGATCTCCACCCGGACCATGTCGCCGGATCGGGCGCAGCGCAGCACGAAACGGGGCGGGCGGCCCGTCTCGGCCATGGCGAAGGTCATGGCCTGGGCGCCGTTGTAGAGGATGTTGAAGAAGACCTGCTGGAGCTTGCCCGGCTCGCAGCGCACGGTCGCGGGCTCCTCGCCGTACTCCCGGACGAATTCGATGTCCTTGAAATTGTAGTGATGGTTGAGGTCCTGGCCGCTCTTGACCAGCTCCACGGACTTGTCGAGGATCGCGGCCACGGACTCCTCGCGCACGTCGCCGTCGGTCTTGCGCGAAAAGCCGAGCATGTTGGTGACCACGTTGCCGGCGCGCTCGCCGGACTCGATGATGGCGTCGATCATGGACGCGATTTCGCGCCTGCGGGCGTAGTCGATGACCCGGTCCAGCTCCAGGCCGCACTCTTGCGCCACCCGCTCGTTGCGCTTGCCCCATTCGAGGAGGCGTTTCTTCAGCAGCCGGGCGTTGCCCAGGATGGCGGCCAGGGGGTTGTTGACCTCGTGGGCCATGCCCGCGGCCAGCCCGCCCACGGAGAGCATCTTCTCGGACTGGACCATCATCTCCTCGATGCGCACCCGCTCGGTGGTGTCGTCCACCCGGACCACCGCGCCCTGGACCCCGTTGGCCACCAGGGGATAGACCGAGACGTCGTGGTAACGGCGCTCCCCGTCCACGTCCTCGGGCACGCGCTCCTGGTGCACGGTCCGGCCCTCGTCGATGGCGCTGGAGACCCGGGCGAGCTCCACGCCCAGCTCGGGCAGGACGTCGCTCAAGAGCCGCCCCTCCACCTCGCCGGGCTCGTATCCGGTGACCGCCGAGGCGCGCATGTTCCAATGGGTGATGCGACCCTTGGCGTCCACGCCCACCAGCACGGAGGGCATGGAATCGATGATGTTGGAAAGATAGTTGCGCAGGCTGACAACCTGCTTGTGGGCATTCCTGATCTCGCGGATGTTGTCGCGCAGCTGGAGGTTCTGGTAGGCGGTCCAGGACATGAGGTTGGCCAGCAGGAACAGGGCGCGGCCCACTTCCCTGAACTGGTCCAGCGGCATGTAGGTGACCTCCTCCATGGCCTTGGCGAAGGCATCCTCGTCCGCGCCGATCTCACGGGCATAGGCCCGGAGCTTTTTCAGGTCGGTCTCTTCGTTCCGCACCTGGCCCACGAGCCAGTTGGCGATGTGCCGTCCGTCCACGGAGATGGACGCGCCGCCGTCCCACAGCCCGGAGCTGAGGCAGGGCTTGAGGGTCGCGCCCTTGGGGTTGAACTTGCCCAGGGCAGCGTCGGAGCGCATGCAGTTGGCCCGCCCCTTTTCCGTGGTGCGGATGATCTTCTCGCACAGGGAGCAGAAGTTGCTCGGCTTGGTGATGGGTTCGCCGGACGGCGAGGTGATCATGGAGGCCACGCCCGTGGCCGCGGCAAAGGCGTCCTGAATGGCCTGGATCTCGTCCAGGTCGAAAAGGTCGAGAAAACCGATCTCCCCGCCCTGGCCCGGTTCCCCGAGGGCGGCCAGCTCGGCCTCGACCTTGGCCAGTTTGTGGCGCAACCGCCTGGCCTCGGCCTCAAGTCTTTCTTGCATCCGGGATTCCCCCTATCAATGGACCCTGCAAGCAACCTACCCAAGGTTCAAAGAAAAATCCACACACAACGGAAAATACACGCGCATTGCCTTCCGACCCCCTTTGCCCTACCCTCTCGGCCATGCCCTCCCCGCGCGAAATCCTCTCCTCCGTCTTCGGCTTCCCCGGCTTCATCGGGCTTCAGGAACCGGTCATCGAGCACGTCCTGTCCGGCGGCGACGCACTGGTGCTCATGCCCACGGGCGGGGGCAAGTCCCTGTGCTACCAGATCCCGGCCATGCTGCGGCCCGGCGTGGGAGTCTGCGTGTCGCCGCTCATCGCGCTGATGCAGGACCAGGTCCAGGGGCTGGCCCAGATGGGCGTGAACGCGGCCTGCCTGAACTCGGCCATGGACCCGCAGACCGCCTACGACGTGGAGCGGATGCTCGAAAACGGGCAGCTGGACCTGCTCTACGTGGCCCCGGAGCGGCTCTGCCGTCCGGGCTTCCTGGACTTTCTGGCGCGCTGCAACCCGGCCCTGTTCGCCATCGACGAGGCGCACTGCGTGTCCCAGTGGGGCCACGACTTCCGACCGGAGTACATGCAGCTCTCGATCATCCGGGAGCGGTTCCCGGACGTGCCCCGCCTGGCCCTGACCGCCACGGCGGACAAGCCCACCCAGGCGGACATCGTGCGCAACCTCCAGTTGGAGGACGCGCGGGTCTTCGCCACCGGCTTCGACCGGCCCAACATCACCTACACCGTGGTCCCCAAGAAGAACCCCACGCGCATGCTCAAGCGGTTCATCGACGACAACCACCCCGGCGACGCGGGCATCGTCTACCGGCTGTCCCGCAAGAAGGTGGAGCAGACCGCCGAATTTCTGCAAAAGAACGGGTACAACGCCCTGCCCTACCATGCCGGACTCTCCCCCCGCGAGCGGTCCGCGAACCAGGAGCGGTTCATGCGCGAGGAGGGGGTCATCATGGTCGCCACCGTGGCCTTCGGCATGGGCGTGGACAAGCCCAACGTGCGCTTCGTCTGCCACCTGGAGCCGCCCAAGTCCCTGGAGGCGTACCACCAGGAGACGGGCCGCGCCGGACGCGACGGGCTGCCCGCCTCGGCCTGGATGTGCTTCGGCATGCAGGACATAGCCATCCTCCGGGCCATGATCGAGTCCGGGGAAGCCCAGGAGACGCGCAAACGGGTGGAGCACGCCAAGCTCGGCTCCCTGTTCGCCTTTCTGGAGACCGCCGGTTGCCGCCGCCAGGCCCTGCTCGCCTATTTCGGCGAACACATCCAGCCGTGCGGCAACTGCGACAACTGCCTGAACCCGGTGGACACCTACGACGGCACCGAGATCGCCCAGAAGGCGCTGTCCAACGTCTTCCGCGTGGAGCAGCGGTTCGGGGTCAACCATCTGGCCCAGGTGCTGACCGGGGCCGAGACCACCGCCGTGCTCCGGTTCGGCCACGACCGCGTGTCCACCTACGGCATCGGCAAGGACATGAGCCAGGATGAATGGAAGTCGGTCTACCGCCAGCTCCTGGCCGCCGGGATGGTCTCGGTGGACCCGGAGCGGTTCAACGCCCTGACCCTGAACGAGCGTTCCTGGCCCGTGCTCAAGGGAGAGCGCCCGGTCATGCTGCGCAAGGACCCGGCCCTGCCCAAGCGGGAGAAGAAGAGAAAGCGGCCCGCAGCGGCCCTGGCCGAGGACATCCTGACCAGCTGGGAGGCGGAGAAGCTGTTCGAGCAGCTGCGCGACCTGCGCCTCTCCCTGGCCGAGAAGCAGTCCGTGCCGCCCTACGCCATCTTCGCGGACAAGACCCTGCTCGAGATGGTCCGCTACCGGCCCCGCGACCTGGAGGAGTTCGGCTGCCTGCCCGGCGTGGGCGCGACCAAGCTCGACCGGTTCGGGGAGACCTTCCTCGAGCGCCTGGCGGCCCACGAGGAGGAGCACGGCAGGCCGCCGTCCGTGCCGGAGATTCCCCTTGCGCTGCGCGAGGCCCGGAAGATCCAGGCCGAGAAGCCGGACTTCACGGCCACGGCCCAGGCCACCCTGGACCTGTTCCTGGAGCACGGCGACATCGACGCGGTGGCCGAGGCGCGCGGGCTCAAGCCGTCGTCCATCTGGCGGCACCTGATCCTGGCCGTGAACATGGGAAAGATAGAGTACCGGCGCGCCGCCGGGCTGCCTGCGGACGAGCTTGACGAGGTGGAGTCGGTCATGCGCGACTACCGCGCCCGGGGCATCACCGCCCTGACGCCGGTCTTCGACGCCCTGGGCGGCACCCGTCCCTTCGACCTGCTGCGGCTGGTCGCCGCCGGGCTGGACCGGGCCTAGGGTTCCAGCTCGAACCGCTGTTCGGTGATCTCCGGCCCCCAGCCGTCGCCCACGGCCTCCTCGGCCAGCACGAACCCGTTCCGCTCGTAGAGCTTGCGGGCCGCGCCCAGCCCGGCGAAGGTCCACAGGTACACGGACCCGAACCCGCGCCCGCGGCAGAACGCCAGGGACTCGGCGAACAGCGCCCCGCCCACGCCGCACCCCTGCGCGTCTTCGCGCACGATGAACCAGCGCAGCCGCGCCCGGCCCGGACCGGACCTCGACCCGTCCACGGCCACCGCCCCGGCGAACGCGCCGTTGATCTCCGCCCACCAGAACCCGTCGCGAGCCGCGTCGAACCCGGCCATGAATGCTGCCAGCTCACCGGACACCTGGGCCTCGAACCGATGGTCGAACCCCCACCGCCGCCCGTAGTAGTCTGCGTGCAGGCGGACCGTCTCCCCCACGGGAGGCGTTCGGTCCGGGCGGTCCGGGTCGTGTTGATGAATGGCGAAGTCCATTCGTGGTGTATGGGCAAACTGGTTGACTTTGTCAACCAGTTTGCCCAAGGTGGGGCATGCCAGCGCAATACCAGATCGATCGATTCCGGCATTTCAACCGGTTCTACACCAACTACCTCGGCCTGCTCGGCAACTCGCTCTACGGCAGCGAGGTGAACCTGAGCGAGGCGCGGGTGCTCTTCGAGCTGGACGGGCGCCCCGGGTCCCCGGCCCGCGACCTGGCCGCCCGCCTCGGCCTGGACAAGGGATACCTGAGCCGCATGCTCAAGCGGTTCGCGCGCCACGGATGGCTGGAGGAGACGCCCTCCCCGGACGACGCCCGGGTCAAGGAGTTGCGCCTGTCCCACGCCGGGACCCTGTTCATGGCCGGGCTGCACCGCGCCGCCGCAGGCCAGGCCGAAGAGGCCCTGGCCCACCTGGCCCCCAGGGACCGGACCAGGCTGCTCGACGCCATGGCGACCATCGAATCCGTTCTCGCCCGCTGACCCGAAATCCCGCCCTTGCCAAAGGGCCGTTCAATGCGCATATTGGACCCATCAATTGAAAAGGGTTCTCAATA
The DNA here is from genome assembly GCF_001563225.1 of Pseudodesulfovibrio indicus. Taxonomy (NCBI): domain Bacteria; kingdom Pseudomonadati; phylum Thermodesulfobacteriota; class Desulfovibrionia; order Desulfovibrionales; family Desulfovibrionaceae; genus Pseudodesulfovibrio; species Pseudodesulfovibrio indicus. Next base: position 266,819 of record NZ_CP014206.1, read on the forward strand.
TGAAGAAAAAGACTGCACAAATCAAAGGCATGCACTGCGCGGCCTGCTCCGGGCGCATCGAGCGCGCGGTGGGCGGGATGGACGGCGTGGACACTGTTTCCGTCAACCTGGCCGCCGAGAGCATGGACCTCTCCTACGACCCGGACCTGGTTTCCGAAGACGCCGTTGCCGAGCGCATCAAGGACCTCGGGTTCGAGGCCGAGTTCGCCCCGGATACCGACGCCGCGCCCGGCCTGGCCACCCTGGACCTCGACCTGGGCGGCATGCACTGCGCCTCCTGCTCGTCGCGCATCGAGCGCGTGGTGGGCAATCTCTCCGGCGTTTCCACCGCCTCGGTGAACCTGGCCGCCGAGACCGGCAACTTCGTCTTCGACCCTTCCCTGGTCTCCCGGCGCGAGATCCGCGAGGCCATCTCCGGCGCGGGGTTCACCTCCGAGGTGCGCTCCGAGGCCGCCGACCTGTTCGACAAGCGGCGCAAGGAGGCCGAGGAGCGGCTGACGGCCCAGAAAAGGGCGCTCATCCCCGCCTTCCTCTTCGCCCTGCCCCTGCTCGTCCTGTCCATGGGCCACATGTGGGGCATGCCCCTGCCCGCGTTCCTGGACCCCATGCACTCCCCCGCGACCTTCGCCCTGGCCCAGCTCCTGCTGACCCTGCCCGTGGTCTGGTCCGGACGGCATTTCTATCTCCAGGGCATCCCGGCCCTGCTGCGCGGCGGCCCGAACATGGACTCCCTGGTGGCCATGGGTACCGGCGCGGCCTTTCTCTATTCCCTCTGGAACACCCTGGCCCTGGTCTTCCACCTCGGCGACCCGCACGTCCTGGCCATGGACCTCTATTACGAGTCCGCCGCCGTGCTCATCGCCATGATCTCGCTGGGCAAGTACTTCGAGGCCCGCAGCAAGCTCAAGACCTCGGACGCCATCCGCGCGCTCATGCAACTGGCCCCGGACACCGCCACCCTGCTGAAGGACGGCGAGCCGACCTCCGTGCCGCTGTCCGAGGTGGAGCCCGGCGACCTGCTGCTCATCCGGCCCGGCGAGCGCATCCCGGTGGACGGCACCGTGACCGAGGGCGGCTCGCCCGTGGACGAGTCCATGCTCACCGGCGAGCCCATGCCCGTGAGCAAGAAGGTCGGCGACACCGTGGCGGGCGGCACTCTGAACACCTCCGGCTCGCTGACCATGCGCGCCGACCGCGTGGGCAACGACACCGTGCTCGCCCGGATCATCCGCCTGGTCCAGGAGGCCCAGGGGTCCAAGGCCCCCATCGCCAACCTGGCCGACCGCATCAGCTACTATTTCGTGCCCGCGGTCATGCTCACCGCCCTGCTGGCCGGGCTGGCCTGGTACTTCATCGGCAACGCGGGCTTCCCGTTCTCCCTGCGCATCTTCGTGGCCGTCATGGTCATCGCCTGCCCCTGCGCCATGGGGCTGGCCACCCCCGTGTCCATCATGGTCTCGGCCGGGCGCGGCGCACAGCTCGGCGTGCTCATCAAGTCCGGGCGCGCCCTCCAGGAGGCCGGGTCGCTGGACACCGTCGTCTTCGACAAGACCGGCACCCTGACCCATGGCCGCCCCGAGGTGGCCGCCATCACCATGGTCCGGGGCACCCTGGCCCAGACCGAGGCCATCTATCTGGCCGCGTCCGCCGAGAGCCGGTCCGAACACCCCCTGGCCCAGGCCATCGTGCGCCACGCCAAGGAAAAGGACCTCGACTTCCCCGCCCCCGCCGAATTCGAGGCGGTCATGGGCAAGGGCATCAAGGCCAAGGTCGGCTACCGCGACATCCTCATCGGCAACTGGGCGTTCATGCAGGAACACGGCCTGGGATTCGGCGACGACGGTTTCGCGGAGGAGGCCGTGGGCCACTACGAGAAGCAGGGCGCGACCGTGGTCTACTTCGCCTCGGACAACAAGCTCAACGCCCTGTTCGCCATCGCCGACGAGATGCGCGACGAGACCCCGGAGGTCATCGCGGAACTGCAACGGGAAGGACTGACCCCGGTCATGCTCACCGGCGACAGCGAGGTCAACGCGCGGGTCATTGCCGAGCGCGCGGGCATCAAGGACGTCATCGCCGGGGTCCTGCCCGATCGCAAGGCCGAGGAAGTGGCCCGGCTCAAGGAGCAGGGCCGCAAGGTGGCCATGGTCGGCGACGGCATCAACGACGCCCCGGCCCTGGCCGGAGCCGACATCGGCATCGCCATGGGGTCCGGCATCGACGTGGCCGTGGAGTCCGGGGACGTGGTCCTCATGCACTCGGACCTGCGGGCCATCCTCACCGCCCTGCGCCTGTCGCGCGCGACCATGACCAACATCAAGCAGAATCTCTTCTGGGCCTTTGCCTTCAACGTCATCGGCATCCCGGTGGCCGCGGGCGTGCTGCACGTCTTCGGCGGCCCGACCCTCAACCCCATGATCGCGGGCACCGCCATGGCCATGAGTTCCGTGACCGTGGTCTCCAACGCCCTGCGGCTCAGATTCTTCAACGGCTAACCAACCAAAGGAGTCCACTATGGCAACCGTGAAAGTCAAAGGCATGTCCTGCCAGCACTGCGTCAAGTCCGTGACCGAAGCCATGGAAAAACTCGGTGCCAAGGACGTCAAGATCGACCTGCTCACCGGCGACGTGAACTACGAAGAACCCGCGCCCATCCGGAAGGACGACATCAAGGCCGCCATCGAGAAGATCGGCTTCGAATACGCCGGTTAGGCGGCTGGCTCTCGGGGGCCCCTCGCCGGGGGCCTTGGAAATCCCATCCCTCGCTTTGCTATGGCCCGTGCGGCTGCCGTTCGGGCGCGGAAAACGGATGAAACGGCGTGCTTCCCTTCTTGAGGGGGGTACGCCGTTTTTTTCCGCCCGAAATCCCGGGGTATTGGAAGGCGGCCTCCCGTCACGGCACAAAATTGTCCGCTGCGACCATACACTTTTGTATCTTCCGACAACCTCCCTTGATGGGTCATCCCAATCAACCATCTGAAATTATTGAATCAATATCAACGGCACGGTTTCTGCCTTACATTGGTCGGCCCGCATCCCCGTTCGCAGGGGACAACTCGGCGCGCGGAGTCCGAACGCTCTCGGAGAGGGCGCGCCGGTTGCGGTCCGGCCAAGCCACATACGGAGGTGGAACATGACGAGTCTGGTATTGCTGCGCGACCCCTTTCAGGACGCCTGGGGATGGAATCAGCTGGCCCTTGAACTGAGGGACATGGGCCGCCGGGTGCTGTCGCCCGGCCTGGGGGACGGGGTTCCCTGCGCCGCAGGCGAGCCGTCGCGCGCCCTGCTGCGCGGGCTGGAACGCCGCATCCAAGACGCGGGCGTGTCCCGCGCCGTCCTGGTTTGCTCCGGCTATGCGGGCATGCTCGCCCCGGCCCTGGCCGAACGCATGCCCTCGGTCTTCAGCAGGATCATCTTCCTGGACGCGGCCCTGCCGGAACAGGGCAAGAGTTACCTGGACGTCTGCCCGCCGCCCCTGGCCGACCGCATCCGCGCCGTCGGGACGGGCGACGCCGCGCTGCCCTTCAAAGCCTTTGAGGAGCCGTATGCCGGGCCGGAACAACGGGCCTGGCCCGCGAGCCTGTGCCTGACCAGCGAGGAGGAACCGGCGGCGGTCTCCTTCGGGAGGAAGCGGGCCGAAACGCTGGGGGTGGAGTGGCGCTGCGTGGACCTGACCGGCTCCCCGGTCCTGGCCAGGGCGGGCGATCTGGCCCGCGCCCTGGTCAGCTTCGACCCGCCGGAACCCTTGGGCGACGGGACGGGCTGCGGCAGGAGCCGAATGCCCCACGACATGCGCATGGCTTACTGTGCGCACTATCGCAGACGTCAGGCGCTGGCCGAAACCTCCTGCGATTCGCACACGTCCAGATCGATCCACTGAACCGGGGCTGCGCCCCCGGCGATCAGGGTTCGTCCCGGAGCCAGAACGGCTTGCGCGCGTCCGACCAGTTCACGCCCCACGCCCCCAGCGCGGCGACGACCGAGGCGAAAACAAGCATGGTGCCGAACGTGAGGCTGTGCCCGAGAATCAGGCCGCCCAAGAAGAAGTAAAGGGCCATGCGCCCCAACCTGCGTTTGGTCACGAACACGGCCCCGCACCCGGTGCAGACGCTGGCCCCGGCCGGGACCTCGGTGGTGCAGAACGGACAGGCGGCCTCCTGCGGAAGGGGAGTGTAGTCGTACCTCATGCGGTCTCCCGGCGGATCATTCCAATCCCGGCAACAGCCCCTGTGCCGCGCCTTCCAGGCGAAGCAGGGCCTTTTTCATTTCGATGCCGCCGGACGCGGAAAAGCCGGTCATGGCCCCGTTCGCCCCGACCACGCGGTGGCAGGGATAGAGGACCGGGAACGGGTTGGCGCCCATGGCCCGGCCCACGGCCTGCGCCCCTTTGGGCTGCCCCAGGAGGGCGGCGAGCTCGCCGTAGGTCCGGGTGGTGCCGGGCGGGATGCGGCGCAGCTCGTCCAGCGCGGTGCGCTGGAACGCGCTCAGGCCGGAGAAATCGAGCGGCAGGTCGGGCCACTCCGGGTCGCGGCGCGCCTCGTAGCGCAAAAGCGCCTCCCTGAGGTCGCGGGCGGGATCGGACAGCACGTCGGATTCCACGGCCTCGGCGGCCCAGCGCACGTCCAGGGACCGGACCAGACCGTTCTCCCAGTTGAGGCACAGGGCGAACTTCGCGCCCCGGACGCATTCGGTGCGCGCGGCGGTCATACGTCCGCCTCCGGGGAACAGTCTTCCGGACCGGGATTCTCGGGATCAAACCACGGGGGCGGGCCGGATTCCGCGCCGTTCAACTTGCCCTGCCAGATGTCCTCGCGCTCGAAGTGGTCGCGGATGAGGTTGTGGACGCGGCGCATGTTGCCCGCCCAGGCCGGGGCCAGGAGTTCGCCGGTGGCGGGGTTGCCGTTCAGGCGGTGGATGACGGTGCGCGGGTCCAGGCGCATGACCGCTTGGCCGAGCCAGTGCAGGTACTCCTCCTGCGAGGGCGGGACATAGCGCCCCTCCTCGAACCAGCGGGCCAGCCGCGTGCCCCGGCAGACGTAGAGGTTGTGGAACTTGATGCCGCCCACGGGCAGCGCGTTGACAAAGGCCACGGTGTCGAGCAGCTCGGCCAGACCCTCGCGGCCGTCCAGGGCCGGCAGCCCGGCCATGACGTGGGCGACCACGGTCAGGCCCCGGTCGGCGGCTGCGCGGGCGGCCTCGGCGAATGCGGCCGCGCCGTGGCCCCGGTTGACGTGGGCCAGGGTGGCGTCGCTCGACGATTGCAGGCCGAGCTCCAGGAACACCTCGGCCAGGCCGAGGGCGTCCCGGCGTCCGGCCAGGAGGTCGAGCTTCTCCTCGTCCAGGCAGTCGGGCCGGGTGCCGATGGCCAGGCAGGTCAGACCGGGGAGCCCGGCCAGGGAGTCCAGGGTCTCGGCCAGCCTCGCGGTCGGGCCGTGGGTGTTGGAATAGGACTGGAGATAGGCGGTGAACCGGGAAAGCCGGTGTTTCTTCACATGGATGTCACGCCAGAACGCCCATTGTTCGGGTAGGGACAACCCTTTGCCCAGGAGTCCGGAACCGGACCCCTGCGGGTTGCAGAACACGCACCCCGTGCGCGACAGGGTGCCGTCCCGGTTGGGGCAGGAGAAACCGGCGTCCAGGGGAATTTTCTGGACTCTTTCGCCGAACTTCCGGCGAAGGTGGGCGGACAGTCGGAAGGTGCGCTGCATGTTTTTTAGAAAATCTTGAGAAAAAAGGCGCGAACCACAACTGGCGTATTGCTAGACCTTGTTTCATTTGGTACGAATCTTCAGTTCATATTGTACGCTAGCGCACTTCCCTCCTCTTGGAAAGCGCGTTTCACGCATAGGTTTCTGACAAAGTTTTCGAATTTCGAACGGGGGGTACATGGGTAACCTGCTCAACAGAATCATCGGCTCGTTTTCCAACGACCTTGCCATAGACCTGGGGACCGCGAACACCCTGGTCTACGTCAAGGGCAAGGGCGTCATGCTCTCAGAGCCGTCGGTGGTCGCGGTGAAAAAGGACTCGCGGGGCGGAAAGACCGTCCTGGCGGTCGGCGCGGAGGCCAAGAAGATGCTCGGGCGCACGCCCGGCAACATCGTGGCCATCCGACCCATGAAGGACGGCGTCATCGCCGACTTCGAGGTCACCGAGGCCATGCTCCGCCACTTCATTTCCAAGGTCCACAACTCCCGCAGGCTGGTCCGTCCCCGGATCATGATCTGCGTGCCGACCGGGATCACCCAGGTCGAGAAACGCGCGGTCAAGGAGTCGGCCCAGTCCGCCGGCGCGCGCGAGGTCTACCTCATCGAGGAGCCGATGGCCGCGGCCATCGGCGCGAACCTGCCGATCACAGAACCGACCTCGAACATGATCGTGGACATCGGCGGCGGCACCACCGAGATCGCCGTCATCTCCCTGTCCGGCATCGTCTACGCCCGAAGCGTCCGCATCGGCGGCGACAAGATGGACGAGGCGATCATGCAGCACGTCAAACGCAAGTACAACATGCTCATCGGCGAATCCACGGCCGAGCAGATCAAGATTCACATCGGCTCCGCCTACCCCCTGGGTGACGAGGAGCCGATCATGGAAGTCAAGGGCCGCGACCTGGTCACCGGCATTCCCCAGAACCGTCCCATCACCGCCGAGGAGGTCCGCGAGGCCATCTCCGAGCAGGTGGAGGGCATCGTCCAGGGCGTGCGCATCGCGCTCGAGCAGACCCCGCCCGAGCTGGCGGCGGACATCGTGGACCGGGGCATCGTCCTGACCGGCGGCGGCGCGCTGCTCAAGGGGCTGGACCAGTTGCTCCAGCACGAGACGCAGCTGCCCATCACCGTGGTTGAGGACCCCCTCACCGCGGTCGTGCTCGGCTCCGGCAAGGCGCTTGACAACATCGACCTGTACAAGGACATCACCACCGACTAGGCGACCGATGTTCGAAACAAGGCTATCCGAAAGCGCACGATTGCACCTGGCCGCAATTGTGCGCTTTCACGACTGGGCAGGGAAAAACGCATGAGAGGACCCAAGAAAATCGCCACCCTCATCGTGGCCTGCCTGTTCGTGTACCTCACGCTCTTCACCTGGAACCTGCGCACCGGGCACCTGGACGCCCTGTCCAGCTACACCGGGCTCGACATCTCCGGCGTGATCCTCAAGCCCGGCCTGTGGGTCGCGGAGCAGGTCACCGGGTTCTGGACCCGCTACATCTACCTGGTGGGGCTGAAGCAGGAGAACGACCAGCTCAAGGCCGAGTCCGCCGAGCTGCGCCGGGCCAACATGCTGATGCACGCCCAGGCCGTGTCCGCGGACCGGCTGGAGAAGCTCCTCGGCTTCGTCCCGCCCGAGACCTGGTCCTTTTCCGGGGCGCGGGTCATCGGCCACCGCATGGGACCGGCGGGCGCGCTGGACACCATGGTGGTGGACAAGGGCGCGGCCCAGGACGTGACCGACGACATGCCCGTGGTCGCCCTGGACGGCGTGGTCGGGCGCATCCTGCGCTCGGGCGCGGCCACCTCCACGGTCCTGCTCCTGACCGACCCCAACAGCCGCATCGCGGTCATCGGCGAGAAGAACCGCTCGCCCGGCATGCTCATGGGCCAGGGGTACGGCAACCAGCTCCAGCTGCGCTACGTGAACCTGAACGCGACCATCGATTCCGGCGAGCTGCTGCTCTCCTCCGGGCTGTCCGGCGTCTACCCCAAGGGGCTCCCCGTGGCCCGCGTGACCAAGATACGCCGCTCCGACATCTCCCTGTTCCTGACGGTCCAGGCCGAACCCCTGGTGGACGTCGCCGGGCTGGAGGAGGTCCTGCTCCTCGGCCGCGTGCAGGCCGAACCGGGCGAGGAACCCGGCGCTCCCGCCGGGAAGGAGGGCGAGCCGGTTGCCGCGGACCAATAATCTCCTCGCCCTGTTCTGGTGGGGCGGGTACACCGTGCTCGGCGTCTGGGCCCAGCGGACCGTGCCGGGCGTGGACTTCCTCGCCCCGGGCATCGTCCTCTCCATGCAGGAGGAGGCGGGCAAGCGCACCGCCCTGCTGGCCCTGATCTGGATCCTGCTCCTGGAGGGCGCGGGCAACCTGCCCTTCGGCTACGGGCTGGCCTGGTACGGGCTGCTGGCCGCGGCCTACTTCGCCGGGCGCTGGCTGTTCGAGGCGCGCTCCTACCTGTTCATGGCCCTGCTCGGCCTGTGGGCCGGGCTGCTCCATCCCGTGCTGGTCTACGGGGTGGCCTCCCTGGCCAGCCTCAAGGTGGTCATGGAGCCGCTCTGGATACAGGGGCTGATCCAGGCCGCGACCTTCCCGGTCATCTGGTTTTTCGCCGACTACTTCTTCCCCAAGAGGCTGAGACAGGATGTCAGACCTCTATAACGAATCCGAACAGCAGGCCCCCCGGGCCGGGCTGCTCCTGCTCCAGGCGCTCATCCTGGGGCTGTTCTGCCTGTTCGCCGTGCGCCTCTGGTATCTCCAGATCCACCGGGGCGAGGACTTCGCCCTCAAGGCCAAGGAGAACCAGCTCAGGCAGGAGTCGGTCTTTTCCCCGCGCGGGCTGATCCGCGACCGCAACGGCGAGCTGCTGGCGGTCAACGAGCCCGCCTACGCGCTCGGCATCGTGCGCGAGGACTGCCCGGACGTGGACCGCCTGGTGCACCAGATCGCGGTCTGGACCGGCAAGGACTATTTCGCGCTCAAGGCCCTCTACAACAAGAACCGCAAGCGGGTGAAACCGTTCGAGCCGCTCATCGTGGTCCCGGACCTGACCTTCGAGCAGCTGGCCCTGATCGAGACCAACAAGCTGCGCTGGCCCGGCCTGGAGATCCAGTACCGGCCCCGGCGGCTCTACCGCTACGGCATGCTGCTGGCCCACGTGCTCGGCTACGTGGCCGAGGCGGACGAGGAGGAGCTGGGCGCGCGCCCGGACCTGGCGCTGGGCGACTACGTGGGCCGCCAGGGCATCGAGCTGATGCTCGAGGACCGCATGCGCGGCATCAAGGGGCTGACCCAGTACGAGGTGGACGTCAACGGCAGGCGGCTCAAGGAGCGGGTGCTCAAGCACCCCCAGGCCGGTCACGAGATATCCCTGTCCCTGGACCTGGAGCTGCAGAAGCTGTGCATGGACTGGCTCGCCGAGGAGGCGGGCAGCGTGGCCGTCATGGACGCCGACACCGGGCAGCTCTGGGCCCTGGCCACGGCCCCGTCCTACGACTCCAACGACTTCGCCTCCGGCCTGTCTTCGGACCAGTGGGCCAAGCTGCGCGACAACCCCCTGCACCCCATGCAGAACCGGGTCATCCAGTCCGTGTACCCGCCCGGCTCCATCTTCAAGCACGTGGTGGCCGGGGCCGGCCTGCACTACGGCATGATCGACCCCAACGAGACCGTGTTCTGCTCCGGCTCCACCAAGCTCGGCCGCAGGGTCTTCCGCTGCTGGCGCAAGGGCGGTCACGGCAAGGTGGACCTCCGCCGCGCCCTGGTCGAATCCTGCGACGTCTATTTCTACAAGCAGGGCAAGAAGCTCACCGTGGACCGCATGAGCGAGTTCGCCTTTGCCGCGGGCTTCGGCGAGAAGACCGGCATCCGCCTGCCCCACGAGAAGGCGGGCATCATCCCCACCAAGGAGTGGAAGCTCAAGCGGTTCGGGGAGTCCTGGCAGGGCGGCGACAACCTGAACATGTCCATCGGCCAGGGGTACACCCTGGTCACCCCCCTCCAGGTGGTCCGGTTCTTCGCCAGCATCGCCAACGGCGGCAAGCTGCTCAAGCCCCTGCTGCTCAAGGACGAGAAGACCGAGGTCCAGGGGACCCTCCCCCTGGATGCCGGGGCCCTGGCCATCCTGCGCCGGGGGCTGATCGAAACCGTGGAGGACGCCCACGGCACCGCGCGCAGGCTGCGCACCAAGGGCGTGGTCGTGGGCGGCAAGACCGGCACGGCCCAGGTGGTCCGGCTGACCGACGAGATCAAGGAGCTGAAGGACGACGAGATCCCCTACCGGTTTCGCGACCACGCCTGGATGGCCGCCATCGCCGAGAAGGACGGGCGGCGGTTCGCCATCGCCTGCCTGGTGGAGCACGGCCTGCACGGCGGCTCCGGCGCCGGGCCGGTGGTCAAGGCGGTCATCGACTACCTGTTCCTGAACAAGATCACGCACAAGCCGGAAGAGGCCAAGGCCAAGGCCCGCGCCGTGCGCGCCCTGTCGCTCAAAGCCAAGGAGAAGAAACCCCATGCCGATTGATCGCAGGCTCCTGCTGTACATCAACTGGCCCCTGTTCGGGCTGGCCGTGATCCTGTTCCTGATCGGCGTGCTGAACCTGTATTCGGCCAGCGGCACCCGGCTGGAGGAGGGCATGAACCTCGCGCCCTACTACCACCGCCAGCTCCTCTGGGGGCTCATGGGGCTGTTCGGCATGCTCGTGTTCATGTTCTTCGACTACCGGCACCTGAAGACCCTGGCCTGGCCGCTCTTCTGGACCACGGTGATCCTGCTGGTGGCCGTATTCTTCATGGGCAAGACCATCTACGGCGCGCGGCGCTGGCTCGACCTGGGGTTCATGAACTTCCAGCCGTCCGAGCTGGCCAAGATCGCCATCCTCATCGTGGGCGCGCGCATCCTGTCCAGGGAGCGCGAACCGCTGAATTTCGTGCGCCTGGCCTACGTCCTGGGCGTGGGGCTGGTCCTGGCCGGGCTGATCATCAAGCAGCCCGACCTCGGCTCCGGCCTGTCCATCCTGATGATCCTGGGCGGCATGATCCTCTTCCGGGGCGTGACCGCGCGCGTGTTCAAGACCTGCCTGGTGGCCATCCCCTGCCTGCTGCCGCTCTCCTGGTTCTTTCTCCACGACTACCAGAAGCAGCGGATCATGACCTTCCTGGACCCCACCACCGACCCGCTGGGCGCGGGCTACCACATCATCCAGTCCGAGATCGCCATCGGCTCCGGCGGGTTCTGGGGCAAGGGGTTCCTGGAGGGGACCCAGTCCCAGCTGCGCTTCCTGCCCGAGCGGCACACGGACTTCGCGGTGGCCGTGTTCGGCGAGGAGTGGGGCTTTGTCGGGACCATGGTCCTGCTGTCCCTGTTCTGCGTCTTCCTGTACCAGATGGTGGTCATCGCCAGGGACGCGCGCGGCCTGTTCGGATCGTACCTTGCGGCCGGTGTGTTCTTCTATTTCTTCTGGCAAATCCTGATCAATACGGGTATGGTGCTCGGGCTTATGCCAGTGGTCGGCATACCGCTTCCGTTCATCAGTTACGGGGGCAGCGCCACCCTGGTGAATTTTTGCCTCGTGGGGCTTGTGCTCAACGTTTCCATGCGTCGGTTCCTGTTCAAACAGGCCTGATGCGCCGAAATCAAGCCCATTTTTTCACAACCAGGTTTTCTGCAGGAGCGGAGTTTCATGGCCAGAGATGAAATCAATGCGTTTTTGGGGGCGGGAACCAATTATCACGGCAAGTTGCATTTCCAAGGTGCGGTCCGCATCGACGGCAACTTCCAGGGTGAGGTGGTTTCCGAAGGAACGCTGGTCATCGGTCAGGAGGCCGTAGTGGACGGTCAGGTCAAGGTGGGCCAGCTCGTCCTGTCCGGCAGAATCAAGGGTGAAGTCGAGGCGAAGAACAAGGTTGTCCTGCACAAGACTGCGAATTTGCAGGGCAATATCAGGACTCCGGTCCTGGTCGTCGAGGAAGGTGCGGTTCTCGAAGGCGAACTCAACATGGGGAGCCGGGATACCGTTTCAGAGTCGAAGCCGCAGCAGGATATAGATCCTTCCTGACCGGTTTCGGAGGCGCCATTTCAAGGGTGTTCAACGGCAAAAAGCCTTTGACACAACCCTTGAAATTGGGTAATTGCGTGTGACTTTGCGCCAAAATTCACAACCTCATCGGGGGCAGATGGTATGGTATTACCTGACAAAACAATTTTTATCCAAGGTCTGAACTTCATTGTGATGATCTTCTTGCTGAACATCGTGCTGATCAAGCCGGTTCGCGAGATCATCAAGAAACGCAAGGGGTTGATGGCTGACCAGCTGGAGAAGATCGAAGGCTTCAACGCCAGCGCCGAGAAAAAGGTGGCCGACTACGAGGCCCAGCTCACGCAGGCCCGCAAGGAAGCCGGAGAGATCCGCAACACCGCCAAGGACGAAGCCGTTGTCGTGGAACACGAGATTCTGGCCGAAGCCGGCAAGGAAGCCTCCAGCACCATCCAGGCCGCGCGCGCCGAGATCCAGTCCGAAGTCAAGACCGCCATGGAGCAGCTGACCAAAGACGTCTACGTTTACGCTGAGCAGGCAACAGGCAAGATCCTGGGCCAGGCTTAGTCGAGAGGAGGGGTTCATTTTGAAACGGATGAAAGTGTTTTTTGCGGTCCTTCTGGCCGCCCTGGCAATCTCCTCCATCGCTTTTGCCAGCGAAGGCGGAGGCGGTCATGCCGTATTCACGGCTGCGAACGTGAAGGATTACGGTCTGCGCATCCTCAACTTCGTCATCTTCGCCGGCCTGCTGTACAAGTTCGCCGGTGCCAAGGTGAAGGACTTCTTCGTCGGCCGCCGCGACGGCATCAAGAACGACCTGGACGACCTCCAGGCCCGTCAGGCCGAGGCCGAGAAGAAGCTCAAGGCCGTCGAGGCGAGCATCGCCAACATGGCTACCGAAAAGCAGCAGATCCTCGATGACGCCAAGGCCCAGGGCGAAGCCATCAAGGCCGCCATCATCGAGAAGGCCAAGAACGATGCCGCGGCTTTGACCGAGCAGGCGCGGCGCACCGCTAGCAACGAGGCCCAGGCGGCCATCGAGTCCATCCGCGCCGAACTGGCCGACATGGTCATCGCCACCGCCGAGAAGATCGTTGCCGAGAAGCTGAGCGCCGAAGACCACGACAAGCTCGTGGATGACTATTTAACAAAGGTGGTGCTCAATTGATCGGTAACGTAGTTTCCCGCCGCTACGCCAAAGCTCTGTTCGCAGTTGGCGCCGCCAAGGGCGAGGCCGAGCAGGCGAAGTACGGCGAGCAGCTGGTAGCCATCGCCGCCTCCATCGAGGCTGCCCCGGAGGCCACGGCATTCTTCAAGAACCCGGCGTTCAGCGCCGAGGAGAAGAAGGCCGTTCTGAACCAGCTGGTTGAGAAAGCGTCGGTTGAACCGATGGTCAAGAACTTCTGTGACCTGCTGGCCGATCGCGGCCGGGTCGAGATGCTCTCCGCCATCGCGTCTGACTATAAGGCCATGATCGACGCCGTGTCCGGCGTCATCACCGGTGAGCTCATCACGGTGAGCGAACTCAACGAGGACAGAAAGTCTGCAATCAAGGCCAAGCTTGAAGCGCAGGCAGGCAAGAAACTGGAGCTCGCCTTCGGTACCGACGAGTCCATTCTCGGCGGTATCGTCCTGAAGGTTGGCGACAAGGTCATGGACGCCAGCCTCAAGGCTCAGCTGCAGATTTTGAAAGAAAATATTAAAAGGGGTGAGTAGGGCAATGCAGATCAAAGCAGAAGAAATCAGCAAAATCATTCAGGACCAGATTCAGAATTACGAATCTCGTGTTGAAATGAGCGAGACCGGTACCGTCCTCTACGTCGGTGACGGTATCGCCCGCGTGCACGGCGTTGAGAACGTCATGGCCATGGAGCTGCTGGAATTCCCCGGCGGCCTGATGGGCATGGTGCTCAACCTGGAAGAGGACAACGTTGGTGTCGCCCTCCTGGGCGCGGACACCGGCGTCAAGGAAGGCGACCCGGTCAAGCGTACCGGTCAGATTTACTCCGTCCCGGTCGGCGACGCCGTCATGGGCCGCGTCGTCAACCCCCTGGGCCAGCCCATCGACGGTCTGGGACCCATCGAGACCTCCGAGGTCCGTCCCGTCGAAATGAAGGCCCCCGGCATCATTTCCCGTAAGTCGGTCCACGAGCCCTGCTACACCGGCCTCAAGGCCATCGACGCCATGACCCCGGTCGGCCGCGGTCAGCGCGAACTGGTCATCGGCGACCGTCAGACCGGCAAGACCGCCGTCTGCGTCGACGCCATCCTGGCCCAGAAGACCACCGACGTGCATTGCTTCTACGTCGCCATCGGCCAGAAGAAGGCGTCCGTCGCCCTGGTCGCCGACGTCCTGCGTCAGCACGGCGCCATGGAATACACCACCATCGTTTCGGCCACCGCTTCCGAGCCTGCCCCGCTGCAGTTCATCGCCGCCTACACCGGCGCGACCATGGCCGAGTTCTACCGCAACAACGGCAAGCACGCCCTGATCTGCTACGACGACCTTTCCAAGCAGGCCACCGCCTACCGCGAAATGTCGCTGCTGCTCCGCCGCCCTCCGGGACGCGAAGCCTACCCGGGCGACGTTTTCTACCTGCACTCCAGGCTGCTTGAGCGCGCCTGCAAGGTCAACGACTCCCTCGGCGCCGGTTCCCTGACCGCTCTTCCGGTCATCGAAACCCAGGCCGGCGACGTCTCCGCGTTCATCCCGACCAACGTTATCTCCATCACCGATGGTCAGATCTACTTGGAGCCCAACCTGTTCCTGTCCGGCGTCCGCCCGGCCATCAACGTCGGTCTGTCCGTCTCCCGAGTCGGCGGTTCCGCCCAGATCAAGGCCATGAAGCAGGTTGCCGGTACCCTTCGCCTCGACCTCGCCCAGTACCGCGAGCTGGCCGCATTCGCGTCCTTCGGCTCCGACCTGGACAAGGCCACCCAGGCCAAGCTCAACCGCGGCGCCCGCATGGTCGAACTGCTGAAGCAGCCGCAGTACAAGCCGCTGACCGTCCAGGAGCAGGTTTCCGTGCTCTTCGCCGGCACCCGCGGCTACGTCGACGACGTCCCGGTTGACGCCGTCATCAGGTTCGAGGCCGAATTCCTCGAGTTCATGCGCAACGCCAAGTCCGCCGTCCTCGATGCCATCGCCGAGAAGCAGGTCATCGACGACGCCGTCGAAGCCGACCTCCGGGCCGCCATCGAAGAGTTCAAGAAAGGCTTCAGCGCTTAACCAAGGGGTAGTTGAATGGCTTCGTTAAGAGACGTCCAGAACCAGATTACTGGCGTCAAGAAAACCAAGCAGATCACCAAGGCCATGAACATGGTGGCCTCGGCAAAACTGCGCAACGCACAGGAGCGTATCGAACGCTTCCGTCCGTATGCGAACAAGTTTTACGAGATGCTTGGCGACTTGGCGGCCGGTGCTGACGAATCGGTGCATCCGCTGCTGGAAGTCCGGGACGAAGTGAAAACCGTGGGTATCATGGTGGCAACTTCCGACCGCGGCCTCTGCGGCGCGTTCAATATCAACATCATCAACACTGCGAAGAGACTGGCCAAGGAAAAGGCCGCCGAAGGCAAGGCCGTCAAGGTCTGGTGCATCGGCAAAAAGGCCCGTGACGCCTTCCGCAAGCTCGACTACGAAGTCGTGCGCGCCGAAGCCGACGCCATGACCAGCTTCGACTTCACCCTCGCGGCCAGCGTCGGCAACGAGCTGATCGCCGGCTACATCAACGGCGACCTCGACGAGGTTCACGTTGTGTTCGGTGAATTCCTGAGCATGGCCAAGCAGCCGCCCGTCGACCTGATGGTGCTGCCCATGGCCGCCCAGGAAGAAGGTGAAGGCGAATCCGGAAGTTCCGGAGACTATCTGTACGAACCGTCTGTCGAAGGCCTGCTGGCCGAGCTTCTGCCTCGGTTCATCAAGGTTCAGGTCTATCGCGGTCTGCTGGATACTTCCGCATCCGAGCACGCCGCGCGCATGGCGGCCATGGATAACGCCACCAAGGCGTGTGACGAACTCTCGGACACCCTGACTTTGCTCTACAACAAGACAAGGCAGGCCGCCATCACTGGCGATCTCATGGACATTGTCGGCGGCGTGGAAGCGCTGAAAGGATAAAAGGGGGCTATGAACAATGGCTAATATTGGTAAAATCGTTCAGGTAATCGGCGCCGTTGTCGACGTCGAATTTGCCGAAGGGAATCTTCCCAACATTCTGTCTGCGTTGGAGATTAAAAACCCCAACAACACGGACGCGCCGATCCTGATCTGCGAAGTGGCCCAGCATCTGGGCAACAACGTGGTCCGGACCATCGCCATGGACGCCACCGAAGGTCTCGTCCGCGGCATGGAGGCCACTGACCAGGAATCTCCCATCACCGTTCCTGTCGGCAAGGGTTCCCTTGGCCGCATCATGAACGTCGTCGGCGAGCCCGCTGACGAAATGGGCCCGGTTCCCTGCGAAAAGCGTCTGCCCATTCACCGTGAGGCGCCCGGCTTCACCGAGCAGTCCACCAAGGTTGAGCTGCTCGAAACCGGCATCAAGGTCGTTGACCTGCTCATCCCGTTCCCCAAGGGCGGCAAGATGGGCCTGTTCGGCGGCGCCGGTGTCGGCAAGACGGTTATTCTCATGGAGATGATCAACAACATCGCCAAGCAGCACGGCGGCATCTCCGTGTTCGCGGGCGTCGGTGAGCGTACCCGTGAGGGCAACGACCTCTACCACGAAATGAAGGACGCCGGCGTTCTGGAGAAAGCCGCCCTGGTCTACGGCCAGATGAACGAGCCTCCGGGAGCCCGTGCCCGCGTCGCCCTGACCGCCCTGACCTGTGCGGAATACTTCCGTGACGAAGAAGGCCAGGACGTGCTGCTGTTCGTCGACAACATCTTCCGCTTCACCCAGGCGGGTGCAGAGGTGTCCGCACTTCTGGGCCGCATGCCCTCCGCGGTTGGCTACCAGCCGACCCTGGGTACCGACCTTGGTAAGCTGCAGGAGCGCATCACCTCCACCAACAAGGGTTCGATCACCTCGGTCCAGGCCGTTTACGTCCCCGCCGATGACTTGACCGACCCCGCGCCGGCCACCACCTTCGCGCACCTTGACGGTACCCTGGTTCTGTCCCGTCAGATCGCCGAGCTGGGCATCTACCCCGCGGTTGACCCGCTGGACTCCACCTCCCGCATCCTCTCCCCGGATGTCCTGGGTATCGAGCACTACACCACCGCTCGTGAAGTCCAGTCCGTGCTCCAGAAGTACAAGGATCTGCAGGACATCATCGCCATTCTCGGTATGGACGAACTGTCCGACGAGGACAAGCTGACCGTTGCCCGCGCCCGTCGCGTCCAGCGCTTCCTGTCCCAGCCGTTCCACGTCGCCGAGGCCTTCACCGGCGTTCCCGGCGTGTACGTCAAGACCGAGGACACCGTTAAGGCGTTCCGCGACATCCTGGACGGCAAGTACGACGATCTGCCCGAGCAGTCCTTCTACATGTGCGGCCCCATCGAGGAAGCCATCGAAAAAGCCAAGCAGTAAGCGAGGTAACTCATGGCCACATTGAAGCTTGAAATTGTCACCCCCGATCGGAAAGTACTTTCCGAGGACGTGGAATACGTGGGAGCGCCCGGCATCATGGGCGAGTTCGGCGTACTGCCGAACCACGTGCCCTTCCTGTCCGCCCTGGGGATCGGCAATCTTCACTACAAACAAGACGGTAAGGCGCATTACGTCTTCGTCTCCGGTGGCTTCGCAGAAGTCAGCAACAACCAGGTCACCGTCCTGGCGGAAGTTGCCGAAAAGGCCACCGAGATCGATGTTGATCGCGCCTCGAAAGCCAAGGAACGCGCCGAACAGCGCGCCACCGCGGCCAAGGAGAAGATCGAGTCCATCCGCAACCAGGCAGCCCTGAAACGCGCCATCTCGCGTATCAACTGCAAGAACAGCGGAAAGAACGCCGGCACCTGCTAGCCTCGATCCCCTCACCACCCCAATAACAAAAGGGCGGTTTCGCAAGAAACCGCCCTTTTCCTTTGCCCGTCCGGGGCATGAATCATCAAAAGAGCATCGCGCCGACTCCCGGCCAATGTCCCTTTCTCCTCCGATCCGGGGGACAACAAGGAGTCCCGATCTTTGAGGGCAAGTCCTAGTCCGGGCTGCACCGGCGGGACCAGGCCGGAACGGGAGGCGCTACAACCCGAGCTTGGACCGGAGCGCGTCCCAGACCCGGTCAGGGGTCAGCTCGCGCATGCACCGGAAATGGGTCTTGGGGCATTTCTTCGGTCCGTGCAGACCGCAGGGACGGCAGTCCACGTCGGTCTCCATGACCACCGAGTTCTCCCCGCGCGGGAAGAACCCGAGCCCCTTCACCGTGGGGCCGAACAGGGCCACCAGGGGGACGTCCTGGGTCCACGCAAGGTGCATGGGGCCGGAGTCGTTGGTCAGGTACGCGTCGAGCCTGCGCAGGTAGGCGGCGAGCTGCGGCAGGGTCAGCCTGCCCGAAAGGTCGGTCACCCGCGACGGGTCGGCCAGGGCGCCGTCGATGACCGCCTGGGCCACGGGCTCCTCGCCCGGCCCGCCGAAGACCAGCACGTGCGCGCCCGCCTCCACCGCCCGCCGGACGATGTCGCTGAAATATTCCACGGGCCAGCACTTGGTGGGCCAGGTGGAGCCGGGATGCACGCCGAGCACCGGTCCGCTGAATCCGGACTCGGCCCAGAACAGATCCGCCGCCTCGCGCGCGGCCTCCGGCAGGACCAGCTCCGCCCTAGGGGCCGGGCCGTCGATGCCGAGCGGCCGGGCCAGCTCCATGAGCCGCTCGATTTCGGCCAGCTCGTCGAACCGCCGGTCCACGGTCTCGGTGTAGGCGAATCGGTTGAACCACGGCCTGGAATACCCGATGCGCCGCCCGATGGAGGTCGCGCCCGCGACCAGGGCCGAGCGCAGGCTGGTATGAGCCGACACCCAAAGGTCGAACCCTTCGCGCCCGATCTCCCAGCCCAGCCGCACCGCCGCGTTCAGGGACTTCTCCCTGCCGCGCTTGGCGAACGGGCGGACCTTGGCGATCTCCGGCTGGCCCTCGAACACGGACTCCACCCCGGCCCGGACGAAGAAGTGGATCTCCGCCTCCGGGAACCGGTCCTTGAGCGCGCGCAACAGGGGCAGGGTCAGGACCGCGTCGCCGAGAAACGCGGTCTGCCAGACGCCGATTTTCTTGTATGCCTGCATGGGTGCTAGATGTATCCTGTCGAACAGGTTCAGGCAACATCTTGATCTGTGGGCGTCCAACGGCTACCCTTGGACACCAAAAGGAGCACCCCATGAAATACATCATGTTCGAAGACTTCTCCGGCGCGTCCGTGCCCGTCATATTCCCCAGCCGCATCAACTTCGACGAGATGCGCGAGCAGATGCCCTACACCACCGCCCTGTCCGCCGGGTACATCACCCTGACCAGCGAGGGCGTGCGCTGCCACGGCCAGTCCAAATCCCTGCAGCTCGAAGCCGGGCCCGAAGACGCCGCCATCATCCAGGCCAAATTCGAAGACGCCGCCAGCTAGGGAGCGAGGGCCAAGCCGGGGGAATGGGAGAGAGGGAACCCTTTGGAGAGGGTTCCCTCTCTCCCATTCCCCCGGACCTCCATCCCCTCTCACCCTCCCTTCCAAACTTTTTGTGTAGCCTTCGGCGAAAAACAAGACCGGGGCCGACATCGTGGGTGTCGGTCCCGGTTTTTTGGGGCGATTCGCGGGGAGATTACGGTCGGTAGCCCTGGGCGAGGCGCGCGCCGAGCTCCCTGGCACGGCGGCAGTCCTCCGGGAACTGGGTCTCGCGATGGCGTGCCTTGTCCTGCTTGTCGAAGCCCGCCTCGTACTTGTCGTAGTCGTCGTACTGGCTGGTGTTCGTGGCCAGCAGCAGCTCGCAGGAGCCGAAATGGCGCGCCAGGTTGGCCCGCGTGCGCTCGAACGACGCCGGGTAGCCCAGTCGCTCCAGCAGCCCCTCCGGCACGTTCATGGTGTAGACCAGCCCGGTCGCGATCTTGCGCGGGAAGTGCGGCTTGGAATAGTCCGCGTAGTTCAGGTACGGGAACTGGAGCCGCTCGATGAAGGCGCGCGTGCAGGCCGACTCGCAGCCGTAGTACACCGGCGTGCCGAGGAGCAGCGCGTCCGCCGCGCGCACCCGCTCCAGCACCGGCCGCAGCTCGTCCTTCAGGGCGCACACCCCGATCTCCTCGCGGCCGATCCGCTTGCAGGCGAAACAGCTGGCGCACCCCTTGAAGTCCAGGGGGTACAGGTGGACAAGCTCCACCTCGGCCCCTGCCTCCCGCGCGCCCTCCAGGGCGTGCTCCAGCAGGGTGGCCGTGTTCCAGTTCTTCCTCGGGCTGCCGTTAAAGGCCATCACTTTCATGCCCTGTCCTCCGATCCCCGGCGTGTCGCCGGCTGTTGATTTGAGACTTCGAAATACATCGATTCCACACCGTAAAAAAAGGGCGGCTACCTGTTGAACAGGTGGGACAGCATCAGGGCCGCCTCGCGGTCCACCCAGAAGGACACGGTACGCGCCTCGCGCTTCATGTGGATCAACCCGGCGGCGCGCAACTCCTTGAAATGGTGCGACACCGTGGAAGGGGCCAGCCCCAGTCGCTCGGCAAAGCCCCGCTGGCAGTTCTTGAACTCCTCCGGCGACCTGGTCACGGACCCGCTCACGCAGGAGGCCAGCTCGCGGTAGATGCGCAGCCGATGGGGATTGGACAGCGCCTTGAACATCCGGGCCATGCCCTTGAGCTCTTCGTCGCTCGCGGCCTGCCCGCCTTTGGTTTGTGGATTCGACATGCATCGAACCATAGGCTGTACGCTGACCGGTGTCAACGGCGTGCCAGCGGCGGCATGAGCGGCAGACATGAGGGGGAAGCGCGAAGGGAGGCTCGAAGGGAAGACGCGAACGGGGTGCTCGCCGAGACGGCTCAGCGGAACCAGGCGGGAACGTATCGGCCGCCCCGGCTGACCTCGCGTTCCAGCCGCTCGAAATCCGGTTGGAAGGAGGCCACGCACGCCCAGTACGCCTTGGAGTGATTGAGGTGTTTGGTGTGGCAGAGCTCATGCAGCAGCAGGTGGTCCACCAGCTCCGGGGGCAGGAACAGGAGCTTGGCGTTGAGGGAGATGGTCCCCCGGGCCGAGCAGCTCCCCCAGCGGGTCTTCTGCCTCCGCACGCGCAGGGCCGAGTAGGCGAGGCCGGTCGCACGGCTCGCCCGCTCCAGCCAGGGCAGCAGAATCTCGCGCGCCTTGCGCACCGTGTACGCGCGCATTCCGTCCAGGATGGCTGCGCGGTCCTCCATCGGCCCGCTCACCTGGAGCCGGGCCGCGTTTTCCAGGACCCGCACCCGGCCCGGCCGGTCCACGCAGTCCACCTGGACCGTGCGGTCCGCGGCGCGAAAATGGATGACGTCGGGCAGCTCGGGCAATGCGCCGGAGAGATCGGTCCCGGCGGCCAGCAGCCGGTCGCGGGTGCGCTCGACCCAACCCCGCTTGTCCTCCAGGATGGCGGGGACCTGTGCCGGGTCGAACCCTCTGGGCGTGACCACCTCCAGCCCCCGGCCGGGGACCAGCTTGACCAGGACCCTGCGGGCGCGCGGGTTGGCCCTGACGGTCAGGGGCAGCCCGGCGAACTCCTTCACGCCAGCTCCTCTTCGGAGCGCACCCGGATGCCCGCGTCCTTGAGCAGCGCGGCAAACACGCCGTCGCCGGGGATGCGGGCGGAGGTGAAGGTGCCGTCGTAGATCACGCCGGAGCCGCAGGACGGGGAGCGCGCCTTGAGGATCGCCTCGGTGCAGCCCGCAAGACGCGCAAGACGGAGTCCCTCTTCGGCCCCGCGACGGAACTCGGTGGTGCGGTCGACCCCGTCGGCGTCCACCACGCGGTCGCCCAGGATCTCGCACGGGCTGCGCGGAGTGGGCAGCCCGCCGAAGGCCTCGGGACAGAACGGGATGGCGCGCCCGGCGCGGATCAGATCGACCACGGGCGCGAACGGCTCGACCTCGCCGTTGTAACGGCAGTAGATGCCCGCCAGACAGGCGGAAACGATGATGGGAGCGTCTTTCATGGCCCAAATCTACACTTGATCTTTGGCAAGGCAAAGTCCTATTGTCCGCTGCACCCCAACCGAGGACTTCCATGACGGACGACTTCAAGAAACGAAAGATGTACCTGTTCCTGCTGGTGCTGGTCATCTGTTCCGGCGCCGCC
Organism: Pseudodesulfovibrio indicus; assembly: GCF_001563225.1. NCBI lineage: Bacteria > Pseudomonadati > Thermodesulfobacteriota > Desulfovibrionia > Desulfovibrionales > Desulfovibrionaceae > Pseudodesulfovibrio > Pseudodesulfovibrio indicus. The sequence continues at coordinate 288,801 of NZ_CP014206.1, forward strand.
TTCCAGGGCTGGCGCACCCTGCTCAACAATTTCGCGGTGGAAGTGGCCGGGCTGAACGGCCTGGACATGGGCGTGGTCCAGTCCGTGCGCGAGATCCCCGGCTTCCTGGCCCTGCTGGCCATCTACATGATCCTGTTCATCAGCGAGCACCGGCTGGCCGCCCTGTCCGTGGCCGTCCTCGGCCTGGGCGTGGGGCTGACCGGGCTCCTGCCCTCCCTTCCCGGCCTGGTCTTCACCACCCTGCTCATGAGTTTCGGCTTTCACTACTACGAGACCATGAACCAGTCGCTGACCCTGCAGTACTTCAGCCACACCCAGGCCCCGGTGGTCATGGGCAGGCTGCGAAGCGTCAACGCCCTGACCAACGTCACCGTGGGCGGGGCCATCTACTTCCTGGCCCGGGTGCTGGGCTACACCGAGATGTTCGCGCTGCTGGGCGGCGTGGCCGTGGCCGCCGGACTGTGGTGCCTGACCCTCGACCCGTCGAGCAAGGACCTGCCGCCCCAGGTCAAGAAGATGACCTTCCGCAAGCGGTACTGGCTCTACTACGCCCTGACCTTCCTCTCCGGCGCGCGGCGGCAGATATTCGTGGCCTTCGCCGTGTATCTGCTGGTCTCCAAGTTCGGCTACTCCATCGAGCAGGTCACCGCGCTGTTCGTGGCCAACAACGTCATCAACTACTTCGCCAACCCGATCATCGGGCGGTCCATCAACCGGTTCGGCGAGCGCGCCGTGCTGACCGTGGAGTACACCTCCCTGACCGTGATCTTCCTGGGCTACGCCCTGACCGAGAGCGCGGTACTGGCCGGAGCGCTCTATATCCTGGACAACATCGTCTTCAACTTCGCCATCGGGATCAAGACCTTCTACCAGAAGATCGCGGACCCCAAGGACATCGCCTCGGGCATGGCCGTGGGGTTCACCATCAACCACATCGCCGCCGTGGTCGTCCCGGTCTCCGGCGGGCTCATCTGGCTTGCGGACTACCGGCTGGTCTTCTTGGTGGCCGCGGCCCTGTCCCTGGTCTCCCTGAGCCTGTCACAGCTCATTCCAGGCCAGCTGCGCACGAATGGTCCCAAGACATAAACCGGACTTTTCCCGAACGAGAAAAGCCGGGCATTATTGACTTGTCACGCCAACGTGATAGCTTTATAGCATACGCCCTCGCGACCAGCGACTTTCTCGCGCAACGGAGATGATAATGAGCGGAATCGGTTCCGGACTTCCCAAGGTCTTTCTACAGACAGGCGACTGTTTCATCGGCGTACAGCCCACCATGGTGACCACAGTCCTCGGCTCCTGCCTGGCGGTGACCATACACGCCCCCAAGATGGGCATCGGGACCATCTGTCACGCGTTTCTTCCTGACAGCTCCGACGGCAAGCACCCCCACGGGCGCGAGCCGCAAATCTGCCGCTACGTGGACACCGCCCTGCAGAACATGCTGGAGACCATGGACAAGATCGGCGTGCCGCGCCGCGAGCTGGTCATCAAGATGTTCGGCGGCGGCCAGGGCGTGGCGGTGAACAATATCGAGCCGTCCAGCTCCTACAACATCGGCAGGCGGAACATAGAGATGGCCAAGAAGCTGCTCAAGTTCGCCCGGCTGGACATCCAGGCCCAGGACGTGGGCGGGGTCCAGGGGCGCAAGCTGATGTTCAACACCCACTCGGGCGAGATCTGGCTCAAGAAGCTGAACAAGGCGCAGCTGGAGAACTCCGCGAACTCGGGCTCGCGCGGCAGCAGGTTCTGAACCGATGCCGAGGATTCCCGTCACCGTCGACCCTGAACTGGAGCCGATCATGGCCCGGTACCTGGATCTCCGGCGCCAGGAGTTGATCGCCCTGAAGGCTGCCCTGGACAAGGAGGATTACGATAGCGTGATCGAGTTCGGACATACCCTCAAGGGCAACGGCAGCTCCTATGGGTTCCCCCGGCTGAGCGAGCTGGGCAGGGAGCTGGAGGGTGCCGGAGCCGCTCGGGACCGCGACGCGGCCATCGAGCTGGCCGGGGAAGTCGGCTATTTCCTTGACAACGTGGACATCACCTTCGGGTAAAGGCGAACGTAATGCGCATTCTCATGCTCGCCATAAATGATCCGGCCGGGACCGCCATCCAGTTCTGCAAGGCGCTGAACCGGCATACGGAACACAAGGCCCGGCTGGTCACCCTGGAGACCAGGTACAACCACGCCTGGGAAAAGGACCTCCATGTCCCGGACCTCGGCCCGGACGGCATAGAGGAGATATCCATCCTCATGCGCGAGGCCGACGTCTTCCATTTCCACATGACCTGCGACGAACACCAGTCCTTCGGCGGACTCGAGCCCGCGGACTTTCTCAAGGGTAAGGCGGTGGTCCACCATCACCACGGCCACCACGACTTCCGCTCCAACCCCGGCTCGTTCGCGGACAAGTACCGCGAGCGCGGACGCAGGAATCTCCTGGTTTCCACCCCGGACCTGCTCCGCCTCCTGCCCGGGGCCCGGTGGCAGCCCAATCTGGTGCCCATCGACGACCCGCTGCTCCAGCCCTTGTGGGGCCGCTACGACGACCCCGGCCAGCTCCAGGTCTGCCACTCCCCCACCCGAAAGGACCTCAAGAACACCGCCGAATTCCTGGCTGCGGTCAAGGTCGTGAACAAGCGCACGGCGTATCTCTCCGTGGACCTCATCGACGACGTGTCCAACGACGAGTGCCTGGCGCGCAAACGGCGCTGCCACGTGCTTTTCGACCACATGCAGGGGTACTACGGCGTGTCCAGCCTCGAGGGGCTGTCCCAGGGATTGGCGGTCATCGCCGGTCTGGACGAATGGTGCCGCGAGCGGGTGGCCGAGTTCGCCGGGACCAGTGAACTGCCCTGGCTTACGGCCACCAACCAGGCGGAACTCATCGACCTGCTGCGCTCCCTGGCCCTGGACCGGCCGCGTTGCGAAGCGGCCGGGTTGGCCGGACGGCGCTTCATGGAGGAGTGCTGGTCCGACCGGAAAGCCGTCCGGCAACTGTCCGATTTCTACGCCAACCTCAGGTAGCCCGGCTTTGCCTTTGACCGACAATTCCAGTATACCCCACTGGAAGTTTCACCATCAGCGAGGGGTTCGCATGTCGAAGACGTTCAGGCAATGGGTCCTTTTACTGGCGGTCTGCGCCGCGGCCGGGCTGTCCGTGTTTCCCCCTGCGGCCAGGGGGGCGGACGAGCCGCGCAGCCAGGTGCGCATGACCGTGGATTTCACGGTCTTGCCCGTTGTCCTGCCGGACGGCAGCGAGTCCCCGGCCATGCCCGCGCAGCCGGAATCCGCCGAGGAGAGCGCGGATAACGGGCAGGAAGCCGACGTGCCCGTTGCCCCCGAACCCGCGCCCGAAGCCCAAGCCGCGCCCGAAACCGAAGCAGCTCCCGCCATCCAACCCGCCCCCGAACCCGCGCCCGCAGGTCCCGGCCAGATTCTCTCGGTCTCCCTGGAGGAGACCGGCGCCGGTCCCAGGCTCGCCATCGCCACGGACCGCGAGGTGGCGGACACCTCCTATTTCAACCTCGACGACCCCAAGCGGCTGGTGGTGGACCTCAAAGGCCAATGGAACCACAAGGGGAGCAGCGTGATCCGCTCCGACGGGCCGACCGTGCTGCACGTGGTCATGGGCGAACACCCGGACCGATTCCGGCTGGTCATATACTTCCGCACCCCGCCCGAAGGCGCGCTGGAACCGACCATCACCCGATCGGAAAACGAACTGATCGTGGCCGTGCCGCTGCCATGAGCGGCTGTTTCCAAATCGTAACAAACGGGTCATTGTCCCGTAACTCCTCCGGGTTACTCGTGTCGTGTTGCGCCGCTGGCGGAACACATCTTTTCACATTGCCACGGAGTATGTTCAATGACGACCTCCATAAAGGTGGCTTCCACCAACCTTGATTTCCACTACGGCGATTTCAAGGCGCTGGAAGACATCAGCATCAATTTCGAATCCAACAGGGTCACCGCCCTCATCGGGCCGTCCGGTTGCGGCAAGTCCACCTATCTGCGCTGCATCAACCGCATGAACGACCTCATCCCCGGCACCCGCGTGGACGGCAAGATGACCCTGGACGGACAGGACATCTATGCTCCCGGCCTGGACGTGGTCTCGCTGCGCCGACGCATCGGCATGGTCTTCCAGAAACCCAACCCGTTCCCCAAGACCATCTTCGAGAACGTGGCCTACGGCCTGCGCGTCAACGGCGTGAAGGACAAGCAGTTCCTGGAGCAGAAGGTCGAGGAAAGCCTGCTGGGCGCGGCCCTCTGGGACGAGGTCAAGGACCGGCTGCACACCTCCGCCCTGGGCCTCTCCGGCGGCCAGCAGCAGCGGCTGTGCATCGCCCGCGCCCTGGCCGTGGAACCCGAGGTCCTGCTCATGGACGAACCGGCCTCCGCGCTGGACCCCATCGCCACCCAGAAGATCGAGGACCTGATCCACGAACTCAAGAAGGAGTTCACGATCATCATCGTCACCCACTCCATGCAGCAGGCCGCCCGAGTCTCCGACCGAACCGCCTTCTTCTACATGGGCAAGCTCATAGAGGTGGACGACACCAAGACCATGTTCACCAACCCGGCCAACAAGCAGACGGAAGATTACATCACGGGTCGTTTCGGTTAAGCTGAAAGCAAAGGACGCAACGCATCATGGAACAACGCGCACATTTTTCGAAAAAACTCGAAGATCTCAAGGTCATGGTTTTGCGTATGGCGGCTCTGTCCGAGTCCGCCATCCACAAGGCCATCCGGGCCTACCTCGAGAACGATGCCGACCTGGCGGAATCCGTCATCGTCGGCGACGAGGTGATCAACGAGATGGAAGACGAGATCGACAATTTCAGCCTTGAGCTGCTCGCCCTGGATCAGCCCATGGCCGTGGACCTGCGAACCATCATCGGCGCGCAGCGCATCACGGTGAACCTGGAGCGGCTCGGCGACGAGGCGGTGAACCTGGCCCACCGGGCCATCTTCCTGTCCACCCGGCCGCCCATGCCCCACAACCCGAAGATGGAAGACCTGGCCAACACCGTCAAGATGATGCTCTCCGAGGCCCTCAAGGCCTACGTGGACGAGGACGTCAACCTGGCCGGGCAGGTCTGCCGCATGGACGACAAGGCCGACGACCTGACCATCGCCATCCTGCGCCAGATGGTCTCCGACATGGTCGCCGAGTCCCGCATCGTGGAACGCGGCGTGCACGCCATCATCGGCGCGCGCCACCTGGAGCGGGTGGGCGACCTGTCCACCAACGTGGCCGAGACCGTGGTCTTCGTGGTTGAAGGCACGAACATGAAACACAACTGCCGGGGCTAACCAGCACGCACGAAAAAACCCGCCCCATCCTTGCGGACGGGGCGGGTTTTCCCGTTGGCGCGCTGCGGCTCCCTACAGCCGTCCCAAGACCTTCAGCAGCCAACCGGCCTCGCCCTCCATGGAGGGGAGATGCCGGGAGCAGCGGTCCGCGTCGCCCTCGCGGGCGCACAGCTCCAGCCTCTCCGCGACCCGGCGCACGCCTTCCGCGCCCAGGGACGCGGCCACGCTCTTGATGGTGTGGCTGTTCAACGCCACGCCCGGCAGGTCCGACTCCCGAAACCCCTGCCTCACCGCCTCCAGACGGGCCGCAATCTCCTCCCTGGCCCTGCCCGCAAGCAGGGCGAACTCCTCGTCCGACAGCCCCATGTCCTCGCGGGCCGCGTCCGCGTCGAACCCGGATGCGCCCTCTCCCGGAGCGGATGGATTGAACTGATCGGTCATGACGATTCCCCCTGTTGCACCTTAGCGCAAATTCCTGCACGGGGAAAGACCGCGCCGCCGATTCCGCCGAGCTATACGGCCTCGGCGTCGGGCTGGCTCTCGGCGTACCACTGCGCGTACCGGGTGCCCCACTCGCTCAGGCTGGCGATGACCGGCATCACGCTGCGCCCCAGATCGGTCAGGGAGTACTCCACCTTGGGCGGCACCTGCGGATAGACCTCGCGCAGCACCACCCCGTCCGACTCCAGCTCGCGGAGCTGCTGGGTCAACATCTTCTGGGTGATGTTCGGGATGGACCGCTTCACCTCGCTGAAGCGCAACGTGCCCTCGCTTCCCAGCCGGTGCATGATGATCGGTTTCCACTTGCCGCCGATGACCTGCAGGGTCAGCTCCACGCTGCAATAGTACTTCTTGTCGCCGCAAAACTTCAGGGAACAGGGTGCGCCCATGTCCGAACTCCGATCACCGGCGCGGACGGCCAATTCACCGCCCCGCCGCAATGGTTTCTTTTTGGTTACTATAGAACTTTCAAGTGCGTACTTGATCTTTTTTCTCCATTAGCAGAGAACATGGGGAAGGTAAACAACGTCACCGACCCCCAACCGGGAGGAAACCCATGGATACCCTGCAAGCCCTGATGACCCGGCGCAGCGTGCGCAAATTCGAAGAGAAGGACGTCCCCGAGGAGATGGTACGCCAGATCCTGGAGGCGGCCATGATGGCCCCCAGCGCGGGCAACGCGCAGCCCTGGCAGTTCATCGTGGTCAACGAGCGGGAACGGCTCGACGCCATGGCCGACCTGCACCCCTACATCAAGATGGTGCTCCAGGCGCCGCTCGGCATCATCGTCTGCGGCGACCTGACCAAGGAGAAGTACCCGGGCTACTGGGTCCAGGACTGCTCCGCGGCCATGCAGAACCTGCTGCTCGCCGTCCACGCCCTCGGCCTGGGCGCGGTCTGGACCGGCATCTATCCCAAGGAGGACCGCGTGGCCGGATACCGCGCCATGTTCGACCTCCCGGAGAACATCATTCCCCTGGCCTTTGCCCCCATCGGCTGGCCCGCGCAGCAGCCCAAATCCGAAAGCCGGTTCCTTGAAGACCGCATCCACTACAACAGCTATTAGGAGAGAACCATGAAAGTAGTCGCGTTCAACGGCTCCGCACGCAAGGGCGGCAACACCGCCGACATGATCAAGCGGGTCTTTGTCAAACTCGAAGCCCAGGGCATCGAAACCGAAATGATCGAACTGGCCGGGAAGAAGATGCACGGCTGCATCGCCTGCTACAAATGCGCCGAGAACAAGGACCGCCGCTGCGCCGTCAAGAACGACTTCCTCAACGAATGTATCGCGGCCATGGAGACCGCCGACGGCATCATCCTCGGCTCGCCCACCTACTTCGCCACCATCACCACCGAGATGTCCGCCCTCATCGACCGCGCGGGCATGGTCTCCCTGGTCAACGGCGGCATGCTCGCCCGCAAGGTCGGCGCCGCCGTGGTCGCCGCCCGTCGGGGCGGGGCCATGCAGACCTTCAACACCCTCAACTCCCTGTTCTTCATCCAGCAGATGATCGTGCCCGGCTCCCGCTACTGGAACATGGGCTTCGGCCGCGAAACGGGCGAGGTCCTCAAGGACGAAGAGGGCATGCTGACCATGGATATCCTCGGCGACAACATGGCCTGGCTCATGAAGAAGCTTCAGGACTAAACCAAAGCCTCCTCACCACACCGACGCGGCCCGGCGCTCCCCCCTCACAGGCGGGAACGCCGGGCCGCCGGCATTTCGGGGGAAGGAGGCCCGGAGGCTTCGCCCTACTGCGGGAGGGTGATGATGACCGAGGTCTCGCCGGGCTTCCAGGTTTCGACGTTGATGTCGCCGCCGTGGGTCCGGGCGATGAGCCGCGCGGAGTAGGTGCCGAGCCCGGAGCCGCGCGCGGTGCTGGAGGTGGAGTATTTGTCGAAGAAGGTATCGCGCACGGAGCACGGCACCTCGCCCTGGTTCCGGATGGTGATAGTCAGGTCCCGCTCCAGTTCGATGAGTACGGACACGGACCCGGATTCGGGCGAGGCCTGGATCGCGTTGACCATGAGGTTGGCGAGCATGGACCGGAAGAGTTCGGCGTCCGCGGAGATGACGGCCGAACCGGGGTTCGGCCCGCCGCGAGCCTCGATGCCCATGCTGATTCCTTTTTCGCGGATCTGGGGCAACGCCTCGGCCTTGATGTTTTCGAGCACGTCGAGGACGTCCACGGTGGTCCGCTCGAGGACGTAGGTCCCGCACTCCATCTTGTAGAGGTCCAACGACCGGTTGATGAGTTCGAGCATGGTCGCGCCCGCATTCTCGATGGTCTTGAGCATGGCCTCCTGCGGGGCGGACAGCCTGCCGATCTTGCGGATCTCCTCGGGCAGGCTGATGACCGCGCCGAGCGGGGTCTTGAGATCGTGGCGGGCCATGCGCTCCACGTCGTCGCGCAGGGCCTCGGCGAGCTTGCGATCGGTGATGTCGCGGCTGACGCCCTGCAACCCGATCCGTTCGCCCTCCTCGCTGAGCAGGGTGCCGAGGTGGGATTCGAGCCACACGGTGGAGCCGTCCGCGCAGATGAACTCCAGGTCCTCGGTGACCGAGGTGCCGGGTCCCTGCGGCCCGTCCGCGTCGTCGAGCACGCGCAGGGCGTCCTCGAATATGCGGCGCGAGGCCGGGGTCAGGAAATCGGTTATGGGGCGGCCGAGCACGTCGTACCGCTTGAACCCGCGCACGGCCTCGTCGGACGGGCTGACGTAGGTGAACCGGTAGTCGGCGTCCAGCCCCCAGATGATGTCGGTGACGTTCTCGGCCAGGAGCCGATATTGCTTTTCGCGCTGGCGCAGGGCCTCTTCCATGAGCTTGCGGTCGGTGATGTCCGTACCCACGCAGAGCAGCCCCGCGACGGTGCCGTCGCCGGCCTTGACCGAGTCGTTGGCCCAGGCGACCCAGACGATCTCCCCGTTCTTGCGGATGTTCATGGTCTCGTTGAACGGGTGGGCCGAGGGGTTGTTGAGCAGCCGGTCGAGGTAGCGGCGCATGGACTTGCCTTCCAGGCTCTTGCGCGAGACCAGGGTGCCGACCAGGGGCTTGCCGAGCAGTTCGCCCGGATCGTAGCCGTAGAAATCCTCGGCGTACTCGTTGCAGAAGACGATGTCGCCGTCCATGTTGATACGCAGGATGATCGACTTGGCGTTGTGGACCAGCTGGTAGTACCGCTCCCGGTCCTTGAGGCGGCCGAGGATCATGGCGACCACGGCCCACAGTGAGGCGGGAATGAGGATGGTGGCCACGCCGCCGCCGAAGAGGATCGCGGCGCTGTAGGGCGAGCCGCCCCAGCCGCCGCCGGGGGCAGCGGCCAGCACCCATTCGCCGGACGGCACGCGGATGGTCTGGACCATGGGGACCATGTCGAAGACCACGGGGTCGCCCGCCAGCACGGTCTCGGTGGCCAGGAGTCCGCCGTCCCGGACGGCCAGGATCACGTCGTTTCCGCTCAGGCCGATGCCCGCATTGCGGAAAAAGGCGGCGCCGTCGATCCTGACGCAGACCAACCCCCAGTACCCGTCACTCCCCTTCCCGCCCGACGGATGGACCGGGGCCAGGATGGTGATCTCCTCGACGCCGTGGGAGTGCTGCTCCTGGGCGAGGATCTGGCGCTGTCCGGTCTCCTTGGCGCGCTGCACCAGGGTCCGCAGGGCCACCGGTCCCACCTTGGACAGGTCGCGGCCCAGGACCTTGCCATCCGTGGGCCGGGGAAAGATACGGGTGACGACGTCGTTCCTGGCGAGCATCAGGGAGCGCACGGCGGGGACATCGGCCATCAGGGACCCGGCCAGGACCTCGAACTCGGCCCGGCTCGGCTCGGGGTTGACCTTGAGGAACGCCTCCATGGAGCCGATCAGGTGGACGCTCGCGCCCAGTGAGGCCTCCAGGGTCGCCCTGGTCTCGTTGAGCACCTGCAACACCCTGGCGTGATTCTTTTGGGCGTGGTTGTCCAGGTCCGCCCGGTAGCCGATATAGACCATCGCCGCGACCATCAGGCCGATGAGCGGGGGAATCAGGTAGGTAATGCGCTTGAGCATGGTGACGTCCGTTACAACGGCCGGGCGGGCGCCGCGTTTCGGCGACCATAGCAAAAGCGCGCCCAAAGTGGAACGGCTTCCCGACGTTCTGTTCAGCTTAACGGATGCGCGTCACACCGGCCGCGAAGGTGCCGGGGGTCATGCCCATGACCTTGCGAAAGCAGCGGGTCATGTGGCTCTGGTCCGAGAAACCGGCCTCGGCCGCGCAGCGGGCCAGCTCCAGGCCCTGGCGGATGCATTCCTTGGCCCGCTGCACGCGCTGGAGAATCTGGTACTCGTGGGGCGGCATGCCCACAGCGGCGGCAAAGGCGCGGTTCAGCCTGCACGGGCTCAGTCCGGCCATGTCCGCGAGGGCTTCCAGGGGGAGGTCTTCCGCGCAGTTGGATTCCAGCCGCCGGCGGACCTGGGCGATGCGCTCCGGCTCGGACGGAGGACCTGATTGGGGTGGGCCGGAACCGCAAAGCGGCTCCATGACCGCCAGCAGCGCCCCCTGCCGCTCCAGCAGGGACGCGCCGCCCCCGGCCAATTCCGACAGGTGGAGGACCGCGCCGAACCGGACCGGGTCGTCCACGATCATCGGCCCCGGCACATCCGGGACCAGCCCGCCCCGCTCGAAGCAGGCCGGGGGAATGGAGATCGCGACATACTCGCTGGGCGGACCGGCGCAGGTGTGGGGCAGCCCGGCGGGGAGGACCAGCACGTTCCCGGCCCCGGCCTCGCAACGAGCTCCCGCGCACGACACGATCCGCACGCCGGACAGGACCGCGCACACGCACACGGACCGGTGGGCGTGGCGCGCCCCGGTGGGCGGCGGTCCCGCGTGGCGGACCACGCCGACGCCGTCCAGGCCGGGGATTTCACGGAATGTCGTGGATTCGTCAGCCAAGGGTCCTCCGTCAGAGCAGCGCGGGCACGAACTTGGCCAAAAGACGAAGCCCGTCCTTTCCGGCCCGCACGCTATGGGGCGCGTTTTCCGGCATGACCGCGGCCACGCCCGGCCCGTAGGCGATGGAGCGCCCGTCGAGCACGCACACGCCCTCGCCCGCGGCCACCTCGTGCAGCTCCCAGTTGGCCGCATGGACATGGTCGCCGATCTCCGCGCCCGGTTCCAGCCGGACAAGATGGGCGCTGAACCGTCCTCCGGTCTCGGCCCCGGTGATCAGATGCTTGAGGGAAACCCCGGCAAAGGCCGGATGGGCGTTCCACTCCAGGTCCTCGGCGGTCTTTGCCGCGCCCCCCGCCACCACGGTTCCCGTATCAAAACTGTCGAATATCAGCATGATGCCTCCTTTGTTTTCAAGGAGGATACGGCAGCGGACCGCGGCCGGTCTTGCACGTTCTTGCCCCTAACCCGCCGGACCGTTCTCCTCGACTTCGAGGATGAACGCCTCCACCAGGGTCTCGTCCAGGGCGGTCCCGGCCAAATCCCGCAGGATGGCGAAGGCGGCCTCGCGGGAACGGCCCTTCTGGTAGGGGCGGTCCGTGGTCATGGCGTCGAAATAGTCCACCACGCAGAGGATGCGCGCGCCGAGCGGGATGGCGTCGCCGGACAGCCCCCGCGGATAACCCGAGCCGTCCAGCCGCTCGTGGTGGGCATAGACGTATTCCAGGGCCGGGCCGAGGAAGTCCAGGTCCTTGAGGATGTCGCGGCCCCACTCCGGGTGGCGGTGGATCTCCTCCACCATGTCCTCGCTCAAGGGGGTGTCCTCGCTGCTGAAGACCCGGTCGCTGAACCCGATCTTGCCGATGTCGTGCAGAGTCCCGGCGATACGGATGCGCTCCACCTCGTCGGCGGGCAGCTTGAGCCGCTGGGCCAGCCGCCGGGCATACACGCCCACGCGCTCGCCGTGGCCCTCGGTATAGGCGTCGCGCGCGCCCAGGGCGTGGACGACCGAGGTGATGGTGTTCACCGTGTCGCGCCGAATCTTGGCCAGGAGCTCTTCCAGCCGATCCTCCCGGGCCTCCAGCCGGACGAGCATCACGGCCATGGCCTCGGCCAGTTCCTGGATGGCCGGGTCGTACTCCGGCCCGGTCAGCCGGTGAATCTCGTCCGTGTGGCTTCCCGAGGTGATGGCCCGGATGGCCCGCAGCAGTTCTTCCTGCCCCCTGAGCCCGGCCATGCTACTTCCAGGCGGCCGCGCTCTCGGCGGCGAAGTCCGCGAAGGTCCGCGCCGGAGCGCCGGTCAGGTACTCCACGGCCTGGGTCACGTTGCCCAGCATGCCGAGCTTGACCACCCGGCTCAGGGACACGAGCATGTTCCGGTTCCATTCGGGCACGCCCGCCTGGTCCAGCCCCTGGATGAACGTCTCCTCGTCCACGGGGGTGTAGGCCACCTTAACGCCCGCCGCCTCGGAGATGGTCTCGGCCACCTCGGCCAGGGTCAGCCCCCTGGGCCCGGTCAGGGCGTAGAACCCGTCCTCGAACCCGGCGCTGTCGAGCAGCAGCCGGGCGGCGCAGGCCGCGATGTCGCGCACGTCGATGTAGCTGACCTTGTATTCCTCCTCGGGCAGGGCGATGACCCCGGACCGGATCATGGGGGCCATGAAGGTGCTGAAATTCTGCATGAAGGTGTTGGGCCGCAGCACGGTGAAGGGAATCTTGGAATCCTCCACGAACTGGTCCACCATGCCGTGCTCCCTCCCCAGCCGCCAGTGGGCGTCCGAGGACGCGCCGTAGGCCGACGAGCGGACGATGTACTTGATGCCCGCCTTCCTGGCCGCATCCACGGCCACCCTGCCGTAGCGGGCCAGCCGCTCGTGCAGCGGAAGGACCAGGAACATGCGGTCGCACCCCTCCATGGCCCGCTCCATGGAGTCGAGGTCGCCGAAGTCGCACACGCGCGGCTCCACGCAATCCCCGGCCAGGGAGGCGCCCTTTTCCGGGGAATGGACCCCGGCCACGACCTCCGCCTTGTCTCCCAGCGTATCGATCAGGGCCGAGCCGATGTTTCCGGCCGCGCCCGCTATGAATATCCTGCCCATGAAAGCTCTCCTTCCCCCGCAGTTCCGGGGGGTTGTTCGCATTGACCACAGCACGCTACACGAAGATGCCGTGGAAAGGCAAACCCCTGCCCGCCCTCCGACCATTCCCCGACCCGATTCGACCACTGGCCGAAAGGAGGGTTGCGCCTTTGGCGCAAGGGGTGCAAAATCGCCCCTAGCCTGTAAAAACACCGGAGTCGCAATGCTGCTTGGAATCGACGTGGGCGGGACCCACACGGACGCGGTCGCCCTGGACCTCAGGGGCGGGGTTTCCGTGGCCGCCTCCTGCAAGGTCCCCACCCGCCATCACGACCTGCTCTCTTCCGTCACCGAGGCGCTGACGGCAATCCTCGCCCAGGTGGATGCCGGCGAGGTCGCCCAGCTGAACCTGTCCACCACCCTGTCCACCAACGCCATCGTCCAGGGCAAGACCGAGGACGTGGGCGTCATCGTCTCCGCAGGGCCGGGCATCGACCCGCACAACTTCATGCCCTGCAAGGACTTCCACGTCATCGACGGGTCCATCGACCACCGGGGCAACGAGGTCCGCGCGCTGAGCTCCCGGCAACTGGCCGAGGCCGTGGACCGCTGCCGCGAGAACGAGGTGCGGGTATTCGCCGCGGTGTCCAAGTTCTCCACCCGCAACCCGCGCCACGAGAACATGATCCGCCGCACCGTGTGCAACTGCAAGTCCGTGGACGTCTGCGAGCACGCGGACTTCGTCACCCTCGGCCACCAGCTGGGCGGGGCGCTCAATTTTCCGCGGCGGGTGGCCACGGCCTACTTCAACTGCGCGGTCTGGCGGCTCTACAACCAATTCGCCACCGCCGTGGAAAAGGCGCTGGACGAGATGGGACTGGGCCACGTCAAGGTCAACGTGCTCAAGGCCGACGGCGGGACCATGCCCCTGCCCCAGTCCCGGACCATGCCCGTGCAGTCCATCTTTTCCGGCCCGGCCGCCTCGGTCATGGGCATCATCGCCCTGACCGACATCTTCCACGACTCGGTCATCCTCGACATCGGCGGCACCACCACCGACATCGCGGTCTTTGCCGACGGCGCGCCGCTCATCGAGCGCGAGGGCATCGACATCGGCTCGCACCCCACCCTGGTCTCGGCCCTGAAGGTCCACTCCATCGGCGTGGGCGGCGACTCCGCCATCTCGGTCATCGGCTCCGGCGACGGGGCCGAGGTGCGCGTCGGTCCCAACCGGCTCGGTCCGTCCGTCTGCCTGGGCGGCGAGCGCGTCACCCTGACCGACGCCCTCAACTTCGAGACCATCTGCGCCGTGGGCGACGCCGAGAAGTCCAGACAGGCCATGGAAACCTTTGCCGCGACCCACGGCATGACCGGCGCAACCCTGGCGCGCAGGGCCATCGATGGCGCGTCGGACGCCATCCACGAAGCCACCCGCTCCCTGGTGGACGAGATCAACTCCAAGCCGGTCTACACCATCCACGAACTCATCGAGGGCAAGAAGATCGTGCCCAAGAAGGTCTACCTCATGGGCGGCCCGGCCCAGGCCCTGAAGGCCGAACTCTTCCGCCGGTTTCAGCTCTCCACCGAGGTGCCGGAGAACTACGACGTGGCCAACGCCATCGGCGCGGCCCTGACCCGGACCACCTGGGAGCTCGAACTCTTTGCCGACACCCAGCGGCACGTCCTGTTCATCCCCACCCTCTCCTACCGCGAGAACGTGCCCTCCGGGTACTCCCTGGACGACGCCAGGAAGGACGCGGTCAACCAGCTGACCATGCAGCTCGGCTCCATGGGCGTGTTCCTGCAACCCGAGGACGCCCAGATCACCCACGCCTCCAGCTTCAACATGGTCGAGGGATACGACGAGGTGGGCAAGAACATCCGCGTCAAATGCCAGGTCCGGCCCGGCGTGGTCAAAACCTTCGGGGAGGGCCGCTAAGCCATGCTTATTGAAATTGCAGTTCCGGCAGGAGTTGCCACTTTTATATCGGGAATCTTTTTATTCATAATTAAAAGGGTTACCGAATCAACAATTTCAGAACATATCAAGCAAGAATTTGAGATAGAGAGGCATCGCTTGAATCGTTACGAAGATGTTCACTATCAAACAATTCGCAACTTATGGGAAATGCTATGTGATCTAAACCAATGTGTTGACGATTTATGGGACAACGCCTCAATCCAAAATCTGAGAGTTTTTTCTTCTAAATTGCGCAAAGCAAATCTGGCTCTTAGAAAGGCGGGTCCTATTTTACACACTGACAGTTATCATCAGATTCAAAATGTCCTCACCCATTTCACTCGTTATTTTGAAGGGAAAGACTCCTTAATCTTACTTAGAGAAAGCGAAATTGATAATGTTGATTCCAACCATTTCAACGATCGCATCAGAAACATTATTAATGTCAATTTCGGAACACGAAACAGGTTAAATCAAGTTTTAGATTCTTTATTGGAAGAATATCGTCACATTCTCAACCCAAGAGTTGGGAGTTAAGCCATGCTCAAATCCAACAAGACCCTCGGCATCATCTTCTTCCCGGCCTTTGACTGGGCCATCTCCCCCACCCACCCCGAGCGCCAGGAGCGGCTCCTCTACACCCAGGACCAGCTGCGCGAGGAGGGGCTCTTCGACATCGAGGGCGTGGGCGAATACAAGCCCGACGTGGCCGCCGTGGAAGACGTGGAGCGCGTCCACTTCTGCTTCCCCGAGGTGGCCGCCGTGGCCACCCGATCGCACCTCATCTCCGCGGGCGGGGCCATGAAGGCCGCCGACCTGGTCATGGAGGGCGAGCGGGACTGCGCCTTCGCCATGGTCCGGCCCCCCGGGCACCACGCCATGAAGGTCGTGCACGGCTCGCGCGGGTTCTGCACCATCAACATCGAAGCGGTCATGATCGAGCATATCCGCGAGAAGTACGGCCGCAAGCGCATCGCCATCGTGGACACCGACTGCCACCACGGGGACGGCACCCAGGACGTCTACTGGCACGACCCGGACACCCTGTTCATCTCCCTGCACCAGGACGGGCGCACCCTGTACCCCGGCACCGGCTTCCCGCGCGAACTGGGCGGCCCCAACGCCATGGGCAGGACCATCAACATCCCCCTGCCGCCCAACACCTCGGACGAGGGGTTCCTCATGGCCGTGGAGCGCATCGTCCTGCCCATCCTCGAGGACTTCAAGCCGGACCTGGTCATCAACTCCGCCGGGCAGGACAACCACTTCACCGACCCGATCACCAACATGAACTTCTCGGCCCAGGGCTATGCGGCCATGAACGACATGCTCAAGCCGGACATCGCCGTGCTCGAAGGCGGCTACTCCATCCAGGGCGCGCTGCCCTACATCAACCTCGGCATCTGCCTGGCCATGGCCGGGGTGGACTACTCCCACGTCCGCGAACCCAACTACAACGCCGAGCGCATCCGCCAGGACGCCCGGACCACCGCCTACATCGAGGAGCTCTGCAAGCAGCTCCCGGCCCTGTACTTCGATCCGCCGGAATTCGTGCCCAAGGACGACAGCCGCGTCGGCGTGATCTCCGGCAACACCTTCATCCGCCACAAGCAGATCTACTACGACACCGACGGCATCAACGAGGTGCAGCAGGAGTCCGTGACCCTGTGCAAGCAGTGCCGGGGGCTCTACAAGGTCGAGACCCGCGCCGACTCCGGGCCGCTCTGCCTGGGCGTGGAGATCCCCATCGACGCCTGCCCGGAATGCCGCGCGCGCGGCTACCAGATGGTGGAGGACGCCCAGATCAAGGGGACCTACCGCTACATCCAGCTCATCAACCGGCTGGACAAGGAGTACGCTCGGTACGGATTCTGATCCCCGCGCCGACACAACCATCAACGGAGTATCATGAAAGACTGGTTTTACAATGAATTCAAGCAAGTGGGCGTTGACTACACGGACAAGACCAGCGCCGACCACTATGACGTGCAGATGGATTTTCGGGACTACGACGAGGAGGTCAAACGCTTCGTCGACCGCCTCGCCCCGGCCGACACCAGGACCATGACCGCCATCGACCTCGGCTGCGGCACCGGGGCGTTTTCCGTGCACGCGGCCCGCTACTTCCGCACTATCCTGGCCGTGGACGTCTCCCGCGAGATGCAGTCCATCGCCGAGGCCAAGGCAAGGGAGGCGGGCATCGCCAACATCGAGTTCCATCGCGGCGGCTTCCTCGGCTTCCGGCCCGCTGAACCGGCGGACGTGGTGACCACCAAATGGGCGCTCCACCACCTGCCCGACTACTGGAAGCAGGCCGCCCTGCTCAACGTCAACCGGATGCTCAAGCCCGGCGGCTTCTTCTGCCTGACCGACGTCATCTTCCCCTTTGACCCCGACTTCGAGGTCAGCGTCCAGTCCCTGCTCGACGGGCTGGCACGCGACCACGGCCAGGAGTTCGCCGACGAGACCGCCCTGCATATCCGCGAGGAATACAGCACCTTCGACTGGGTCATCACCGGCATGCTCGAACGCGCCGGATTCAAGATTCTCGAGGCCGACACGGCCAGCGCCCTGACCACCGAATACCTCTGCGCGAAGATCGAGACCCCGGGCTAGCAACCCCCTCCGGCCTTCCCCTTCACCGCTCCCCGCCGCCCGCTTCGCCCGGGACTGCGACCGCCCCCCACGCCCTCCGGTCTGGTGCAAGACCGTGGGGGACTCTGCTTGTTTGTACACATCTTCAACGGTCGGATAGGCAGAGGTCCTTGCTGATAGATATTTTAAATAGCTAAAATAAAACATAATAAATTGTTCGATATGCCGGGCGGTGCATTGTCGCGGCCGATTTCAGGGGAGCGGAACCATGAACATCAAACATTTCGTCAATTTCTCGGAGTTGAGCATTGCCGATCTGGACGCATGGAAGGAAGACGGCGGCAAGGTTGCCGGCGTGTACTGCATCTATGCGCCCACGGAGCTGATCCGGGCGGCCGGGGTGGCCCCGGTCAGCCTGTGCGGCAAGAAGCAGGACCCCATCAAGGACGCGGAGGAGGACCTGCCGCACAGCCTGTGTCCGCTCATCAAGTCGAGCTACGGCTATGCGATCAACGGCACCTGCCCGTTCTTCAGCGCGGCCGACGTGCTGGTGGCCGAGACCACCTGCGACGGCAAGAAGAAGATGTACGAGCTGATGGGACGGCTCAAGCCGCTGCACCTGATGCACCTGCCCCACACCCAGACCGGCCCCGCCGCCCTGGAGTACTGGATGCGCGGGCTCAGGGAGCTGGAGGCGTTCCTGACCGGCGTCTCGGGCGTGCTGGTCACGGAGGAGGCCCTGCATGAGGAGATCGTGCAGCAGAACGCCATCCGCGCCGAGCTGGCCCGGGTCGCGCTGCTGGCCGCCGACGACCGTTCGCCCCTGACCGCCTCGGACCTGCTGGCCGTGCAGGAGAGCAAAAGCTTTTCCGTATACCCGGAAAAATACCTGGCCGCCCTGCGCGGGCTGCACCGCGACCTCGAAACGCACCTGGCCGAGCCCGGCCCGGTCGCCCGCAGCGGGCCGCGAATCCTGCTCACAGGCTGCCCCACGGGCAAGGGGTCGGACAAGCTCATCCGCATCGTGGAGGAGCTGGGCGCGCGGGTGGTGTGCATGGAGAACTGCTCCGGGCTCAAGGGGCTGCCCCTTGCGGTGGACGAGCAGGGCGACCCCTGGGAGGCCCTGGCCCGCCGCTACCTGCAGATTCCCTGCTCGTGCATGACCCCCAACCCGAACCGGCTCGACGACCTGCGCGCCATGGCCGGGACCTACCGGGTGGACGCCGTGGTCGACCTGACCTGGCTGGGCTGCCACACCTACAATGCGGAATCGACCCTGGTGCAACGGTTCGTCGAGTGCAAGCTCGGCCTGCCCTTCCTGCACGTGGGGACCGACTATTCCCCGTCCGACACCGAACAGCTGCGCACCCGCGTCGAGGCGTTCCTGGAACTTTTTTAACAAACAACCCGTTGAGGAGAGGTATGATGAAGAGGATTGCATGCAACAAGGCCTTGTGCCTGCTGGCGGCCTTGATCACGGTCGTCACCCTGTGCGCCGGACCGGCCATCGGTTCCGACGTGCCCAAGCTGAACATGGGCTACGTGTTCACCACCCACCACACCCCGCTCATGGTGGCGGCGGTCCGGGGCGAGGCGTTCAAGCCCAACGGGGTCTACCTGAAAACCCTGGTGCCCAAACAGAAATTCACGCTCATGACCGGCCAGGACCAGCCCCTGGCCGAGCTGACCCTGCTGGTCTCCAAGAGCGGTTCCGAGACCATCACCCTGTTCGCCATGAACCAGATGGACCTGGCCCTGGCGTCGAGCACCGCCTTCATGAGCGGCGTGGACAAGGGGACCAAGGTCAAGGCGCTCTGCCCCATGCACGTGGACGGCCTGGGCATGGTCTTCCCGGCGGGCAGCACGGTCACCGGCTATGACGACGTGGCCGCCGCCATCCGGGCGTCCAAGACCCCGTTCAAGATCGGCTACCACTCCCCGACCAGCGCCCCGCGCGTGGTCTTCGAGGGCGCGCTGCACAACGCGGGCTTCAAGATCACCGGCGACCCCAACAACGCCGAAGCCGACATCCTGATGGTCGACCTCAAGTCCACCTCCAACCTGATCCCGGCCCTGCTCAGCAAGCAGGTCGACTGCTGGGTCGGACCCGCCCCGCACCCGTCTGTGGCCGAATTCAAGGGCGTGGGCCACCTGGCCCTGGACTCCCGCGACCTGCCGCCCGAGGGCAAGTGGCACGACTTCCCCTGCTGCGTCATGGGCACCTCCGAAAAGCTCATCGCCGAACACCCCGAGGTGATCCAGGCCATGACCGACCTCATGACCGTCTCCTCCAAGTGGTGCAACGAAAACAAGATCGAGGCCGCCGGGATTTCGGCCCAGTGGATCGGCGCTCCCGCCGAGGCCCTGGCCAAGTCGGCCATCATCTACACCACCGACCCCACCGAGAACTGGCTGAACGGCGAAGAGATGTTCATCCAGATGCTCCGGAGCATGAACAAGCTCAAGGGCAAGCTCAAGGACACCGACCGCCCCGCCACCGAGGCGCTCCTGTTCGACTTCACTTTCGTCAACAAGAGCCTGAGCCACTAGGCGGGCCGTCTCCGGGATCGGGCCATTCGGCCCGGTCCCGGGCTATCCGGAGCGTTCATGAAGATCCGTCCCCTGTCCCTGGCCGTGCCGCTCATGGCCCCGGCCCTGCTCTGCCTGATCTGGCTGGTCCTGGCCGACCGCATCGACAACCAGGTCATCCTGCCGTCCATCTCCCAGGTGGCCGACATCCTGATACACCCCTTCCGCGACCTCATAGGCATGGGGTCGCTGACCGCCAACGTGCTGGTCAGCCTGGTGCGCGTGGTGCTCGGCTACACCACCGCCGCGCTCGTGGCCATCCCCCTCGGCGTGGTCATGGGCTACTACGCGCCGGTCTACGGCTTCTTCAACGGCTTCCTGAACCTGTTCCGGCCCATCCCGCCCCTGGCCTGGGTCCCCCTGGTCATGGCCTGGTTCGGCATCGCCAGCCTGGCCACCCTGTCCGGCGTGGAGGTCGGCCAAGCGTACATCTACCTGGACAACATCAAGTTCGCCATGCTGTTCATCATCTTCGTCGGCGCGTTCTACCCGATCCTGACCTCCACCATCCAGGGCGTGCGCGGCGTGAACCCCACGCTCATCGACTCGGCCCGCGTGCTCGGGGCCAGCGAGGGCCAGATCTTCCGCAAGGTCCTGCTCCCGGCGGCCATGCCGTCGATCATCACCGGCATGCGCATCGGGCTCGGCATCGCCTGGATGTGCCTGGTCTCGGCGGAGATGCTCCCGGGCTCGCTCTCGGGCATCGGCTACATGATCACCCACGCCTTCACCCTGGCGTCCACCGACATCGTCATCGCCGGAATGGTCTCCATCGGCGTGGTCGGGGCGTGCATGGATACGATTTTCCGGCGCGTCGAACACAAGAAATTTTCCTGGCGGAGATAACCATGCACATGAACGGCAACGACACCCGTACCGAAGAGCGGATCATCGACATCCGCAATCTCTGCAAGCAATACCAGACCAAGCGGGGCGATCCCGTCCTGGCCGTGGACGACGTCACCCTGCCCATCGCCGAAAACTCCTTCACCTGCATCGTCGGCCCCTCGGGCTGCGGCAAGTCCACCATCCTGCGCGTGGCCGCCGGGCTGGAACCGGCCACCGCCGGGACCATCCACTACCGCGCCGAGGCCGTGACCCGGCCCTGCGGCAAGATCGGCCTGGTCTTCCAGGAATACTCGCTCTTTCCCTGGCTCACGGTGCTCCAAAACGTGGCCGCAGGCCCCGCCTTCGCCGGAACGCCCAAGGCCAAACGCGAACAACACGCCGAAACCTACCTGCGCATGGTCGACATGCTCGACTTCGCCCACGCCTACCCCCACGAACTGTCCGGCGGCATGCGCCAACGGGTCGCCATCGCCCGCGCCCTGTGCAACGACCCGGACGTCCTGCTCATGGACGAACCCTTCGGCGCCCTGGACGCGCACACGCGCATCCTGCTCCAGCGCGAACTGCTCAAGGTCTGGGAACTCACCCGCAAGACCATCGTCCTCGTCACCCACAGCGTGGACGAAGCCGTGTACCTGGCCGACCGCATCGTCATCATGACCAGCCGCCCCGGACGCATCCGCTCCGTACTCGACGTCGACATGGAACGCCCCAGAAGCCGCGCCCTGCCGGAATTCGGCCGACTCACCGACCACATCCTCAAAGAGCTCGAAGGAGCCTGACCGGGGGGAAATGCCTCCGGCGGCTGGGGGAAGGGGAGAGGGAAACTTTTGGGAAAAGTTTCCCTCTCCCCTTCCCCCAGACCCCCATTCCCTCACCCTTCCAAACTTTTTGGGTCGCTTCGCGAGGTTGGGGGGGATATGGGTAAACGGCTTCCTTTACGGTAGTTTGTTCCCTCCGCCTATTCGCCCGGACACAAGACGCAAGCAACCCCGCGCCCGCACGGACCTGCCGAAGGCACCCACAAAGTTTTGGAGATTCTTAAGAACCTTTTTCAAAAGGTTCTTAAGCGGGGTCCGGGGCAGCGCCCCGGCTATCTGTAATAGAAGGACCAGCCCTGGGGCAGGCTGGAGGAGAGGTCGATCTTGAGGGAGCCGACGATTTCCTGGAGCAGGGTTCGTTCCTCGACGGGGCCTTCGAGGACCGGGGCCTTGCCCTCGATTCCGGCCAGCCGCTTGAGTTCGTCGATGGCGTCCGAGCGGGTGCCGATGCGGTCGATGAGCCCGAGGGACACGGCCTGGCGTCCGGTGACGGCCCGTCCGTCGGCCACGGCGGCCACGCGGGTGCGTTCCATGCCGCGCGCTTCGGCCACGTGGTCCACGAACTGGTCGTGGAGGTCGTGCATCAGGTCCAGGAGCTGTTCGCGCTGGGCGTCGGTCAGGTCGCGCAGCGGGGTTCCCGCGCCCTTGTATTTGCCGGTGGCCAGGACTTCGGGCTTGATGCCGAATTTTTCCAGCGCCTCGGCCACGGTGACGAATTCGGCGACCACGCCGATGGACGCGGTGAGCGAGCCCGGGTTGGCGAAGATGAGCCGCGCCGGGCAGGAGGCGTAGTAGCCGCCGCTGGCGGCCACGGTGCCGTAGGAGGCGACCACGGGCTTGACCTCGTCGAGCTTCTTGACGGCGGCGTAGATTTCCTGGGAGGGGGCGATGGCCCCGCCGGGGGAGTCCACGCGCAGCAGCACGCCCTTGACCGAGTCGTCGTCCTCAAGGGTCTTGATGAACGAGACGACCTTGGCCGAGTCGAAGATCATGCCCTCGATGTGGACGATGCCGATCTTGTCGCCGGACAGGGCGATGGCCCCGGGCGTCCAGCCCATGGAACGGAAAAAGGCCGCGACCCCCGAAAAGAGGGCCACGGCCAGTATGATCATCAACACCCCGAACAGAAGGGGGTGGCGCTGGGAGAAACGGGTTTTGGTTCCTTCCAAACGCATGACGGATTTCCTTATTTGGACTCTTCTTCCTCGGCCGGAGCTTCGGTTTCGGGAGTTTCCTCGACAGCGGCTTCGGCCTCTTCCTCGGCAGCGGCCAGGGCGTCACCGGCGGCTTCCTCCAGCTTCTCGCGGAGCAGGTCGCCCAGGGTGGAGCCGGCGCTGACGCTGTCGCCACCGAAGGACTTGGACTTGCCGCCACCAGCGGCGCGGGCGGGCTCTTCCTTGGTCTGCTTGATGGACAGGCCCAGGCGACGCTCGTCGGCGGACACGTGGATGACCTTGGCTTCGATGGTGTCGCCTTCCTTGTACATCTCGGAGGGGGACTTGATCTTCTTGCGGCTGATCTCGGAGACGTGGACCAGACCCTCGATGCCTTCCTCGACCTCGACGAAGAGACCGAAGTCGGTGATGTTGGTGACCACGCCGGTGACCTTCTGGCCCACGGGGTACTTGGCCGGGACCTGGGTCCAGGGATCTTCGGTCAGCTGCTTCACGCCCAGGGTGAACTTCTCGTTCTCCTTGTCCACGGTGAGGACCTTGGCCTGGACGGAGTCACCGACCTTGTAGACCTCGGAGGGGTGACGAATCTTCTTGGTCCAGGAGATGTCGGACACGTGGATCAGGCCGTCGATGCCCTCTTCGATGCCGATGAACACGCCGAACTCGGTGATGTTCTTGATGGCGCCTTCGAGGACGGTGCCCTCGGGGTACTTCTCGGCCACGACATCCCACGGGTTCGGGGAGATCTGCTTCATGCCGAGGGAGATGCGCTTCTTGTCCTGGTCGACGCCGAGGACGATGACCTCGACTTCCTCACCGACCTTGACCATCTGGGACGGGTGGCGGAGCTTGCGGGTCCAGGACATCTCGGAGATGTGGACCAGTCCTTCCACGCCGTTCTCCAGCTCGACGAACGCGCCGTAGTCGGCCAGGTTGGTGATGGTGCCGGTGAAGCGGGAACCCTCGGGGTACTTCTCGGCGATGTTCTCCCACGGATCGGGGACGAGCTGCTTCAGGCCGAGGGAGACCTTCTGGCCCTCGCGGTCGAAGTTCAGGATCTTCAGCTCGAGATCGTCGCCCAGGTTGACCATCTCCTTGGGATGCTTGATGCGCTTCCAGGACATGTCGGTGATGTGCAGCAGGCCGTCGAGGCCGCCGAGGTCGATGAACACGCCGTACTCGGTGATGTTCTTGACCTTGCCCTGCACGACCTGACCCTCTTCGAGGGTGTCGAGCAGCTTGTCGCGCTGTTCGGAACGCATCTCTTCCAGCAGCACGCGGCGGGAGACGATGACGTTGGAACGGCGGCGGTTGATCTTCAGGATCTTGAAGTCGAATTCCTGGTTCACGAGGGCGTCCATGTCGGGGACCGGACGCAGGTCGACGTGGGAGCCGGGCAGGAACGCCTCGACGCCGCCCAGGTCGACGGTGTAGCCGCCCTTGATGCGGCGGATGATGCGGCCGACGACTTCGCCGTCCTTCTCCTGGAGCTCTTCCAGTTTATCGAAAAGCTGCATCCGCTTGGCCTTGTCGCGGGACAAGTAGATGGTGCCTTCGGCTTCGTTCTTGCGGGCGACGAATACGTCGACCTTCTCACCGACCTTGATGGCGACGGTGCCGTCGGATTCGGTGAATTCGGAAACGGGAATCTGGCCTTCGGACTTGAAGTTCACGTCAACCAGGACGTAGTCCTTGTCGACCTTGACGACTTCGCCGGAGACAATGGTCCCCTCGTCCAGATCGCCGAAATCGGAGTTCAGATACTCGTCAAGGGCGTCGGCAAAATTCATTTCCATGTCAATGGTTTCATCAGCTTTAGTGTTTTCCATGGGTTACCTCCACAACGGACCTCGGACAATGGTGTTTTAACGTATATTTTCAAGATGAGGGTTCCGCGCTCGCGGGTCATCGTTTCCGAGGCAGGCGAGCCCCGTCCGCGCGGTCGGTCCTAGGGATCGAACCCGACATCTTTACGCTCCTTTTGGAGGAAGATAAGCAAATCAACCGGTTATGATTGAGCTATTCTCCCATATAAAGAAGAGTAATGTGCATAACGAAATTCCCGCACCCTGTAAACCTTTTTCCGGCAAGGGTTCCGCCACGATTTCGGGCCGCTCCGCCCCACCCACCCTTTGCGTAACAATGCGGAGTTGTGTAGGGTGCCTCAAACAGCGATCTGGAGGCGGGAATGTCTGACGAACGTTTTGAAATCTACCTCACCGAAGCGCGTGCCGGATGGCTCGAAGCGCGCCTGGTGTCGGGCGATTCCCATTACGATTTGAGCGTGCATTCCAATTTCTCGGAGCCGATCAAGGACCTGTTCCGCTGCCTGTGCGACGTCCGGGGACTGGACGCGCCCACGGACATGGAGACCGACTATCGCCACATCGAGTTCGAATGGGGCGGCGAGGGCTGGCTCTACTACTGGTCCGTCATCCCCAGGCCCGACGGAGTCCTCGACATCGTCGTGGATTTCAAGGGCAAGCGCGAGGTGGACGGCGACGAATATCCGGTCTGGAAGATCGAGACCTCGACCACCTGGGACGCCCTGGCCCGCCAGGTCTTCACCCAGGCGTCCGAAATGCTCTGGATGTACGGCTTCACCGGCTATTACGAGCGTTGGCAAAAGGATTTTCCCGCGGGCGACATGATGCGGCTGGGGCACCTCCTGCACGGCTGCCCGGCCGAGACCCAGGACTTCGCGCGCGAGCTGGGCTACCTGGCCGAGACGAGGTAGCCGCATGCGGCTCTGGACCGTGCACCCCCGATTTCTGGACACCAAGGGACTGACCGCGGTGTGGCGCGAGGGACTGCTCGCCCGCAAGGTCCTGCGCGGCGAAACCAAAGGGTACACCCGCCACCCCCAGCTGAACCGGTTCCGCGATCACCCGGACCCGCTTTCGGCCATCGACGCCTACCTCGCCGCCGTGCTCCGCGAGGCCCGCAACCGGGGCTACAACTTCGACGGCTCAAAGATCGACGAACAGGCCAAGGCCGCGCCCATCCGCGAACACACAGGCCAGCTCGACTATGAATGGCGCCACCTGCTCGCCAAGCTCGAACAGCGCGCCCCCGACCGGTTCGAAGACTCCCGCGACCTCAAACCCGCACCCCATCCCCTGTTCGTTCTCGTCAAAGGCGACGTCCGGGACTGGGAGAAGCGATAGAACGCGCCTCCGGCGGCCGGGGGAAGGGGAGAGGGAAACTTTTGGAAAAGTTTCCCTCTCCCCTTCCCCCGGACCCCCATCCCCTCTCCCTTCCAAACTTTTTGTGTGGCTTCGCCAGGGGCGTGCGGCCGCGCGTGTCCGTGTTTTTTCGCCTTTGTCCAAGAATCTGAAGCAGCACGGCCACCGACCACCGCCGACCTTCGCGGAACGACATAAAAGTTTGGAAGGGAGTCCAGAGGCATTCCTCCAAAAAAGCTCGGGCCGGGGATGCGTATGCGCATCCCCGGCCCGTTCATTGCGTATGCCGCCCCTGCTAGGACTTGACTCCGGAGCCGGTATATCGGGCGGGGTCGTCGAGGGTGGAGAGGCTTTCGCCATTGGCCACCTTGTCGCGCAGGTATTTGGGCGGGCTCATGAGTCCGCGCAGGGCGATGCCGTCGAAGAACTTCAGCTCCCCTTCCACGCTTTGGGCCAGGATGGCGTCCACCTTGGCGGGTTCCGGGTCGGTGTCCAGGGGCTTGAGGGAGCCCATGGCGAAGCCGAGCGGCACCACGTAGGTGGGAGTGCAGGAGAAGAAGTGGGTGGTGTGTTCGAACACGGTGCCGAGCGTGCGCACGATGCGCGCGTGGCCGTCGTCGAAGGGCGGCGTCACCGGTCCGGCCTGGATGACGAAGACGCCGCCGGGGGCCAGCGCTTCGCGGCAGGTGGTGAAGAACTCCCTGGTGAACAGGTCCATGGCCGGGCTGTCCTCCAGGGGGTCGGACAGGTCGCAGACGATGACGTCCCAGGAGCCGCCTTCCTTTTCCAGGACCTCGAAGGCGTCGCCGAAACGGATCTCGGCGCGCGAATTCTGGAAGCACCCCTGGTGGATCTCACCCAGGTGCTCCTGGCAGGCGTTGAACACGACCTCGTCGATCTCGACCTGCACGGCGTTGGTCACGGACTTCCACTTGAGGACCTCGCGCACGGCGCCGCCGTCCGCGCCGCCCAGGACCAGGACGCGCTTTGGCGCGCCGTGCTGGTAGAGGGCGGTGTGGACCAGGGGCTCGTGGTACAGGAACTCGTCGCGCACCGTGGTCTGCCATTTGCCGTCCAGGACCAACCCCGTGCCGAAGGTCTTGGACCGGACAATGGACATCTCCTGGTACTCGGTCCGCTTGAATTCGAGCATTTCGGCCACCCCGTGGAGGTGGACGTCATCCTCGGTCATGTACTCGGTGATCCAGTAGTCGCAAGTTAGCTTCGAGCCTGCCAAAGGTTGGCCTCCTCTGACGGCGCCATGGGCATGTGGCAGCCGCATCCGTTGCCGCGCGGGAGCACGGACAGGGTGTGGTCGGCGGCCTGGAGCTTTTCGATGAAGTACTCGCAGGCGACTCTGGGCCGGGCGGTTTCGCCGCAGGTGAAGATATCCAGCGCGGCATAGCCGGACTCGGGCCAGGTATGGATGGAAATATGGGATTCAGCCAGCAGCGCCAGGGCGGTCACGCCTTGGGGCTCGAACTTGTGGCTCGTGATGTCGAGCAGGGTGGACATGGCCGTCGCAGCCGCGTTGACCATGGTTTCGAGAATGAGCTGCTCGTCGTCGAGCAGATGGGAAGGACAACCTTTGAGTTCAAGAATGCAATGCACACCGACAGTGTTCATTCATCAACACCTCGTGATTAAAATGGGTTAGTGACCGAAGCACCTCCTTGCCAAACCGGCCGGCATTAAAGCACAGCCATCAACTGAACACATAAAACCCCCTTGGTACGGTTGGCCCGCGCCGAAATGACGCAAACCCGGCGGGAGCCGCATCCGGGTGTTGAATCCGGGGGCGTCCCGCTCCGTCCGCCGCTAATCGGACCGGTCAATCCTCATCGCGGCGAACCAATGGATGGAGCTTGTATACAATCATTGTGCGAATGCAAGCATTATTTTGTGATCTTACACAATCGTAGCAAACCGCGCGGGCCGTGCGTTTTTCGGCAACGAAAAGACCCGCACCGGTGGGCGCGGGTCTTTCGCACGGAGTCGGAATCCCCCCCCGGCCGGAGCGGGCCGAAGGGAAGCGTTGGTCACCTTTCCCGTTTATTCGGGTTTGTTCAGGCACAATTTGCTGCATTCGTAGATAGCACCCAGCTTGCCCGCCTCGTTCAGCGCCTGCATGGATTGGTACACGACACCCCCCGCGATTTCGTCCAGGGACTGCTTGCGGATATTGCCCAGAGGCATGAAGCGGCTCATGCAGCACGGCATCACGTCGCCGTTTTGCAGGATCTTGAACGAATGGGGCTTCAACCGGGCGCAGGTCCCGTTGATGTCCGGGGTAAAGGTCCCTTCCTTCTGCCTGAAGATATCCTGGACGATGGCCACCATCACGACGTCACGGTACTCGGCCCACATCTTCCTGAATTTATGGATCTCGTGCCTGTTCTTTTCTGTCTCGACCAGGCTGAAGGTCACCCTCCGGGGCCGCTTCTCCGCCTTGCGGATCTTTTCGAGCAAGGAGCGGCAGTTGGAGAAAATCCGTTCGGGATCGTTGAAGCCGCAGACTTCCCGATAGGTCTCCGGCGTGGCCGCGTTGATCGAGACGTTCAGCCCGAAGGTGATGTTCTCGATGACGAAGTCCGCCATCTCGTCCTTGAGCAGGATGCCGTTGGTGATGAGCTTGGTGTTGAAGCCGAGCTTCCGGACGTAAAGGAGCCCCTCCCGATAGTGCTTCCAGAGCAGGGGCTCGCCCGCTCCGTGCAGGATGCAGGTCTTTTCCAGCCCGTTTTTCTCCAGGTAGTCGTTCACGGAATGGATAGTCGTCAGGAAGTCGTCCCAGCCAAGCTCCGTGTTTATGGGGATCGCATCCTCATATTCCGGCTTGCTCCTGGCGCAGAAATGGCACTTCAGATTGCAGTGCGACGTGGTATCGATCTGGATCATGTATCAGCCCTTTTGCCGCTCCCTGCCGGTAAAACCCGGCGGGAAACGGCCCTTGCATCAAGTCGCTCCCGCAACCCTCTGACGTTTCGGCAACACAACGAGGGGACAACCGGATGACGCCCTCGGGGCTGTCAACCGCGGAACGCGCACCCTCGCCTTTCGGACATCGGCGCGTCAACCCCGCCGCATCCATTTTCCGCAGAAATCCCTCATCGCTCGCGAAGTGTCGCGAGATGCGCCCGTATTTCAGAATCCCCGTTGTCCAGGGCCGCGGCTTTCTCTGCCTCGGCCACGGCCTCGTCCAACCGGCCCGCATGCTCATGCGCGCGGCTGAGCAGCAGACGCGCCTGCGCCAGGCACCCGGCCTCACGGTGTGAATCAGGAATGGACAGATTGTAGTTTATCACTTCATTCGCGACGAGAGCGGCCCTGTCGACCTGTTTCACCGACAACAGCACCTGGCCCTGCGAGAGCTTGTTCTTCATCAAGGACGGGTCGGCGTCCAGGGCGCGCTTCATGGACTCGACAGCTGCGGCGCGGTCATGGCTCTTGTTGCTCAGACGGCTTTGGATAAGGTGCAATTCGCCATTGCCGGTCGGCCAGTGTTCCTCCCCCCGGGCCAACCAGAGAAGGGCTTCCTTGAAACACCCCTTCTTTTCCTCGAGGATCGCCAGGTGCCTGTAGGTTTCCCACTCTGCCGGGTCGAGCCGGTTGGCGTTCCGGAAGCTCTCGATCGCTTCGTCGAGCCTCCCGGCCAACCTATACAGCCCGCCCAACCGGCTGTGGTACTCGGCTTTTTCCTCCAACTCCAAGGCCGCCCGCATGAGCTCGACCGATTCCTCGTTGCTCTTGCAGCAGAAGGACCGTTGGTACAGTCTGGCGCTTTCACTCGAATCGAAATATGCGTCGCACAACCTGTTGACGATCTCCCCGACAAAGAACCCTTCCACATGGCGAAGGTCGGGATACCAGATGTCCCAATCCTTGGTCAGCATGACGGACTCGAAGCTCGGAAAATACTCGACCTCCTCCCTGGCCGCGAGTTCGCCGCACACGGACCGGAGCTTGGACTTGGAGTGCAGGTTGGCGACGATGACGTCGTCATCGGTGAACGTCCTTCCGAGCGGGATCGGGGAGGTGGTCAGCAGGAAGCGGGCCTTGGGATTGCGCGCCCGCACCAGGGCGATGGCGTCCTCGACGAAGCCGAGGCATTCGCCGTGGGAGAGGAGATGGAACACGAACCGTTCCCTATCCCGGATCATTTCCTTGATGGACGGCGCCTGCTGGATGAAAAGCCCGGTTTTGGTGTCCCGCCAGGCCTCGATCAACCCCAGGGTCATGACGACCAGTCCGCAGGAAAAGATGTTCCGCACCACGTCGTACAACTGCTGCCGCCGCTCCAGCAGCCTGTCGAACCCCACGGGCACATATCCGCCCAGTTGCAGGTCCACGTAGCCGCCTTGGCAGGGATACGTCAGGTCGTGCAGGTCCTCGGCCACGACCACGCCGTCCCTGTCGTGGATGCGCGCGGCCCAGCTGATCTCCTGGAAAATGGACGGCGGAGTGTATTTATTCAACATGCCGTTGCCGCCACCCATGGGAAACTCTTCCTTGGGGACGCTGAAGTCCAAGGTGGGAATGGCAAAGCCGAGCCTTTGGAGATGTTTTTCGATGTTGCGGGCGAAACAGCTCCCCATGGTAAAGACGGTTGACCCTTCGGGGATACGCCCCTTGGCCGTCACCGCGGGCCACACCTGGGGCTTGAGGCGCGGGGAAGCTTTGCTCCAATGAGAAATGTCCATGAATCTCCATCCGTCGAGGCTTAAACAGTGTAATTCTTTACTTGTATTCCATGCCCTGATTTTAGTAAAGGTGGAAACACGGAGCGCCCCCCGCCCCCGGCCCCTGGCCGGGGCGGTGAGGCAGGCGAGCGCCATCACCCGGCAACCCCGCCGCAACCCATGGGAGGCAATCGTGAAATCATACAGAAAAGAACTTTTTTACGAGGTCCCGACCCGGCGCGCGTTCGTGAACATCACCGACGACGTGGAGGCGTGCCTGCGGGAGTCCTCCATCCGCGAGGGGCTGTGCCTGGTGAACGCCATGCACATCACCGCGTCGGTGTTCATCAACGACGACGAATCCGGCCTGCACCACGACTACGAGGTCTGGCTGGAGAAGCTGGCCCCGCACGAGCCGGTTTCGCAGTACCGGCACAACGGATACGAGGACAACGCGGACGCGCACATGAAACGGCAGGTCATGGGCCGCGAGGTGGTGGTCGCGGTCACGGACGGCAAGCTCGACTTCGGCACCTGGGAACGCATCTTCTACGGCGAGTTCGACGGCCGCCGCCGCAAGCGCGTGCTGGTCAAGATCATCGGCGACTGACGGCCCGACGAATATCCTTGACCTCCGCCACCCGCCTTATTAATGAGACTCGCACGCGCGCCAGTAGCTCAGGTGGATAGAGCATCGGCCTTCTAAGCCGACGGCCGTGGGTTCGAATCCTACCTGGCGCGCCAAAATTTCAAGGGACTTGCGGGGATGCCGTGGGTCCCTTTTTCGTTTATTGCGGGGGCTCTCCGCGCGGGACGGGGGACATCGTTGTACAGGCCGGGCAAAACAGGGCATAAACGGGCTGCCGGATGGGGAATCGGAATAATCGGACAACGGGAATCGGGAGGAGAGTGCAGTGAAACATGCGGGGTCGTGCCTGTGCGGCAAGGTGACGTTTACGGTCGAGGGGGATTTCGAGCGGTTTTACCTGTGCCACTGCGAGCGGTGCCGGAAGGACACGGGCACCGCCCACGCGGCCAACCTGTTCTCCTCCACGGCCCGCCTGACGTGGCTGTCGGGGGAGGAACTTGTCCGGACCTTTGATTTCAACAACACCGGGCACATCAAGAGCTTCTGCGTCCTCTGCGGCTCGGCCCTGCCCAACATCCAGATGGACGGAACCCTGCTGGTCGTCCCGGCGGGGAGCCTGGACAGCGACGTCCCGAACCGCCCCGACGGGCACATCTTTACGGCCAGGCGGGCCAACTGGGATGCGGGGCTGGAGAATATCGTCGGCTTCGACGGACTCCCGGACGAGGACGTAAAGTAGAACGGATTGCCTGCCCCGGACGCGGTCAGGCCGCCTACCGCCCGGCGCGCCTTGGAATGGACAACGGCTCCCCGACTTGCCTGTCCCGGGAGCCTTTTCTTTTCCCCCGGACGGACCGCCCCCCTGCACACGGCGCAACCAAGCCCTTTTCACGATGAGGAACGGGCGCGAATGGGCGGTGCGCGCGAAAAAGGGCCGCACCCCGAAGGATGCGGCCCTTTCGACTGCGTCGGCTGTTGGTTAGAAGCGCTCGAAGTCCTCTTCACCCATGTCCATGTCGATTCCGTTGTCGATTCCGCTGTCGATGCCCTTGGTGCCGGTGTCGGCGCCGGAAACGGTCTTGGGCGCACGGGTCGAACCGGCGGGCAGGGAGCGGGGCGCGGCGCGTTTGGCCACCACGCGCTTGTGCCCGCCCGACGTCGTTCCGCCGTGCGCCACCTTGAAGAAGGTCATGGCCTCGGCCAGGGCCTGGGCCTGGGCGGAAAGCTCCTCGGAGGTGGCGGCCATCTCTTCGGACGCGGAGGCGTTGCCCTGGATCACCTGGTCCAGCTGGGTGATGGCCTCACCGATCTGGGACACGCCCGTGTCCTGCTCGGCCGAGCTGGAGGCGATCTCCTGGACCAGTTCGGCGGTGCGCCCGATCTGGGGCACCAGTTCGGCCAGCATCTGCCCGGCCTTGTCGGCCACGCCCATGGAAGCCTCGGACAGCCCGCCGATCTCCTCGGCGGCCTTGCCGCTGCGCTCGGCCAGCTTGCGGACCTCGGCCGCGACCACCGCGAACCCCTTGCCGTGCTCGCCCGCGCGGGCGGCCTCGATGGCCGCGTTCAGGGCCAGCAGGTTGGTCTGGCGGGCGATCTCCTGGATGATGGTGATGCGCTCGGCGATGGACTTGAGGGCGTCCATGGCCTCGCCCACGGCCGCGCCGCTGTCCTTGGCGCCCTGGGCCGCCTTCATGGCGATGGCTTCGGTCTCCTGCGCGCTGCGCGTGTTGGCGCGCACGCCCGCGCTCATCTCCTCCACCGAGGCGGAGACCTGCTCGATGGACGCCGCCTGCTCGACCACGGACTGGGACAGGGACTGGGCCGAGGCGGACAACTCCTCGCTGCCCGCCGAAACCGCGTCGGTGGCGGAGTTCACCTCGCCCACCACGCGATTGAGGTTTTTGGCCATGTCGCTCAGGGACCGGGCCAGCTGCCCCACCTCGTCGTTCTGGTTCAGGTCCACGGTGGCGGTCAGGTCGCCGGAAGAGACCTCCTGCGCGAAGTCCATGCCCCTGCGCAGCGGGCCGATGATGCCGCGCGCGATGAGCCAGGCCAGGAACACGCCCAGGACGATGGAGACCACGGCGAAAATCATCACCCCCACCCTGGTGCTGGTGGCCTCCTTGAGCATCTCGTCGTCGGTCATGATGTCGCGGGAAATGATCTCCATGCTCTTGTTCAGGATTTCCTGCACCTTGTTCAAGGCGGGCATGGTCTTGCCGGTATAGACGGCCTTGGCGGCTTCATACCCGACCACGCGGGAATCGTTGAGGGCCAGGACGTGGTCGATGGCTGAAAGGGTCTCTTCGGCCAGGGGGCCGGTGATGTCACGGAACCACTCCTGGGCCTTGGCGCGGTCACCGGCGCCAAGCTCCACGTCGATCTCCTTGGCGGATTCGTGCAGGGAGCGGTGCGGCTCGTAGATCGCCTTGACCAGTTTGCCGAATTCGGGGTCCGCCTCCATGCGCTTGGCGGTCTCTTCGGAATAGAGCCACTTGCCCAGGCCGCACTGGTGGGGATCTGCCTGAACGCCGGTCTCGCGCGCGCTCGGATTGATGAGCGCGTCCTTGACTTGGCCCATCCAGATCAGGTGGTCCAGCTTCTTGTCGCGCAGAAAGGAGCCCAGCTCAACGTCGGCGGGGGCGTACTTCTCTCCGATCTCGATGGCCGAGCGGTGCAGGTCGTTGTGCACGCCCTCGATATCCGCCATCAACGGCCGGATGGCCGGGACCAGGGTCTCGGCCTCGGTCCGGGCGTCGCTGTAGTACCATTTGCCGAAGGCGCATTTGTGGGGGTCGGTCTGGACGTCCAGGGTGTGGACGTGGGAATCGGCCAGCAGTTCGTTGACCTTTTCCGCCCATTTCAGATGGTCCACTACCTTCTGGGTAAAATTGCCCCGCAGCTTGTTGCCCGTGATGACTTCTCCGGCATTCTTCACGATGCCGTCGATGCCGAACAGCGCCCATGCCCCCAGAACCACGAGCAGCAGGAGCACCGAGCCGAACCCAACGCCAAATTTTACGCACAGTTTACAGTTTTTCCATCCCATAACTTCCTCCCATGCCCTTCACATGACCGCCAAATTCGTCATTTCGCTCCCTCTCTCCTGTCCGGAGGTTTTTAGCAATTATAAATTTGTTAAAAATTCTACGGACCTTTCATGAACAAACACTGTTCTGCAAACAAAAGCACGCACCTGAAGGGTGCGCGCTTTCGGCTTCAACAATGGTGCCCGACGAGACGGCCCTGTGAACAAACGTCGGTTCAGCTTGAAAGATGTTTCAGCAGGGTTTGCACCAACCCGTCCAGGCGGTCGCTTTCCGGCAGCCCCAGGACGCTGGCGTTCGTCAGTTGGCGGGCTCCGAGGCCGGGCAGCGGCGGTATGGACAGGGACCACTCGGGCAGCCCCTCCAGGGCCGGGGAACCATCCCCCTCGTACCGGTTGAGGACCAGGGCCTGGTTGGTCAGCCCGAGGTCCGCGGCCATGCGCCCCACCTCGGCCCCGGTCTGCAACGAGCGCATGGACGGCTCGGAGACCACCACCAGCCCGTCCACATGGGCCACGGTGCCGCGACCCAGGTGTTCCACGCCCGCCTCCAGGTCCACCAGCACCCACTCGTCGCGGTCCATGACCACGTGCGCCAACAACGCCTTGAGCAGCGCGTTGGCGTCGCAGGCGCAACCGCCGCCCGCGTTGGTCACCGCGCCCATGACCAGCAGCCGCTTGCGGCCGGGCGTCACGCCCTCGACCGGGTCGCCGCCCAGCGGCAGGTCCACGGCCAGCTCTTCCGGCAGGTCGCCCACCTCGGGGTTCAGGTTCAGAAAGCCGCCCGCATGGATGCGCTCGCGCACCAGGTCGCCGCGCCGCACCAGCGGCTCCGGCAACTCGTCCACGCCGAGCCCCGACGCCTGGCCCAGGGAGAGCGCGGTGTCCGCGTCCACCAGCCAGACGTTCCTGCCGCTCCGGGCCAGCCAGTCCGCCACCCAGGCGCACAACGAGGTCTTGCCAACGCCGCCCTTGCCCGCAAACGCTATTTTCATGATGGATGCCTCCGGCGGCCGGGGGAAGGGGAGAGGGAAACTTTTGGGATAAGTTTCCCTCTCCCCTTCCCCCGGACCCCCATCCCCTCTCCTTTCCAAACTTTTTGGGTCGCTTCGCGAGGGGTGTACGAAAGCGAGGGCTTGTCTTCTTGAACCGGAAAAACCGAGGTTGGCCCCGGCGCTCCCTCCCGCTCCCTGCCGCACCCGAAGGCGCGACAAGAAGTTGGGGAGGGGGGGCCAGGGGGGCACCCCTTTTCAAAGGGTGCCCCCCTGGCCGCCGGAGGCCTTCCTACTCGCTCAGGCCGAGCGCCTTGCGCTTGGCCTTGATGCGCTCATCGAAGATCTCGGCTGTCCTGACCGGATCGGGTTCGATGAAGAACGCCGCGCCGACGAGGTCTTCGAGGCCGGCGACGGCGAGATTGGTGACGGTCTTGGACCCCAGGATGTGGGGCGGGTGGCCCAGGTGGGTCTGGATGCCGGAGGCCACGGCGTAGAGGCCGATGGCTGCGGCCTTTTCCGAGTACCATTCGGGCGAGGACGCGCCCACGGGCAGGTCGGAGATGTCCACGTTCAGGGTGTTGGCCAGGGCCGCGCACAGCTGCATGATGCGGGAGTTGTCCACGCAGGAGCCGTAGTGCAGGACCGGCGGGATGCCCAGCGAGCCGCAGATCTTCTTGAGGCCGGGACCGGCCATCTCGATGGCTTCGGGCACGAGCAGCCCGGCCTTGCCCGCGGCGGTGGTCACGCAGCCGGTGGCGATGACCAGGATGTCGCGCTTGATCAGCTCCTTGGCCAGGCCGACGTTCAGGGAGTCCTGTTTGATCTTGGGGTTGTTGCAGCCCACGATGCCGACCGCGCCCCGGATGTCCCCGGCCACGATGGCCTGGACCAGCGGGTCGAGGGAGCCGCCGAGCGCCGCGATGACCGCTTCGTTGGAGAAGCCGGTCATGATGTCGATGGGCTCGCAGGGGATGTCAACGCGGCCCTTGTCGCGCTGGGCGAACCCTTCCACGGCCAGGGACACGATCTCCTTGGCCTGGGTCATGGCGGTGGCGGGCTGGAAGTCGTAGTGAATGCCGCCGGTGAAGCGCGCCTTGTTGGCGGTGTCGATGAATTTGGTGTGGTAGCAGCCGGATATCTGGACCAGGGAGGGCATGATGCACTGGTAGTCCACCACGATGGCCTCCACGGCCCCGGTGATGATGGCCAGCTCGGTCATCAGGTGGTTGCCCGCCATGGGGATGCCCTGGCGCATGAGCAGCTCGTTGCCGGTGCAGCACAGCCCGGCCACGTTGATGCCGGAAGCGCCCAGCTCCTTGGCGCGGGCCACCAGCTGGGGATCGCGCGCCGCAGCCAGGATCATCTCGGAGACCACGGGGTTGTGGCCGTGGACCAGGATGTTGACCTGGTCCTCCTTGATCACGCCGAGATTGGCCGTGGACATGCGCGGCGTGGGCGTGCCGAAGATGACGTCGGACAGCTCGGTGCCGATCATGGACCCGCCCCAGCCGTCGGCCAGAGCCGTCCGGGCCGCGTGGATCAGGGTGTTGGGCGCGTCGTTGTCGCAACCCATGTGGGTGCGGTGCATCATCTCGGCGATCTCGCGGTCGACGCCGCGCGGGGTCATGCCGAGCTTGGCCCAGACGTCCTTGCGCTTCTGCGGCACGCGCGCCAGGAAGGAGACCTCCTTCCGGCGGGAACCGAAATCGGCGAAGAATTCGTCCATGACGTCGTGGGCGACCTCCTTCACGGTCCGGCCCTCGGTCTCGATGCCGATCTCGCCCGCAATGGTCCGGAGCTTGCCTTCCTCGGTGATCTTGTAGTCCGTGGTCTCGCCCTCGACGATGGCCTCCAGGACCTCGATCAGGTCGCGGCCGTGGTCGGAGTGCCCGGCCGCGCCGCCGGCCACGAACCGGCCGAAGTTGCGGGCCACGATGACGTCCGCGTCCGCGCCGCATACGCCCAGGGGTTTTTTCTCGCTGACCCGGCACGGGCCCATGGTACAGTTGCGGCAGGACGTACCCAGCTCGCACATCTTGCAATGCGGGGTCTGCTGGTCCAGCCGCTCGTGGACGGTCTCGATGCCCTCGGCGCGCGCTTTTTTGAGCATTGCCTTGGCGTCGTCCCAGATGGTCAGTTCATCGATCGGTCTCGGTTCCTTTGCCATGAGATACCTCCTATCCCTTTCGCCGGACAACGTCGCAACCCGCCCGGCCGTGTCTAGAACCCTATATGGACCCCAACCCTACCAGATCCTGGCGGCGGCGTATGTCGGCCAGCCGACAAAAACGACGAAAAGTGGAAAAAAAGTGGCGAATCGGGCCGAAAAAACCCCTCTTCGTTAAAAACACAGACGAATTATATGGATAAAACGGCGTGTTGTGGAAATACGGCCACGACGGGTGATGAATTGTTCATGCGAGCTGACCGTGTTCCCGCCCGGCACGCTTCCTTTTTGGCCCACAGGGTGGACACATTCCGGGAAGCCACGTATGGGCAGGGGTAATATTCTCTAGGAAAACCGGCAGACGCGAACGAATACTCGAACCGCAAACAAGATGCCCTCTTCAGGCAACACCCGGGAGTAGACATGGTTAAACACAATGATCTCAAAGGCGCCCTGGACTTCATCAAGCAAGGTTATTCCAAGAGCGGGGACCCCTTCCGCTTCACCGTCTCCGACATTGCCGATGCAATGAACCTGACCGAGACCAAGGCCAGGGACGTGGTCAGCACGATCAATACCCGCGCCCGTTTCTGGCGGGGGCATTTCCCGGCCGCGGCCGACGGTTTCGCCGTGGACGGCCCGGTCATCGAACGGCTCCAGGGCTGGTTCGAATAATTACGACGCCCCGGACCCGGCCGCCCGCTCCAGGGCGTCCAGGTCCGGGATGAAATACTCGCCCCGACCGCGCTTGTGCATCAGCCCGGCGCGCTCCATGTCGTTGAGCAGGGTGGACACGGTCTGGCGCGTGGCCCCCATGAGCTGGGCCAGCTGCTCGATGGTCAGGTTCACCTTGAGCACGCAGCCGCCGTCCAGCGGTTCGCCCGAGGCGCGGGCCTCGCTCAGGATGTAGTCCATGAGCCGGTTGTAGATGTCCTTGAAGGCCAGCCCGCCGATGATGGAGAACGAGTTCTTGAGGATGTGCCCGAGCACGCGGACCATGGTCCGGGTGAACAGGGGAATCTCGGCCATGCACCGCTTGACCGAGCGCACGTCCGTGAGCAGCAGCTCGACCTCCTCCAGGGCCTGGATGTAGCAGCCGGAGTGCGTGGAATAGGGGTCGCCGGGGTTGAGGATGGCCAGGGTGAACTCCTTGTCCTCGTAGGCCAGGTAGACCCGAACCCTTCCCGCCGCGACCACGAAGACCATGTCCTCCTCGCCTTCGGGCCGGAAGACGACCGTCCCCTTGGCGTAGGTCCGCCTGCGGAACACGGACCGCAGATCGGCCAGCTCTTGCCGCTCCAATTCGTCCAGAAGATTGACGCCGGTGAATTTCATGTGATGGCTCCCCCCAGGTCCGACCAACCTAGCACGGCACGCGCCGCACCGTCCAACGGGCCCCACTCTTTTTTTCGACGGGGTGGATGACTTGGCTGTCCGGGGATGGTATCCATCTCACCATGCCCCTCAGGAAAACGCTGCTGGCCGTCGTGGCCTTCCTCCTTCTGGCCTCGTCCGTCCAGGCCGCGCCCGCCGACGGCGACTGGACGGAACCGCCCACCTGCGTGTTCGGCATGCCCGTGGTCGGGACCGAGCTGCGAATGAGCAAGCAACGCGTGCTCACCGAGGTCCTGAAGGCCGTTTTCGAGCCCGAGGGGTACGACCTGGTCCACCGGGACCTGCCCTACGCGCGCGCCAAGGCCGAGGTGGCCGAAGGCAAGATCCAGTGCACCGTGTCCATCCGCGACAACGTCAAGGGCGTCACCCGCGCCAAATCGGTCATCGCCCTGTACTCCCCGGCCGTGGGCTACGTCCTGGCCGACGGCTTCCACGGGGTGGAGGATCTGGCCGGGCAGAAGGTCGCCCACCTCCACGGCTCCGACATCCAGATGCTGCTCCCCGTGGAGGTCCGCCCCCAGCCCACCTACGACCTGTCCTCGGCCATCCTCATGCTCGACCGTGGCCACGTGAAATATGTCGTCACCGACGACACGGTGATGCGGGAGGCCATCGCGGCCTCCGGGCTGCCCGACGTGGAGTTCGGCATCGTCCCGCTCATGACCCTGGAAGTGTTCCCGGTCTTCTCCCCGGACGACAACGGGCGGCGCCTGTGCGCCATCTACGACCGCCGCATGCGGGAGCTCGCCTCCTCCGGCAGGCTGGAGGCCATCTACCATCTACCGCAGCTACGGATTTCCGGAAACCTTCATCCGGGAAGTCCTCAAGGCCAACGGGCGCTGACCTCCATATGGACGAATACGGCCGCATCGCCCGACTCTACGACCCGCTGGTCGGTCCCGCCCTGCGCCCCATACATCAAGCCATGGCCGGACTGGCGGGCGCGCCCGGCTCCGCCCTGCTGGACCTGTGCTGCGGCACCGGGTTGCTGGCCGGAATCGGAGCACAACTCGGGCTGGACGTGACCGGCGTGGACCTCTCCCCGCACATGCTCGCCGTGGCCGAAGCCAAACGGCCCGGACCCGCCTACCTGCTGGCCGACGCCGCCGCCCTGCCCCTGCCCGACAACCGGTTCGACGCCGTGGCCGTGAGCTTCGCCCTGCACGAAAAGCCCCTCCACATCGCGGCGGCCATCCTGGGTGAGGCGCGCCGGGTCCTCAAGGACGACGGGCGCATCCTGGTGGCCGACTATCTCGCGTCCGGGCCGGGCCGGGGCTGGTTCACCGGGCGCGCCATCCACCTGGTGGAGCGGCTGGCCGGGCAGGACCACCACGCCTGCTTCCGGCAATACTTGGCCGCCGGGGGCGCGGAACCCCTGTTCGCCCGCGCCGGACTGTCCGGCCGGATCAAACGAACTTTCCTGCACGGCTGGGCCGGGCTGTACGCGGTTCGGTGAGTTGCCTCCGGCCCGGCCATCATCCATAGTACCGCCGTAAACCGCTGAAAAAGGGAGCGTCATGTTCGAAGGATTGTGGACCCTGAACAACCTCATCGCCCTGGTCACCCTGTCCGGGCTGGAGATCGTGCTCGGCATCGACAACATCGTGTTCGTGGTGGTGGTCACCAACAAGCTGCCCGAGGCGTCGCGGGCCACGGCCCGTCGGCTCGGCATCGGGCTGGCCATGCTCACGCGCATCGCGCTGTTGCTGGCCATTTCGGCCATCATGGGGCTGACCGCGCCGCTGTTCACCGTGTTCGGGCATGTGGTCTCGGGCCGGGACCTGGTGCTGCTCTCGGGCGGCCTGTTCCTGCTGGCCAAGGCCACCCACGAGATTCACGATAAGCTGGAGGGGCCGCCGCCCGCGGCCGGGCTGGGCAAGGCGGTGCATTCCTACGCCGGGGCCATTGTCCAGATTCTGCTGCTCGACCTGGTCTTTTCGCTGGATTCGGTGATCACCGCCGTGGGCATGGCCCAGCACGTCACGGTGATGATCGCGGCCATCGTCATAGCGGTGGGGGTGATGCTGGTTTTCGCGGGGCCGGTTTCGAAATTTGTGTCGGCGCATCCGACGGTGCAGATGCTGGCGTTTTCGTTTTTGCTTTTGGTGGGGATTTTTCTCATGGCCGAGGGGATGCATAGGCATATCGACCGGGGGTATATCTATTTTGCCATGGCGTTTTCGTTGTTTGTGGAGTTTTTGAATTTGAAGATTCGGAAGAAGGGGACGGTGGTTTCCTGATTTTTTCTTTGGGAAGAGAAGAGGAGGGAAGAGGAGAGCCGTCGCTGGCGCTCCTCCAAGTTTTTTTGGAGCCCTCCCGGCGGGGTTCTTTCTTTTCCGGGCGAAAAGAAAGAACCAAAGAAACGCCGGGGGGGGTCATCCCCGCCCGAAGTTTCACCGCCAAGAATCCGATCCGCTCGGTGCGGCTTCGCATAGCGGGCCATCTGCACATTTTTCGAGGGGAAATTTGATCCTCACGTAGTATTGCTACGCTGCGGTCAAATCCCCCCTCGAAAAATGCACAGCTGACCCACTCTGCGAAGCCTTCCGGCTCCATCTGATGAAAAGTAAAGTGCGAGTCTCCACGGGAACGCCCCTTTTAAGGGATACCGAGGAGCAACGTGAGCGGAGCCGCCGCCCCTTCGCGGTCGGCTTCTAGGCGTCCAGAACAGGGCTCGCTCCCTGCGTCCTGACGGAACGCCGTGCGAAGGAAGAGGGCCTTTGAACGGGACTTCGGGGTAGGAGAGCCACTGTTAGAGGCTGCGCCTCAAAGGTGTTCCAGGGGAAGGCCTTCGGACGAGAGGGCGGGGTATGAAAGCCGCTGTTGGGGCTGCGCCCCAAGGCGCTCCAGGGGTGTTAAGGGCGGTGGTTTGGGGGTGACGGCTTTTTGAGGCTGCGCCTCAAAGGCGCGAGAGGGGATGGTTTGGAGTTGATTTGCCCTTCCGCATTTGACCTCTTTTGCCATCCCCCTCACGCTCGGGCAGTCCTCGCCCGAAGAGCGGTCATTCGGAAACCGGGGCCTAGAGCCTGTTTCAAGCGCCGAAGCCCAGCCCGACTGAGTCTGCCCCGGCAGACATGCCGTCAGGGCAGCGAGAGGCGCTTACAGGCTCTTGGCCACTGTTTTCGCGCAGCCGCACCGCAGCGCACTTTTTGCTTACTTTTTGGGGCGCAAGCCAAAAAGTAAGGCGCTGTAAAAGCGCAAAACGGTCACCCGCAACAGAAGCACACCAGACGCGGACGCGCGGCCCAAATCCACCGCGCTTCTCCCTCTTCCTCCCACAATCCCAAAAGGCTTCTGTACGTACTCCCACCAAACCCACAACCTCTCCGCGCCCCCCCCTTCCGCCATCCCTCCCACGCTCGGACGGTCCTCGTCCGAAGAGCGGTCATTCGGAAACCGGGGCCTAGAGCCTGTTTCAAGCGCCGAAGCGCAGCCCGACTGAGTCTGCCTCGGCAGACAATGCCGTCAGGGCAGCGAAAGGCGCTTACAGGCTCTTGGCCACTGTTTTCGCGCCGCCGCACCGCAAGCGCACTTTTTGCTTACTTTTTGGGGCGCCAGCCAAAAAGTAAGGCGCTGTAAAAGCGCAAAACGGCTTCTCGCAACAGGGGTACATCAGACGCGGACGCGCGGCCAATTCTCCCGCGCTCCTCCCTCTTCCTCCATCCCCTCACGCTCGGACAATCCCGGCCCGAAGAGCGGTCATTCGGAAACCGGGGCCTAGAGCCTGTTTCAAGCGCCGAAGCGCAGCCCGACTGAGTCTGCCTCGGCAGACAATGCCGTCAGGGCAGCGAAAGGCGCTTACAGGCTCTTGGCCACTGTTTCCGCGCCGCCACACCGCAAGCGCACTTTTTGCTTACTTTTTGGGGCGCAAGCCAAAAAGTAAGGCGCTGTAAAAGCGCAAAACGACTCATCGCGACAGAGGTACACCAGACGCGAACGCGCGGCCCAAACCCACCGCGCTCCTCCCTCCTCCCCCCTCCTCCTTCCCACGACAAAAAAAGGCGCGGCCCCTCGGGACCGCGCCTTGTTCTTGCTTTCGTGACCGCCGGACTAGATGACCTTGTTCAGCGGATATTCGATGATGCCCTCGGCACCGAAGCTGACCAATCTCGGGATCAGCTCGCGGACGATCTTCTCCTCGACCATTACTTCCACGGACAACCAGTTGGGGTCCTGGAGCTCGGCCACGGTGGGGGAATTCAGGCTGGGTAGGGTGCCGTTCAGCTCCTTGAGCTTGTCCTTGGGCAGGTTCATTTTCAGCCCGACCATCTTGCCCGCGCGCAGCGCGCCCTGCAGGAGCATGTTGATCTCCTCGATGAGCTGGCGCTTCTTGGGGTCGGCCCAGGCGTCCTTGTTGGCGATGATCTGAGTGTTGGTCTGCATCAGCTCGGCGATGATCCGAAGCCCGTTGGCCTTGATGGTCGTGCCGGTCTCGGTGATCTCGACAATGCCGTCGCACAGCCCCTCGACCACCTTGGCCTCGGTGGTGCCCCAGGAAAAGGAAAC
The DNA here is from genome assembly GCF_001563225.1 of Pseudodesulfovibrio indicus. Lineage (NCBI taxonomy): Bacteria > Pseudomonadati > Thermodesulfobacteriota > Desulfovibrionia > Desulfovibrionales > Desulfovibrionaceae > Pseudodesulfovibrio > Pseudodesulfovibrio indicus. Next base: position 332,187 of record NZ_CP014206.1, read on the forward strand.
GTCCACGTCGATGCCCTGGGAGGAGAAGTATTCCTTGGTGAAGCCCATGAGCTCGGTGGAGATCTTCTTGCCGTGCAGGTCCTCGGGCCGCTTGTACGGGGAATCGCCGCGCACGCAGAGCACCCAGCGGGCCTTGCGGTTGGAGACCTTGGAGTAGATCAGGTCATCCACGACCACGACGTCGGACTTGTTCTCGCGAATCCAGTCCATGCCGGTCAGGCCGACATCGAAGGTGCCGTTCTCGACGTACATGGACATCTCCTGGGCGCGGGCCAGGGAGCACTTGATGCGGTCGTCGTCGATGTCGGGGAAGTAGTTGCGCTCGTGCAGCTTGATCTTCCAGCCGGCCTTCTCGAACAGTTTGATGGTCGCATCCTGGAGGGAGCCTTTGGGAACGCCGAGTCTGAGGAATTGTTCGCTCATTTCTTGTAAACCTCTTTGGGGTCGAAGACGTACGGGGAGCATTCGCTCACCGCGCCATCCTTGAGTTCGCGGTAGAAGCAGGAGCGGTAGCCCTTGTGGCAGGCCGCGCCGCCGATCTGCTCGATCAGAAGTACCAAGGTGTCGTCGTCGCAGTCAATGCGGATGGACTTCACCTTCTGAGTATGGCCCGAGGTACCGCCCTTATGCCATAACTCCTGTCGGCTGCGGCTCCAATAATGGACCTCGCCGGTCTCAAGGGTCTTTTCCCATGACTCTTCGTTCATGTAGGCCATCATCAGGACTTCGCCGGTCTCGGCGTCCTGGGCGATGGCGGGCACCAGCCCGTTCATCTTTTCGAAATCTGGTCTGATCACTTGCGGTACCTCGTATCAGATGTCTTTCACCGGTCCGGGATTGGGCCGGGGCAGGCTATATAGCCAATGCCGTGCCAAAGCGCAACCCGCGCCCGGCCGCGTCACCCGATTGTCATGGGCCGGTCCGGGGACGATCCCGGACGGAAGATCAGCGGGAGCCGTCGGTCCCCTTGCGCTCGCGGACCATCCGGGCGGTGAGCTTGCCCATGCCCCGGGCCGCGAACCCGATGCCGTAGACGAAAAAGAACACGGCGGCGGCCAGGGAAAGCCGCGACAGGGGATCGCCCGGCGACCCCATGCGGGCCGCACCCGCCAGGGCGCAGAACACGCCCATCAGGCAGAGCGCGGCAAAGAGCAGATCCATGGGGCCGGACTCCTCCCGGTACGCCTTCATCCACCGCTTGAGCCGGCTGCGCCGCAGCTCGTGGTCCACGCGCACGCGGGCCGCCATGACCCGGCTGAACCCGAACCCCGGCGACTTGCCTTCGCGCTGCTGGGCCTTCATCCGCCGGGTGATGGAGGCCACGTAGCGAACCATGACGAAGATCACCGCGCCGAAGAGCACGTTCAGGCCGATGGCCGTGGGGCCGGGGATGGCCGTGCCGATGCGCTCGGCCATGCGGAAGCTCATGGGCGGGAAATCATACAGCGCGTGGAACAGGATGGGCAGCAGGAGCGCCTTGAGGTACAGCGCGGTGCGCTCCTTGCGGGCAAAGGCGGCCCGGCCCACGTAGTAACCCATGATCGCCCCGACCAGGGCGTGGCACGGCACGGCCAGGAAGGCACGGCCAACGGCCACGCCCATGCCCCCCTCCATGACGAAGAGCAGGTTCTCGGCCGTGGCGAAGCCCAGCGACACGGTCACGCCGTAGACGATGCCGTCCATGGGCTCGTCGAACGCCCGGAGGTTGACGCAGTACCGCCGGAGGACGATCAGCTTGAAGCATTCCTCCGGGATGGCGGCCATGAGCAGGGCGTGGCCCAGGCCGAGCAGGTAGGGATTGTCGGGCGGCAGCGCGGACTCCACCAGGGACAAGAAGGGGTACACCAGGTAGATGCACAGGACGATGAGCACGCCGAGCAGGAACGAGGAGATCAGCGCCCCTGCCGGTTCGGGATACTTGTCGCTCGAAACGAACAGCCACAGCAGGACGGCGGACGGGACGAGCGCCATGAGGATGAGAGCTATATCCACGAAATCCCCTTGTCTGGTTTGGGTCCGGTCCGTATTCGATAGCCGCCGGGGAACGCGCGGTCAACGTTTACCGCCCGCACATTATCTGCTAAACCTCGCCTCACTCAACCCGTAAAAGGAGAACGCGAACATGCCCGTTCGTACCAAGGATAATTTTCTGGTTTTCGGCGCTCCCCGCATCGAGCAGGACGAGATAGACGAGGTCGTGGCCTCCATGAAGTCCGGCTGGCTCGGCACCGGCCCCAAGGTGGCCCGGTTCGAGAAGGACTTCTCCGCCTACGTGGGCGCGTCCCACGCCGCGGCCTGCAACTCCTGCACCGCGGCCCTGCACCTCTCGCTGGTGGCGCTCGGCCTCAAGCCCGGCGACGAGGTCATCACCACCCCGCTGACGTTCTGCGCCTCGGTCAACGCCATCATCCACGCCGGAGGCACGCCCGTGCTGGCCGACGTGGACCCCGTGACCCAGAACATCGACCCGGACCGCGTCCGCGAGAAGATCACCCCGCGCACCAAGGCGATCCTGCCCGTACACTTCGCCGGGCGCTCCTGCGACATGGACCGCTTGATGGCCCTGGCCGACGAACACGGCCTGAAGGTCGTGGAGGACTGCGCACACGCCATCGAGACCACCTGGAAGGGACAACACGCCGGGACCTTCGGCGACTTCGGCTGCTTCTCCTTCTACGTCACCAAGAACGTCTGCACCGGCGAGGGCGGCATGGTCATCGCCCGCGACGAGGAGGCCATCCGCGACGTCAAGGTGCTCGGTCTGCACGGCATGTCCGCCGACGCCTGGAAGCGGTTCTCGGACGAGGGATACAAGCATTACCAGGTGGTCCACGCCGGGTTCAAATACAACATGATGGACATTCAGGCCGCCATCGGCATCCATCAGTTGAAGCGGATCGAGGAATATTTCGTGCGCCGCTGCGAGATCTGGGACCGGTACCAGGAGGCGTTCCGGCCCCTGCCGGTGGGCACCCCGGCCCCGGAGGAACCCGGCACCCGCCACGCGCGGCACCTCTACACCCTGATGGTCGACCCCGTGGCCTGCGGCATCGATCGCGACCAGTTCCTGGTCCGGCTGACCAGGGAAGGGATCGGCGCGGGCGTCCACTACCTGGCCGTCCCAGAGCATCCCTACTACCGGGAGCGGTACGGCTGGAAGCTCGAAGACACGCCGCACGCCGTGGCGCTCGGCCGCGAGACCATCAGTCTGCCCCTGTCCGCCAAGCTGACGGACAAGGACGTGGACGACGTTATCAGGGCCGTGAATATCTGCCTGGAGGGATAGCGGGCTACTCCGCTCCGGCCAGCCGGTTGCGGCCGCCCGCCTTGGCCGCGGACAGGTACTGGTCCGCCCGGGTCAGCATGGAACCGGTGCTGCTCAGGTCCGTATTGTCCGCCAGCCCGATGGAAATGGTCACGGCCAGTCCCGGATGGTACTGCTCCCAGTCGAAGGATTCCACCGCCCTGCGGATGTTTTCGCAGGCGATGGCCGCCTTGTCGCGCGAGGTGTTGGTGTACAGGACCACGAACTCCTCGCCGCCGTACCGCGCCACCACGTCGCTCTTGCGCGAGTTCTCCAGAATGAGCTTGGCGACCTGCTCCAGGACGAGATCGCCCACCTCGTGGGAAAATGTCTCATTGAGAACCCGGAAATGGTCGAGGTCGCCCATCATCACCGACATGGACTGTCCGTACCGCTTGCAGCTCTCGAAGAAAGTGGACGCCTGTTCCTCGAAGGCACGCCGGTTGTACAGTCCGGTCAGCGGGTCGCGGACGGACAGCTCGCGCACGTCCACCCTGGCCTGGGCCAGCTCGCGGCTCATGGCGTTGTACGCCTCGGCCAGGTCGCCGGTCTCGTCACCCGGAACCACTTCCATCTGAAACAGCTCTTCCGGGCTGCGGCGCATGGCCCGGACCGCGTTCGCCAGGTCGCGCAGCCGGACGGTCATGCCCCGGCCCAGTCCCACCGCCAGCAGCAACGAGGCCGCCACGGCCGCCAACGCGCCCCAGGCCAGGCTCCCGGTCACCACGGACATGAGCCCGCCGTCCCCCCGGCCCAGAATCTCGTCCCCGATGGGCACGGCGTAGGCCTCGATGCCGTTTGCGGTACGCACCGGCTCGGACGCGGCCAGGACCTCCTCGGGCAACACGTCTCCGATCTTGTAGCCGCCCGCCGGGAAGACCACCACGCCCTTTCCGTCCAGCCCCAGGAACCTGTAGGCCGGGGCGTCCGTCGCCAGGGCGGGCAGCGTGCCGGCCGTCCGCATGCGTTCGACGTATTCCTCGAACGGCTCGGTCGCCAGGGCGTTGTTCAGGGAACCGTGCGCGAGCACGTATCCGGCCAGCTCGGTCTTGAAAGCATCGTAGCCCCTGCGCAGGGAGCGCGTCTCGTATTCGCCCTTGATGAGCTGGTAGGCGACGCCCCCGGCCAGCACACAGCTGAGGAGCCCGACGATGAGGTGGCTGAGGGTGAACTTGGACTGTATTCGCATGATGCCGATCCTTATAAAAGAACGAAAACTTTTCCGGTTATTGGCATCCTTGCCCAAAACCGACCGGCGAGTCAATGATAAGCCCTCTCCCTGAAACACGAAAAGGCCCGGACAATCCGGGCCTTCCGCAAAATGGATATGTGATCGAACGACGGCTCAGCAGTCGTGAAAATCCTTGTTGATGTAGAAACAGAGGTCGAACAGGTTCTGGACCATTTCGTCCACCATCTCCTCGGCGTCGGCCCCGGACTGCTCCACGCTGACCGTCTTGTTCACGATCTTGGAAAAGAGCATGCCGATGAGCTGGTCGTCGTACATCGTCCAGTATTTGCTGCCGGAGGGGAACTTCTTGTCGAATCCGTGGTAATACATGACTTCTTGGCTCCAAGGTCGGGGTTGTCGTCTGCCGCTGCCTATACTATCGGCAGCCCGGGCCAGACTCTTTATGCATCAGATGCAGAATGTTGACGCATAAATTCAAAGCGTTATCCTCGCCCATGAGACCGGACCGATGACGCCCCCCCGCAGATCGCCGAAGCCGTCGTGTTGCGAAATTGTCGCTCACATGTAACACTCAATGTTACAGACATGGGGTATAGCAGTCCCAACCTCACTCATAAGGAGCGTACAGTGTCAGCCCAGAAAATCCTGGTGGTCGAAGACCACAGAGACACGCGTGAACTGCTGAAATACAATCTCACCGCCGCCGGGTTCGACGTCGCCGCCGCAGAGGACGGCCAGCTCGGCCTCAATCTCGCCCACGCCTTCAAGCCCGACATCATCCTCCTCGACCTCATGATGCCCGGCACCGACGGCCTGGAGGTCTGCCGCCAGCTCAAAGGCGATCCCGGCACCGCCCGCATCCCGGTGGTCATGCTCACCGCCAAGGGCGAGGAAGTGGACAAGATCGTCGGCCTGGAACTCGGCGCGGACGACTACGTGGTCAAACCGTTCTCCCCGCGCGAACTGATCCTGCGCATCAAGGCCATCCTCCGCCGTTACGGCGCACCCGAACCCAACGCCCCCAAACTCTGGGAACGCGAAGGGCTGCGCATCGACTTCGAGGCGCACCAAATCACCATCGACAACGAGGAGACCGCCCTCACCGCCACCGAGTTCAAGCTCCTCACCGTGCTCGTCTCCGGCGCGGGCAAGGTCCAGACCCGGGACAACCTCCTCGACACCGTCTGGGATACCCACTTCGAAGGCTACTCCCGAACCGTGGACACCCATGTCCGCCGCCTGCGCCAGAAACTCGGCCCCTACGCCGCCTGGATCGAAACCATCCGAGGCGTCGGCTACCGCTTCAAGGCGTAAAGAGCCTCCGGCGGCCAGGGGGAAGGGGAAGAGGGGGAACCCTTTGCAAAGGGCTTCCCCCTCTTCCCCTTCCCCCTGGACCCCCATCCCCATCTCCCCCTCCGAAACTCTTTGGCGCCGCTTCGCGGGGACGGGTATAGTTCAGCTTACTCATAAAGCGCCTTTTAGCAGTCAGTTCTGAACAGCGATTCTCAACTCAAAGGCACTCCTGGAACACCTTTGAGGCGTCAGCCTCAAACAGTGCTTTCCTGCCCCCAATCCGGGTCTCAATGCCCTCGTCGGGAGCGTCTTTGAGGCAACGCCTCAAACAGTGGCTCTCATTCTCCCAAGTCTCGTCAGGAGGCCCCGCTTCTTTCGCCCTGCGTCCCGTCAAGCAGCACGGAGCGAGCCCTGTTCTGGACGCCTAGAAGCCGACCGCGAAGGGGCGGCGGCTCCGCTCCCGTGACACCTCGGTATTCCATAAAAGGGGCGTTCCCGTGGAGGCTCGCACGTTACTTTTCATCAGATGGAGCCGCCCCGAGCGGATCGGATTCTCAGCGGCCAAACTCCGGACGGGGATGCACCCCCCCGGCGTTTCTTTGGTTCTTTCTTTTCGCCCGGAAAAGAAAGAACCCCGCCGGGAGGGCTCCAAAAAAACATGGAGGAGCGCCAGCGACGGCTCTCACTCACTTCTTCGTGCCTCTCTCTTCCCTTCCGCTACAACAAAAAAAGATGCCCGCTCCGTTCTCCGGAGCGGGCATCTTTAAAAATTTCAGCCAACACCAATCCCTAATCATTCCCCAACGTGATCTGAAACGCGATCGAGTACAAATGGTCGAAAAAGTCCACGTACTCAACGGGAATATGCTTCGGCACATTGATCCGCGAAGGCGCGAAATTGATAATCCCCCGGATGTTCGCCTCGACAAGGTGATTGGCCGCCCGCTGCGCCCTGTCCGGCGGCGTGGCGATAATCCCGATCTCCAGGTTCAGCTCCGGGGCCTGCTCCTTCAAATGCGTGGGGCAGACGATCTCCATGCCCTCGAACTCCAACCCGATCTTGTCCGGGTCGCAGTCGAACGCCGCGCAGATCTTGAACCCGCGCTTCTCGAAGTCGTGGTGCCTGAGCAGCGCGCTGCCCATGTTGCCCACGCCGATGAGCGCGCATTTCCACAGCCGGTCGATGCCGAGCGACTGCTTGATGGAGGTGATCAGCTCCTGGACGTAGTACCCCACGCCCCGGACGCCGAACTCGCCAAAATACGCCAGATCCTTGCGGATCTGAGAAGAGTTCACCGAGCAGGCGCGGGCCAGCCTCTCGGAGGAGATGACTTCGTTGCCGTCGCGCAGCAGATTCTCCAGAACCTGGATGTACACGGCGAGCCTGCCGATGGTGGCTTTTGGAATGTGTTCGCTTTTCATATCTCGGGTCTCTTTCGGGTCAAGAGCGGCCTAGCCATGTGAAAATCTTAACATGAAAGAGGCTGAAAAAGGGAGGCCGAAGCCTCCCCTTCAAAAGCATTTCGACGGTCTGAAACTAGACGACGAAGAGCAGGATCAGGTTGACGACCAGGGCGTAAATGGCCAGGGACTCGATGAAGGCCAGGCCCAGGATCAGGGTGGTGGACAGCTGGCCACCGGCTTCGGGGTTGCGGGCGATGCCTTCGCAGGCGCCCTTCACGCCCATGCCCTGACCGATACCGCACAGGCCGGCGGCGATGCCCATGCCGATGGCGGTGGCGTAGGCTTTGGCGGACATGACGGGGTCGGCACCTTCGGAAGCGAAAGCGACGGAAGCAACCAGAACCATAGCCAGGGTGGTGAACAGAATCTTAGCGATTTTCATTGTAACTCCTCCAAACGGATTCGTAATATTGTTGTGGTCCAAGGACCATTTCCCCAAAGTTGATCAGCCTTCTTCTAGTGAGCGTGCTCGACTGCGCCCTGCAGGTACAGCATGGTCAGCATGAAGAAGATGAAGGCCTGAATGGTCTTCGCCAGGACGAACAGGAAGTACATCGGCAGGGAGCCGAGGATCGGCGCCAGGAAGAACATCAGGATCAGAACGATTTCCTCGCCGCGGATGTTGCCGAAGAGACGAAGCGTCAGGCTGAGCGGACGAGCAAGGTGAGAGATGGGCTCAAGGATGAGCATGAGCGGGGCCAGGAAGCCGACCGGGCCCATGAAGTGCTTGATGTACCCGAATCCCCATTTCTTCATGCCCACGAACTGGTAGAAACAGAACACGATGATGGCCATGGCCGCCGGCGTGTTGATGTTCGCGGTCGGGGCGTCGCAACCCGGAACGAGACCGATCCAGTTCATGCCCAGGATGAAGATGAAGATGGTGATCAGCAGCGGCATGAACTGACGTCCTTCCTCGCCGAGGTTGGCGACGACGAAGTCCTCAAGACCGCCGATGATGGTTTCGAAAACATTCTGGAGGCCGCCGGGAACCAGCTGAAGGCGGCTGCGGACCATGAGGCCCAGAGACAGGATGATGAGCATCACCAGCCACATGTAGAGAACGTGGTTGATGCTGTCCACGCCCAGAGCGTGCTCAACGCTGGCGCCCCAGTGACCGATGCTTTTCAGCATGTCCATGTACAAGAGAGGATGCGGCAAACCGCCCGAAAAACCCATATTAAAGCCTCCTTACAGCAGCTCGGCTATTTCTTCCCCAGCTGACTCAGGCCGGTAGCGGTGATGTTGACCACCACGGTTCCCAGACCCGTAATCAACCCCCAGTGGGGAACACGTTCGACTCCGATCAACCACCAGAGGGCCAGCCCGCTCAGAGTCATTTTTCCCATGAATATAACAAACAGCAAAAATGGTCCCCGTTTCTGGTCGTATACCAACGACTGGGTGACGCGGGCGAGCGTCCAGAAGTTGACGAGGGCGATGACCGCCCCGGCCAGATAGGCCAGAGACCACTGGGAAAAAGATGTTACCAGCATGATCACTAGAGAGGTCCCCAGCGACACATAGATCTGGTTGCGGACGACAATGCGCACGTCCGGCTTGGTGAAACCGCTCCTGACGAGCAGCCGCTCAAGCCTTTGGTTCATCGCGCCCAGCACCCTTTTCTCCATCCTGTTTCAAAGAACCGTTCCGTTTTGCTTCTTCACGCCTTTGCAGCCGCCTGAAATCCTCGAAGACCATCTTGAACCCGGCTATGACCCCCAGAAAGAAGAAGATCATGATCAGCCAGGGCCTGGTTCCGAAGTACTCGTCCAGGAAATACCCGAAGGTCAGCCCGACGACGGTGGCGGACACGATGTGCAGTCCCATCGTTCCCGCGGTGCCACCCAACTGGGTGATTGTTACCCACCGATCGTCTTTTGAAAAGAGCATGTTCGCACCTTGTGAATCCGGTTATCACGCACATCGATTCGTTTTGCACCAGGCAAACGGCATTTCGTGCATTCCTTCACAAGTGGAGGAGAAGTAGCACAGGCCGCCAATTCCCGTCAATGCATTTTTCCCTGACACCGGCTCTTTTCCGTCATTTTAACGCCGCCCGCAAATCCACTGGTTCCGGGGGGTTAGACCGAAAAATAAGCCATCATGTGAAAAATATCCCTTTTTTATACCGTCCGCCCGAAAAAAGCGGGTGGATGCCGCCATCCACCCGCCGGAATTCCATGCAACCGGGCCGCGAGTCCCCTATTCCGGGTCGCCCACGTCCACGACCTTGACCATGAACTCCTTGACCCCTGCCGGGGGCTGGAAGAACACGGCCATGAACGGGGTGGACGAGCCGGGCCGGATGAAGGTGTTGTTGGACAGGATGCCCACGTCCGAGGCCAGGCCGTCGGTGATCTCCTTCTCGGTCTGGACCTGCAGCTGGAACTGCGAGAGCACGTTGCCGCACAGGAAGGACTGGGAGGTCAGCACGTTGTTGGCCTCGTCGTAGAGGATGACCTCGACCTTGATCCGCTCCTTGGGCTTGGAGAACTTGTTCACCGCCTTGCCCTCGACCACGAACAGGTTGCCCGTCTTCTCGTTGGCCACGTAGTACTGCTTGACGTTCTTCAGCTCGATCTTGCGCACCCGCTCGGCCGGGGATTCGCCCGGAGCGGCCTCGTCGGCCCCGCCGGTCTCCTCCATGAAGAGCTGGCCCACGAACGGCACGTTCTTGAGCATGTCGCCCAGGTCGATGCCCGCGTAGGTCCACGCCTTGAAATACACCGCCGCGCCCACGGCCACCGCCAGGACGAGCAGGATGATCAGGCAACCCAGGGGCTTGCGTCCGCCCTTGGCCGGTTCTTCGTCCAGCTCCAGGGTGCCGCCCAGGCCGGACTCGGCCCTTTCGTCGTCCGCGAAGATCGAGTCGACATCGTCCGCCTCGGCGTCATCGCTGTCCTCGAAGAGATCGCCGTCGTCCTCGTCGCCGCTGTCGGCGAACAGGTTTTCGCCCGGCTCGTCCCCGTCGCTTCCGAGGTCGGCGAACAGGTCTTCCTCGGCCTCGTCCCCTGCCTGGGGAGCGGCCCCGGCGCGCGGGCCCTCCTCGGGTTCGGGCGCCTCTTCGCTCTCGTCGAAGAGGTCGTCCATGTCCGGCATCTCCTCCACGACCTCGTCGGCCGGATCGGGAACCGGGGGTTCCGCGGGCTCCTCGGCAACGGCGTCCTCGGCGGTCTCGCCGCCGACGCCTGCGGCGGCCACATCCTCGAAGGTCTCGTCGAATTCGTCCCCCGCCCGGGTGTCCATGTCGGTGCTCTCGTCTTCGAGGAGCGCCTCGACCTCCTCCTCCGGGGTCGCCGGAGGCAGTTCGGCCTTGAACACGTGCGCGCACTTGGAACACTTGACCTTGGCACCCCCCGCCGGGATCTTTTCATCCGGCAGATTGTAGCTGGTCTCGCAATTCGGGCAGGTGACGATCATATCTTGATCTCCAGAAATTCCGGTTGGTTGGCTCTAAGATTCGTTGGACAGCTCATAGATGCCGTCCAGCTCCCTGTACCGCTCGGCATAGTCCAGGCCGTAGCCGACTATGAACCCGTCGCTCAGCTTGAACCCGGCGAAATCCACGGTCACGTCCTGTTCCCGTCGCTCATGCTTATCAATAAGTGCACAAATTTTCAAACTCTTTGGATTTCTGCGCCGGAGCACGTGGAGCAGGAAGTCCATGGAGTGGCCGGTGTCCACGATATCTTCGATGACCAGGACGTCCTTGCCCTCGATGGAAATTTCGAGGTCCTTGGAGAAGACGATGTCCTCGGAGCGGGCCGTGGCCGTGCCGTAGCTGGCCAGGCGGACGAAATCGACCTCGATCTCGCGGCCGATCTTGCGGATGATGTCCGCGTAGAAGAGGAACGCGCCCTTGAGCACGCAGATGCAGACCAGGGGGCCGTCGCCCGCATAGGACTCGGTGATTTCCCGGCCCAGTTCCCGGACGCGGTCGGATATCTGTTCGGCGGTGATGAACGGTGTGAGTTTATGAGCCATCTTGCTTCGGGGTTACAGGTTGATGATCATGGCCACTTCGTTGCAGTGGTCGGGGAATCTGGGGCAGTTGAGACAGTCGATGAAGATCTTCTGGTTGAGATTCTCCATCTCCTCTTCCACGAACCCGACCCTGGCGAAGAACTTGGGGACCTCGGTCAGGGTATACACCTTGTATATGCCCAAAGTCACGGCCTCGCTCAGGCAGGTCTCGACCAGCTTGCGGCCGAGGTTCCTGCCCCGGTGCGAGGACTCGACGACCAGGGAGCGGATTTCGGCCAGGTTGTCCCAGATGATGTTCAGGGCGCAGCAGCCGATGACCTTGCCGGAGTCGTCCAGGGCGACCACGAAGTCGCGCAGGTGGGAGTAGAGCTGGCTGACGGAACGGGGCAGGACCAGGCCGTCGTGCTGGTCCGTGAGCATGAGCAGGCCGTGGATGGCCTTGACGTCCCCTATGCGGGCTTTGCGTATCATGGCGGCTACTGGTTCAGTTTGTCGGCCATGGCGCCGAGCATGGAGTGGGGGTAGACCCCGGCCTGGCCGAAGATCTGCTTTCCGGTCTTGTCGAAGATGACCAGGGTGGGGATGGCCTCCACCCGGAACTTGCGCGCCAGGTTCTGGTCGCCCCAGTACACGGGCAGGTCCATGGGCTTCTTCTCCAGGTACTTCTCCAGGGCCTCGCGGTTCTCGTCCACGGACAGGGCGATGATGTTCACCTTGTCGCCGTGGCTCTCCTGGAGGGCGACCAGCTCGGGAATCTCCTGCTTGCAGGAGGGGCACCAGGTGGCCCAGAAAAAGAGCATGGTCGGACGGCCCGCATTATCCTTCAGGTATTTGTCCAGCCCGGCCTCGTCGAGGAACGGGATACCGTCCTGCGCAGGGGCGTGGGACGGGGCGGCCGAGGTTTCGGCGGAAGCGGCCCCGGACTTTTCGGGCGCGGTCCCGGACTCGCCGGAACAGGCCCCCATGACCAGAACGAATATCGCCAGGGCGAAAATGCGCCACATTTTTATCATAATACATACCTCTTGGACGAGTTTCGGGCAGAATAGCAGACTTGCCCGGCAAATAAAAGTCGCCGGAACCGGCGGCGGCCTCCAAAAGCGGTCAATTCCGCCTTCCTGTCAAGTTGATTTTTCATGCCTGTCGCCCGCTTTCAGGCGACATTCCTCGACAAACCGGGGTGTTGGAGAAAACCAAAGCAAGGGCAAGTCATGCGTCGTGCCGGAAAGGGGCAACCCGCTCCCATGTCAAACCGCGTCCGCACGGACCCGCCGAAGGCACCCAAAAAGATCTGGGGGGGGGCCAGGGGGGAAACCTCTCTCAAGCGATTTCCCCCCTGGCCGCCGGAGGCATCCCAGTGGCTCGATTTCGTCCGCTTCGGCTGGCGGGACAAATCCGCAGGACAGCGGATTTGGCATTAGCTCTTAGGCCGAGTCCCCTGGGTCTTAGAGCCAACGACAGCAGCGATGACGTTGCGGTCTTTCCGCAACGCCCCGAAGGGGTGAAGGCCATGGACGGCCCGAATCACTACGACGTCAAGACCGGCAGATAGACCGCGCCCGACCCCATCGGGGAGAAAGGCGGCGACCCGGACTGGTACGGGGACTGTCTCGACGATCCGGTGAACGGGGGGGACCCTGCGGGAATAGTTCGGGAAGGAAGAGAGAATCCGGGGGACGGGGAAGGAGCATCCAGTGGAAGGGCTCCCTCCCCGTCCCCCGGTTTTTTACTGCGTCAGACGCTGGGCGAGCTTGACCGCGGCCACGGCGTCCGTGGACCAGCCGTGCGCGCCGATGGCGTTGCAGAACTTTTCGGTGACCACGGCCCCGCCGATGATGACCTTGGCGGGCAGCCCGCGTTCGGCCACCAGCCGCACGGTGTCCTCCATGCGGACCATGGTCGTGGTCATGAGCGCGGACAGGCCGATGACCGAGGCGTTGTGCTCGGCGGCGGCGTCCACGATCTTCGCGGCAGGCACGTCCTTGCCCAGGTCCACCACCTCGAACCCGTAGTTCTTGAGCATCAGGCAGACGATGTTCTTGCCGATGTCGTGGATGTCGCCCTCCACGGTGGCCATAACCACCACGGGCCGGTTTCCGGCCGCGCCGTCCTCCTCCAGCAGCGGCTTGAGCCGCGCGAAGGCGGTCTGCATGGTCTCGGCGGACTGCAGCAGCTGGGGCAGGAAGTATTCCTTGGTCTCGTACTTGTCGCCCACCACCAGGATGCCGGGGATGAGCAGGTCGTTGACGATCTCCATGGCGGACATGCCTCCGGCCAGCTCGGCCTCCACCAGCCCGACCACGTTGTCCTTGTCGCCCTTGACCACGGCGGCCTGCACCGGCGGCATGGGCGCGGTCCCGGACGGCGCGGCCTGGGTGGACGCGGCCTGGACCCCGCCGCCCCCGGTCCAGCCGGAGAACTTGTCGATGTACCGGGCGGCCTGCGGGTCGCGGCCCAGCAGGACCTCGGCGGCGTGCAGGGTCTCCTGGATGCGCGCCGAGTTGGGGTTGCTGATGAACGAACACAGCCCGGACGCCATGGACAGGGAGAGGAAGGTGGAGTTCAGCAGCTCGCGCGCGGGCAGGCCGAAGGAGATGTTGGACAGCCCGATGGTAGTGGGCAGCCCCCAGCGGTCGCGGCACTGGCGCATGACTTCCAGGGAATGGCGGGCGGCCTCGGGCTTGGACGAGACGGTCAGGGCCAGGGCGTCGACCATGATCAGGCGGCGCGGGATGCCCAGCTCGTCCGCCTGCTTGAGCAGTCCCTCGATGACCTCCAACCGCTCGGCGGCGGTGACCGGGAGCTTGCGGCCCACGATGGGCAGCAGGATGAACGGCGCGCCGAACAGTTTGCACAGCGGGCCGAGGGTCTCCATCTTGCCCGGTTCGCCGGAGATGGAGTTGACCAGCGGCGAGCCGGGATAGGCCCACAGCCCGGCCTCCACCGCGGCCGGATCGTTGGAGTCGATGGACAGCGGCGTGGTCACCCGCCCCAGCAGGGAGGTGATCAGCTCCGGCAGCAGCGCGACCTCGTCCACCAGGGGCGCGCCCACGTTGACGTCGAGCACCGGCGCGCCCAGCTCCACCTGTTCGGCGGCCAGCCGCTGGGCCTCGGTGAAGACCGAGTCCTGCAGCTCGGCGGTGAGCTGTTTCTTGCCCGTGGGGTTGATGCGCTCGCCGATGATCACGCCGGGGTGGTCGAAGCCCACGGGCACGGAGACCGCGCGGGAGGTCAGGACCAGCTGGGCGTTGTCCGTCTTGTTGGGGCGGTTCCAGCGCGCGTCGCCGACCTTGGCGCGCAGGGCGCGGATGTGGTCCGGGGTGGTGCCGCAGCAGCCGCCGATGAATTTCGCGCCGAGCTCCGCGAAGGTCGCGGCCTGCTCGGCAAAGGACTCGGGGGCCAGCCGGAAGGCGGTGTTGCCGTTCTCGTCCAGCTCCGGCAGCCCCGCGTTGGCCTCGGCAAAGGTCGGGGTGGACAGGCGGGAGGCCCAGGAGCGCAGGGTGTCGCGCATCTGCTCCGGCCCGGCGGAACAGTTGGTGCCGATCAGCTCCACGCCCATGTTCTGCATGGTGTCCACGAAGGTCAGGGGCGAGGTGCCGGTCAGGGAGGCCGCGCCCTCGAAGGTCATGGAGACGGCCACGGGCAGGTCGCAGACCATGCGCGCGGCGACGACCACGGCCTTGGCCTCGGCCAGGTCGAAATGGGTCTCGCCCAGGATCAGGTCGGCCCCGCCGTCCACGCAGCCGCGGATCTGCTCCTTGTAGATGTCCACCAGCTCGCGGAAGGTCATGTCGCCCAGCGGTTTGACGAAATGCCCGGTGGGCCCGATGGAGGCGGCGACAAAGGCCTTGTCCCCGGCCACTTCGCGGGCAATGGCGGTCATGGCCTTGTTCAGCTCGTAGGGGTCGGCGTCCAGGCCGAGCTTGGGCCGCGAGCCGCCGAAGGTGTTGGTGGTCAGGATGTCCGCCCCGGCCTCCAGATATTCCCGGTGCACGGACCGGATGACGTCGGGCGCCTTGAGCCCCCACAGCTCGGGCGACAGCCCGGCGGGCAACCCCCTGCCCTGGAGCAGCGTGCCGTAGCCGCCGTCGAAATAGTATATTCTGTCGTCGTCGAGTATTGACCTGAAATCGGGCACTGGTATCCTCCCTGTGGCGCGCGCCTTTTACGGGCTTGCCGGGCGCGTGTCGTATTCGTATATCAAGATATTTCAATATAGCTTGACTTCTGCCGGAAATCAAGCCTTTTGTCCCCCTCCGCAAGCGAGCCGCCGCGGATGGGCGCACGGTTTTGCACAAGTTGGGGTTGCCCGAAAATTATTGATAAGCACGAATAAAATCTATAGTGTGGCTTTCTTGCTCTATTATATTAAGTATTGAACCGGGCGCCCGAGCGCCGCATCCGCACATACACAATGACATCTGAAAAAACGACCACCGTGGTCGAGCCGGAGATCCTCGAAAATGATGAGGACGGCTTCGAGGACACGGATCTTGACGACACTGACTTCGACGATGATTTTGCCGACGACGACCTGGACGGCGACGTTTTCGACGGCTCTTCGGACGACGACTCCGAGGACGACGCGCCGCGGATTCCGGCCAAGGCACGCGGGCTGGAGGACAAGCTTCCGGCCCTGAGCACGCCCTCGTCCAAGGCGGTGCGGGTTAGGGACCCGCTCCAGCTCTATCTCAAGGAGATCGCCCGCTTCCCCATGCTCGAACCCGAAGAGGAGTACGCGCTGGCCAAGCGGGTGCAGGAGGAGAACGACCAGGACGCGGCCTTCAAGCTGGTGTCCTCGCACCTCCGGCTGGTGGTCAAGATCGCCATGGACTTTCAGCGCCGCTGGATGCAGAACGGACTCGACCTCATCCAGGAAGGCAACGTCGGCCTGCTCAAGGCCGTGACCAAGTTCGACCCCGAGAAGGGAATCAAGTTCTCCTACTACGCGGCGTTCTGGATCAAGGCGTACATCCTGAAGTACATCATGGACAACTGGCGGATGGTCAAGATAGGCACCACCCAGACCCAGCGGAAGCTCTTTTACAATCTGAACAAGGAGCGGCAGCGCCTCCAGACCATGGGTTTCGACCCGTCCACCGAGGTGCTGAGCGAGCGGCTCGGCGTGACCGAGGCCGAGATCGACGAGATGGACCAGCGGCTGTCCAAGAACGACATGTCGCTGAACACCCCGCTGGGCGAGGACTCCGACGCCACCAGGATGGACTTCCTGCCGTCGCTGGCCCCCGGCGTGGAGGAATCCATCGCCAACGGCCAGATCGTGGACCTGCTGCTGGACAACATCCGGGAGATCCGCCCCTTGCTGAACGACAAGGAACTGGCCATCCTCGACCAGCGGCTGCTGTCCGACGACCCCGTGACCCTGCGCGAAATCGGCGAGGAGTACGGCGTCACCAGGGAGCGCGTGCGCCAGATCGAGGCCCGGCTGCTGTCCAAGATCCGCGATCACCTGACCGACAGGGTCAAGGATTTCTCCAAGGACTGGGTTCTGGAACAGGAATAAACGGCTGCGAAACGTCATCGGGACGAACGGATGAAACATTTCTCAAGGGTTGAAACTCACACCGCCTTGGCGGTTCTCGCGCTGCTGGCGCTCTTCGCCATGACCGGCTGCGCCGCCCGGACCGGCACTCCCGAGCTGCCGCCCGCGTCGCCCATGACCGAAACGGCCCGGCTGGACTACGACTACCTGGTCTACCAGGATCTCATCCACCAGTTGCAGCGCCACATCCAGGAGGGCGAGAGCAGCAAGCTGACCGTGGAGCAGGTCAACGATCTCCACGCCCGCGCGGTGGAGGCCCTGGACCGCGTCATCGCGGCCGCGCCCTCCCCGCAGCTCTATGCGGACAAGGCGGCCATGTTCTGGAACCACCCCGACGGCACCGGGCAGTCCCGGAACGCCCTCAAGGAGGGGCTGGAGCGGTTCCCGGACAACCGCATGCTGACCGTGTACCTGGCCAATTCCTACGTGGCCGACAACCGGGTGGACGACGCCATCTCGGTCATGGACAACTACCTGGACCGCCACCAGGACGACCTTGAGGCCCGCGAGCGGCTGGGCCAGATGCTCATGGACGCTGGCCGGGACGCCGAGGCCCTGGACGTGCTCAAGCAGATCCCGGAGAAGGACCGAACCGCCGACGCCCTCTATGCCATGGGCAGGGTCCAGGGCAACCTGGGCATGCGCAAGGCGGCCATCGCCAACCTCAAGAAGGCCGTGGCCATCGACCCGGAGTACACCGAGGCCATGGTCGAGCTGGCCTACCAGTACGAGCTGGCCAAGGACTACGTGGCCGCAGAGGAGATCTACTCCACCATCCTGGACCAGAGCGAATCCTTCCCCGAGGCGCGGCTGCGGCTCATCAACCTGAACCTGAAGCTGAACGACCCCGGCAAGGCGCTTGACCTGGCCCTGTCCGGGCCGCCCACCAAGTCCTTCATCCTCGACGCGGTGCTCATGTTCATCAACGACGGGTTCTTCGCCCAGGGGTCAACGGTCCTCGACATGCTGACCTCCGGCGGTGCGGTGCCCGCGGAATACTATTTCTACAAGGCGGTCATCGCCGACGAGGGCGAGAATGACCCGGCCAAGGCCATGGGCTTCCTCGACCAGGTGGACAAGACCGACCGCCTCTATCCCCACGCCCTGCGCTTCAAGGCGCAGCTCCTGGCCGCCCAGGGCAAGGACGCCGAGGCCCTGGCCATGGCGGCCGAGGGCAAGCGGCTCTACCCCGACGCCTCCATCTTCTACATCCTGGAGGCCGGACTGCTGAAGCAGACGGGCGACCTGTCCGGGGCCGAGCTCTCGCTCAGGCAGGGACTGGCGCGGCTGCCCAACGATCCGGAGCTGACCTACGAGCTGGCCATGGTCTACGAGGCCCTGGGCCGCCGCCCCGAGGGGCTGGCCCTGATGGAGACGGTCATCCGCGCCCATCCGGACCACGCCAACGCGCTCAACTACGTGGGCTACACCCTGGCCGAGGAGAACCGAGAGCTGGACCGCGCCCTGGTCCTGGTCACCAAGGCCTCGGCCCTGGACCCGGAGAACGGCTACATCCTCGACTCCGTGGCCTGGGTCCACTTCAAGAAGAACGACCTGGCCAAGGCGTGGGAGTACATCCGCTACGCCGTGGACGTGGTCGAAAAGGACCCGACCATCTGGGAGCACTACGGCGACATCGCCGCCGCCCTGGGCAAGGTCAAGGAGGCCCGCAAGGGGTACAACTTCTCCCTGAAGTTCCAATCCCCGCAGGCTGACGAGGTCCGGGAGAAGCTGAAGCAGTTATGAGCCGCCGCAGACCGATGCCTGCACTGGCGGCAATGGCGGCCGCCCTGCTCCTGGCCGTCCTCTCCGGCTGCGCCACCAGGATTCCGCCCGACACCGTGCTGACCACGCCCCGGGACGCCTGGACCGCCTTCCGGCAGAACTATTGCGACCGCCCGGACGGCAAGGGCGTGCGCGTCAAGGCCTCGCTCCAGTATTCGCGCACCAAACCCGCCCGGCGCACCAACCGCACCCTGGTCTCCCTGTGGGGCGACTTCAACGGGCCCATGCGGCTCGACGTGTCCGCCTCCATAGGCCGGCTCCTGGCCCACATCCGCGAGGACAAGAAGGGGCTGCTGGTCTTCTATCCCGAGGACAACAAGGCCTACGCCCACAAGAACGCGGTGCTCGGCGCCACCCGGCTCGGCATGCCCTTCCCCTTTTCCCTGTCCGTGCTGGCCTCCGCCCTGGCGGGCGACTTCTCGGGCCTGGCCCCCCGGCGCTACGCCGAGGCCGGACAGGCGGGCGAAAACTTCGCCTTCACGCTCAAGGGCGGGCCGGTCTCGCGCATCGTCCTGGACCGCTGGGGCCGCCCTGTGCGGTTCGAGGGAACAACCCGGGCCTTGACCGGCTGGACCTTCGACATGGACCGTTACGAGGACGCGGTGAACGGCGTCCCGCCCCTGCCCGACAAGCTGACCCTGGCCCTGGACAACGGGGAACAGGGCGTCTTGCACATAAAGTCCCTGGAGCTTATGCTGGCCCCCTGGCCCGCGCAATCCCTGGAGCTCGCGCTTCCGGAGGACGTCACCCCCATCCGCCTGGACAACGGCTACGTGGATGAAAAAACCGGGGAGATCCCCGTGGTATACGAGGAAAAGCAATGAGCACGCAGTCCCGCGACGAAACGGTCATGGACGTGGTCGTCCTCGGCCTGAAGACCTGGCTCGCCGAAGTCAAGTGGCTGACCCGGTCCCTGGCCGGGCGGTTCGAGATCGGCAGGCTTGAAAAAGAACTCGATCGGGAATATGGCATCCTCGGCCGCATCGCGGAGGCCCCCAGGGGCCGGATGGAGGAAAAGGAACTCTGCCTGAAGCAGATCGCCTTCCTCAGGGAGGAGATCGCCCATCTCAAGGAAGAGCTGGCCAACGACCGGGAGGCGCGCATGCGCCGCGTACGGGGCCAGGACCCCGCTCAATCTCAAGGGGAGGAACAGTGAGCAAGACCATCGTCATCGGCTCCGATCACGGGGGCTACAATCTCAAGAAGGTGTGCATCAAGGCCCTGACCGACTGGGGCTATACCGTGGAGGACCAGGGGCCGGACTGCCTCGACTCCTGCGACTACCCGGTCTACGCGGCCAAGGTCTGCGAACGGCTCAAGGACGACCCCGCCAAGCTCGGCGTGCTCATCTGCGGCACGGGCCAGGGCATGACCATGACCGCCAACCGCATGGGCGTCCGGGCGGCCCTGTGCACCAACGAATTCATGGCCCGCATGGCCCGCGGACACAACGACGCCCGCTGCCTGTGCATGGGCGAGCGCGTCACCGGCCAGGGAGTGGCCCTGGACATCCTCAAGGTGTTCCTCGAAACGCAGTTCGAGGGCGACCGGCACCAGCGGCGCATCGACCTGATCGACACCGTCTCCAAATAACCTCAGCAACCAAGGGTATAGACACATGACACAGACGGACAAGACCATCGCCGTGGTCAAGGGGCTGATCATGGACGGCGTGGCCAAGGCCAACTCCGGGCATCCGGGCGGGGCCATGTCCTCGTCGGACTACGCCACCATCCTCTTCTCCGAGTTCCTGAATTTCAACCCGGACGACCCGCAGTGGTTCAACCGCGACCGGTTCATCCTCTCGGCCGGGCACGAGTCCATGCTTCTCTACAGCCTGTTGCACCTCAACGGCTTCATCTCCATTGACGACATCAAGAATTTCCGCCAGTTCGGGTCCCTGACCCCGGGCCACCCGGAGGTCCACCTGACCCCGGGCGTGGAGGCCACCACCGGCCCCCTGGGCCAGGGCTTCGCCATGTCCGTGGGCTTTGCCTCGGCCGAGGCGTACCTGCGCGACAAGCTCGGCGCGGACGTCATGGACCACTACACCTACGCACTCGCCTCGGACGGCGACCTGCAGGAGCCCATCGCGCTCGGCGCGGCCTCCCTGGCCGGGCTGTGGAACCTTGGCAAACTGATCGTCTACTACGATTCCAACCAGATCCAGCTGGCCGGTCCGACCTGCAAGGCGGACTGCACCGACCACCGCAAGGTGTTCGAGGGGCTGTGCTGGCAGGTCATCGAGGTGGACGGCCACAACCACGACGAGATCCGCAAGGCGATCACCGACGCGCAACTCGAGACCGGCAAGCCGACCCTGATCATCGGCCACACCGTCATGGCCAAGGGTTGCGCCTCCATGGAGGGCAGCCACAAGACCCACGGCGAGCCGCTCAAGGCGGACGAGATCGCGGCCACCAAGAAGAAGCTCGGCCTGCCCGCCGAGGACTTCTACGTCCCCGAGGACGTGGTCGCCGCCTACCGCTCGCGGTTCGACGGCATGCGCAAGAACGCCGCCGACTGGCAGGCCATGGTGGACGAGAAGCTCAAGGACGCCGCCTTTGCCGAGATGTGGGGCCACGTGACCCTGCCCCGGTCCGAGCGGAAGATCGACTGGCCCGAATTCACCCCCGGCGAGACCATGGCCACCCGCCAGGCCTGGGGCAAATGCCTGAACGCGGTCATGGACTCCCTGCCCACCCTGGTGGGCGGCTCCGCCGACCTCGACCCGTCCAACCAGACCGCCACCTTCCGCTCCACCTACGGCGACTTCGCCGTGGACGGGTTTGGCGCGCGCAACCTGGCCTTCGGCGTGCGCGAGTTCCCCATGGCGGCGATCATGAACGGCATGCAGCTGCACGGCGGCCTGCTCCCCTTCGGGGCCACCTTCCTGACCTTTGCCGACTACTGCCGCAACGCCATCCGCATGTCCGCGCTCCAGGAGCTGCCGGTGCTCTACGTCTTCACCCACGACTCCTTCTGGGTCGGCGAGGACGGCCCCACCCACCAGCCCATCGAGCACGTCAGCTCGCTCAGGCTCATCCCGGACCTCATCGACCTGCGCCCGGCGGACGCCAACGAAACCAAGGTCTGCCTGGACATCGCCCTGACCCAGGAGAAGATGCCCTCGACCATCTTCCTGACCCGCCAGGGACTGCCGGTCCTCGACCCGGCCGAATACCCGTCCCTGTTCACCGGCCCGCGCAAGGGCGGCTACGTGATCAAGGACTGCGACGGCACCCCGGACCTGATCCTGGTGGGTTCCGGTTCCGAGGTCTCCCTGTGCCTGGAGACCGCCAAGCTGTTCAAGCGCAAGGTCCGCGTGGTCTCCATGCCGTCGGCCAAACTGTTTGACGATCAGCCCGAATCGTATAAAAATGAAGTATTGCCGCCCGAAGTGACAGCGCGGGCCGCCGCCGAGGCGGGACGCACGACCCTCTGGCACAAATATGTCGGCATAAACGGCGTCATCCTCGGCGTGGACCACTTCGGCGCCAGCGCGCCCGGCAAGGTCCTGTCCGACAAGTACGGATTCACGCCGGAGAACTTCGCCCGGATGATCCGGGAGAAATACTAGGAGTTGCCAATGGAAGCCCCACAGAAAAACCTCGCACTGGACCTGGTCCGAGTGACCGAAGCCGCCGCCCTGGCCTGCGCCCGCTGGCTCGGCAAGGGAGACAAGATCTCCGCCGACCAGGCCGCCGTGGACGCCATGCGGCTGTGCTTCAACACCCTGGAAATCCAGGGGCAGATCAGGATTGGCGAAGGCGAGAAAGACGACGCCCCCATGCTCTACGCCGGCGAAAAGCTCGGCCTGGGCTCCGGCCCCAAGGTGGACATCGCCGTGGACCCGCTGGAGGGCACCAACCTGCTGGCCAACGGCCGCCCCAACGCCATCTCCGTGGTCGGCGTCTGCCCCGCCGGGGCCATGTTCGACCCGGGCCCGAGCTACTACATGCAGAAACTCGTGGTCCCGGCCAACGCCAAGGACGTGGTGGACATCGAAGCCCCCACCGGCCACAACCTGAAACTCATCGCCCGCGCCCTGGACAAGGACGTGGACGACCTGGTGGTCTTCGTCCTGGACAAGCCGCGCCACAAAAAGCTCATCTCCGAGATCCGCGAGGCGGGCGCGCGCATCCAGCTGCATACCGACGGCGACATCACCGGCTCGCTCATGGCCATTGACCCGCGCTGCGAGGTGGACGTCATGATGGGTACCGGCGGCACCCCCGAGGGCGTGCTCTCGGCCATCGCCATCCGGATCATGGGCGGCGAGATGTTCGCCAAGCTCGACCCCCAGAAGCAGAAGGAAAAGAACGCCCTGGCCGAGTTCGGCATGGACATCCGCCGGGTGCTCACCGTGGCCGACCTGGTCAAGTCCGACGACCTGTTCTTCGCGGCCACCGGCATCTCCGGCGGCACCTTCCTGAAGGGCGTGACCTACCACGGCCACGGCGCGGAGACCTCCTCCCTGGTCATGCGCGGCAAGACCGGGACCATCCGCTACGTGGAGGCCATCCACAACTGGGATACCCTGATGCGCTTCAGCGCCGTGGAATACGACTAGGCCGTCACCGATTGATGAAAATGCACCGGGCCGGGTCGCGAAAGCGTCCCGGCCCGTTTTCTTTTCTTTGAGCCGCCCGTGGAATGTGGTAGGAACAAAGTAAGGAGGATTGCGCCATGACCAGCGATCAGCGACGCGGCACCAGAGTTTCCGCCGACTTCGAGGCCTATGTGACCATAGACGACGTGGTCACCCCGGTGGCCACCCGCAACCTGAGCCTCAAGGGCGCGCTCCTGTCCGGATGCGAGGACTGTCAGAGCGGGATCACCTGCGAGCTGCACCTGCCGCTGTCGCCGGGCGTGCGCATCGTTGTCACCGGCGAGATCGTGCGCATCAAGGGCGACTATGCCGCCATGTCGTTCAAGGAGATGGACGAGTTGAGCTTCACCTTCCTGCACCGGCTGGTGACGCTGAACGCCGACGATCCCGAAGAGGTCGATGAGGAATTGATGCGGATTTTCGAGAAGTTCTGATCGACCGGCGTCACGCCTGGGCCAGCCGCTCTCTGCGGGCGCTGCGGCCCAGGGCCAGGATGCCCAGCACGATGAGCGAACCGCCCCCGATGGTCCAGGCGTCGGGGACTTCCCCCAAAAACATCAGGCCCCACATGGCCGCGAACACGATCTCCAGCGTGGAGACGCCGCTGATGCGCGCCGCGGACTCGATGGCGTATCCCTTGGTCATGAAGAACTGGCCCGCGTTCATGAACAGCCCCACGCCCACCAGCACGCCCCACTCGGCCGGGGTCGGCATGACCCAGCCCTCGGCGAAGAGCGGCGAGAGCAGGGATATGGCGATGGGCGGATAGAGCATGACCACGGCCGGGCGCTCGGTCTTGGCCAGCACGCGCACGGCCAGAATCGCCCAGGAGGTCAGGAACACGCTGACCATGGCCGCGAGCAGCCCCATGGGGTCCAGCTCCGGGCCGCCCAGTCCGAACAGGAAGCCCGGCCTGCACACCAGGGTCACCCCGGCCAGGGAGGTGACGATGGCCAGCATCGCGCCCTTGGACAGGGTCTCGCCCATGATCAGCCAGGCCAGCAGGGCCACGGTGATGGGGTGGGAGAAGATGAGCACCAATGCGTCAGCCAGGGGCAGGTGCACGATGGTGTAGAAATCCGCAAACATGGCCCCGAACCCCAGCAGCCCGCGCGCGGCCAGCAGCAGCTTGCGCTTGCCGAACATGTCCCGCCCGGAACCGCGCAGCATGACCCAGCACATGACCAGCCCGATGACGCCCCGCACGAAGAGAATTTCCATTGCGGGCAGACGGGTTCCGGCGAGCTTCACGAACAGGGAGCCGATGGAAAAAAGAAGGTGCCGAACAGCATGAAACGCATGCCGGGGGTCAGGATGTCCATGGGCGGAGACTATGCCTTTCGGTCTCCGAGTCAAGCGGAATCAGCTAGTTGTGGGCCTCCAGCATGGGGCAGGGCGAGAGGCTTTCGCCGAGGAACTCGTGCATCATCGAATGGGCGATTTCCTCCATCCTCCCCTCGTCGGCCATCCGGCTCAGCACGCGGTTCACGGCAGGGACGAGGTCCGCATGTTTCCGGTTCAGGTAATGGTACATGGGGTTGACCGCCAGCGGCTTGTCCAGAATCCTGATCCCCTCCAGCTTGACCTTGGCCAGGGTGGGCAGGATGTCGAAATACTCGGCCAGACCGAATTCAACGCGATCGTTTTGCAGCAGGGCCAGCATGTTCTCGTAGGAGGCGACCGTGTGCCGGTCCATGCCCGTGGTGGCCTTTTCCAGGAATTTGTAACCGTTGCAGATGCATACCGGGCGGTCGCCCATGCCTCGGAAACCCGACTCCGGGTCATAGTCCGACCGCTTGGTAAAGACCGCAATGCGGTTGAAGTAGAGCGGCGTGGGGACGCGGATCAAATTCGGGTAGTCCTTTTCGATCACCGCCACGCGCGCCGCCTCACCGTCCACAAAGCCCTCGTTGGCCATGATCAGGGCACGCTCGGGAGGCAGTCTCCAGATGACGACCTCGTATCCCAACTCGGTATAGGCCTCACTCAAGATGCGGCCGAAGAGCTCGCTCATGCCGTTGCTGGAAAAGGAGGAAAAGACCATCTGCGGGCGCAGGTCTGGGGGCGCGGCAAGACACGCCCCCGGAAGCGCCAACGCGCACAGGGCCAACGCCAGAAGGAAGGGGAGTCTGAATGGCGCGGCGATCCCGCGCCCGCTCGATCCCAAGGTCATGCCGACTTTCCTCGTTACTGGATGATTCCGCCTCGGCAACACCTATCATTTTTCAAGAGAATAGAAAAATCAATATTCGGCATTTCCCGTCTTGGCGGCCATGCCGCCCGCGCAAGGACCCTACAGGGAGAAGAAGCGCCGCGCGTTGTCGCCCGCCGTGCGCCACACGTCCTCCAGGGGACGGCCCTTGATCTGGGCCACGCGCCGGGCGGTGAACACGCTGAGCGCCGGGTGGTTGCGCTTCCCCCGCCAGGGCTCGGGCGCGAGGTAGGGGCAGTCGGTCTCCAGCAGCAGTCGCTCGAAGGGGATGCGCGCCACCGCCGCCTGGAGGTCGTCGGAATTCTTTCGGAAAGTCACTGGTCCGGGGATGGATATGTGCCAGCCGTTGGCCACCAGCCGCTCGGCCAGCTCGATGCCCGCGCCGAAGCAGTGCCAGAGCACCGGATAGTCCCGGAACCCCTCGGCCTCCAGGATCTCCACGGCGTCGTCGTTGGCGTCGCGGGAGTGGATGATCACCGGCAGGGCCAGCTCGCGGGCCAGGTGGAGCTGGCGGACGAAAGCTGCCTGCTGCACGTCGTGGTCCACGCGCTCCCAGTAATAGTCCAGGCCGATCTCGCCCACGCCCTTGAGGCGCGGGTCGGCCTTGAACTGCTCGCGCATGCGGCCTACTGCCGCGTCATCAAGCTGGTCCGCGTCGTTGGGATGAACGCCCATGATGAAGGATATCTCAGGGTGGGAATCGAACAGGGCACGCCCCCGCTCGTAGGCCTCGGGGCCGAGAAAGACGTTGACGATGTGGCCCACGCCGGAGGCCCTGGCGCGGCCTATGATCGTCTCGCGGTCCTCGTCGAAGTCGTCGAGGTCGAGGTGGGCGTGGGAATCAACGCCGACAGGCGGCAATTCCAGGGATTCGGGTTCGGGTCGTTTGCTCTTGGACATGGTCGCGGATGTTCCTGGCTTACAGGGAATCCCAGAGGGCGAGCACGGCCAGCCGCTGCTCCTCCAGGGAATAGGCGTCCGCCGTGGCCTGGCCGGCGGCCAGCGCTTCGTCCAGGCTCGGGTCGTTCGAGTTGAACAGGTCCACGGCCTCGCCCAGGCTCATGGCCGCGTCCAGCACGTCGCCGTCGGCGCACCACATGCCGTTGCCGGACCAGGGAACCTCGCGCAGGGGAACCCACGGCGTAAAGCGGGGGGTCGACCGCATGGACCGCATGTAGTCCCAGCCGCCGAAGCCGGTGAACCCCACGGGCAGGCAGCCGCACCCCATGGCCTCCAGGGGCGGCAAAGGACACCCTTCCGGAAACCCGGTGACCAGGAAGATGTGCGCGGAGCGCAGGACCTCGGCCACTCCGTGAGCGTCCAGCCCTTCGATGGGCAGCCAGTTGACCTCGCACCCGCCGCAGCGGTGGTCGAAGATGGCCCTGATCTGCTCGGCCAGTGCCTTGTTCTTGCGCGGCATGTAGGCCACGTTGACCTTGCCGCGCGGTTTGGCGGCCGGGGCGTGAAAGATGGTCCGGTCGATGCCGGGCCGCAGCACGGGCGCGTCCTTACAGGTGGATTCCTTGATGAACCGGGCCACGGGATCGGACACGGCCAGAAACTCTACGGGCAGGCTGTGCCAGTCCACGCCATCGGGCATGGAGGAAAAGAGATAGGCCCAGTTCTGGACGTAGCTCAGACACTGCGACCCGGCGTACAGGCCGGGCGACAGGGCGTTTACCCACCCTTCGGGCACCAGCCAGAGGTCGGCCCCGGTCAGTCGAAGGTCCTGCCACTCGATGACCGGCGCGGCATCGGCCAGGCCGGCAGGCCGCCAGCCGCCCTTGTCCCTGGCCACGAGAAAGGTTTCCCGCCCCGCCTGGTGGAGGATGTCGGCCAACTGCCGCAACACGGTGACGCCACCGGTCGGCTTGGAGACCGGCGGCAAGAAGATGAACGTTTTCATGGTCTTTTCTGTGAACCACAAACCGGCATGTTTGGCAAGGAGAGGCTGCGGGGCGGGTGTGCAAGGGAGGCCCGCCCCGCAGTGGAGGGAAGGAGTTCCATCTTACGTGCTGGCTGAACAATATCTAACCATTCCCGTTCCGGCCCGCCCGTCATTCCCATAACGACCAGGCAACAATCCGGTAACAACGCAAGATCCCAAGGAGCGCCTTCAAGGCGCAGCACAATGGCTCTCCTGCACCGGAGTCCCGCTCAAAGGCCTTCTTCCATCGCCCTTCGTACCGTCAAGCCGCCCGCAGCGAGCCCTGTTCCGGACGCCTAGAACCCGACCGCGAAGGGGCGGCGGCTCCGTTCCCGTGACCCGGAGGTATTCCATGAAAGGGGCGTTCCCGTGGAGGCTCGCACTTTACTTATGATCAGATGGAGCCGGAAGGCTTCGCAGAGCGGATCGGGTTCTTGGCGGTGAAACTCGGGCGGGGATGCCCCCCCGGCGTTTCTTTGGTTCTTTCCTTTCGCCCGGGAAAGGAAAACCCCGCCGGGAAGGTCCCAAAAAACATGGAGGAGCGACAGCCACGGCTCTCCCTCCTCCATAAAAACACCGGAAGCAGGAGTCCCCTCCCCCCCCAAAAAAAAGAAAACTACGGTCTCAACTGACTCAAGACCATCCCCGCCAGCATCAACCCGCACCCCACCAATCCCCTGGTGGTCAGCACCTCCCCGAGCATGATCCACCCGCCGATGGCGGCGAACACCGACTCCAGGCTGAGGATGATGGCCGCGTGCGCGGGCTGCGCGTCCCGCTGGGCCACCACCTGCAGGGTATAGGCCACCCCCACGGACATGAGGCCGCCGTAGGCGATGGCCGGGGCCGCGCCCATGATTCCCGCCAGGGAAATCTCCTCGGTGACCACCGCGCCGAAGAGCGAGAGCACCGCGCAGGCCGCGAACTGCACCGTGGACAGCTTGATGGCGTCCACCCCGTCCAGGCCGGGGGACAGCTTGCCCACCAGCAGGACGTGGCCCGCCCAGAAAAACGCGCCCACGAGCACGAGCAGGTCGCCGAAGGAGATGGTCAGGTCCGCGGTGACGGAGAGCAGGTACATGCCGACCACGGCGAGCCCAGCGCCCACCCAGGTCCCCCAGCCGGGCCGCTGGGCCAGGAGGAGGCCGAAGAGGGGCACCAGGACCACGTACAGCCCGGTGATGAATCCGGCCTTGCCCGCGGTGGAGGCCTCCAGGCCGAACTCGGCCAGCTGCGGACCGGCCAACCCGACCTGTTGCAGGGTCGCGCCCGCGAACAGGGCCAGCCCGAGCAGGAGCCCGCCCACGGCCATGCCCTTGCGGTCCGCGCCCGCGAAACCGGGCGCGCGCCTCTTTTCCAGAACCATGATCAGGGGGGTCAGGGCGAGTGCGCCCAGGGCGAAACGGATGCCGTTGAAGGTCAGGGGGCCGACGTGCTCCATGCCCACGCGCTGGGCCACGAAAGCCAACCCCCAGATGGCGGCGGTCAGGAAGAGGAGGACGTCGGCGCGGAGGGCGCGGGTATTCACGGGGAGAGCTCCTTACGAAAATAGATCATCCCCTGTACGCGATTCGATGCCGGGGGGCAAGGAAAGCCGGGCTACTGGTCCGGTTCCTCGCCCCGCTCCGCCCGGACGGCCTCGGCCTCGGCGCTCGCCTTGGCGGCCAGGCTCCGCAGCAGCTCCAGCAGGTACGCCTCGGCCTCCGGGGTCCCTTCACGTGGCGCCCAGGACGGCACGTCCTTGTCCGATTCCTCGGCGTAGGGGCCGGTCTTGCATTCGAAGACCAGGGTGTCCGGCTTGAGCGGGATGTAGGTGTGGTAGATGTGCGGGGCCACGTCCACACCGAATATCTCGGTGCCGGGCTGGAGCAGGGTCTGCTCCGCGATCTCGCCGTCGTCGGTGAAGCGGATGAAGAGCATGGAACCGGCCATGACCAGCAGGGTCTCGTCCTTGGGCGGGTCGAGGTGCCGGTGGGGCATGACGTAGGTGCCGGGCTGCATGGCGTTGAACATGCGGTGCGCCGGGGCCTCGACGGATTTGTGGAGTTTCTGCAGCAGCCGCTTGCGCGGGCTCTGCCGCGAACGCGCCAGCAGCTCGCCCACCAGGGTCAGGGTCAGGTGGGTGACGTCGGACCGGGGCGCTTCCAGGGCGGTGGGGTAGGTTTTCTCTTCGCTCATGCCCTACTCCGTACCCTTCCGGCACGTTTTGGGCAAGGGCGGTATACTGTTTTGCTGGAACGTCGAGGCCGCAGTCCGCGCAAAAACGAGGCGGCGCAAGGCCCAACCTCAGCCCGGGGCCGAAGCGCGCTCCGGTTTGCACCGTTTGCCGCCGCAAGGCGGGTTGCCGTTGAAAACGGCCTGCTAATCGAGCTTGAGTCCCAGCAGGGGGATCTCGGAGTAGGCCAGGTCGATGTCCTTGGGCTGCACGCGGCTGGACTTGAAGAAGCGCGGGGACTTGATGGTCTCGATCTCGCCGCCCGCGTCGCCCTCCACGAACCGGCGGTCGGCCGCCAGCACGCACTCGTCGTCGGGCAGCAGGGCCTCGGCGATGTCCTGGACCCGCTCGGTGAAGAGCTTGGGGTTGGAGCGGTAGAGCACGTCGTAGTAGATCACGCCGCCGTGCTTGACCGCGCGGGACAGGAACAGCAGGCACTGGGTGCACTTGGTCATGACCAGCACCGGGATGACCGGCAGGTCCTTGTGGTCGTCGAAGACGCGGATGTCGCCCAGGTCGCAGCACTGCCGGATCTTGACCGGGTCGGAGACCAGCTCCAGGTTTTCATAGGCCTTGCCGGTCTTGCGCCAGAGCAGCCGGTCCTCTTCGAGCACGCTCATGCCCAGGGTCTTGAAGAACTCGGTCTGCCGGGGGGAGAGGGAGAAGACCGTGCAGGTCACCTCCGGGTCGGCGGTGGCCATGGACAGCATGCCGGAGCCCAGCCCCTGCCTGCGGTACTCCTTGAGGATGTACCAGGAGGTGAAATTGAGGAACCGCTCGCGGCGGCCGTCGATGACCCGATAGGAACAGACGTGGCCGTGCACGCCCACGATGCGTCCGTTGTCTTCGGCCACTATCCCCAGATCCGGCTTGCCGCCGCACCAGGAGGGGGAGAAGAGCGCGCGCCAGCGCGCCACGGAAAACTTGGAGTTCATGTTCTCATGCAGCAGGGCGCAGACATCGTCGATGTCGGCGGGGGTCATACGACGCAAGATGGCGGTCATGGCAATCCTCTCGGAAAAGGTTCGAGAGGGACGGTAGATCGTTCGCCTGCGGTGTGCAAGCAGAAAGCGGTCATTTTGTTCGGAAAACCATGCTGGGCGTGGGTTCGCCCCCTGCCTACGCCTTTGGCGGCCAGATTTCGGCCGGGGTGATCCAGGCCGCTGCGGGGTGTTCCGAGGTGGCGGCAAAGAGCGCTTCCACAAATTCCCAGGCGTCGTCGTCCATGACCATATGGTGCGTCAAAAGGCAGGTCGGTTCGCTGGCGTCGACCTCGCCCGTGCGTTTGTCGCGCAGGTGATCCACCAGCAATTTCACGCACTTCTCGGCCCCGGAAAAACGCACGGCGGGCTTGTCCTTCCAGTGCAGCACGTCGCAGTGGGCGTCGGCCACGCGCAGTTCGACGGACGGATTGGGCCGCCCCTTCTTGTAACTGGTGGACAACCCCCGGTACCCCATCACCGGCAGGTACGGGAACAACTCCGGGTCGATGCGGTTCCACGGCGGCACCAGCACGGGCACGAAACGGCCCTTGAACAGCTGGGTCAGCTTGCCCATGCCCTGGCGGAGCTCCTCCAGGACCTCGGACTTGGGCCGGTGGGCCCCCAGTTCCCAGGCGCCGCCGCCGGACTGGGCGCGGTTCTTGTGGGCGTAGCCGTGCTGCAGAATCCAGATGTGGCTGGCATGGGACAGCCCCTTGCGCAGGGGTTCGCCCGCCAGGGCCGGAACCGTGGCCAGGCCGCAGGGCACGCCGAACCGGTCGCTCAACCGGATCAGCCGGTCGAGTTCCACCGAGGGTTCGGCCGCGTCGTCGTCGCGCCACCAGAATTCGGCGGTCCGGCCCGCGTCCTTCCAGGCGTCCAATTCGTGGAGCAGCGTTTTCATATAGTCGATAGTCATGGGATGGCTGTTGTAGCAGAGGAACAAAATAAAAGCCACTACCCGCGCTGGCATTTTCACGGACAATGTGGCACGACCGTGCACGGAGGCCGAAAGTCATGAACGTCCCGTCCAACAGAATGATCTGGAACATGACGCGGAAATGCAATTTCCGCTGCGAATACTGTTATTTTCCCCACGACAACACCCCGGTCACCGAGACCCTGGACGCGGAGCGCATCAGCGGTTTCCTCGACGCGACCGGCAAGCCCTGGAAGGTCGGCCTGACCGGCGGCGAGCCGTTCATCTATCCCGGCATCATCGACATCTGCGAGACCCTGACCCGCAACCACGTCATCGGCATCGACACCAACCTGTCCGTGTCCTCCAAGGTGCGCGAGTTCGCCGAGCGCATCGACCCGGCCCGGGTCCACAACCTCTACGTGGCCCTGCACATCGAGGAGCGCGAGCGGATCAAGGGCGTGGACGCCTTCATCAGGAACGCGCGGCTGCTCCTGGACAAGGGGTTCGAAGTCATCGTCAACTACGTGGTCCACCCCTCCCTGGAGGAACGGTTCGCCCGCGACCGCGCCTTCTTCGCCGAGCACGGCATCGCCATCACCCCGCGCCCCTTCCGGGGCGAGCACGAGGGGCGGCGCTATCCCGAGGCCTACGGAGACCGGGCCGATAAGGTCTTCGGCGGCCACCCGGAGCAGGGCAAGAAGGTGGCCTTCAATTTCCAGGGGCTGCCCTGTTCGGCGGGCCGCACCCTGCTGCGTCTGGAGCCGGACGGGACCGTGTTCCGCTGCCCCGGCGACAAGACGGTGCTCGGCAACGTCATGGACAAGGTGCACCTCTACGAGGGATTCCCGCCGTGCACCAAGAAACGGTGCCCGTGCCGGGGACTGGACCACGTCCGGCTGACCTATGCCCAGGCCGACCTGGTGCGCGGGGTGCAGTACGCGGTGGTGGCCGCCAACGAGGATTCGCGCCTCGCCTTCGAGCAGGCCCTGGCCGGTTCCCCCGGCAACCCCTGCGCCGAGAACAACCTCGGCGTGCTCGCCTGGCGGCGCGGCGAAAGGGACGAGGCCAGGCAATGGTTCGAGTCCGCCCTGAAACTGGTCCCGGACAACCGGCTCTACGTCGCGAACCTCGACGGGGCGCGCTCGCAACACCCCGATTTCGATCCGCAAATCTGCCTGGATGTGAACGCGAACGCCCGCCCCGACTAAAGTTCGGGGAAATCTCCCCTTTTGACGGCCCTGTTCTGGACAGAACCTTCACAAGCCGATAAAGTCCTGCCATTGCCGGAGTAGATGGTATGTCCGGCTTTTTTTTGTGACACGCGCATAATCAT
Organism: Pseudodesulfovibrio indicus; assembly: GCF_001563225.1. Classification (NCBI taxonomy): domain Bacteria; kingdom Pseudomonadati; phylum Thermodesulfobacteriota; class Desulfovibrionia; order Desulfovibrionales; family Desulfovibrionaceae; genus Pseudodesulfovibrio; species Pseudodesulfovibrio indicus. Next base: position 364,976 of record NZ_CP014206.1, read on the forward strand.
GGAATCGCACAACTACAACATCCTGATGTACTCCCACGACACTTACGGTCTGGGACACATCCGCCGCACCATGGCCATCGCCAGGAACCTGGTGGGGCCGGAAGTGAACATCCTCATCGTCACCGGCTCCCCCATAGTCGGCCGCTATTCCTTCCCCAAGGGTATCGATTTCGTGCGCATGCCCGGCATGATCAAGAAAACCAACGTGATCTACGTCCCCCACTCCATCAAGGTGGACCCCAAGATCGCCATCTCCATCCGCAAGAACATCATTTTGTCCACGGCCAAGGCGTTCAAGCCGGACCTCTTCGTGGTGGACAAGGTCCCCACCGGCCTCAAGGGCGAGGTCCTGCCGACCCTCAAGTGGATGAACAAGAAGCTGCCCTGCTCCCGCGTGGTCCTCGGCCTGCGCGACATCCTGGACGACGCCGCGTCCACCCGCGCCGACTGGAAGCGCAAGAAATTTCCCGAGGTCCTGCGCGAGCTGTACTCCGAGATATGGGTCTACGGCACCAAGGAGATGTACGACCCCATCACCGAGTACGCCTTCCCGGCGGACATCGCGGCCAAGACCGTGTTCACCGGCTACATCCCGCGCATGATCCCGACCGCGCGCAAGGCCAAGCGCAAGCACAAGCAGGTGGTGGTCACCATCGGCGGCGGCGGCGACGGCTACACCGTGCTCGACACCTACCTGCGCATGCTGGAGACCAACGGCACCGTGGACTTCAAGACCCTGATGATCACCGGCCCGTTCCTCTCCCCGGAGCGCCTGGACGAGCTGGCGGACCGCGCCCGCGCCCTCAAGGTCCAGATCAAGCCGTTCGTGCGCAACATGGAGAAGCGGATGGCCAAGGCGGACCTGGTGGTCTCCATGGGCGGCTACAACACCATGTGCGAAATCCTGTCGCTCAAGAAGCCCGCCCTCGTCATCCCGCGCGACAACCCGCGCCAGGAACAGCTCCTCCGCGCCGAGGCGTTCAAGAAACGCGGGCTGTGCGACTACATCGAATGGGGCCGGGTCACGCCCGAAACCATGCGCGAAAAGATCAACGCCCTGCTCGCCGACCCCGCGCCCTACACCGCCGAACTCGACTCCTTCGCCATGACCGGACTCGACGTCATGCGCGAACGGCTCCAATTCTTCCGCGAGAACTGCTGATGACCGCCAACACAGGCCAGCGAACCCTGGGCATGGTGCTCAAGGGGTATCCACGCATTTCCGAGACCTTCATCTCCAACGAAATTCGCCTCCTGGAAGAGATGGGGTTCAAGATCCACATCTACTCCATGCGCGCCCCGCGCGAAAATTTCTCCCACGAGTCCATCGCGGCCATCAAGGCGGGCGTCACCTACCTGCCCTCGTCCATGCTCCTCGGCCTGCCCGCGCTGCTCTACCACAACGCCCGGCTGTTCGCGCGCATGCCCCGGCGCTACCTGGACTGCCTCAAGCTGATGAAGCAGCGGTTCCGCCTGGCGCCCAAGAAACACACCTGGGTCAAGCACATGCTCCAGGCCGGGTACATCATGCAGAAGTCCGTGCTCGACGACGGCGTGGACCTCGGCCACCTGCACGGACACTTCGCCCATACCCCGACCACGGTGACCATGTACGCCGCCTTCCTCGCGGACGTCCCCTTTTCCTTCACCGCCCACGCCAAGGACATCTACACCCAGGACCCGCGCCGCATCGAGGACAAGGTGGAACGCGCCCGGTTCGTGGTCACCTGCACCCGGTACAACGAGCAGTACCTGCGCGAGCACGTGGCCAACGGCAACCCCATCCACTGCGTGTACCACGGCATCAACCTCGACCTGTTCTCGCCGGGCGACCGCCGGCCCGAGGCCGAACCGCCCTACCACATCCTGACCGTGGCCCGGTTCGTGGAGAAGAAGGGGCTGGACACCGTGCTTCGAGCCCTGGCCAAGCTCCGGGCCGAAGGGCTTGAGTTCCGCTACACCCTGGTGGGCGAGGGCAAGGCCAAGTTCAACCGCAGGATCAGAAATCTCATCAACGAGCTGGGGCTGGACGACGTCACCACCCTGCCCGGCACCATCACCCACGACGAGGTCATCCGGCTCCTGAACGACGCCGACTGCTTCACGCTCGGCTGCCGCAAGGCCAAGGACGGGGACCGCGACGGCATCCCCAACGTGGTGGCCGAAGCCATGGCCACCGGCGTGCCCGTGGCCGCCACCGACGTGTCCGGCGTGCCCGAGCTGGTGACCCACGAACAGACCGGCCTGCTCTGCCCGTCCAACGATCCCGACGCCCTGGCCGCGATCATCCGCCGCATCCTGACCGACGACGAACTGCGCCGGGCCATCATCCCCGCCGCCGTCGACCGCGCCCACGCGGTCTTTAACAACAAGAAACTCATCCGCGACCTCGGCGCCATCTACAAGAGCCACGGCGTGCCCTGCGGGGAGTAGGCGGAGGAGAGCGCCTCCGGCGGCCGGGGGAAGGGGAGAGGGGAAACTTTTGTAAAAGTTTCCCCTCTCCCCTTCCCCCGGACCCCCATCCCCTCTTCCCTTCCAAACTTTTTGGGTCGCTTTGCGAGGGCTTTCCGGTAGGGTAAGTTTCCCTTCGTTTCGTGTTTCTTCGAAAACAATCCCGCGATTTGCGGCAGCCCGGGCCTAGCGGGCCTGGCCGAGCATGAAGATGCCGAAGGTGGCAAAGAGATTGGGCAGGAAGGTGATGACCTTGCCCTGCTCGTCGTGATGGTGGGTGGAGATGGCGACTTCCTTGACGATGGGCACGCCCAGGTGTTTGCAGAACCGGCGGAAGTCGATGATCGGGATGACCCGCAGGTTGGGCGTGTTGTACCACTCGTATGGCAGCTCCTTGGACATGGGCGCGCGCCCGGTGAAAAGCATCTGGAGCCGGTTTCGGTAGTGGGTGAAGTTGGGGAAGGAGACGATGCCCAAGCGCCCCACGCGGAGCATCTCGCGGAGGATGGTCTCGGGATCCAGGACCTGCATCAGCGCCTGGGAGAGGATGACGTAGTCGAAGGCGTTGTCCGGGTAATCCTCTATCTCCTCGTAGATGTCGCCGTGGATCACCGAGAGGCCCTTGGCGATGGCCTGGCCCGCGGCGTCCTCGTCGATCTCGATGCCGGTGCCGTCGATGTGCTTCTCCTCGGTCAGGTGGGCCAGCAGCGAGCCGGTGCGGCAGCCGAGGTCGAGCACGCGGCTCTCCGGCTCTATCCAGGAAGCGATGACTTGAAGGTCGAATCTCATGAACACCCTCCTATGCCGCAGCGGGCGCAGACCTTGTTCAGGAACCCGGAGAGCAGGTCGGACAGCCGGGTGTTGGGCAGCAGGAAGGCGTCGTGGCCCCAGGGGGCCTCGATCTCGCAGAACGAGACGTCCAGCCCGTTCTTCTTCAGGGCCTTGACCATGGTCTTGGACTGGTAGGTGGGATAGAGCCAGTCCGAGGTGAAGGAGACCACCAGGTAGCGGCACTGGGCGCGGGAAAACGCGGCCACCAGGGAGCCGTCCCCGTACTGGTTCTCCAGGTTGAAATAGTCGGCGGCCTTGGTCAGGTAGAGGAAGGAGTTGGCGTCGAACCGCTCCACGAACTTGTTGCCCTGGTAGCGCAGGTAGGACTCCACCTGGAAGTCGGCCTCGAAATCGAAGGACAGCTCCACGCGGTCCTGAAGCCTGCGGTCGAACTTGTGGCGCATGGATTCGTCGGACAGATAGGTGATGTGCCCGACCATGCGGGCCACGGCCAGGCCGTGTTCGGGCCGCCCGGTCTCGTAGTAGTCGCCCCGGTTCCACTTGGGGTCGGCCATGATCGCCTGGCGGGCGACCTCGTTGAAGGCGATGGCCTGGGCCGAGTGCTTGGTGGTGGTGGCCAGGGGCACGGCGGCGCGGACCATGTGCGGATAGCGCACGGACCACTCCAGGACCTGCATGCCGCCCACGGACCCGCCGACCACGGCGAGCAGCGTCCCGATGCCCAGGGACTCGACCAGCCGCCGCTGGCAGCGGACCATGTCGCCGATGGTGACCACCGGGAAAGACGCGCCGTAGGGTTTGCCCGCGGCCGGGTCGGGGGACTGCGGCCCGGTGGACCCCATGCACCCGCCGATGACGTTGGAGCAGATGACGAAGAATTTGTCGGTGTCGATGGGCTTGCCCGGCCCGACCATGATGTCCCACCAGCCGGGCTTGGGATCGTCTTCGGCGTAGAACCCGGCCACGTGCGAGTCCCCGGTCAGGGCGTGGCAGACCAGGATGGCGTTGGATTTGTCGGCGTTGAGGGTCCCGCAGGTTTCATAGGCCAGGGTCACCGGCCCGAGGCTGCGCCCGGATTCGAGGACCAGCGGCTCGTCCCCGGCAAAGGTGAAGAGACGCTTCTCCACCAGCCCCACGGACGCCCCTGTCTCGATCTGATCGATGTATTCGCTCATGCCGCCGAAAGTAAGACAGGCGGCGGGTTCGGTCAATGGCGCGGTCAAGGGTGAACCCGGCGCGATGCGCGACCGGGGAGACGGTCCGGACCTAGAACTGGCTGTTCATGCTGGTCAGGCAGCGCAGGAGCGCCTCGCGGTCCTCGGCGGGGCAGGCGGCCACCAGGTCCTCGGTGAGGCGCTGGTGCAGCCGGTCGTGCTCCTCGAAGAGCTTGCGCCCTTCCTCGGCCAGCTCCACGTTGATGGACCGGCGGTCCGTGTCGTGGGGCACGCGGCGCACGCACCCCTTGTCCTCCAGCCGGTCCACCAGCACGGTCAGGGTGCCGGTGGTGATGCCCATGGCCTCGGCCAGCTCCTTCATGCGCATGGAGCCGTGGATGCCGAGCACCTCCAGGGTGTGCATCTGCGGCAGGGTCATGCCCTTCTCGCGGACCACGTCGTGCTCCCAGGACGAGAGCTTCTCGAAGAACTCCACTATGGCGTGATTGATTTTGCCGATCATCCATCCCTCCCTCTACAAAGACGTATACAGGCTGTACGCCCCGAAGGCTATGGTCATGACCCCGGCGGTGCGCATGACCAGCGGCTCCACCCATTCCTGGGTCAGGGTGCGGACCATGGAGGCCGCCCGGTAGATGGCGTAGATCACCGCGCCCAGCGCGATGCCCGTGCCCACGGCATAGACCCCGAAGACCGCCGTACCCTTGAACACGCTGCCGGAATCCAGGGCGTAGCCGTACATCAACGCCACGGTCGGGCAGGGCACGATCATGTTCACGAACCCGATGGTGAACAGCCCCCAGACGGTCATGGACCGCGCCGACCGGACGGAGCCGCCGCGGCCGGTGCAGCCGCAGGCCGCGCCGTGCTCGTGCTCGTGGCCGTGGTCATGATCGTCATGGTGGTCGTGATCGTGGTCGTGATCGTGGTCATGGGCGTGGTGATGGTGGCCGTGATCGTGGTCATGGTCATGGCCATGATCGTGGTCGTGGCTGTGCAGCAAATGCGGCCTGAAAATCAGGATCAGCCCCAGGACCAGCAGGACGGCGAAGGTCGCCACATCCACGTACAGGGTGAAGGATTCCGGGATGGCCAGGGAGACCGACCCCAGGGTCAGGCCGATGAGCAGGCAGGCCAGGGTGGTGCCGGAGATGAACGCCAGGGTCAGGGCCAGCACCCTCCGGCCACGCTTCTCGCCGTAGACGAAGGGGGCCAGGACCAGCCAGGAATGCCCGCACGGATTGACCCCGTGCACCAGGCCGAGGATCAGGCTCGACTGAAGCGCCACCCAGAATATCGAATCGAATTCCATGTTCCGTCCAATTTGTTTGAAGTGGGTATAGTTTGACTTTCAAACCTTCTAGGCGGAGATTAGTTTGAGTGTCAAGCTAAAATCCCGGCACTGTCCGAACGCGGCGGCGCGGGGGTCGGAATCAGGCCGCCAGGGGACGAAGGGCGTGGAGGAAGGCGCGCAGATCGGCCTCGTCGATGGTCGGGGCCGGGTCCATGCGCAGCACGCAGGTCCCGGGCCGCAGGCCGCAGACGTACCCGGAGCGGACCAGCTCCCGGTGGAGTTCGGCCGCGTCCGCCGGGTCCATGGCCAGGTCCATGACCGCCATGAGCCCGCGCCCGCGCACCGCGACATCCCGAGGGCAGGCTTCGGCGATGGCCCGCAAACCGGGGAGCAGTATGTCCGAGAGGTATCCGGCCCGTTCGATGAGCCGCCGTTCCCTGATCTCGCCCACCACGGACCGGACCACCGCCGCGCCCAGCGGATCGTTGAGATGGGACTGTCCGTAGGGGATGGGCGTCTGGCCCAGCCGATCGGCCACGCCCGCGCTCAGGGACGCGACCGACACCGGATAGCCGTTGCCCACGCCCTTGCCCAGGGCCGCGATATCCGGCTGCACACCGTAGTGCTGGTAGCCGAACCATTTGCCTGTGCGGCCCATGCCGGTGGTCACTTCGTTGACCATGAACAGGCCGCCCTTGGCCGACAGGGTCCGAGCGATGGACTCGACGAGCTGCGCGGGCGGAAAGCGGACCAGGCCGGACGAGCTGCCCGGCTCGAAGAGGAAGCCGCCGACGGAGTTAAAGGGGATGGCCGCCCAACGGGCGCAGTCCTGGGAGCACGTCTTGCGCCCGCACCCGTCGCAATCGAACCAGTCGAACGCGAACCACCCTTCCCCGCGCCGGGATGCGTCGCCGTAGGCCCCGCAATAGGAATCGCTCAGGATCATCACCTCGGCCCCGTCCAGCACGGACCGCATGACCCGCATCCCGTACTCCACGGCCTCGCTGCCCGAGCAGAGAAAGGCGCACCGCCCGCCCTCATGGCCGAGCAGTTCCAGGACCGCTCCGGCGGCCTCCTCGACCACGCCGGAGCCGTAGTTGAACCCCACGTGGGCCACGGACTCCAACTGCTCGACCAGGGCCCGCTTCACCGCCGGATTGCCGTGGCCCACCGACGTGCACCACACCCCGGACTCCAGGTCCACGTAGCGTTTGCCCCCGGCGTCGTACAGGGAGCAGTTGTCGGCCCGGACGATGTCGGGCAGCAGCGGTTCGTAGCCGGGAAAGGGAAAGGTCTTCATACCATGCCTCGTCAGGGTGTCGGTTTCGCCTGCGCATAGGCGGCCAGGCGTTCCTCCAGGGTGCCGGTGTGCAGCTCGAAGAGATGGTTGTCGTGATCGTGAAAATAGAGGGAGCGCCCCTCGCCCGCCACCCGGGGGCGGGCAGCGCGGACCTCGACCCCGCAACCGCGCACGCGCGCCTCGTAGGCGTCGAATTCGCTCTCCGGGATCTTGAAGGCCACGTGGTTGTAGGTCGGCTCGGGCAGCGGGTCGCCTTCCATCACGGCCACCCAGACCCCGGCGATGCGGAAGAACCGCTCGCGGGAGAGGGAAAAGGTTGCGTCGCCGCTGTCGTAGACCTGGTCCGCGTCGAACACGGCGGCCAGGAACGCGGTCATGCGATCCAGGTCGCGGACGATAAAGGTGATGTGGCTCAGCCCCTCGATCATTCGCCCGGCTCCGGGGGGCCGGAATCCGTTTCGCCCGAGACGGTCGGGCCGCCGAAGAGCTTCCAGACGAGCATGCCGCCCGTGAGGTTGCGCACGTTGGTGTACCCGCCCCGCTGCATCTGCCTGACCGTGGGCGGCGAGCGGTGGCCGGTCATGCAGACCACGACCACGGGCGCGGACGGGTCCGGGGCCACCCGGGCCAGGTCGATGAGGTCCGCCGGGTACGGCACGTTGACCGCGCCGGGGATGCGGAAGAACTCGAACTCCGCCGGGGTGCGCACGTCGATGACCGTGGGCGGGGTGTCTCCCGCCAGGGCGCGCTTCAGGGCCGGGGGCGACATGGGGGGGACGCCTGCCAGCCACCACCCCGCATCCCACAGCAGCACGAAGGCGGCCAGGACGAGGAGGAAGACGGCGAGGCGCACGGCCTATTCTCCGGGGTTGGGGTTCTTGAGGGGCTTCGGGGCGTCGCCGTCCCCGCCCTTGTCCAGGGTCACGGACAGGGCCGAGCCGGGCTTGAGCAGCACGTCGCGCTGCGGGAACGGGAACTCGATGCCGTTCTCGTGGAACAGGTTCCAGATGCGCAGCAGCAGGTCGCTCTTGATGTTGCCCACGCCGTCCTTGGTGTCCGCTATCCAGATCCGAAGCTCCAGGTTCACGGAGCTGTCGCCGAATTCCACGAGCAGGGCGCGCGGCTCGGGCGAGGCCAGGATGCGGTTCAACCCCTTGGGGGCCTCCTCCATGAGTTCGAGCGCCCTGTTCACGTCGGATTCATAGGCGATGCCCACCGGCACGCGGATGCGCACGTCGGCGTCGGAGTAGGTCCAGTTGACCACCTCGTTGGTCACGAAGTGCTCGTTGGGGATCAGGTACTCCTTGCCGTCACGGGTGCGGACCGAGGAAAACCGCCCGAACACCCCGGTGACCACGCCGTAGACCGTGCCGACCTCGATGGTGTCGCCCGGCTTGATGGACCGGTCCATGAGCAGGATGATGCCCGCCACGTAGTTGGAAAATATGGTCCGCAGCCCGAAGCCGATGCCCACGCCGAGCGCGCTGGAGAAGATGGCCAGGCTGGTCAGGTCGATGCCCACGCTGGACAGGGCCATAAGGATGGCCACGGTGAACAGGACCACCTTCACGGTCTTGCCGAGGAGCACCTGGACCGAGGGCGACACGTCGCGCATGGCCGTGATGCGGCCCACCGCGATGCGTGAGAGGATGACCGCCGCCTGGAGGAAGATCGTGGCCAGGATCAGCCCCTTGAACCCATCCAGGGCCGAGAACCGGGTTTCGCCGATGGTGAACGAAAGGTTGTTCAGGAACGAGGTAAGCGGGGTGAGCAGGCCGAGGATATGGAGACTGACGAAGACCCAGACCACGGTGGCCGTGCTGCGCGCCAGCGCCTTGTTGGGCATGCCCAGGGCGAGCAGCCGCAGGGCCATGCCGGCCAGGGCGAGCTGGCTCACGGCGTCCAGGACCCACGGGACGTATTCGAGCTCCTCGAAGACCTGCACGCCCGCCTGGGCCAGCCCCAGGAAGAGCAGCAGCCAGCCGATGTTCAGCACCCCGGAGAGCACGGCCCGGCCCACGGGATTCTCGGCCAGCCCGCCGCGCCAGTTGTCGAACCTCGGGCGCAGCCCGCGCCAGACCAGCAGGGCCAGGAGCAGCGCGACAGCGGCCCAGACCCATTGCAGGCCGGTTTTCCAGGTCAGGACGTTGGAGCGGAACCACCCCTCCAGGAAGACGAGGACCTCGGAAATCTTGTCCATGACCGGCATGAGCTGCTCTTTCACGATCGTCCTCCCCGCTCCCTTATCCTCGGACCGCCAGGTCGATGACCGTGGCCAGGAACAGGACCACGGAGATGACGCCGTTCATGGTGAAGAAGGCCACGTTCACGCGGCTCAGGTCGCCCGGCTTGACCAGCAGGTGCTCGGCCATCAGAGTCAGGGCCACCAGCGCGGCCACCGCGAAATAGATCGCGCCCAGGTTCGCGGCCCAGCCGGCCAGCAGGAACAGCACGCCGGTCACCGCGTGGCTCAGGGAGGAGACGCCCAGCGCCGCCGGGACCCCCAGCCGGGCCGGGATGGAGTGCAGCCCGCGCTCGCGGTCGAAGTCCGCGTCCTGGCAGGCGTAGAGCAGGTCGAAGCCCGCCACCCACAGGGTCACGCCCAGGAAGAGCAGCACCGCGGGCAGGGTGAAGACCGGGTCCACGCTGAGCCAACCAGCCACCGGGGCCAGCCCCAGCACCGAGCCGAGCACGAAATGGCACCAGCGGGTGATCCGCTTGCAGAAGCTGTAGAAGGCCGACAGGGCCAGGGCCAGGGGCGACAGCTTGAGGCACAGGGGGTTCATCAGGGCGCAGGCCGCGATGAAGACCAGGGCCGTGGTCAGGATGAACATCAGGGTGAAGCCCGTGGACAGCTCGCCCGTGACCAGCTCGCGCTTCTGGGTGCGCGGGTTCTCCCGGTCGATGTCCAGGTCGGCGTAGCGGTTGAAGGCCATGGCAAAGGAGCGCACCGCGACCATGGCCACGGTCAGGACCGCCAGGTTCCACAGCCCGGGCCATCCCCCGGCCGCCAGGAACGCGCCCATGTACGCGAACGGCAGGGCGAACACCGAGTGTTCTATCTTGATCATCCGGCACACGGCGGCCAGGTTTTTCACGAACTCCATGTATCCGCCCTCAGTATTTGTTGACCAGGAAGGCGCCGGCCAGCAGCAGGCCCACCCCGGCGATGCGCGGCCATGACACCGTATGGACCTGATAACTCACCAGGCCGTAGTGGTCCAGCACCAGCGCGGCCATCATCTGCCCCGCCAGGAGCCAGGCCATCATGCTCGTGGCCCCGATCTGGCCCGCCAGGATGATGGTCGCGAGCACGAAGAACGCGCCCAGCGCGCCGCCGGTCCACGACCACAGGGGGGCGCTCCCGGCCATGGCCATGGACGGCAGGGGAACCCGCGCGGCCGCCAGATAGCCGAGCAGCGCCAGGGTGCCGACACCGAAGGAGACCGCCGCGGCCCACACCGGATCGCCCAGGGAACCCCTGAGCCGGAGGTTGATGCCCGCCTGCAACGGCATCAGCGCGCCGGCGGCCAGGGCAAAGAGAACGAATAGCCATTTCATGAGCGTCGCTCCTCGTGATTATCTAGACTTTTTCAAGAGTTAGTCGGACGCGACAGCGCATCCGCCCGGAATGGTATCGGTCTTTTCGCGCAGAGTCCATGTTTTCGCCAGGGGCCCGAAGTGCGAAAATGTCGAACACCCGTCACCTGAGCGCCATTCATGAACCGGTCGGAAGGACTAGGTAGAGGCAACATCAAAGTCCATCCAACGGGAGGCACCATGACCGAGAACCAGATCAGGGAAATCAGGTCCCATCTCATGCAGGGCCTGCACGCCATCAACGGACAATTGAACACCGGCATCTCCATCCTGGAGAACTGCCCCGACGACACCGACTTCGCGGCCCAGCTCGCCCAGCACGGGCTGAGCGTGGCCATGCGCCGCCGCAGCGTGGCCCGCGTCCGCGAGATGGAGGAGGCCCTCAAGCGCCTCTCCTGCGCCGACTACGGCATCTGCGAGGAATGCGGCTGCGACATCGGCGTGGCCCGGCTCAAGGCCAACCCCTCCGCGCGCCTGTGCGTCTCCTGCCAGGCCGCAGAGGAAGAAGGCCTGAACCGCCGCTGCGCATAACATCCCCCACGGAGGCAACCATGGCCGATCCGGCGTTCAAGCCCCAATTCAAGGTGGACATGCACGTCCACTCCCGGTTTTCCACCCGGCCGTCCCAGTGGATACTGCAAAAGATCGGCTGCCCCGAGAGCTTCACCGAGCCGAAGGCCCTCTACGAGACCGCCCTCAAGCGGGGCATGGACATGGTCACCATCACCGACCACAACACCATCGCCGGGGCCCTGGAGATCGCCCACCTGCCGAACACCTTCGTCAGCGAGGAGATCACCACCTATTTCCCGGAAGACCGCTGCAAGCTCCACGTCCTGGCCTATGACATCACCGAACCCCAGCACGAGGACATCCAGCAACTGCGCGAGAACGTCTTCGAGCTCGTCCCCTACCTCCGCGAACAGAACATCCACCACGTCCTGGCCCACCCGCTCTTCGCGGTCAACGACCGCCTCACCCCGGCCCACTTCGAGCAGACGCTCCTGCTCTTCAACACCTTCGAGGAAAACGGCACCCGCGACGCCCGCCAGAACAAGACCCTGCGCGACATCGTCACCCGGCTCACCCCGCTGGACATCGACCGGCTGGCCAACACCCACGACCTCGCCCCCTACGGCGACGAGCCGTGGGAAAAGGGCTTGACCGGCGGGTCCGACGACCACAGCTCCCTGAACATCGCGCGCATGCACACCGTGTTCCCGGGCCAGCCCAGCCTGAACAACGTCCTGGCCGGGCTGGGCGACCGGACCTCGCGCCCCGCCGGAACCCCGGCCACGCCCCGGACCATGGCCCACAACCTCTACGGCATCGGCTACCAGTTCTACCGCTCGCGCATGGGCCACCTGTCGCCCGAGGTCTCGGAACACCTCTGCTTCCGGTTCATCAAGGCCGCCCTGTCCCCCGGCGCGGAGCCCAAGCCCCGCCTCTCCTCCCTGCTCCAGCGGATCATCGGGCGCGGCAAGGCCACCCTGCACCGCGAATACGGCCCCACGGACACGGTCCAGGGGCTGCTGCTCAAGGAGGCCGCGGACATCATCGCCCACGACCCGACCCTGATGCGCATCGCGCGCGGCAAGGTGGACGACGTGGTGGTCCTGGAAAAGGAATGGGCGCGCTTCGTGTCCCTGGCCGCCAACCGCGTGCTGGCCCAGTTCGCGGACCGCACCCTCAATTCCGTGCTCGGCGCCAACCTCTTCGACGTCTTCCACTCCATCGGGTCGGCGGGCTCGCTCTACACCCTGCTCGCCCCCTACTTCGTGGGCTACGACCTCTTCTCCCACGAGCGCGCCTTTTCCAACCAGTGCCTGGCGCGGTTCAGCAAGAGCAGGGCCAAGCGGTCCGGCGACGACATCAAGATCGCGCACTTCACCGACACCTTCGACGAGATCAACGGCGTGGCCCGGACCATCCGCCAGCAGCTCAAGATGGTCGCCCGCCACGGCAAGGACATGACCGTGGTCACCTGCGGGGCCATGGCCGACGTGCCCGGCGCGGTCTCCTTCGAACCGGTGGGCCGCTTCAACATCCCGGAATATCCGGAACTCTCCCTGGCCTACCCGCCGTTTCTCGACATGCTCACCCACTGCTTCGAGCAGGAGTACGACTGCATCCTCGCGGCCACGCCCGGACCGGTCGGCCTCGCGGCCCTGGCCATCTCGAAGATCCTCAAGCTGCCCTTCCACGGCACCTACCACACCGCCTTCCCCGAATACGTGGGCGCGTTCACCGAGGACGCCGGGCTGGAAGACGGCTGCTGGCGGTACATGTCCTGGTTCTACAACCAGATGCAGGTCATCTACGCGCCCTCGGAGGCGACCCGGTTCGAACTCACCGACCGGGGCATCGACCCCGGCAAGATCGTCACCTACCCGCGCGGCGTGGACACCGAACGGTTCCACCCCGCCAAGCGCAACGGATTCTTCAACAAGTTCGATGTGGGCGGGCGCACCAAGCTGCTCTACGTGGGCCGGGTGTCCGTGGAAAAGGGCCTCGACGTGCTCACCGAGGCGTTTCGCAAGGCCGCCAAAATGCGCGACTCGCTCCAGCTCATCGTGGTCGGCGACGGCCCCTACCTGCCGGAGATGCAGCGGCGTCTGCGCAACACCCCCGCCACCTTCACCGGCGTGCTCAAGGGCGAACCCCTGGCCCAGGCCTACGCCAGCGCCGACCTCTTCGTCTTTCCCTCGGCCACCGACACCTTCGGCAACGTGGTCCTCGAAGCCCAGGCCTCCGGTCTGCCCGTGATCGTCACCGACAAGGGCGGCCCGGCCGAGAACGTCCTGCCCAACGAGACCGGGCTCATCGTCCCGGCAAACGACCCGGACGCCCTGCTCCGGGCCATCCTCCACATGATCGACACCCCGGAACGCATCGCCTACATGCGCCGCAAGGCCCGATCCCACGTGGAAAACCGGACCTTCGACGCGACCTTTCTCAAGACCTGGGAAATATTCGGCTCCCATGTCGCGGCCTAGCGTCCCTGTAAGGAAGGACGCCTCCGGCGCGGCGGGCGGAACGGATCAGGAATCCCCGAAGGAACGCAGCTTGCGGTACAGGGTCTTGCGCCCGATGCCGAGGATGCGCGCGGCCTGGGTGCGGTTCTGGTCGACGTGTTCCATGACCCGCAGGATGTACCGTTTCTCCTGCTGCTCCAGCGTGGGCAGCGCGGCGAGCGGTTCGCCCTGCTCCAGGGAGTCGGCGATGTCCGAGGGCAAACATTTGGTGGTGATCAGGTCGTTCTCGGCCAGGATGATGCCCCGCTCGATGACGTTGCGCAGCTCGCGGACGTTGCCCGGCCAGTCGTAGGTGATCATGCTCTGCCCGGCGCGCTTGGACAGCCGGTAGGGCGGCCGGTCCGGATAGAGGTTCTCCAGGAAGTGCTCGATGAGTTGCGGGATGTCCTCCTTGCGCTCCCTGAGCGGGGGGATGTCGATGCGGAAGACGTTCAGGCGGTGGTACAGGGCTTCGTGGAAGCGGCCCTCTTCCACCTCCCTGGCCAGGTCGCGGTTGGTGGCAAAGAGGAAGCGGACGTCCACGGACCGCTCCTCGCGGTCGCCCACGCGCCGGTAGGTCTGGGATTCGAAGACCCGCAGGAGCATGGCCTGGACCTCCAGGGGCAGCTCGCCCACCTCGTCGAAGAACAGGGTTCCCTTGTCCGCCTGGGCCAGCACGCCCTCCTGGGACGTCTCGGCCCCGGTGAACGCCCCCTTGCAGTAGCCGAACAGCTCGCTGCGCAGCAGTTCCTTGTTGAACGCGCCGCAATTCTTTACGATGAGCGGCATCTCCGCCCGCGAGCTGCGGCTGTGCAGGACGTTGACGACCACGTTCTTGCCCACGCCGCTCTCCCCGGTGATCAGCACCGGCGCGTCCGTGGGCGCGACCTTGTCCACCAGGAACCCGATCTGGCGCATGGGCGCCGAGGTCCCGATGAGCCTCGACCTGGGCTTGCCGCCCTTGTTCATGCGCAGCCTGCGCAGCTCCCGCTGCATGACCCGCCGCTGATAGGCGCGGTCGATGAGCAGGTTCATGCGGTCCAGGGAAAAGGGCTTGGTCACGTAGTCGTAGGCCCCGGCCTTCATGGCCTCCACCGCGCTGTCCACCTCGGAGTAGCCGGTGATCATGATGACCTCGACGTCGGGCAGGGTCTCCCGGAAGTGCTCCAAAAGCCGGTTGCCGTTGCCGTCGGGCAGCCGCACATCCAGCAGGACCACGTCGAACCCGTTCCGCTTGGCCAGGCGCAGGGCCTGGGCCGCCGTGGCCGCGGTGGTCACTTCCCTGCCGGGCAGGGCCAGTTCGCGTTCGGCCAGCTTGCGGATGAACGGCTCGTCGTCCACCACCAGGATGCGGTTGGTTTCGGGGGTGGTCATGGCGCGGCTACTCCTCCAGCCGGGGCAGGATGACCTCGAAGACGGCGCCCTTGCCCGGTTCGCTCGTGGCGGTGATCTCGCCGCCGTGCTTCATGATGATGTTGTAGCAGGTGGACAGGCCGATGCCGATGCCCTGGCCCGCCGGCTTGGTGGTGAAGAAGGGCTGGAAGAGCTTTTCCGCGTCCTCCGGCTCGAACCCCTTGCCCGTGTCCGAGACCCGCAGCTGGATCATGCTCCCGGTCACGCTGGTGCTGATGCGGATGGTGCCGCCCGTGTCGCGGACCTCGTACAGGGCGTTGACGATCAGGTTGAGCGCCACCTGCATCAGCTCGCCCGGATGGCCCATGAGGCAGGGTTCCTCTTCGGACAGGTCGAGGCCGATGATCCCGTTGGGAAGAGAGGCCAGCCGGGGCTGGAGCAGCTTCAGGCAGTTGACGATGATGTTGTTGATGTTGACGATGGCCATGGAGCGCACGTCCCGGTGGCCGAAGCTGAGGAGGTTCTGGACGATCTCCGAGCAGCGGTTGCACTCCTGGAGCACGATGTCGAGGTATTCCTCGAAGGTTTCGAGCAGGCCGTTGCACGGTTCGCCGTCCTTGAGACAGGTGCCCAGCCTGTCCAGGTGGCCGTGCAGGGCCTCGGCAAAGCCCCGGATGGAGGTCAGGGGGTTGTTGATCTCATGGGCCACGCCCTCGGCCAGCACGCCCACCGTCGCCATGCGCTCGGCCTGGAAATACTTGGCCTGGTACTGCTTTTCCACGGTCACGTCGCGGTGCAGGAGCAGGACCTTGCCCGGCGCGTCCCCCGTGCCGGGCATGAGCGTGGCCGAGCATTCGATCTGCCGGTTCTCGCCGTCGATGTTCATGATCTGCAACTGGCGGCAGACCTTGCGGCCCTCCTCCCTGGCCATGAGCAGGGGGCAGGGGGAGCACGGCTTGTCCCCGCCCTTGAACACCCGGTAGCACGGCAGCCCGATGGGATCGCGGCTGCCGTAGGTCTCGTAGAAGGCGCTGTTCACCGAGAGCACCTTGTACTCGCGGGAGACCACGGCGACCACGTCGGGGATGCCGTTGAGGATGTCCTGGACGTCGCGGCGCTTGCGCTCGAGCTCGATGTTCGAGGCCTTGAGCTCGTTGATGGTCTTCTGGACTTCCTTGAAGAACCCGAGCTTGATGGACTCGATGCCGATGATGTCGTCCAGGCTCGCGCGGACGCCGGAGTCTCCGTTGCCGTCTTCCCTGTTCATGTCACCACATCTCGTAATAGATGTTCAGGATGTCCTTCCAGTCCGCCTGCCTGGGGTTGGTCAGCAGGCAGATGTCCTTGACCGCGTTGTGGCTCGCCTGGGGCAGCATGGTCCGGTCCGGCAGGATCTCGCGCAGGCGGCAGGGAATGCCGATCTCCTCCCGCAGCTGTTCCAGGGCCTCGATGCCCGCCAGGGCCGTGGCCTCGTCCGTCCTGAGCCGTTTGCCGGTGATGATCTCGCCGATCTTGGCCATCTTGGCCTCGCAGACCGGGAGGTTGAAGCGCATGACGCTGGGCAGGAGCAGAGAGTGGGCCGTGCCGTGGACCACGTCGTGCATGCCGCCCAGGGCGTGGGCCAGGGCGTGGCCGAGGCCGACGCTGGCGTTGGTGAAGGCCATGCCCGAGGAGGTCCCGGCGATGGCCAGCTGTTCGAGGTCTTCCAGCCTGCAGTGCTCCAGGGCGGGGCGGATGTGCCGGATGAGCAGGTCCAGCCCCTTGAGGCTCCAGGCCTCGGTGAACGGATTGGCGATGGGCGAGACGTAGGACTCCACGGCGTGGGCCAGGGAGTCGAACAGGGGCGGGATGATCTGTTCCCTGCTCAGGGTTTCGAGCAGCAGCGGGTCGGTGATGGAGATGTTCGGCACCAGGGTCCGGCTGATGACCGTCATCTTCACCCTGCGCTCCACGTCGGTGACCACCGTGAACTGCGAGATGTTCGACTCGCTGCCCATGGTGGTGGGAATGAAGACCATGGGCGGCAGGGGACGGCGGACCATGTTGGCCCCCTCGTAGTCCGCGATCTCGCCCCCGTTGCTGACGATCAGGGCGATGCCCTTGGCCGCGTCCATGGGGCTGCCGCCGCCCAGGGCCAGGACCACGTCCGCCTCCTCCCGGCGGTAGAGGTCCGCGCCGTTGTGGACCTGGAAATCTCGCGGGTTGGGAACCACATCGTTGAAATAGACGAAGTCCAGCCGTTCCTTGCGCAGGATGTCGAGCAGGTTTTCCACCCAGCCGACGCTCTCCACGCCGGGGTCGGAGACCACGAATATCTTGGACGCGCCGAGCCTTTTCGCACAGATGCTGGCGTATTGCAGGCTTCCCCGCCCGAAGATCACTTCCGGTATGGCGAATTTGAATATGTCCACGGTGATTCCTTTTGCTTTCTGTATAGCGCCTTGCCCGTCCGCGATCAAGGCGGTACGAAAAAAATCTTTTCTCTCCGGGCAGTTGTCTGCAAAGACCCAACACCCCGCCCCGGGTCCGTCACGCCCGGCGGTCCATCCCCTTGGCCATGCGGCGCATGAGGAAGTATTTCTCGTCGAAACCCATGGCGCACAGCTGTTCGTAGACCTGCGGGGCGATGCCCCTGGTCAGGAGCATCTGCAGATAGATCAGGTCGTCCACGTCGTGCTCCAGGGTGTACGGGGGCGGCGCGTCCCCGCCGAGCCAGTACCCGTCGCTGATCAGCCCCGCCTCCTTGGCCCGATCGTATTGGGGAGAGGCCGGGAGCAGGGTGTTGATGCCCAGGATGGGCATGGTCGCCGGGCGGATTTCGCGGATCAGGGCCACGGTTTCCTCGATGGTCTCCGGGGTCTCGCCCGGGTTGCCGACCATGAGGAAACAGCACGGCTCGATCCCCGCTTCGTGGGTCTTGGCGAAGGCCTCGCGGACCTGGTCGGCGGTGAACCCCTTGTTGGCCGCCTTGAGCACGCGCGGGCTGCCGGACTCCACCCCGTAGTAGATTCGGTAGCATCCGGCCTCGCGCATTCGGGCGAGCAGCTCCGCGTCCACCAGGTCGACGCGGGTCTCGGCCATCCAGGCAAAGCGCAGGCCGCGATCGGAGATCTCCCGGCAGAGGTCGAGGATGCGTTGCCGGTCCAGGGTGAACAGGTCGTCGGAAAAATAGACATGCCCCACGCCGAGGTCCGTTATGAGCCGCTCGACCTCGTCGGCCACGTTGGCCGGAGAGCGCCTGGACCAGCGGCCCTCGAAGAACCGGTTCACCGAGCAGAAGCCGCAGTGGAAGGGGCAGCCGCGCGAGCTGAGGATGTGGGTCCCGACGAGGTCCCGGTACCTCTCCGGGATTTCAGGAGACTTGTATTCGGCGAGATCGAAGGCGTCGTAGGCCGGGAAGGCCAGGCCGTCCAGGTCCGTGGACCGCTCCCTGGCCCGGGTGCGGACCACGCCGTTTCCGGTGCGCAGGGCCAGGCCGGGAACGTCCGCGAGGTCGCCGCCCCGCTCGAAACACGCCACCAACTCGACGATGGTCTCCTCGCCCTCGCCCAGGACCACCACGTCCACGGCGGGGTTGGCGAGCACGTGTTCCGGAAAGAAGGTGGCGTGCGGCCCGCCCACGACGATGCGCGCCTCGGGCAGCACGCGCCGGGCCTCGGAGGCGAGGCGGTCGGCGTTGATCCGGCCCAGGGTGAAGCAGCTGATGCCCACCAGGTCGGGGCGCTCGCGTTCGAGCAGGGCGGCGACCTCGGGCCAGGTCTCCCGGTGCAGGTCGCGGAAGACGGTCTCCACGGCGTTGGCGCGCAGAGCGCTGGTCAGATAGGCGATGCCGAGGGGGACCCACGTCTTTGACGGGAGCAGGTCCTCCTCGGCCGTGGCCGGGTTCCAGAGCCGGGGGGCGGGCGGGGTCAGGAGCAATGCCTTCATCCATCCTCCTAGGTTTGGTTCCGGGCGCGGCCGCCCGGACGGTATGCCCCGGCCCCCGGGAAGGACGGTGGGGGGCCGGGGTTGTTGAACGCTCCTGCCACGGAGGTGAACCAGGAACGGTTGCCGCTATGCCGGGAGCCGGAACGCCTTCTTCTCGAAGGCCGCCAGTTCGGCGTCCATGCCCAGCCGTTTCATCAGCTTCCGGGTGGGCAGGCCGGTCTCGGTGTCCCACTCCATGAGCTTGTAGTATTCGTTCTTGACCGCTTCGAAGTTCTCCCGGACCAGCGGGGGATGGGGCGGGTCCGCCGGGGGGTAGCTCGGCAGCAGCCGGGTCTCGGAAGGGGTGAAGAAGTGATCGGGCAGCTGATCGTGCTCCTCGCGCAGGTTGACCTTGTGGCCGCCGCCCCATTCCATGGCGGTCAGCAGTCGGTGCAAAACCCAGATCCGGGCCGCCTTGTCGTCCAGGGTCTTCTGGGTCATCTTCTCGCCGGTGACCAGCTCGAAGAGCTTGTACTCCACGGTGATGTCGCCGGTGTAGTCGCGGTCCTTGCGTCCGCTGGTCATGATCGGGAAGACCCAGTCGCAGACCGTGATGCTGTCCTTGATGCAGCCCCGGTAGTGGATGAACTGGCCGAGGTAGGCATTGGCCTTGGCCGACTTCTCGCCGTTCCAGGTCAGGGGGACGTCGCGCTTGCGGTGCAGGTCGTTGAGGCCGTTTTCCGCGATCTCCTCGCCCCAGTGCCGGACGGCCACGGGCATGGCCTGCTCGAAGGTCAGGCCGGTCCACTCCACCAGGTTGGTCATGGAGTGGCGGTTGGGATCGCGATTCTCCACCGCGAAGTTCACGGCCCAGTAGTAGCCGAAGGTGCGCGGATCGTAGTGGGCCGACATGCCCCAGCCGCCGTTGCCACCCACGACGCCGCCCATGATGCCTTCCATGTTCTCGAAGTGCATGGTCTTTTGCGCCGCTTCCTTCATGCCCATGGATTCGAACTTGGCGGCGATGATGTCCATGGCCCGACGGAACCCTTCGCCCAGGGCTTCGCCCAGGAATCCCTGGCGGTAGGCGATCATGTTCATCATGGTCTCCAGGCCGTCGGTGCTGAAGTCGCCCCTGGGCGGGTAGTGGCCCTTTTCGAGGCCGGCCATGATCTCGTCGCCGACCAGCTTCTTCTCGTGGAGGATCTGCAACAGGTCCTTGCCGCCCACGGTGGTGTCCTGGAGGTACCAGACGAACTGGATCATGGGGAACATCTCGAAGGTGTCCACGCCCAGCTTGTTGGCCAGCTGGTTGGCCAGGAAGGTGGCCTTGTCGCGGTTGCCCAGCCAGGAGTAGAACCACTGGGTGCAGCTCACCGCGCCGCCGCCCATGCCGTCCACGTTCATGTAGGAGTAGCAGCCCTGGGGGCAGCCGTAGCAGGACTGGGACTTGACGTGGTACTTGTTCAGCCAGGGGGCGCAACTCTCGGTCTGGTCGAAACGCAGGGCCTGCTTGTTGATGTCCTTGGGGTCCACGTGCTTCTCGGTCCAGCTGAGCGGGCCGGTGGACAGCGGCGTGGAGCCCAGGGGGCCGGGCTGGAACTCGCGGACGCTCTTGACGTACTTGATCAGGTTCTTCTTGTCCGCGACCTGCACGCCCTTGGTGCCCCGGATGGCGATGGCCTTGAGGTTCTTGGACCCCATGACCGCGCCGAAGCCGCCCTGGCCCGCGGCGTTGCCGATGCGGTGCATGATCGGGGAGATGCGCACCAGCCGCTCGCCGGAGGGACCGATGACCGCGATCTGGGTCTTTTCGTCGCCCGTCCTGGCCTTGATCATGTCCTGGGCCTCGAAGGTGTCCTTGCCCCAGATGCCCGAGGCGTCCTCGATGGTCACCTCGTCGTCGACGACGTTGATGAACACGGGCTTCTTGGCCTTGCCCTGGACGATCACGGCGTCGTAGCCCGCAAATTTCAGCTCCGCGCCCCAATAGCCGCCGAAGCCGCTGCGGGTGACCAGCGGGTGCTTGGACTTGGGCGCGTAGACGTGGGGCGAGATGGAGATGACCTCGGAGCGCCCGGTGGAGGGCGCCAGGGAGCCGGTCAGCGGCCCCACCGCGAAGATGATCCGGTTTTCGGGGTCAAAAGGACCCGCCGTGGGGGCCTCGTCGAAGACCACCTTGTAGCCGAAACCGATGCCCCCGGTATAATTCAGGTACTTGGACGTATCTTCCTTGACTATGGAACCGTCGTCCAGGTTGACTCGCAATATCTTTCCAGCCCATCCGTACATTGTACCGTCTCCTTGGGTTGTGTGTGGTTAACCGAGTTCGATGAACTTCAGGGCGTCCGCCGGGCAGTACTTGACGCACATGGGGTCGCCGCCGCAGAGGTCGCACTTGGAGAAGATGCTCTTCTCCTTGTTCTCCACGATCATGTCGTAGGGACACGCCGCGAAGCATTCGCCGCACCCCTCGCACTTGGCGGGGTCGATGACCCGCGCTCCGGTCTTGGGATCAAGGGTCAGGGCGTCGTATTCGCAGGCCAGGTAGCAGTCGGCCATGTTGCACTGGCGGCAGACGTCGGGCATGACCGCCAGCTTGACCAGCTTGTGCTGCGGGTCATAGGTGGTGTGGATTCGGGACAGGGCGGGCTGGCAGATGTCGTCGTGGCTCAGGGAGCAGACGATCTCGCAGGTCCGGCAGCCCACGCAGGTGGTCGGATCGGTGATCAGCCAGGAGCGCGTGTTGGGCAGCTGGTCCGGCGTGATCCCCCGGTTGTAGTGTTCCGCCTTGAAATTCTTGGGGGCCGCAATGGCCGCCCCGGCCAGGGTTCCGGCCACGACCTGGACGCCCAGGAACCCGAGCATCTTGCGCCGCGATATTCCCTTCCCCTTGGACGGAGACGATTCCTTTTTGACCGCCGGACGGGCGTCGGCCGCTTCCTCGGTTGCCGTATGGTCCATTGCCTTGTTGGTGCTCACAGTTACCTCCTGTAGTGTTTCGCGTTGAACCGCATGAACACTCCTTGAGCAATTCCGGGACCACCTCCGCGGCAGCGGGCGGGCGCCGCCATTTCGTGCATGATTTGGGCATAATACTAGCCCTACACAATCGCCGATTTGTAAAAAATGAGGGAATTTTTCGGATGCGGTAAAACGGTCCTGAACGCAGGGCGCGGCGCCCGCGCGGACCGTTCCCTATTGACCCGAACGGGGGAAAAGGCTGTGTCGGAATGACCCGCCTTTTGCGGCGGAGGTACGGCCGGATGACGGCCTAACGGAAGAGCGGATAGTCACGCATGGAGAAAGCGACTCTGCCTGAAAGACCCGCCGCGTTTGCGAGAGGCACGTGTCCGGCGCTTTCCCGAAAGGACGGATGGAACGGGACGCCCGCCGCGGAGCATCCTTCCGGGCTTCAAGGCCGAATCACGAAAGCGCGCGGAGCGGAGTGACGCACTCCGCGTTGCCCCACCGCTTGAAGTCTTGTCCTTCGACGCCGAATTCATGCAGGATTTTTCCCACGATGTGGTTGGTCATGTCGGCGACGGACCGGGGGTGGGTGTAATAGGTCAGCATGGGCGGCATGATGACCACGCCCATCTGGGACAGGGTCAGCATGTTGCGCAGATGTATCGGGCTGAGTGGGGTCTCCCGGGCGATCATGACCAGCTTGCGGCGCTCCTTGATGGTCACGTCCGCGGCCCGCAGGAGCAGGTTGTCGGAATAGCCGTGGCAGACCCCGGCCACGGTCTTCATGCTGCACGGCACGATGACCATGCCCTCGGTCACGAAGGTCCCGCTGGCGACATTGGCCCCGACGTCTTCCCTGTCGTACACCCGGGTCGCATATTCCGTCAGCTGGGATTCCGTGACGCGCGTCTCGTGTTCGAGGGTACGCACGCCCCCCTTGCTGATCACGAGATGCGTCTCCCAGCCGGGAATCTCCTTGAGGGCCTTGAGCAGCTCCAGGGCCAGCACGGAACCGCTGGCTCCGCTTATCCCGATGGTCAATCGTTTCGGGTGCTCCATTATTCGTCTCCTCGGGGCCGCAATGGTCTGCGGGTTCATCGGGCAAGCCGCGCCGTCTTCGGCTATTCGGCCACGAGCTTCTCGACCGCTTCGTCGATGTCGAAATGAAAGGAATTTTCGGGCGCGTGCAGCAGCCTGGATGCTTCGCCCGCCGCCAGGGGGATTTCGTACAGGAGCTTCTGGGAGAAATACCGGTCCAGGCGCACGGTGGGGACCGAGCAGCTTATGGAGGCGACGATGGTTCCCGCGTCGTCGAAAACCGGCGCGGCCACGCACCGGACGCCCTTGTACAGTTCCTCGAAATCGAAGCCGATCCCGTTTTCACGGACCTTTTCCATTTCTTCGTAGAGACCGCTGAGGGTGTCGCTGGTGATGCCGGAGTCGCTTCGCCGCAGCTCCTTGACGAACCGCTGGCGCTCCTCCTCGGGCAGGAAGGCCAGAAAGACCTTTCCCGATGCGGACATGTACGCGGGGAAGGAATCGCCGATCACGGAGTCCATCTGCAACGCGTGGTCGGAAGTGACCTGATGCACGACGACCATGTCTGTCCCGGTGAGCACGGTCAGGTTGACCGTCTCGTTCACCTTGTCCCGCAGGCGGGAGAGAATCGGCTTCAGCGCGGTGCCAAGGTCGCTCTGCGAGGCGATCTGCTTGCCGATCTTGTGCAGCTTGAGCGTCAACGCATACGCGCCGCCGCGTTCGATCTGCCGCACATAGTCCAGCTCTTCCAGGGTCCGCAGGATGCGCTGCAACGTTCCCTTGGGTATGGAGCACGCCTCGTGGAGCGTCTTCAGTTTCCAGTTGCTTTTGGTCGCCATCGTCTCGATGACGAACAAGGCTTTTTCCAGGGAGCGCATCATGAAATACTTGTCGTCTGCCATCATTTTCCTCGAAGAGATGATTGCCGGAATTGACACCGGGGGAAAATTCAAAGCCCTTCAGGATTGGAAGGGCTTTGCATTTTTAACAATCATCCGATTTATTGTCTAGCCAGTCCGGTTTGTTCAACAGATGCATACCGTCTTTCACCAGTGACACGCACATGGCGAAAGTAAAAAGCATCATCGGGAATCCGGCGAGTGATATCAATCCGCGCACCGGCTCGATCCCCCCGGATATGCACAAAACGTAGGCGATGAGGCCGACCACCACGCCCCAGATGATCTTCAGGTGCTTGGGCGGTTCCTCGCCGACGTGAACGCCCTTGGTGGAGATGATGGCCAGGGTGGCCACCAGGGAATCGGTCATGGTGGCGAACGAGAAGACGATGGTCACGACGAATATTCCCATCAGGATCTTGCTGAACGGGAACTGGGAAAGGAGAATGTAGACCATGGATTCCATGCCGAACTCGTGGATGCCCGCCCAGACGTCCACCAGGCCGCTCCACTGGAAGTAGACGGCCGTGCCGCCGAAGGTGGCGATCCAGAAATGGCAGAAGATGGTGGGCGGCACGACGTTGACCAGGATGAACTGGCGGATGGTCCGCCCCTTGCCCATGCGCGCCAGGAAGTGACCCAGCAGCGGGGCGAAGATGAAGAAGATCTCCATGTAGGGAACGAGCCACTGCATGGGCCATTTGTCGTTGACCTGCATGGTGTTGAGCAGGGTGCTGTTGCGGAAGAAATTGTTGGCGAAATAGCCGAAGGACTCGACGCCTATCCCCAGGATGAACAGCGTGGGCCCCGCCAGAAGAACAATGGCCATGAAAAAGAAGAACGCCCGCGTGGTGCCCGTGGAGAGATAGCGCATGCCTTTTTTCAGGCCGGAATAGGACGAGAGCACATAGATGGGGATGATGATGGCGGCTGCCACGGCCCAGGTGCCGGCACCGGGGGTGTAGCCGAATATCCTGCCGGTGCCGCTGCCGATCTGCATGAGCCCCGCGCCCATGCTGGTGGCGATGGCGCAACACAGGGAAAACAGGCAGATGGCGTGCACCGTCGGGACCAGGATCGGGCGGTATTTCTTCGGGAAGATGGCGTACATCCCGGCCGCGACGGAAAGGGGATAGTTGCGGTTGTAGCTGACCAGGGCGATGGCCACGGCGCAGATGGTGTAAAAACAGTACTGGGCGATGGTCCAGTGCAGGGTGGTCTGCGCGATGGCGAACACCCCCGCGTCCTTTGAGCCGGGCTCCAGATGCAGGCTCAGCGGCGGCTGCATCATGTGGTAGATGGGCTCGCCCATGGCCCAGAACAGAATGCCGATGCCGATGCAGCCGCACAGGGAAAGGGCGAACCACTGCCAGAAGGTGAACTCGGGCTTGGCGTCCCTCCCGCCGAGCCGGATGTCGCCGATGGGCGAAAAGGCGATCCCGGCGGTGAACATGACGATGATGATCCCGAGGGACACCTCCAGCCATCCGAAGTTCACGTGGATCCAGCTCATGGTCCGGGACAAAATGGCGGCCAGCCCCTCGTGATAGACCAGCCCCAGAAGTATCCCGAATGCGAGCAGTATGAAACCGGGCCAAAAGGTGTAGTGATTGAGTTTCCTTCGTTCGGCTATACAGGCATCCTCGGTCATGATCTCATCCCCAACTTGTCTGATGAACTACCTGATCCGCCATAATGCCGGTCAACGCGGCTCCCGTCTCCATCGACATTTCGAAAGAGCAAGCAGGCCGGGCATTGCAACATAACGGCTCGTCCTCTTCGCAATAATGATATCGCGTACCGTTTTGTGGTAAGATTAGAGCAACAGAAACGTGATGTCAATGGGGTTGTCTTTTTTTGGAAGAGCACCTTTCCGGAAATGTGCTCTGTCGCGATCTGAATTGAAAAATGCAACAACTCATTCAATAGATGAATAAAATTGGCTCATACAAGTTTCATCGAGGGGTATTGACGGAACTCGGCATCTCGGATAAGGTGCACTTTAACGGTACACAATACCGCAATGCGGTATGTAAGCAGCAGGCGACTGCTCCTTTTTTTACCCCGTATTGTGGTACAATATACCACAATACGGAACAAGCTGACGTTAATTGGACGAACCGCAACAAATTTCATTGAGGTGAATATGACCCAGGAAACTTTGTTTTTGAAAAACACGGAAACCTTCGCCGAGAGCCTGGCGCGTTGCGGAGTGAAGTATCACTTCGCATACCCCATCACTCCGGCGACGGACGTCATGAAGAGGATGGCCGTCATCCTGCCCGAATACGGCGGCGAGATGATGCAGATGGAAAGCGAGATCGCCGTATCCAGCGCCCTCGCCGGGGCGGCCAGCTCCGGCACCCTGTGCGCAACCTCCAGCTCCGGCCCCGGCGTGACCCTGATGCACGAAGCCATCGGCTTCATGTGCGCCGCGGAACTGCCCTGCATCATGTTCGACTCCATGCGCGTGGGGCCGGGCGACGGCGACATCCTCGGCGCGCAGAGCGACTACTTCGTCGCCACCCGGGGCGGCGCGCACGGCGACTATCACGTCATCGTCCTGGCGCCCTCCTCCGGCCAGGAAATCGCCGACATCATGCCGCACGGCATCCGCCTGGCATACACGTACCGCACCCCCGTGCTGTTCGTGCTCGACGGCGTCAGCGCCCAGATGACCGAGTCGGCCACCCTCCCCGCCTACAACGATTATTCCGCCGAGTTCGACACCTCCGGCTGGGCCTTCACCGGAACCCAGGACCATCCCAAGCGCGCCCTCATCACCGGCAGCTATTCCCACGAGGACGGCTACGTGATGAACGAGCGGCTCCGCGCCAAGTACGAAGTCATCCGCGAGAACGAGCCCATGTGGGAGTCCGAGCAGGTGGAGGACGCGGAACTGGTGGTCGCCGCCTTCGGCATCCACGGCCGCATGTGCAGGGACCTGGTCACTAGGATGCGCGCCCAGGGCAGGAAGGTCGGGTTCATCCGGCCCATCACCCTGTGGCCGTTCCCGGACAAGGCGTTCTCGGCCCTTCCCGAATCGGTGAAGAACATCCTGGTGGTGGAAATGAACCACGGTCAGATGGTCGACGACGTCCGGCTGGCCGTGAACGGGCGGATCCCGGTCCATTTCCTCGGCAAGACCGGCGGCGACATGCCCATGAACACCCTGGCAGAAATGGTTGCCGAAGCAGAAAGAATCCTGGGGGAATAACCAAATGGAAAACCTGAGCGCCAAATACGGCGAGACGCTGAACCTCGACAAACTGACCAGCTACTGCCCCGGCTGCGGGCACGGCATCGTGACCAGACTGGTGGCCGAAGCCATCGAAAACCTGGGCATCATGAAGCGGACCGTCGCCATCGTCGGCATCGGCTGCGGCGGATTCTCGCATCACTATATGGATATCGACGCCATCGAGGCCACCCATGGCCGCTCCCCGTCCTTCGCCATCGGCTACAAGATGACCCGGCCGGACAACATCGTCTTCACCTACGCGGGCGACGGCGACACCTGCGCCATCGGCCTCGGCGACCTGCTGCATGCGGCCAACAAGGGCATGCCGGTCACCACCGTCATGGTCAACAACTCGGTCTTCGGCATGACCGGCGGCCAGATGTCGCCCACCTCCCTGCACGGCCAGGTGACCACGACCACCACCAAGGGCCGCGACACCGCCCGGCAGGGCTACCCGCTGCTCGTGCCGGAGATGATGCAGCACATGCCCGGCGTCAAATACCTGGCCCGGGAGACGGTCGCCACCCCCAAGGACATCCGCAAGGCCAAGAAAAGCATCCAGAAGGCGTTCGAATGCCAGGTCAAGGGCCTCGGCTACGCCTTCGTGGAGGTCATCGTGCCCTGCCCGACCGGGCTGAAGAAGAACGTCCGGGACTCCTACCAGTGGTGCGCCGAACATGCGACCGCCTACTTCAAACCTCAGGTCTTCAAAGACGAAACGGAGCAAGACAATGTTGCATAAGTGTATGTTTTCCGGGTCCGGCGGACAGGGGTCCGCGCTGATGGCGAAAATGGTCTGCCTGGGCGCGATCAAGGAAAACCTGAAGGTCGTCATGACCCAGACCTACGGCATCGAGCAGCGGGGCGGAGACTCCACCGCCTACGTGATCGTCTCCGACGAATGCATCGGCAGCCCCATCGTGGAAAACGACGCCACCATCGCCGTGGCCCTCAGCCAGTCCATCTACGACAACTGCTTTGACGGCACGGTCTCCGGCGGCAAGCTCTTCACCAACACCTCCATGATCGAAACGCCCCGGGAAGCCGAGGGCTGTGACCAGATTCTCCTGCCCGTTTCGGACATGGGCGTCGAGCTCGGCACCGTGCGCTGCGCCAACATGGTCATGCTCGGGGCCGTGCTGGCCGGGACCGGAATCCTCAAGCTGGAAACGGTCGAGGAAGTCGTGAACGAGGTCTTCGGAGCCAAGAAACCGAAACTGGTCGGACTGAACGTCGAGGCGCTGCGCGCCGGATACGCCGCCATGAACAAGGAGGCCGCCAATGGCTGACAAGCACCATGTTATCGACGCCCGCCGCTGCAAGGCGTGCGGACTGTGTGTTGACAATTGTCCCAAGGAAGTCCTGGCCATCGGCAAGGAAATCAATGGGCAGGGATACAACTATGTCGTCCAGGCCAACCCGGAAAACTGCGTGCTGTGCGACATCTGCGGCATCGTCTGCCCCGACATGGCCATTGGCGTAATCAAAGCATAAATTGTACGTTTCCATCCCCGTTACAGGGGATGGTTTCTTGTAAGGAGCTTCTTCATGAATGATCTGGTCCCCCTGTTCCAACCCAAAAGCGTCGCCCTGATCGGCGCTTCCTCCAACTCGAAGAAGTACGGGTATTGGACAGCCAAGAGCCTGATTGAAAACAAGTTCGAGGGAGACATCCACCTTGTCTCCCGCTCGGGCGGCGAAATCTTCGGCCGACCGACCTTCCCCGACATCCTGTCCGTTCCGGGCGAAGTGGACCTGGCCATCATCGCCATCGCCCCCAAGTTCATCCTGCCCGTCATGGAGCAGTGTGTGGAAAAGGGCGTCAAATGCGCCATCGTGGTCTCCACCGGCTTCGGCGAAGTCGGCCCCGAGGGCAAGGAACTGGAACGGCAGATGCTCGAAATCGCCCGCAAGGGCAACATGCGCGTCCAGGGCCCGAACTGCATGGGCACCTACAGCGCGGCCAAGAGCATGAACGCGAGCATCATCGACCTGGCCCCCGGCCCCATGAGCCTCGTGCTGCAGAGCGGCAACTTCGGCATCGACATCAACTTCAATGCCAAGTCCCGCAACCTCGGCTACAGCTGCTGGGCGACCATCGGCAACCAGATGGACATGCGGTTCCACGACTTCGTCGAGTACATCGAGGGCGATGACGACACCAAGTGCCTGCTCCTGTACATGGAAGGCCTCCGCGTCGAGAGCGAGGAGGACGGCCGCAAATTCATCGAGGCCGCGCAAAAGACCGCGGCCCGCAAACCCATCGCCGCCATCAAAATCGGCCGCAGCGCCGCGGGCGCCCGCGCCGCCGCCTCCCATACCGGCTCCCTGGCGGGCAGTGAAAAGATCTTCGACGCCGCCCTCAGGCAGGCCGGGATCATCCGCGTGGACAGCCCCAACCAGCTGCTGGACGCGGCCGAGGCCTTCTCCAAGTGCAAGCCCGCCCGGGGCAAGCGCATCGCCATCCTGACCGACGGCGGCGGGCACGGCGTCATGGCCACGGACTTTGCCGAAAAGTTCAACCTGGAAGCCCCTGTCCTGTCCGACGCCACCCAGGCCAAGCTCCGGGAAATCCTGATGCCGCACTGCCCCATCAAGAACCCGGTCGATCTGGCGGGCACCCCCGAAGCTGACATGTGGGTTTTCGACCGTTGCCTGGAAGTCCTGCTGGACGACCCGGATGTGGACGGCATAATCATCGTGGGCCTGTACGGCGGATACGCCGACCTGTCCGAGGAATTCCGCGCCCTGGAGATGGACGTGGCCCGGAGCATGACCGAGCGGATCGCCGCCGGGGACAAGCCCGTCGTGATGCACTCCATCTATGCGCCCCAGAACCCCGAATGCCTGGAATACATCCGTGAGAACGGCGTTCCGGTCTTCGGCGAGGTGGACGCCGCCGTCCGCACCATGGGCGTGCTCTCGGGTTACGGCGACCTCCGCAAGGCCCTCGCGGAAGAGGCTGCCGGGGAACTGCCGGACATGCCCGCCGACCGCAGGGAAAAGGCCGCGGCCATCATCGACGCGGTCCGAAAATCCGGCCGGGTGAACATGGTCGAGACCGAGGCGCGGGAGATCCTTCGCTGCTACGGCCTCGGCGTCACCGAGGACTTCCTGGTGACCAGCGCGGAAGAGGCCGCGGAGGTCTACGGGAAGATCGGCGGCAAGGTGGTGATGAAGATCGTGTCTCCGGAGATCCTGCACAAGACCGATGCCGGCGGCGTGGCCCTGAACATCGAGTCCGGCGAGATGGCGGGCGAGGCCTACGAACGGTTGGTCCGAAACGGCCGCCTGTACAAGTCGGACGCCGACATCCTCGGCGTCATGATGACCGCGATGCTGCCCGGAGGCGTCGAGTGCATCATCGGTTCGAGCCACGACAACACCTTCGGCCCGACCGTGATGTTCGGGCTGGGCGGCATCTTCGTGGAGATTCTCAAGGACGTGGCCTTCCGGGTGGCCCCGGTGAACATGCCCGCCTGCCGCAGCATGATCCGCGAGATCAAGGGACTGGGAATGCTCCAGGGCGCGCGCGGCTCCAAGCCCTGCGACCTGGAGGCGTTGGCCGAGACCGCCTGCGTGGTCTCGCACCTCGTGAACGAGCTGCGGGACATCGCCGAGGTCGATCTCAACCCGGTCTTCGCATGGGAAAAAGGGCTGGCCATCGCGGACGCCCGAATCGTCCTCCACAGCTAGCTAAATATAAAACTTCAACAAAAGAGTTGGGTTATGAAAGACGTAAAGATTTACCCCACGACCACAGGCCAGAGCTGGGTGGAAATGTCCGACTACAAGTTCCACCGCTTCAACGATCTCTCTGAGATCAGGGACGAGTACGACTACGTCGTGGTCGGCGCCGGATACGGCGGCCAGGCCGCGGCCAGGCACCTGGCCGAGCTGCATCCCGACGCCCGGATCGCCGTGTTCGAGGCCATCAAGATCGGCGACAACGACAGCGGCAAGAACGCCGGCTTCATCATCGACGTCCCCCACGACTTCGGCGACCAGGGCGCCTCCTCCTTCGAGGAGAACCAGAAGTACTTCCAGTTGAACACCTTCATCATCAAGTGGATGGAAGACACCATCAAGGACAACGGCATTGATGACGTCGACTGGGATCACTGCGGCAAATACCTGTGCTGCGCCGAGGAAAAGAGCTTCAAGCTCATCGATCACGAAGTGGACGAGCTCAAGCGGATGAACTGCTCCTACGAAGTGGTGGAAGGCGAGGAGCTGTTCCGCCGCACCGGCACCCGGTACTACAAGAAGGCCCTGTACACCCCCGGTTCCGTGCTCATCAACCCGGCCGACGTCCTGCGCGCCATGTTCTCCGCCATGCCGGACTCCGTGGACGTATTCGAGGAGTGTCCGGTCATGCGCATCGACGAGGGCAGCCCCACCAGCGTCATCCTCCGCAGCGGCAAGCGGGTCAAGTGCAAGTTCGTCCTGGTCACGGGCGGCCCCTTCATCCCGCAGTTCGGCATAGGCAACAAGGTGTTCTGCCCCGTGCTCTCCTACGGCGCCTTCACCCGCCGCTTCACCGACGACGAGATGCGGCATTTCGCGGGCGTCAAGCCCTGGGGATGCACGGCGGGCCATCCGGCGGGAACCACCGTCCGCTTCACCCGCGACAACCGCATATTCGTGCGCAACGGGTTCTCCTTCGCCACCAACCTGACGACTTCCCACCAGCGCATCCAGCGGGCCATTCCCAAGCTCCGCCGGGCCTACGAGAACCGTTTCCCGGAACTGAAGCACGTCAACTTCGAGTTCGTGTACGGCGGCATGATCAACATGACCATGAACTTCCGGCCGCTGATGCTCCAGCAGAACTCCACCGTGTTCGCCTCGGCCAGCGGCGAGGGCGCGGGCGTGGCCAAGACCAGCCTGTGCGGCTACTACCTGGCGGAATGGGTCAGCGGCATGAACAGCGACAACCTGGCCTTCCTCCAGAAGATCTCGACCCCCAAAAAGCTTCCCCCGGAACCGTTCCTGACCATGGGAGCGGAAGCCCGGCTCTTCTTTGAAGAGTTCTGCGCCAAAAAGGAAATCTAACCATACCCCTAGCCAGCTCCTGTTAACCGGAAGGATGCCGCCAATGCCCCCGGCATCCTTCCGGCAGGAGCCCCATACCCGAAGGAGTAGCTCATGGAATTCTTCAATTCTGCCGAATCCGCTGAAGTTATAGGCCCTTACAGCCACTGCGTCAAAGCGGGGGACACCTATTACATCTGTGGCCAGGTCCCGTTCCACCCCACCTCCGGCCATGTGGTCGGAACCACCATCAAGGAGCAGACCTTCCAGACGCTGTACAACCTGAAGTGCGTCCTGGACGCCGCCGGTCTCGATATTTCGGACATCGCCAAAGTCAACGTCTTCCTGACCAGCATGGAAGACTTCGACGGCTTCAACGAGGTCTACGCCGACTTCATGGGCGATCACCGCCCGGCCCGCCTGTGCCTGGGCGCGGGAGAGATCGCCCACGGCTGTCTGCTGGAATTGGATGCGATCGCCTACAAGGGAAAGTCGCGAGGAATGTAATAGGTAGTTGATTCTCCAATAATATCTAAAAGAAGAGGTTTACAATGGCTACCAGTGGACAGAACCGTATCTGCTTCGAAGACGCCCCGTTTTCGCCCGTTCACAAGAAAATCGCGGTAGGCACCTTCATGGGCCAGATCTGTGACGGATACATCCTCGGCATTGTCGGCATCGCCCTGTCGTACGCCACCGGCGTGCTGGGCCTGGACAGCTACTGGATGGGTCTTATCGGTGCGGGAGCCCTTTTCGGCATCCTTTTCGGCAGCCTGCTGACCGGCATCATCATCGACCGCCTGGGCCGGAAAGGGGCGTACGCGCTCGTTTCGATGATCGTCCTCGTGCTGTCGGTTCTCCAGTTCTTCATCTCCGACCCCTCGCTGCTGGTGGCCGTCAGGTTCATGCTCGGCATGTGCGTGGGCGCGGACTACACCGTCGGCGTCTCCCTGCTCAGCGAATGGACCCCGGAGAAAATCCGCACCAAGATGATGAGCTGGCTCATGGCCGCCTGGACCTTCGGCTACATCATCTCCTACTTCGCCGGATTCTTCATCGCCTCCCTCGGCGATCTGGGAGACGACGGCTGGCGCTGGATCATCAGCTCCTCCGCAGTGCTCGCCGCAATCACCCTCATCGTCAGGCTCGGATCTCCGGAATCCCCGTCCTGGACCCTGTCCAAGAAGGGGGCCGATGCGGCCCTGAAACTGGTGCATGCTCACCTCGGCACCGGGTTCGCTCTTCCCGAGCAAAAGGAAAAGACCGCATCCGCCTCCTTCTTCAGACTGTTCAGCCGCGAGCTGTGGCGCAACACGGTCACCTCCTGCACCTTCTTCCTCTGCCAGGTCCTGCCCTTCTTCGCCATCTCCATCTTCCTGCCCGTGGTGGTCAAGGGCCTCCACATAGCCAATCCCCATGCCTCGGGCATGATGTACAACGGCTTCACCATGGTCGGCGTCATCATCGGCATCCTCATTGCCGACAAGATCTCCCGCCGCGCCTTCCTGATGTGGACCTTCTACGGCGCCGGGGCGATCCTGACCCTGATGACCGTGTGGCAGACCATGCCCCCGACCCTGGCCTTCGTCCTGCTGGGAGCCTTCTCCACCGTGCTGGCCATCTCCATCGTCGCCGAATGGCTGTATCCGCCGGAGCTTTTCCCCACGGAACTCCGCGGCTCCGGCGTCGGCCTGACCATCGCCGCCAGCCGCATCGGCGCGGGCATGGGAACCTGGATGCTGCCTGTGGTCACCGAACAGTACGGCGTGACCACCACCCTCGTGTGCTGCATCGCCTCCCTGCTCATCGGAGGCGTGGTCTGCCAGATCCTGGCCCCCGAGACCTCGACCAGGTTTACCTGCAAGCCGCTCTCCGCCAACGAGAGCTTTGCCAAAGCCTAAATCGCATTCGACATAACCTCCTGGTGATGTCCCCCGGCATGTCCCGGGGGCATCACCGCCCCCTTCTCCCCCGACCATGAGCACCAAATCCCTTTCCGGAGCGGCCGCCGCCCCCTCCCCCGGCTGCTGGTCCGTCCCGCTTACGCCGGGAGCAAAGGACAAGGCCCATGCGTAAGATCTGGATCAACTGCAGCGAGGCGTCCGGCGACATGTACGCCGGGGCGCTGACCGAGGAGCTGCTGCGCCAGGACCCGTCCCTGCATATCAGCGGCATGGGCGGCCCCATGCTCTCCAGTGCGGGCGCGGACCTGCGTTTCCCCATGAGCCGACTCTGCTTCACGGGTTTCCTCGACGTCCTCCTCGGGCTGCCCGGACTGCTCCGGCTGCACCGGGAGATCACCAAGGCATGGGAGCATGACCGCCCGGACGCGGTCGTCATGGTGGACTGCCCGGACTTCAACCTGCCGCTGGCCAAGGCCGCCCACGCCATGAACATCCCCGTCCTCTACTTCATCGCGCCGCAGCTCTGGGCCTGGAGACAAAAAGGCCTGAAGACCCTGCGCCGGTGCGTGCGGAGCATCCTCTGCGCGCTCCCCTTCGAGCCCGACTTCTTCCATACCCGCGGCTGCCGCCCCCTGTACGCCGGCCATCCCCTCCTCGACATGATCCCGCTGCAACAGCTGGATCGGATGAAGCCCGACCCCTTCCAGATCGGGATCATGCCCGGGAGCAGGAAAAAGGAAATCGCCTTCCTCCTGCCCGAGTTCGCCGAGGCCGCCGGACGCATCCATCGGGAGATGCCCTGGACGTTCTTCTCCATCGCTCGGGCTCCGGGCATCAGCCGCCGCTACCTGAAGCGGCATTGGCCCCCCGGCGTGCCCGCGGTCTTCGTGGAGCCCGAGGACCGGTTCAATATGATACGCCGGTCCGGCATGATCCTGGCCGCATCGGGAACGGCGACGCTGGAAACCGGCCTGGTGGGCACGCCGACCATCGTCGCCTACAAGATCGACCCGCCCGCCGCCTTCGTCATGCGCAGGCTGGCGCTGTCGCAGCGGGCCAGCCTGACCAACATCCTGCTCAACAGGGAGATATTCCCGGAATACCTTCAGGAGCGGGCCACCGCGGAGAACTGCTATGCGCAGATGAAGGCCTGGCTGGGCGACCCCGGCCTGTTGCCGAAAATCAGAAAGGAACTGGGTGAGCTGCGCCGCATCGTCGGCCCTTCGGGCGGCATCCGGGCCGCAGCCCAAAGCATTCTTGCAGCACACGAAGGAGGACGGCAATGAACGTCGGATTCATCGGAACGGGCAACATGGGCGGGGCCATCATCGGGACCCTGACGGGCGCCAAGGACATCACGGTGTTCGGGCTGAACCAGACACCGCACAAACTGGAGGCGCTGGCCAGGGAAACCGGGCTCATCCCCTGCGGCGGCATCGGGGAGCTGACGAGCAGGTCGGACCTCATCGTCCTGGCCGTGAAGCCGCAGCAGGCCGGAGCGGTCTGGCCGGATATGCTTCCGGCATTGACACCGGACAAGTGTCTGGTGTCTCTTGCGGCGGGCCTGACGCAAAGCGACCTCCGGCACGGCGTGGACAACATCTGCCCCGTTGTCCGCACCATGCCCAACAGTCCGGCCATGATCGGCGAGGGCGTGACGGCGGTGTGCTTCGACGACCCGGCCCTGACAAAAGCGCAGAAACGGGCCGTCCTCGATCTGTTCCGCCCCTCGGGCGACGTGCACGTCCTGCCCGAGCGGTCGTTCGACGCGTTCACCGCGGTGGTCGGCTCGGGACCGGCGTTCATCTTTTATCTGATCGAGGCCATGATCGAGTCGGGCGTGGAATTGGGGCTGGAGCGGGAGAGTTCTTCCCGCATGGTCAAGAAGTTGTTTCGTGGCGCGAGCCTCATGGCGGAGCGGTCCGACAGGCACATCAGCCTGCTCAGGGAGATGTCCGTCGCCCCGGCCGGAACGACCATCGCGGCCCTGGCCCATTTTGACCGGACCGCCGTGCGCGGGAACATAATGGACGCTATCCGGGTGGCCTTCAACCGCAGCGTCGAGATGGGCGGCGGCTCCATGTCGTGAGACCCGCCAACGCCGCAGGAGGAATGATGGAACGGGATGAACGGAAACGGCAATCCGACAGGGAGGCGCTGCTCGCCCTGGCCGTCTATGTCCTGTATTTCGCCTGGTGGTACGTCTTCGGTTACGGCGTGGGCAACGGCGCGCCCGAGGACTACGACTACGTGTTCGGGTTCCCGGCCTGGTTCTTCTACAGCTGCGTGGCGGGCTACCCGCTCGTGACCATCCTGCTCTGGGTCTTCGTCCGGTTCTTCTTCCGGGACATCCCCCTGGACGACGAGGGAACGGACGATCGGGAAGGGGAGGACAGGCCATGACCGACTCCATCCGGCTCATCCTCCCCGTGGCCGTGTACCTGGCGGCGTCCATGGCCATCGCCCTGTGGGCGCGCAAACGGTCCTGCGAAGCCACCTCCCAGGGGTTCATCGAGGAATATTTCCTGGGCAGCCGGTCCATGGGCGGGTTCGTGCTCGCCATGACCATCGTGGCCAGCTACGCCAGCGCCAGCAGCTTCGTGGGCGGCCCCGGCGTCGCCTACCGCATGGGGTTGAGCTGGGTGCTGCTGGCCATGATCCAGGTGCCCACGGTCTTCCTCACCCTGGGCATCCTGGGGAAGCGGTTCGCCATCGCGGCCCGCGAGACCCGCTCCGTGACCATCACGGACTACCTGCGCGCCCGGTACGAAAGCGACGCCGTCGTGATCCTCTGCTCCCTGGCGCTGATCGCCTTCTTCCTGGCCGCCATGCTGGCGCAGTTCATCGGCGGGGCGCGGCTCTTCCAGAGCGTCACGGGATATCCCTACGTCGTGGGGCTGGTCCTCTTCGGCATCAGCGTGGTGCTGTACACGGCGGTGGGCGGTTTCCGCGCCGTGGTCATGACCGACGCCCTCCAGGGCCTGGTCATGACCGCCGCCGTCGTGGTCGTGCTGCTGGCGGTCATCAAGGCCGGAGGCGGCGTGGCCCGGTGCGTGGACACGCTCCGGGAGATCGACCCCGGGCTGATAACGCCCACCGGCCCCGGGGGCGCCATACCCCAGACCTTCACCCTCTCCTTCTGGATCCTGGTCGGCATCGGGGTCCTCGGCCTCCCGCAGACGGCGCAGCGGTGCATGGGCTACCGGGACTCCCGCGCCATGCACCGGGCCATGATCATCGGCACCCTGTTCATCGGCTTCATGATCCTGTGCGTCCACCTGGCGG
The DNA here is from genome assembly GCF_001563225.1 of Pseudodesulfovibrio indicus. Taxonomy (NCBI): domain Bacteria; kingdom Pseudomonadati; phylum Thermodesulfobacteriota; class Desulfovibrionia; order Desulfovibrionales; family Desulfovibrionaceae; genus Pseudodesulfovibrio; species Pseudodesulfovibrio indicus. The sequence goes on from NZ_CP014206.1 coordinate 402,232, forward strand.
GCGCGTTCGGCCGCGCGGTGTTCCCGGACCTGCCCGCGGGCGACCTGGCCATGCCGACCCTGATCGTCGAGCTGCTGCCGCCCGTGTGGGCGGGCATCTTCATCGCCGGGCCGCTGGCGGCGATCATGTCCACGGTGGACTCCATGCTGCTGCTCATCTCGGCGGCCATCATCAAGGACCTGTACATCCAATTCCGGCTGCGCGGCGACGCCTCGGCCATGCCGGTGGCCAGGCTCAAGAAGGCGAGCTTCGCCATCACCGCGGGCATGGGGCTGCTGGTCGTGGTCGCCGCCATCGAGCCGCCCGACCTGCTGGTCTGGATCAACATCTTTGCCTTCGGCGGGCTGGAGGCGGCGTTCCTCTGCCCCATCGTGCTCGGCCTGTACTGGAAACGGGGCAACGCGGCCGGGGCCATCGCCTCCATCGTCTGCGGCGTCGGGACCTTCATGGCCCTGTCCATCGTCAAGCCGGACATGGGCGGTGTCCACGCCATCGTGCCCACCACCCTGGCCAGCGCGGCGGCGTATGTCGCCGGTTCCCTGGCCCGTCCCGCCAAGAAGCCCTAAAGGCATGAACCCGGCCCGGCCCCGGGCCGCCAACCCCCTCTCCTTTCATAGCCTTTCAACTCCCTTGGCGAGGGCGTTCCGGCAAGGAACGCCCCGCTTCCCTTCTTGATACAAACAAGCCCTCCGCACCGCCCTCCCCACCCTCTGAATCCGCCACCCTGTCAAGTTGATTTTTCATACCTCTCGGCCGCTTTTCCTTGTCATTCGCCGACATTTCCCGGGTTCGGGAAAAACCGGGTCTATGCTCCCGCGAAACAACCCTTAACAGGAGGACACACGTCATGGGAGGAGCTGGATCTTTGATCTCGTCGGTATTCAACACGGTGGGGTCGCTGCTTGGCGGCGGCCAGTCGGACCAGGCCGAGGAGCTGCGCAGGGAGCGCAAGGCCCGCGAGGAGGAACAGCGCAAAAAGGAGGCCGACGAGCGCCGTCGCGACCGGGAAAAGGTCGTGGAGGCCAGGCGGCTGGAGGACAAGCGCGAGGCAGAGAGCCTGCTTTCCGGCGGCGCGGCCTCGCTGGCCGAGGACGAAGAAACCTCGGCAAACGGCCTGAAGCGCAAGCTGGGGGAGTGACATGGACAGGACAGAACTCGCCCGTTCGCTGCTGAGGCGGTTCGCGGGCCTTGAAGAGGCGCGGCGTCCGTGGGTCGGCTCCTGGCAGGAGCTGACCGAGTACATGCTCCCGCGCAAGAACAGCTTCGTCTCGCCCGGAACGGGTTTTGCGACCCTGGGCCGGGCCGGGGACGAGCGGATCTTCGATTCCACCCCGCTGCATTCCCTGGAACTTCTGGCCTCGTCCCTGGGCGGGCTGCTGACCAACCCGTCCCTGCCGTGGTTCGACATCTCGGTCAAGGACCGGGCGCTGGGCGACGCGGACGAGGTCCGCGAGTTCCTGCAGGCGGCCCGCGAGCGCATGGTGGCGCTGTTCAACTCCGAGGACACCGGGTTCCAGGCGCACGTTCACGAGCTGTATCTGGACGTGGCCCTGCTCGGCACGGCGGTCATGTATGTGGAGGCGGACCCGACCACGGTGGTCCGGTTCTCGGCCCGCCCGTTGGGCGAGGTCTTCGTGGCCGAAAACGCGCGCGGCCAGGTGGACACGGTCTATCGGCGGTACGAGGTTTCGGCCCGGCAGGCGATCCAGGAATGGGGCGCGGCCTGCTCGGACGAGGTCCGGGCCAAGGGTGAGGACCGACCGGACGAGCCGGTGGAGGTGCTGCACGCGGTGTTCCCGCGCTCGGACCGCGACCCGGCGGGGTTCGGGGCGGCCAATTTCCCGTTCGCCAGCGTGTACATGGAGGTCAAGACCGAGCACGTGCTGGAGGAGAGCGGCTACCTGGAGATGCCCTACATGGTCCCGCGCTGGGCCAAGGCCGCGGGCGAAACCTACGGGCGCGGACCGGGGCAGACCGCCCTGTCCGACACCCGGGTGCTGAACGCCATGGCCCGGACCGCGCTGATGGCGGCGGAGAAGATGTCCGACCCGCCGCTGATGGTCCCGGACGACGGTTTCCTCGGCCCGGTGCGCTCCGGCCCCGGCGGCCTGTCGTACTACCGGGCGGGGTCCACGGACCGCATCGAACCGCTGCCGGTGAACGTGGACCTGCGCGCCGCAGAGGAGATGATGACCGGCCGCCGGGAGTCCATCCGGCGCATCTTCCTGGGCGACCAGCTCACCCCGGAAGGCCCGGCGGTGACGGCCACCGAGGCGGTCATCCGCCAGGCCGAGAAGATGCGCGTGCTCGGCCCGGTGCTGGGCCGGTTGCAGACCGAGTTCCTGGGCCCGCTCATCCGGCGGGTGTTCCGGATCATGCTCCGCTCCGGCGAGCTGCCGCCCTTCCCCCGGGACCTTTCGCCCCGCGACCTGGAGGTGCGCTACACCTCGCCCGTGTCCCGCGCCCAGAAGCAGTACGAGGCCCAGGGGCTGGCCCAGGTCATGGAGTACCTCTCCCCCCTGGTGGGGTCCGGCGATCCCTTCGGGATCATGGACAACTTCGACACCGACCGGGTGGCCCGGCACGTGGCCGAGCTGTTCAACACCCCGTCCGACTACCTGAAGTCCGAGGACGGCGTGGCCGAGGGCCGGGCCCGGAAACAGCAGGACTCGGGCCAGTCCCGGACCGTGTCCACCCTGGCCAACGCGGCGGCCATCGCCAAGACCCTGTCCGAGGCGTACACGGACCGGCCCAGCGCCCTGACCGAGCTGTGGGGGCTGCTGACCGGGGCCGCGACGGCGGGAATCGCTCCCGCGCCCGTGGAGCCGGAATCACCCGCCGGGCCAAAGTCCCCTGCCGCGCCGCCCGAACCTTCCCTGACCGAAGAGGAGGCTCCCCATGCCTGAGGCCAGCCCCCTGGAACTGCACCGCGCCTACCGGCGGCTCTTCGAGTCCGCTGACGGGCGGGTGGTCATGGACGACCTGGAGAAGCGCGGCTGCTTCCTGCGCCCGACCTATTCCACGGACCGGGGCCGCACCGAATTCAACGAGGGCCGCAGGTCCCTGGTCCTGCACATGAAACAGATGCTCGACGAGAACAACTTCATCGAAAAGGAGAACAACCGATGACCGGCAACAACAACGAACAATGGCAGATGACCCTGCCCGGCGAATGGACCGTGCGCCAGACGGGCGAGGACGGCAAGGAGATCGAGATTCCCCTGCGCGACCATCCGGCGCTGAAGAAGTACGCCACCAAGGACGAGGCCGTGAAGGCCCTGGTCCACGCCCAGCGCATGCTCGGCAAGACTCCGGAGGGGTACGTCCGGCTGCCCGGCGACCAGGACGGCCCGGACGAGCTGGCCGCCTTCTATGCGGCCCTGGGCAGGCCCGAGGCCCCTGACGGCTACGAGCTGCCCGGTATGGACCTGCCCGACGGGTTCGAACTGCGCGAGGACCTGCTCGGCGGGCTGCGCGAAAAGGCGTACGAGCTGGGGCTGACCCCGGCCCAGGTGAGCGGCCTCTACCAGTGGTTCCTGCCCCTGGTCCTGGACGCCCACCACGGGCTGGAGGCCGAGGCGGGCAAGGTCCGCGAGTCCGAGCTGGAGTCCCTGCGCAGCGTGCACCGGGGCGACACCCCGGCCCTGCTGGACTCCGCCCTGCGCGCCGCCGAGGCCGTGGGCGGCAAGGAGCTGCTGGCGGCCCTGGACGCCACGGGCGCGGGCAACCGGGCCGCGGTGATCAGCGCGTTTGCCAAGATCGCGCCCCTGGTCCTGGAGAGCGGACTGCGCGGCTCGGCCAAGGGATGGGGCGAAGACCTGTCCATCGAGCGGCTGCGCGAGATGATGCGCGACCCGCGCTACAGCGACCCGTCCAAGCGCGACCCCGCCTTCGTCAAGAAGGTCAACCAGGGGTTCGAGCACCTCTACCCCGGCGACTACGTGCCCGGCAGCCGCATCTGACCAAGATGGTGCGAGGGGTATTTCACAGCCCCTCTTGTCATACCTCCCGGTAGGGCCGGAGGCGAAAGCCTCCGGCCCGAAAACAAAAGAACATGAATGAGTTGTTGAATAGCGATGCGTTCACCCGCATCGACACGGACAGGGACACGGACCCCAGGCCGGACGTGTATCGGGGCAAGACGACGGAAGCACCGGGATCACCCGAATTCCGGGGTCGGGTGACCGATGTGCCGGAGCCGGGCCTGACACCGGGCTCCCCGGACGGCAAGACCAATGAAAACGGTGACGCAGGCGCCGGAGCCCTCGGCGGCATGGTGCAGTCCAAGGGGCAGCACGGGAAGGGGAAAGGAACGAAAAAAGCCCCTTCAACGGGCGGATCAGTGGAGGGGGGCGATGAAGATCATCACCGATGGAAAGGTCCGTTCAGGTGCTCCGTTCATGCTCTTCAACGTCCCTCTGTTTCGACGGATGCTTGACAACCACTTCACCGACCCGAACATTCCCGACAAGACATAAACCGAGCGGGCGGCCTTGCGCCGCCCGTTGCCTGTGTGTGCTCGATCACCAGCGCGTCTTCTGCGAAGAAGACCTTGTAGTATTGGCGTTGATCCCGCCGGACGTTTTCCGCTCCCTCCAACTCCTTGAGCCAGCGGGTGAATTCGTCCAGGACGTCCTGCTCCGCCAGGAGCTGTTTTATCCGTTGGGACACCACGATCTTTACGGCATAAACGCCGATGGATGGCGACTTCTTGTGCCAACTTCCGGGATGAAAGGCCTCGCCTGTCATGTAAGCATCAACTATGAGTTTCTTATCGCTTTTCCCAGTGCAGCAAGTGTAACTGACATACTCCACTTCCGTGACCCCGGCCCGCTCCAGGGCCGCGTCCAGATCTCCCCGCTTTATAGGGTAGGTGAAGCCCTTGACCAGCTTGTCCCGACCCAGAAATTCGTATTCCAAAACCATGGCGGCTTCCTTTGCGGAGCCAATATGCGGCATTCGATGTGCCGGGACAAGAAGAGGGGGACGGTCCCGCGCGGGGGCTATTCGGATTCGGCGGCGGCTTCGAGGTCGGCCAGGAGTGCTTCGAGGTCCAGGCCGTAGCGGGCGGCCACGTCGGCCACGGTCTCGAAGAGCGCCTTGCAGAGCAAACATTCGCCCGCCTGTTCGTCGCGGGCGCGGAAGACCGCCTCGGTCGAGCGGTATCGGTGGACCACGTCCAGCAGGGTCATGTCCGGGGTGATGCGGTTCGTCACGGGAGTTCCTCCAGGGCGCGCTTAAGCGCCGCCGGGATGTGGGCGATGAGCTCCCCGATCTGCGAGGCCGGGGTGGGCCGCGCCGCCTCGCCCGCATAGCGGTTGGCCTGGGCCGCCACCTGGGCCGCCCTGGGCGCGGGCAATCCGTATTCCATCAGGGCGCAGGCCATGCCCGTGACCGTGTCGCCCGTGCCGCCCATGGCCTCCATGGCCTCCACGGACGGGCCGGAGACCTCGGCCAGGACCCCGGTGCAATCCGCCATCCGGTCCGTGCTTCCCTTGACCAGCAGGCAGGCCGCCGCGTTGCCGTGGGCATAGGCCCTGGCGATCAGCTCCGGGATGCGGTGCTCGTCCTGGAGGATGAAGCCGCGCGTGTAGAACGGGTGCGGCGCGTCCTCGTCGGCCAGGAAGGCCAGCTCCCCGGCGTCCGGGGTGAACAGCCCGTACTCCCCGGCCTGGCCGCTCATCTTGGCCGCGTACATGAACCCCGCGTCCGCGATGAGCGCGGGCGCCGGGGCCATGGACTGGGCCGCGAACAGGACCCGGTTGTGCCAGTCCACGTCGGGCTGGAGATAGTGGAAGGCGAGGGTCGAAAAATCTCGTCCGGGCAGGACCTCGACCATGCGCTCGTACAGGGCGCGGCTGCCCCTGCCCAGTCCCTCGTCCCCCACCAGAAAGGCGTGAGGCAGGGAAAGTTCCAGGAAGCGGCAGGCGGCCACGGCGGCTCCCAGCAGGGCGGGCGTCCCCCGGTCGGGCGGCAGTTCGCGCCCGGCCACCCGGAGCACGCCACCCGCAAACTCCACCACCGCGTCCAGCACGGGCACGGTCGGGTCCGGCACGGTTCCGGCTACGGCGAGCATCGGCGCACCATCTCCTCGTAGGCCAGGTCCAGGGCGTAGCCGCACAGAGTGTGGCCGATCTCGCGCGGGGCCGGGCCTTCCCCCAGCCGTTGCCCGATGAGCCGGGCCGCGATATACGGCACGTCCGGGCAGCCGCCGCCGGACACGTTGACGATGACCAGGGTTTGCTTGTCCACGGTGAGCTTCATGTTGGCGGCCCGGACCATGAGGTGGTCCCCGAAGTCCTTGACCTGGAAGAGATCCACCGGGGCCAGCAGCGGGCCGGTCACCGGCACGATCTCCAGGGGAGAAAGCCCGGCACCGGCCAGGACGCGCTGGACGTCGAGCTTCTCCATGAGCGGGAACTCGACCACCAGGTCGCACCCCTTCTGGATCTCCGGGGGCGGCCCCATGACCCGGATCTCGCGGCCCGAGTCCTTGAGGACCTTCTCGGCCCGGATGACCTCGCTGGTGTGCTCGAACACGAGCAGGCCCCGGTCCGCTCGCCCGTCCGGGCGGGGGCCGGAGCCTTTTTTCCTGAACAGATCGAAGAAGGCCAAGCCTACTCCTTGAGCAGCTTCAGGCGGTACTCCTCCCCTTCATCGGTGATGGAGACCACCTTCCAGCCCTTGCCTTCGGCGGCGCGGGCCACGTTTTCCTTGGACGCCTCGGTGTCCACCAGGACGTCGAGTTCACCCGACCCCATGGCCGTGATCTTGGCCAGGGTGTCCAGAACCGGTTGGGGGCACGACAGGCCCCGTGCGTCGACTAATTCACTCATGGTTACCCCCTAGGCCGCTTTCTTGCGCATGGTAAGCCCGATGAACAGGCAGACGGCCAGGCCGATGAACACGGCGGCGATGCCGTGGGGGCCGACGCCCTTGGGCGAGCTGGCCAGACCGAAGTTGTGGGCAAAGGCCGCGCCGGTGATCATGCCGAGCACGAACACGCCGGCGTCGCCGTCACCCTCGCCTGCCATGAACAGCTGCCGACCGGGGCACCCGCCCGCCAGGGCGAAGCACAATCCGGCCAGGACCATGCCCATGAAGTTCCACAGCCCCTGGGTATGGGCCACGGGCTGGCCCTCGAAGCCCATGTGGAACTGGCCGAGGATCAGGTTGACGACAAAGGCTGCCGCCAGCAGGGCGACCACGCCGGACAGCAGGTGAACCTGCCTGAACAGGATCAGGTCGCGGAACGCGCCCATGGTGCAGAACCGGCTGCGCTGGGCCAGGACGCCCACCAGCAGGCCGACGCCAAGGGAGATGAACAGGGGCGCATGCATGGCCCCCGGTCCCTTCAGGCTGTAGAAGAGCACCCCGGACTGCGGTTGGTCGGCCGTCTGCGGATACAGGAACATCAGGACCAGGAACCCGAGCATGACCAGGGGCAGGATGAGGCCCACGGACGAGTACGTCTTCTGGCTCCGGCCCAGGTTGTACCCCTGGCGGAAGAAGACGGTGCCGATGCCGATGCCGACGATCAGCCCGGCCAGGCCGAACAGGGAGTTCAGGTCGCCGCCCGCCAGACGCAGGATGGCCCGCCACGGGCAGCCCAGGAAGACCAGGGCGCCGATCATGGCGAACACGCCGAGCACGAAACGGACGATGGGAGCCGAACCCGAGCGCGGACGGAAGTCCTTGCTGAACAGGGCCGCGGCCAGGGCGCCGAGGACGAAACCGATGATCTCCGGGCGCATGTACTGGACCACGCCCGCCCGGTGCAGCCCCACGGCACCGGCGATGTCACGTTCGAAACAGGCCACGCAGATGCCCATGTTCCCCGGATTACCCAGGTACTGGAGCAGCGCCGCGAGGCACCCGATGACCAACCCCACGAAAATGATGCCTTTCCGCGAGGCAAAAAAGTTGAGCATACCTCCTCCTTGTGTAAAGGACGAGCCATACCCTCCCCTCCGGATTCGACTCTGAAAGGTAGTGGAAATAATCAAATGCAGCCAATTGTTTATCCGGCTGCCAGGGAAACGACCCATAGAAAGCATGAATACGTGGTCATATTTCGATATGAGCGCACCGGATCGTCACCGCTCCAGGTCGGACAGGGTCTTGCGAAAATCCTCGGCGTGGGGGCCGCCCAGGGACACGGCCTTTTTGGCGGCGGCCACGGCCTCGTCCATGCGGCCCAGCTCGCCCAGGACAAAGGCCAGGTTGTTGAAGGCGATGCCGCTCTGCGGGTCCGCCTCGGCGGCCCGGCGAAACGCCTCTGCCGCGCCGGGCTTGTCGTCCAGGGAGTAGCGCGCGTTGCCCAACCCTATCCAGGCGTCGCGGCTCGCGGGCCAACGGTTCGTGGCCGCGAGGTAGGCGACCAGCGCGCTCCGCGCCTGCCCAGCGCGCTCCAGCCCCACGGCCCCGTCCAGCCACTCCTTTTCCGTGACCGTGGCGGGCATGCGGTCCGGCGGCAGGACCACCAGCCCCCAGAAGTCCGGCCCCCAGGTGTTCTCGAACACCCGCCAGGGCGTGCGCTTGGAGCGGGTCAGGCCGGAGTTGAGCAGGACTTCTCCCGCCTCGTGGTCCAGGCCGGTGACCACGGCGTAGTGATAGACCGGGTACCAGGACAACCCGAGGTTCTGGAGGACGACGACCGGGATGGACGCGCCGACCTCGGCGGCCAGCCGGTCCGCGCCGTGGATGGGATAGGCCATGCGCCCCCTGCGCCGGGCCGCGGTGATCATGTCGGGCTGGAGCGATCCCTTGCGGGCCGGGGTGTAGACCGAGGCGGTCAGCTCCTCGGGGAGCACGGGCAGCCCGCTCCAGGTCAGAGCCATGGCCAGGGCGGCCGGGCCGCACTGGTATTCGTCCTGGGGGTAGAAAGGCACGTCGGCCACGCGGGCCAGGGGAGCGCCGGAAGGCACCTGCGGCATGACCCCGCCGTAGAGGGCGCAGCCAGCCACGAGGGGCAGGAGCAGCAGGAAGAGACAGGCGGCGGCCCAACGGCCGCCGCCCGGATTCAAATCGCGCATGGGACCCAGGTTAGTTGGCCTTCTTCACGAATGGGAAAACGTCCGTGGCCCCGGCCATGTCGGTGATGAGCAGCACGATGAAGACGAACAGCGCCGCACCGATGATGATGCCGAACGCGCCGCCGCCCGCGGGCATCTCGCCCATGTGGTCGGCGATCCGCGCCACTTCGGCGTCGGACAGCGCGTCGATGCGCTGGTCGACCTCGGCGGCGGTCAGTCCCTGTCCGGCCAGGACCTGGCGCACGTCCTCGCGTTCGAGCTGCGCCTTGATCAGGGCGCGGTTCTCCACGGCGCGGCTGGCGGCGATGGACGCCTCGGTGGAGATCAGCCCGGCCTGGGCCGTGGCCACGTTCAGGGACAACAGGGAAGCCACCACGAGCAGGCAGACGAGTTTACTGAACTTGTTGAACATCAGGGTGTTCCTCCTGGATTGTTTGTTTGGAAGCAGCTCTTAATTCTATACGTCAGAAGTACCCGTGAGGCAACCGATCGGCCGGGCCAGGACCAACTGCGCCCTTGACACGGCCTCCATAAGTCCGCAAGGAACGGCCATGCACAATCTTATAGAGCTGAACAAGAACGACCTCGAGGCGTTCGTCGCCGAAGACCTCAAGGAACCCCGCTTCCGGGCGGAGCAGATATGGCAGTGGCTGTGGCAGAAGCGCGTGCGCGACGTGGAGGCCATGACCAACCTGTCCAAGCCCCTGCGCGAGAAGCTCGGCTCCATGGCGGCCATCGTCTGGCCCGAGATCGCCCGGGTGGCCGAAAGCAGTGACGGGACCATCAAGTTCCTGCTCAGGCTGACCGACGGCAAGCTCATCGAGACCGTGCTCATCCCCATGCAGGACCGCTACTCCCAATGTCTGTCCACCCAGGTGGGCTGCGCCATGGCCTGCACCTTCTGCAACACCGGCAAGCTCGGCTTCGAGCGCAACCTGACCTACGGCGAGATCATGGGCCAGATCCTGGTGGGCCGCCAATACCTGGCGGACCGCTCCATGAACGAGCTGAAGAACCTCGTGTTCATGGGCATGGGCGAACCGCTCCTGAACCTTGAAACGCTCATCAAGGTGCTCACCGACCTGCCGTGCGAGCGCGGCCTGTCCCTGTCCTGGCGGCGCTCCATGGTCTCCACCGTGGGCTTCCCGGACAAGCTCAAGCGGCTGGGCGAGCTGGAGATAGCCCTGCCCGCCATCTCCCTGCACGCGCCCAACCAGGAGCTGCGCGCCAAGATCATGCCCAAGGCCGCCCAGGTCCACCTGAACGACCTGATGGCCGCGCTGAACGCCTATCCCATGCGCCCGCGCGAGCGGATCACCTTCGAATACCTGCTGCTCAAGGGGGTCAACGACTCCCTGGAACACGCGGACCAGCTGGCCCGGCTCATCGACCGCCGCAAGGGCAAGATCAACCTCATCGCCTACAACGCCACCGAGGGCATGCCCTACGAGGCCCCGGACCGCGAGCAGGTGGAGGCGTTCGAGAAGCGGCTCTGGAGCCACGGGCTGACCGCCTTCATCCGCCGCTCCATGGGCGCGGACATCAAGGCCGCCTGCGGCCAGCTCAAGGCCGAGACCATCGGGGAATAAAGGGCTAGCGGACCGGCAGGCCGTGCTTCCGCTTGAGGGAGTCGATCAGGGGCGTGCGGGACCGCAGGAAGTCGTTGAACCGGCACATCACGGCCGGATGCTTGATGGTGGAAAGCCGGTAGTCGCCGGTGGTGTGGGGCAGGTCCGGGTCCAGGACCAATCCCCCGTGCATGCCCATCTCGTCCAGCAGGTGCTGGGCCGCTTCCTGGTTGACGTAGATGGCGTCCACCCGGCCCCGCAGCGCCTTGCCGAGCAGTCCTGAAATGGACGCGTTTTCCGACACGGTCAGCTTCTTCGGGCTGAGCCTGGGCTTGAGCAGCCACGGCTTGAAGCCCGCGATGATCCCCAGGACGCCGATTCCCTCCACACCCCGGCCCAGCCTGTCCGGCCTGACCAGGATGCCGTCCGTGTACGTGCAGACGGGGTCGGAATAGAGGACGTTCAGCCCGGCGCGCTTGCTGGGGTGCCACTCCTCGGCGTCGGGGAACTTGAAATCCAGGGTCCGGGTCTCCAGAAACTCCTGATAGAGCCGCTTGACCGGCAGGGGCACGAAGACCAGCTCCACGCCGGCCTCGGCGGCGAAGGAGTCGAGCAGGTCGCGGGCGAACCCCTCGTAGTCGCCGTTGCGGTAGGAACCATAGGGCGGGTAGTCCAGGGACTCCACCCCCACGGTCAGGCGCACCCGTTCGGCGCGGGCTCCGGGACAGCAGAGCAGGAATACTCCGAGCAAGGCGGCGATGATCAGGGTCGGCGTCAGGAGCCGGGTGAGTGCGCTGTTTCCCATGGAGCGCGGACCGGGAGCAATGGGCATGGCTTCAGTTGGCGGAGAATACATGTATTCCGCGCGGCTGACAATATTTCGTTGACTCCCTCCGGGGCCGGAAAAGACCCGGGACCGGATTTCCGGAACCGGGACAATCCGCTCCCGACCGCGCCGGGAGCCCCCTGAATCCGGGGGTTGCCTTCGCCCATCATCATATGTATGGGTAAGCCCCGGCCGCAGGAGCCTGCGGACATCACATACATCAGGAGCGCATCATGGCATCCACCGTGGACGAAATCACCATCAACTATTCCGAGGACAACCAGCTCATCGTCAAGGAGCTGGACAAGGTCGTGCTTTCCAAGGGCGCCTGGACCACCATCGTGTTCCGCTACCAGGAGCTGAACCGCGCCAAGGGCGAATACGGCCCGGACAAATATACCATCCGCCGCTACCAGAAAGTGGACGGCACCTACCGCCCCAAGTCCAAGTTCAACATTTCCTCCCAGGCCCAGGCCCAGAAGATCGTCGAGGCCCTGAGCGGCTGGATCGACTAGGGGACGCGCCCGGCTCATGTTCCTGGGTTCGCACATGTCCATTGCCGGAGGCCTGCACATGGCCTTCGAGCGCATCCGGCGGGTGGGGGGCACGGCCCTGCAGATCTTCACCCGCAACCAGCGCCAGTGGAAGGTCCCGGAGCTGACCGATTACGACGCCGAGCTCTTCGCCATGGCCTGGGAACAATGGGGCGATTACCCCATTGCCGCCCACGACTCCTACCTGATCAACCTCGCCTCGGACAAACCCGACCTCCTGAGCCGCTCGCTCCTCGCCTTTGCCGAGGAGTTGCGGCGCATCGAAAAGCTCTCCGTGCCCTACCTCGTGACCCACCCCGGCTCGCATCTGGGCGCGGGCGCGGAAGAGGGAATCAGGCGCTACGCCGCCAACCTGGACCGGGCCATCGAGGACTCCGGCACCGCCGGGGCCATGGTCCTGCTGGAGACCACGGCGGGCCAGGGGACCAACCTCGGTTCCACCTTCGAGGAGCTGGCGGCGATCATCGATGCCTCGGCCCACCCGGACCGGCTCGGCGTGTGCTACGACACCTGCCACACCTTTGCCGCGGGCTACGACATCCGCACCCCGGAAGCCTACGCTGCCACCTTCGACGCCTTTGACCGGATCATCGGGATCGACCGCCTCAAATTCTTCCACCTCAACGACACCAAGAACGAATTCGGCTCCCACAAGGACCGCCACGAGCACATCGGCCGGGGAGAGATCGGCGAGGCGGGCTTCGCCAACATCGTGCGCGACCCCAGGTTCCGGGACATCCCCATGACCCTGGAGACCCCCAAGGACGACGATCTCCAGGACGACGTCCGCAACCTGACCCTGTTGCGCAGCCTGGCGAAATAGTATTTCATACCCCGAACCCGAACCGCCGCCCCCCGGAGGCCACTTGCGCAAGCTCGACGCGATCATTTTCGATTTTGACGGGACCCTGGCCGACGTGCCCCTGGATTTCGACTTCATGAAGACCAAGATCGCCGCCCTGGGCGAGGTGTTCATGGACGAGCGCCCGGTGCCGGACGGGACCCCGGCCCTGGAGTGGCTGGAGCGGCTGGCCGCCGAGGTCATGGAGCGCGACCGCGCCGAGGGCATGGAATTTTTGTCGCGCGGGCGGCTGGTCATCGCGGCCATGGAGCTGGACGCGGCCCGCGACGGCTGCCTGTTCGAGTTCACCCGGCCCATGCTCGACGAGCTGGCCGGGCTGGGCGTGGCCGCCGGTGTCATCACCCGGAACATCTCCGCAGCCGTCCGGCGCGTGTTCCCGGATATCGACGAGCACCTCAAGGTGTTCATCCCCCGCGAGGACACCAATCGGCTCAAGCCGGACCCCGACCATCTGCTCCGAGCCCTTGCGCGCATCGGGGTCTCCCCGGACCGCGCCCTCATGGTCGGCGACCACCCCATGGACGTGCAGACCGGCAAGAACGCCGGGACCCTGTCCGCCGGGGTGACCACTGGGCGCATCGACGCCGACGGCTTCGCCCCGCTGTCGCCGGACTTCGTGGCCACCGACGCCGGCGCACTGGTCTCGGAACTCAGGCGCGCCGGGCTCATCTAGCCGTCCGGCCACCGCCGCCCCGCCGCCGGGCGGGACGCCCTACTCGCTCAGCACCGGCGCGATCCGCTCCAGCGCCCAGTCCACGTCCGCCTTGGTGACCACCAGGGGCGGAGCGAAGCGGATGATGGTCTGGTGCGTCTCCTTGCAGAGCAGCCCGGCCTCCTTGAGCCGTTCGCAATACTGTCGCGCGCCGCCCGCCTCGGGGTGGAACTCGACCCCGATGAGCAGGCCGCGTCCGCGCACTTCCCTGATCTTGGGATTCTCGATCTTGCGCAGCCCCTTCAGGAAATAGTCGCCCATCCTCTGGGCGTTGCCGATGAGGTCCTCCTCCACGAGCACCTTGAGCGCGGCGCGGGCCACGGCGCAGGCCAGCGGGTTGCCGCCGAAGGTGGAGCCGTGTTCGCCCGGCTTGAGCACGCCCAGGACCTCGGTGTTGGAAAGCACGGCGGACACGGGATAGAAGCCGCCGGACAGCGCCTTGCCGATGAGCGTCAGGTCCGCCTCCACGCCCTCGTGTTCCTCGGCCAGGAGCTTGCCGGTCCGCCCCAGGCCGGTCTGGATCTCGTCGAAGATGAGGACGATGCCCGCCTCCGAGCAGATGCGCCGGATGTCCTTCAGGTAGCCGTCGGGCGGGATGATGACCCCGGCCTCGCCCTGGATGGGCTCCACCAGGAAGGCCACGGTGTTCTCGGTAACGGCGTCCTCGAGGGCCTGCGCGTCGCCGAAGTCGATGACCTTGAAGCCGGGAGTGAACGGGCCGAACCCGGTGGTGGAGACCGGGTCGGTGGAGAACGAGACGATGGTGATGGTCCGGCCGTGGAAGTTGTTGCGGCAGACGATGATCTCGGCCTTGTCCTCGGGGACGCCCTTGACCTGGTAGCCCCACTTGCGCACGGCCTTGATGGCGGTCTCCACGGCTTCGGCCCCGGAGTTCATGGGCAGGACCTTGTGGGAGTTGGTCAGGTCGCAGAGCTCCTTGTACAGCAACCCGAGCTGGTCGTTGCGGAAGGCGCGGGAGGTCAGGGTCAGCTTTTCGGCCTGGTCCGTGAGGGCGCGTTTGATCTTGGGATGGCAATGGCCCTGGTTCACGGCGGAGTAGGCGGACAGGCAGTCCATGTACCGGTTGCCGTCCACGTCCCAGACCCAGATGCCCTGGCCGCGTTCGAGGACCACGTCGAGCGGCTTGTAGTTGTGGGCACCGTATTCGTCTTCCAACAGGATGTATCTGTCTGATTTCATGCTCTTCCTCGCGGTTGCGGTTGCCGGGTGCGCCGTCCTGCGCAGGAGGGCGGGAGGGAAGGATACATGCCATCGCGCGCGGATTCAACCTGGGGTAGGTGAAACGGGGTGATTATAGTGGAAAAAGAGGATTGCATTGGTTACGCTGGCTTTAATTTCCCGTTGGACCAATGAATCATGACAGCAAACAGCACCGAAAAACCGGACAAATGCGCCGACGCCTCCGAACCGGAGAGGTTGGACATAGACCCAGTCTGCCTGGAGGGCATCTACAATGCCCTGGGGGACGGCGTGGTCAACACCGACCACCGGGGCTACATCCTGCAGACCAATCCCGCGTTCTGCGCCCTGATCGGGCGGGAGCGGGAAGAGGTCGTCGGCAGGACGGTGCTGGACTTCACCCCCGAGGAAGACCGCAGCGAAGAACGCAGCAAGCTCCTGACGATAATCAATTCCGGCGAGAGCGCGAAAGAGTTCGAGAAGCGGCTGGTGAGCGCCGACGGCCGCGTGCTCTGGGTCAAGGTCAACGTCTGGGCGTACCGGCCCTCCCTGGATGCCCACCTCCGGCTGTGGGGCGTGTTCCGCGACATCACCGGGCAACGCACGGCCGAGTCCCTGGCCCGCAGCCATCTCGACAAATACCGGTTCCTGGCCGAAAACGCGGCGGACATCATCTGGACCGCGGACATCGACGGCCGCTATACCTACGTCAGCCCGTCCGTGAAGCGCATCCGGGGGTACACCCCCGAAGAGGTCGTGGGCAGGAACGCCTCGGACATGCTGGAGGCGACATCCCTGGCCGAATTCCGCGAAGCCTGGGCAAAGGCGCGGGTGCCTGCAAACGGCAAAGCCCCCGACGCCTCGGTGCGCATGGAGATCCGGCTCAAGGTCAAGGGCGGCGGCTTCATCTGGGCCGAGACCATGGTCAGGGCGCTCGTGGACGACGACGGCAACCAAGTGGGCTACCTGGGCTCCACCCGCGACATCACCGAGCGCAAACGCATCGAGGAGCGGCTGCGGACCAGCGAGCAATCCCTGCGGGCCACGCTCAACGCCACCAACGACTCCGTGGCCCTGTTCAAACCCGACGGCAAGGTGCTGGCCATGAACGAGAACATGGCCAAGTTCATCGACCTGCCCAAGGAGCTGACCAAGGGAAGGAACGTCTTCGAGTTCATCCCCGACTCCCTCAAGGAAACCGTGCGCAAGGTCTTCCGCGAGGCCCTGGAAACCCGTCGGCCGGTGACCGAACAGGTGGTCTGGTCCGGCAAGATTTTGAACGGCGCGATCTATCCGGTGATGGACGGCGACGAGCCCACCGCCATCGCGGTCTACGGCCGGGACGTGACCGAGGAACGGTTCGCCGAGGAAGCGCGCAAGAAAACCCAGGAGCAGTACCGGCTGATCGTCGAGACCGCCAACGAGGGCATCCTCGGCCTGGACGCGGACGAGCGCATCACCTACGCCAACAAGATCGTGGCGAATTTCTTCGGCTGTCCGGTGGAGGAGATCATCGGACGCGAACTGAACGACTTCATCGACCAGGCCGACCTCGAGGGAGCCCCCGCAGGCAGCCATCGGATCGACAAACGCGAGCGGTACGAACGGCGTTTCCTGCGCCGGGACGGCGGCGAGGCGTGGGGGCTGATCTCGGCCACCCCGCTCATGGCCGAGGACGGCCGTCTGCTGGGCGCCTTCGCCATGATCGCGGACATCACCGAGGTCAAGCAGGCCCACCAGCGGCTGCTGACCATCCTGGACGGCATCAGCGCGGACATCTACGTCAC
The DNA here is from genome assembly GCF_001563225.1 of Pseudodesulfovibrio indicus. Taxonomy (NCBI): domain Bacteria; kingdom Pseudomonadati; phylum Thermodesulfobacteriota; class Desulfovibrionia; order Desulfovibrionales; family Desulfovibrionaceae; genus Pseudodesulfovibrio; species Pseudodesulfovibrio indicus. The sequence continues at coordinate 418,776 of NZ_CP014206.1, forward strand.
GGATTTCGAGACCAACGAGATCCTGTTCATGAACGCGCACATGCAAGACCGATACTGCGACTCCAAGGTCGGCATGGCCTGCCACAAGTCGATCCGGGGACTGGACCGCCGGTGCCCCAACTGCCCCAAGCCCCGGCTGGTAGACGACGACGGCCACCCGGTGGGGACCGTGATCTCCGAGCGCTACTACGAGTCGCACAAGCGCTGGCACCTGAACCACGACCGGGCCATCTACTGGCTCCAGGGCAAACTCGTGCACATGCACATGGCCGCCGACATCACCGAGCTCAAGGTCCTGACCGCCGAGTTGGAGCAGGCCAAGGTCAAGGCCGAGGCCGCGAGCCTGGCCAAGAACGAATTCCTGGCCAACATGAGCCACGAGATCCGGACCCCCCTCAACGGGCTGCTCGGCATGCTCCAGTTGCTCCAGCTCACGGAACTCCTGCCGCTGCAGCGCGATTACCTGGAGACCGCCCTCAACTCCGGGCGCAGCCTGCTCCAGGTGCTCAACGATATCCTCGACCTCTCCAAGGTGGAGTCGGGCAAGCTGGAGCTGGATGAGATTCCCTTCGAACTGGGCGAGGTCCTGGACAACGTGGTCTCCACCTTCCGCTATCCGGTGGAGGAACGCGGCATCCGGATGGGCTGGGAGATCGATGAATCCCTGCCCCGCTATTTCACGGCCGACAAGGGACGGCTGCGCCAGATCCTGTTCAACCTCGTGGGCAACGCCGTCAAGTTCACCGAGTCCGGGTCCATCGAGGTCCGCGCCTACCCGCTGACCTCGCCCTCCGGCTCGGGCAAGCCCCGGCTGCTCTTCGAGGTGGAGGACACCGGCATCGGCATCCCGGACGACAAGATCGAGTCCATCTTCGACCCCTTCACCCAGGTGGACGGCTCGTCCACCCGCAAGTACCAGGGCACGGGCCTGGGACTGGGCATCGTCCGCAGGCTGGTCCGGCTCATGGGCGGCTCCATAGCCGTGGACACCAGGGAGGGCGAAGGCACGACCATCTTCTTCACCATCGAGGCCCGCCACGCCGAACCGCCCGCGACGATCGCCGACCCGCACGGCCACCAGGCGGGATTCAGGGGGTTGGACATCCTCGTGGCCGAGGACGAGCGGGTCAACCGCGTGGTCATCCAGCGCATCCTCGAAAAACTCGGCCACCGCGTGGAGTGCGTGGAAAGCGGCGAGGCCGCCATCATGCTGCTCCGCGAAAAGCGCTTCGACCTGTTCCTGTCCGACATCCAGATGCCGGGGCTGGACGGGGTGGCCACCACCAAGGTCATCCGCGAGGAGCTCAAGCTCGACATCCCGGTCATCGCCCTGACGGCCCACGCCATGAAGGGCGACCGCGACCGGTTCCTGGAAGCGGGCATGAGCGGCTACGTGGCCAAACCCTTCGAAATGGGCCAGCTCAAGGAAGAGATCGAGCGGGTGGGGAAAGCCGCCGGACGCACCGACGAACCCTAGACGATGATCAGCGGCGGGGTCCCGGCCTCGCCGGGCAACGCCCTGCCGACCACGGCACCGGTCGCGCCCCCTTCCCCGAGCAGGGCCAGGGCGCGCTCCAGGTCTTTCTCCGGCACGGCCAGCAACAGGCCGCCCGAGGTCTGGGCATCGAACATCATGTCCCGGAGAATGGGGTCCAGCCCCTCGGCCACGCTGACCTTGGGCAGGTAGTGGTTGCGGTTGCAGATGGACCCGGCGGGCATCATGCCCATGGCCGCCATGTCGAATGCGCCGGGCAGCAGCGGCACGTCCGCCGCGTGCAACTCGAGCCGCACCCGGCTCGCCTCGGCCAGCTCGATCATGTGGCCGCCCAGGCCGAACCCGGTGATGTCCGTGGCTCCGGTCAGCCCGAGTTCGCGGATCACCGCGCCGCCCGCCTTGTTCAACTGCCCGCAGGTCTCGAACAACAACTCCTCCATGGCCTCGCAGCCGGGCATCTCGCCCTTGACCGCCGTGGCCAGCACGCCGGTGCCGATCCCCTTGGTCAGGACCAGCACGTCGCCGACCCGCACGCCCCGGTTGGAGGCGAACCGGTCGGGGTCCACCACGCCGGACACGGCCAGCCCGTACTTGATCTCGTCGTCCTCCACGCTGTGGCCCCCGCTCGGCACCGCGCCCGCCTCGTTCATGGCGTCGTTGCCGCCGCGCAGGATCTCGGCCAGCACGGACATGGGCAGTTTCTTGGCCGGGAAGCAGACGATGTTCATGGCCGCCCAGGGTTCGCCGCCCATGGCGTAGACGTCGGACAGGGAGTTGGCCGCCGCGATGCGGCCGAAACGGTAGGGATCGTTGACCACCGGGGTGAAGAAGTCCACGGTCTGGACCAGGGCCTTGCCCGCGGGAAAGGACAATATGGCGGCGTCCTCGTTGTCGCCGGGGCCACCGGCGAGGACGCGGTTGTCAGGGAGGGTCGAAAGGCCCGAAAGTGCGGTCTCCAGGTCCCCTGGAGCGATTTTGGCCGCTCAGCCGGCGGCTTTGACCATCTGGACGAGTTTGAGTTTTTCCATTTGGGCTCCTTGAGGGTGGGTTTATCAGAGTGAGGGGGGAAGGGGAAGAGGAAGGGGACGGTGGGTGTCGTCCCCTTCCTCTTTTGGTTGCGGGGGAAGATGAGGATGAGAGGGGGAGAGGGGGAGAGAGGAGAAGAAAGAGCCGTCGCTGGCGCTCCTCCATGTTTTTTTGGAGCCCTCCCGGCGGGGTTCTTTCTTTTCCGGGCGAAAAGAAAGAACCAAAGAAACGCCGGGGGGGGGGGACATCCCCGCCCGGAGTTTGGCCGCTGAGAATCCGATCCGCTCGGGGCGGCTCCATCTGATCAAAAGTAAAGTGCGAGTCTCCACGGGAACGCCCCTTTTATGGAATACCGAGGTGTCACGAAAGCGGAGCCGCCGCCCCTTCGCGGTCGGCTTCTAGGCGTCCAGAACAGGGCTCGCTCCCTGCCGCTTGACGGTACGAAGGGCGAAGGAAGAGGGGCCTTCGGACGGGACTTCGGGGTAGGAGAGCCACTGTTTGAGGCTGCGCCTCAAAGGTGTTCCATGGGAGGGCCGTTGGGCGGAGCGGCGGGGTATGAAAGCCGCTGTTGGGGCAGCGCCCCAAGGCGCTCCGGGGGTGCTAAGGGTCGAGGTTTAGAGGTGACGGCTGTTTGAGGCTGCGCCTCAAAAGCGCGAGAGAGGGTGGTTTGGAATTGAATCGGCCAGGGCGTGTTCCACCTCTTTCGCCGTCCCTCTCGTGCGCGGAGATCATTGCCGCGCTCCTCCCTCTTCCTCCCACAACCCCAAAAAGCTTCCGCACTCAATCCCGCCAAACCCTCAGCCTCCCCGCAACCCGCCTCTTCCACACGCCCTCCCACGCTCGGACAATCCCGGCCCGGAGAGCGGTCATTCGGAAACCGGGGCCTAGAGCCTGTTTCAAGCGCCGAAGCGGAGCCCGACTGAGTCTGCCTCGGCAGACATGCCGTCTGGGCAGCGAAAGGCGCTTACAGGCTCTTGGCCACTGTTTCCGCGCAGCCGCACCGCAGCGCACTTTTTGCTTACTTTTTGGGGCGCAAGCCAAAAAGTAAGGCGCTGTAAAAGCGCAAAACGGTCTCTCGCACCAAAAAAAACTTCAGACGCGGACGCGCGGACGCCTTTACCGCGCTCCTCCCTCTTCCGCCATCCCTCCACACTCGGACAATCCCGGCCCGGAGAGCGGTCATTCGGAAACCGGGGCCTAGAGCCTGTTTCAAGCGCCGAAGCACAGCCCGACTGAGTCTGCCCCGGCAGACATGCCGTCAGGGCAGCGAAAGGCGCTTACAGGCTCTTGGCCACTGTTTCCGCGCAGCCGCACCGCAAGCGCACTTTTTGCTTACTTTTTGGGGCGCAAGCCAAAAAAGTAAGGCGCTGTAAGAGCGCAAAACGACTCATCGCGACAGGGGTACATAAGACGCGGACGCGCGGACAAACCTCCCGCGCTCCTCCCTCTTCCTCCCACAATCCCAAAAGGCTTCCGTACACACTTCCGCCAAGTCCCCAACCTCCCCGCAACCCGCCTCTTCCACACGCCCTTCCACGCTCGGACGGTCCTCGTCCGAAGAGCGGTCATTCGGAAACCGTGGCCTAGAGCCTGTCTCAAGCGCCGAAGCGCAGCCCGACTGAGTCTGCCTCGGCAGACATGCCGTCAGGGCAGCGAGAGGCGCTTACAGGCTCTTGGCCCCGGTTTCCGCGCCGCTGCACCGCGAGCGCACTTTTTGCTTACTTTTTGGGGCGCCAGCCAAAAAGTAAGGCGCTGTAAAAGCGCAAAACGACTCCTCGCGACAGAGGTACATCAGACGCGAACGCGCGGCCCAAACCCACCGCGCTCCTCCCTCTTCCTCTCATCCATAAAAAGAAATCCGTACACTCTCCCGCCAAATCCACAACCTCCCCGCAACCCGCCTCTTCCTCCATCCCACCCACGCTCGGACAATCCCGGCCCGGAGAGCGGTCATTCGGAAACCGAGGCCTAGAGCCTGTTTCAAGCGCCGAAGCACAGCCCGACTGAGTCTGCCCCGGCAGACATGCCGTCAGGGCAGCGAAAGGCGCTTACAGGCTCTTGGCCACTGTTTCCGCGCCGCCGCACCGCAGCGCACTTTTTGCTTACTTTTTGGGGCGCAAGCCAAAAAGTAAGGCGCTGTAAGAGCGCAAAACGGTCTCCCGCAACAGGGGTACATCAGACGCGGACGCGCGGCCCAAACCCACCGCGCTCCTTCCCTCTTCCTCTTATCCATAAAAAGAAATCCGCACTCACTCCCACCAAACCCACCACGCTCCTCCCTCTTGTGCCTTACCACCCACGCTCGGACAATCCCGGTCCGAAGAGCGGTCATTCGGAAACCGGGGCCTAGAGCCTGTTTCAAGCGCCGAAGCGGAGTCCGACTGAGTCTGCCTCGGCAGACATGCCGTCAGGGCAGCGGGAGGCGCTTACAGGCTCTTGGCCACTGTTTCCGCGCAGCCGCACCGCAGCGCACTTTTTGCTTACTTTTTGGGGCGCCAGCCAAAAAGTAAGGCGCTGTAAGAGCGCAAAACGGTCTCCCGCAACAGATAAAACCCCAGACGCGGACGCGCGGACAACACCCCCGCGCTCCTCCCTCTTCCTCTCATCAAAGCAAAGGCAAACCACCCCTGCCGCCGGCAGGGGCCAACTTTGCCTTTCCTCCCTTCTAGTGCTAGGAGAACTCACGCCCGGCGGTGCCGGGCGGCAAAAAACGGGGCTCCCCGCCCGGAGAATCATAATGCAACAAGACGAAACCAAGGAATTCCTCGACTCCCTTCCGGAACTGGAAGAGGGCAAGACATACTGTTTCAAATGCTACCCCGGCATCAAGTGCTTCAACGCCTGCTGCTCGGACCTGGACATGGTCCTGACCCCCTACGACGTGCTGCGCATGCGCGCGGCGCTGGACATGAACTCCATTGATTTCCTGCGCGTCCACGCCACCGGCATGCACGCCCCGGACACCAACTTCCCGGTGTTCAAGTTCAAGATGCTCGACAACGCTGCCCGGACCTGCGCCTTCGTCACCGAGGAAGGCTGCCGCATCTACGCGGACCGGCCCGGCGCGTGCCGCATGTATCCCCTGGGCCGCGCCACCCGGCCCGACGGCAAGGGCGGGGTGCGGGAACAATTCTTCATCGTCCGCGAGGACCACTGCATGGGGTTCCTTGAAAAAGACGAATGGACCGGCGAATCCTGGAAGCAGGACCAGGGGTTCAAGGACTACACCGCGTTCAACGACCGGTACATGAACATCCTGTCGCGCACCCGGCAGCTCGGCCGCCCCATCTCCGACAAGCTCGCTCAGATGGCCATTCTCGCCTTTTACCAAATCGACCGGTTCCAGGAGTTCATCCAGACCATGCAGCTCTTCGAGCGCGTGGACGTGGACGAGAAACGCCAGAAGGCGATCCTCGAAAACGAAAACGTGGCCCTGTCCTTCGCCATGGACTGGTTCGAGCTGGTGCTCTTCCAGGACACCTCCAAGCTCAAGCCCAAGAACGTCCCCCTGCGCCGCAAGGGAACCCGCCCGGGAGAAGAATGATGGCCCTGCCCGACAATCCCAAGCTGATGTCCATCCGCACCTTCCTCAAGCGGAAGGGACAGTTCGCGCCCGGCCACAAGCTGGTCTTCACCAACGGCTGCTTCGACGTCCTGCACCCCGGCCACGTGGATCTGCTGACCCGCGCCCGGGCGCTCGGCGACTCGCTGATCCTCGGCCTGAACTCCGACGAGTCCGTGAAGATGCTCGGCAAAGGCGACGACCGGCCCCTGAACAGCGCCGAGGAGCGCGCCTTTGTCCTGGCCGGGCTCACCTGCGTGGACCACATCGTCATCTTCCACGAATCCACCCCGCTGGAGCTGATCAAGGCCTGCCGCCCGCAGGTCCTGGTCAAGGGCGGAGACTGGCCCGTGGACCAGATCGTGGGCGCGGACGTGGTCGCAAAGTCCGGCGGCGAGGTCCGGAGCCTCCCCCTGCTCGAGGGCTACTCCACCACCGCCTTCCTCGAAAAGGTCCGGGGCTAGCCCCTTCCGGCGGGTACCGCCCGTCCCCGCGCCCCTTTCGCCCCTCTTTCCCGGCCCCCCTATTTACAGGAGGGGCCAGGATGGTCATACTTTCAGGAAAGGGACTTTGACCAAAAGGAAGCGCGCGATGGTTTGGGATCCGGACAGATACGAGGCATGGTTCGACACCCCGGAGGGGCAGTACGCCCTGGACCGCGAGGTGCAGCTGTTGCAGGACGTGCTGGCCGGATGGCCCCGGCGCAAGCACAAGCTGCTCGAAATCGGCTGCGGCACCGGCCTGTTCCTGGACCACCTCTACCAGATGGGGCTGGACGTCACCGGCATCGACAACTCGCCGGAGATGATCATGGCCGCGCGCAAGCGGTTCGGCAACCGCGCCGAGCTGCACCTGGCCCACGGCGAACACATGGGGTTCTCGGACAACGAGTTCGACTACGCCCTGCTGTGGTCCGTGCTCGAATTCTCGGACGAGCCAGAGGCCATGCTTGCCGAGGCCGCCCGGGTGGCCGAAAAGGGCGTGCTCATCGGGTTCCTGAACAAGAATTCCCTCTACTACTCCCTCAACGTGCGCAAGTCCGGCTCGACCCTGGCCAAGGCGCATTGGTTCACCTGGTGCGAAATGCAGGACCTGGTCCACCGGGCCACCGGGTTCCGGCCCACCCTGGCCCGCTCGGTCCTGGCCGGGCCCATGAGCACCTGGAAGGACACCCGCGCCTGCAACCTGATCAACGCCCGCATCCTGCCCCCGGCCCTGGGCGCGTTCGTGGCCGCGCGCGTGGACTTCACCAACATGAAGCCGCTCACTCCGCTCTTCGCCTGGAAGTCCGAGCCGGAGATGGGCTGACGTGGCCGGGGCCGAATTCGACGTCGCCATCGTCATCCCGGCCTGGAACGGCTGGGAACTGACCGAGCCGTGCCTGCGCTCCATCGCCGCGCACACCCCCGGCGACCGGTACCAGGTCGTCCTGGCCGACAACGGCTCCACCGACCAAACCCCGACAGAAGGGGTCGCCCTGGGCGCGAACCTCTTCGCCAACCGCTTCGTCCACCACCGGCTGCCCGAAAACCTCGGCTTCGCCACGGCCTGCAACCAGGGGGCGGCGGCCGCCTCAGCCGCCCATCTCCTGTTCCTCAACAACGACACCGTGGTCACCGAAAACTGGCTCCCGCCGCTCCTCGACGGACTGCGCGCCGACCCGCGCCTGGCCGGAGTCGGCCCCCTGCTCCTCTTCCCGGACGACAACACCGTACGCGCGAACCGCGTCCAGCACCTCGGCATCGCCGCGTCCCAGAACCTGGAATTCCGCCATCTCTACGAGTATTTTCCGCGCACCCACCCCGCCGTGAACCGCCGCCGCAAGCTCGGCGTCATCACCGCCGCCGCCCTGCTCATGCCCGCCCGCCTCTTCCAGGCCGAAAACGGGTTCTTCGAGGGCTTTAGAAACGGCATGGAAGACGTGGACCTCTGCTGCCGCATCGCCGCGCGCGGCGGCCATTTCTCCGTGATCCCGGAAAGCGTGGTCCACCACCACACCCACGGCACCGAAGGCCGCTTCGCCCACGAATCCGAGAACCTCCGGCTCCTCCGCGCCCGCTGCCGCCGCCCGGTCGAAGATCTCTACGACCTGGTCCTCGAAGACGGATTCGAACCCGGCTTCACCCCCTGGCTCGACCTCGTCGTCAAACTGCCCGACCACCGCGCCGCAGAACTCGACCGGCGATATCAGGCCGATCCCGCCCCGGACCGTCTCGCCCTGCTTCTGGACCAGAACCCCCTCTGGGACCACGGCCACGAATTGCTCACCAACCACCTTTCCGAACGTGGAATGCACGCCGAAGCCGCAGCCGCGGCCTATTTCCGCTCCCTGCTCTGCCCCGGCATCCGGGCCTACGAACACTGCCTGCGCACCGCCCGCCAAGCCGGGTTCCAGGACATGGCCCGACGCTACTCCCAAACCCTCGCCAACCTCCGGGCCGCCCTCGCCGACCAGACCGCCCTCGCCGACAAGGCCCGGTCCCTGGCCGCCTCCGCCCGGCACCCCGCCCTGCGCGCCGCCCTAGAGGAGTGGCAGGCAGTCTAGCTAGGCTGGGCTGGGCATGCCTCCGGCGGCCCCTTCGGGGAGACCAGGGCGCTGCCCTGGACCCGCTCAAGGCCGAGGGCCTTAAGAATCCCATAGCTCGCTTCGCTCGGGTCCGTGCGGACCCCTTCCGGCGTACAGTTGGCGATTTCGGACGGGAAAAACGGGCGAAACGAAGTGCTGCTTCACCCTAAAACGCACGCCGCTTTTCCCGCCCCAAATCGCGGGTTGTTTTTCAAAAAGACAGGAAACAAAGGAAACCCTCCCATACCGGAAAGCCCTCGCGAAGCGACCCAAAAAGTTTTGAAAGGGAGAGGGGATGGGGGTCTGGGGGAAGGGGAGAGGGAAAACTTTTACAAAAGTTTCCCCTCTCCCCTTCCCCCAGCCGCCGGAGGCAGCTTCACAAAAAAGACCCCCTACGGGGAGGTCTGCCGCCGTCCGGTTCGGACGCGCCCGATGGCCGGAACCGCTTTCCCTTGACAACCATATTCGTTCAGTTTATTTTTTGCCGCGTTAGGATACGGAATACTGTACCTCAATGTGCAATGCCTTCGAAAGCCGCTGTGCGATACGATGGCTGAGACTTGGGCGAACGGAAAGCCTGTGGCCTTAATGGGGGATTTGTCTGCTATTTTTTGGGGTACCGTATACGCCATTACCGGTTTTGGTGTGGCAGCCCTCATTATCGGCGTTGTCGCAAGAGAGGGCCGTAAGCGGCTGAGAAAACGATCGAGAAACACTATCTCCATTTCCTGTTTGGCAGGCGATAATGGGCGGGCAATCCGACGCCGCTTCACCCGAATGCATCCGAGCCTGCCGAAACCAATCCCGGCCCCGCCGCCAACGCCGTGGCCGATCACAGCAGGAGATACGGTGCGCATGCCCAACGTTTTATTCTTTAACCCGACAATTCAGGAGGACATTTTGAAATACCTGGACGTTGTATTTGCCGCTCTGTTTTGCGCCCTCTGCGCGCTTGCCACGTTTCCCGTGACCGCACAGGCATTTAAAGCGTGGACGCTGGCCAATCCGCTTTTGTCCTCCTTCATCAAGTTCGCCCTGTTGGGTACGTTCGGCGAATGCCTCGCCTTGCGTCTGTATACGGGGAGGTACTGCGTTCCCGGCCTCGCGCCGAAGATGCTCATGTGGGGCGTCAACGGCGTCATCATCGCCATGGCGTTTGCCGTCTTCACCAACGGAACCGGGAACCTCATGCAGCTGCTCGGCATCCCCGGCTCTTCCGCGCCCGCCTCGCTGTTCGAAAGGTGTCTCTGGGCCTTCTCCGTCAGCGTGACGTTCAACCTCGTCTTCTCGCCCGTCTTCATGCTGTTCCACAAGCTGACGGACACGCACATCGTCCACACCGGGGGCAGGCTGGGCCGGTTCCTCTCGACCCCCCCGGCCCCGGCCCGATACTTCAGCGAAATCAACTGGGACATCATGTGGGGCTTCACCTTCAAGAAGGCCATCCCCTTCTTCCTGATCCCCGCCAATACCATAACGTTCATGCTCCCCCCCCACCTGCGCATCCTCAGCGCCGGCATCATCGGCATCGGCCTCGGGCTGATACTCGCCGCCGCGCTGCACAAGGCCAAACTGAGAAACGCGGTGACGGCGTAGCCGGAAAGCCCTCCCGCGTCCGGCGGGGCTTTATCGATAAAAAAACAACCGGGAACGACGATGGTCGTTCCCGGTTGTTTTTCATTGCCCCTGGAAGCTTGCCGGGGAATGCGCCTCAACGCCCGGCAGCGGCACGCCGAACAAGGGAGCCTAGTCCTGGCTTTCGCTCCCGGCTTTCGCAAGGCTCCGGGTGCACACTTCCTTGCAGACATAGTCGAGGTGCGCGTTCAAGCCCTTGATCATGCCTTGTTCATCCCTGTTCCCGTAGGCCTCGACAATGGCGATATGCCCGTCCAGAATCCCCTGGTAGGAGTCGAGAAAACCGACGCTCCGGCTGCGGTACCGGAGCATCAGGCGACGGAGCAACTGGCAGATGCTCAAGAGGTGGCGGCTGCCCGACGCCATGGCGAGAATCTCATGAAACTGTTCGTCGCAGCGAAGGAACTGGTCGGAATCTTCCTGTTTCATGGATTTTCGGGTGGCGACGATGTTCTTGCGAAACGCGGCGAGGGTTTCCTCCGAGTAATTCCTCACGGCCAGGGTGCACGCCAGACTCTCGTTGACCCGGCGTATCTCTATGACTTCGTCCAGTTCCTTCTCGTCAAGCTGAACGACCTTGTACCCGACTCTCGGGATGGACTCGATGAAGCCCTCCTGCTCCAGAAGGTGCAGCGCCTCCCTGACCGGCGTGCGGGAAACGCCGAGCTTCGCGGCGATCTGCGCCTCCACGATCCGGGTGTCCGGGGTAAAGCTTCTGGATAATATATTGTCCCGGAGGTAATTGAAGACTTGCTTCCGCAAGGGAAGCGGTTGCTCCAAAACAAATTCCTTACCTTCGTTCACAATAGACTCCTTCGCGTAAATTCGATTAACAGATTGTCGCTTGTCGTCATTAAATGGTGATCCTTCGAATTTGTAAAGGAGACAGCCGGCGCCGACCCGGCTCATCGAACGGAATATGGCGTGGGATTGGCATCCCACGCCATCGTAACGAATCAACAATCAATATTCAACATCTTCCATCGTGATCGGGGACACGAATTCCTTGGCAGGCAACGTCCTTTGGAGTTGCCAACACGGTCGATTTCCAAGAGATACAGGATATCCATCCTTGTTACCACAAGTCAACCATGAACATGACGCTCTGCGGGATATAGGTGATGATCGCCATGGCCACTATCAGCGCTCCGATAAAGGGAATGACCCGCCTGGAGAGTTCCTGGATACTCGTCTGACCGATGCTCGAAGTCGTGAACAGGCACACTCCGAAGGGCGGCGTCATCAGGCCGATGGCCGTGTTGGCGCTGATGATGATGCCGAAGTGGACCAGGTCGATGTTGAACTTCTGCAGGACCGGCAGGAGAATGGGCACGGTGATCAGCAGGATGGCGCTGGTCTCCATGAACGTGCCCGCCACCAGGAGCAGGAGGTTGATGATCATCAGGACCACGTATTTGTTCTCGGAGAAACTCAGGAACATCTCCATGACGGCCTGCGGGACCTGGTTGTAGGTGAGCAGGTAGGCGAAGCACAGAGCCATGGAAATGATCAGCATGATCTTGGACGTCATCTTGGCGGAATCGAGGAACACCCTGTAGAGGTCGGTCCACTTCAGTTCCCGGTAGGCGAAGAGGCCTATCAGCAGGGCGTAGACCACGGCCACGACCGCCGATTCCGTCGGGGTGAAGATGCCGCCGAACACGCCGCCGATGAGAATGACCGGGGTGCCCAGCGCCCAGCTGGCGTCCTTGAAGGCATGGAGGGCCTCCGACCAGGAGAAGGGATGGTCGTCGCCTTTGTATCCCTGCTTCTTGGAAATGGTCAGCACCACGACAACAAGGCACAGGCCCATGATCATTCCGGCGGGGATGCCCGCCTGGTACAGGTCCGTGACGGAACTGCTCGTCAGGACGGCGTAAATGATGAAGGAGATGCTGGGCGGGATGACCACGCCGATGGGGCTGGCGGAGGCGACCACCGCCGAGGCGAAGCCCCGGTCGTATCCGCGCTTGACCATGGAGGGGATCATAATCGCGCCCATGGCCGCGGCCGTTGCCACGCCGCTGCCGGAAATGGCGGCGAAGAAAACGCAGCCCATGATGGTGACGATGCCCAGGCCGCCCGAGACCCGGCCCACGAAAACGTTAGCCAGGGAAACGAGCCTCTTGGCCAGACCGCCGCTGTCCATGAGATTCCCGGCGAGAATGAAAAACGGAATGGCCATCAGCGGCAGCACGTCGACGCCGGCGAAGAATCGCTGCACGGCGATCTGTGAGGGCATCCCCTGGAGTATGATGACGAGGAGGGACGAAGCGCCGAGGCAGATGGCCACCGGCATCCCGAGGAGCAGCATCGCGAGGGTGGAGAGGAGGAGTATTTCAGTCATGGTCGCGTCCAAAATCCCGAATGAGGTTGGCGATCAGTTGCAGCACGATGAGCCAGGAGGCAATGGGAAAGAGCATGTACATGTACTTCATGGGAATCTGCATGTTCGGAGATTTTTGAAAACTGGCGAACGGCATTATCTTGATGCCGAGGTATCCGACCATGAGAAAGAAGACGATGCAGACCACCTTCTGCGCGATGTTCAGGGTGAACCGCCAGGCGTTCGGAAGCTTGTCCTCGATCGCCGTGACGCTGATCTGCGTCCCTTCGCGGAAGACGACGATCGCGCATATGTAGATGAGCCATACCATCATGTAGCGGGACAGCTCCTCGGCCCAGCTCAACCCATTGCCGAATAGGTAGCGCATGCAAATTTACGTGAAGAATACGACTGTCATCGACATGAGAAGCGCGACCGATACATATCGACACCCCCTGTCTATGAAGTCAGCCAGTTGCTGAATCATTTTCATTCCGGATCTCCTTTGGCGCAGCCGGGGGACAAGAGAATCCCCCGGCTGCAGGGTATGGGGTGGGGGAATTGATTATTCCGCAAGCGCCTTGATTTTGTTGAAGAAGTCTTCGGAATAATCCTTGGCGATTTTTTCCTGCACAGGCTTGATGACGGAGCGGAAGGCGTCGGCGTTCACATCGTTGACCAGCATCCCCTTGGCCACGAGCTTGTCCTCGACCTTCTTCACGTCGGCGCGGACGACGCCCATCATGCTTTCGGCGGTGTCCTTGGCGGCCTGGCGGATCAGGTCCTGGTCCTCCTTGGGATACCCGTCGAAGAGCATCTTGGAGCCGCAAAGGGAGGCGAACGCGAAGATGTGGCGCGTGTTGGACACGTACTTCTGCACTTCGTAGACGTGCTCGTCGTAGATCGTGATCATGGCGTTTTCCTGGCCGTCGATGGCGCCCTGCTGCAGGGCGGTGAACACCTCACCCCAGGACATGGCCTGCGGGGACGCGCCGAGCGCCTTGAAGGTGTCGACGAAGACCGGGCTTTCGATGACCCGGATCTTGAGGCCGTTCAGGTCGGAAGGCTCGACGATGGGGCGGGTGTTGTTGGTGACGTTCCGGAAACCACGGGGCAGCAGGCAGAAATTGTAGAACATGGCCTTTTCCGTGGAGCTCAGCAGGCTGTCATAGAAATCGGCATGCATCAGCTTGCCGACGTGGTCCCAGTCCCTGAACAGGTAGGGAACGTCCAGCACACCGATCTCCTTGGCGAAGTTCGTCTGCGGAGAGGTGGTGATCACGCCCAGGTCAAGGGTGCCGAACTGGAGGGCTTCCAGGATGTCTTTGTCGCGGCCCAGCTGTCCGGCGGGGTAGATTTCGATCTTCAGCCTGCCGTTGGAGCGGGTCTCCACCAACTCCTTGAACTTCAGGGCGCAGGACTGTTCAACCGAAACCAAGGGCATCATGTGCCCCAGTTTGAGGACCTTTTCCGCTGCCGCAGGCTGGATGGACGCGGCAAAAAAAGTCAGAGCCAACGCAAAAATCATTAACCGTCTCATCATCTTTCCCCTTTTATTTGTTGTGTTACCCGGGAGATCTAGGACCGCTCCCAATACATCATGTCGAACTACCCACTATTTCAAATACTCGTGTTGGATGGTGCGCACGAGATCCGCGAGGACCGCCGTGGTGGGCACGGCCATGCCAAGGGCTTCGGCCTCGGCCACGGCTCCGCCCGCGATGGTGTCGATTTCCGTTTCGCGCTTGGACAGGATGTCCTGGAGCATGGACGGCTTGTGGCTTCCATGCTCATCCAGGGCCTTGGCGACCATGGCCCAGTTTTCCTCCAGATCGACGGACAAACCCTTCCTTTGCGCCACCGAGACCACTTCCTCCACGACCTTGCGCGCAAGGCTGCGTCCGGTTTCGCACTGGCCGATTCCCCCGACGGGAAGCCCCGTGACCGCGCACAGGGTGTTCAGGGCCGAATTGAAGGCTACCTTGCCCCAGATCCGGCTCAGGATGTCTTCGCAGACGATCGTCTCCAGTCCCGCCCGGTTGAGCAGGTCCGCGACGATTTTCGCCCGTCCGGCCCCCTCGGGCAGGGCCGAACCGATGGTGGTCTTGCCCACGCCATGCGAATTGATCCTGCCCGGGCCGGCCAGGTCGCTCGGCATGGTCGTGACCCCGGCCACGATGTTGGCCATGGGCACGTGCTGTGCGATCTTCTCGATGTTGCCCAATCCGTTTTGCAATGTCAGCACCATGGAGTCGGGCCCGATGGCCGCCTTGGCGGTCTCCAGGGCGCTTGCCGTGTGCATGGACTTGGTGAAGACGATGACCAGGTCTGCGGCTTCCCGGGCCTCGGCGGGAAGAGTCGCTTTGATCGGGATCACGACTTCCCCGTCATCCGTGCCCATGGTCAGGCCGTGCCGGCTCAGTTGCTCCACATGCGCCGGCCACGCGTCCAGCAGAGTGACATCATTCTCCGGTTGCAACTGGAGCTTGCCGCCAAAGAGGCACCCCATGGCTCCGGAACCTATTACCGCGATTTTCATGATATTTCCTTGGCTATCCGTTAAACGGTTTGCTCTCTGTTTCCTTTTTGGGTCGGGTCCCGGCGCCTGCACGACGCCGGGACCCGGCTACTAAGGAGGTGAGGCTAAGTGTTTTCCTTGTCGTCACTCAAGCGGCATCTTGCCTAATTTCCGCAAGAAAGGATGATTCTTGCGTCGAGCACGGCCAAGCCCCGCTCGTAGATGCGCACGGGATTGAGGTCGATTTCGCTGATCTCCGGCTGCGTCGCCGCCATCCTGGACACCTTGACCAGAAGGTCGACGAGCGAACCGACGTCTCTTGCGGTTTCCCCGCGAACGCCGCCCAGCAGTTCAAAGGCTTTGGTTTCCTTGATCATGTCGAGCGCCACTTCCTCGTTGAACGGGGCCACGCGGAAACTGACGTCCTTGAACACCTCGACAAAGATGCCGCCCAGGCCGAACATGATCGTCGGCCCGAACTGCGGGTCGCGCACCATGCCGATGATGATCTCGGTTCCGGGCTCGGCCAGGGGGACGATCATGGCCCCGTGGATGTCTGCGCCAGGCACCCGGGACGCGACTTCGGACATCATGGCGTCGTAGGCGTCGGCCATTTCGGACCGGCTGCGGATGTTGACCTTGACCCCGCCCGCGTCGCTCTTGTGGATCACGTCGGGAGACACCACCTTGAGCACCACGGGCCCGCCGAACCTCTCGGCGGCGTCCTGGGCCTCCTCGCTGCTGGTGGCAAAGGCATGGTCCACGGTGGGGATGCCGTTGTCGGCGAGAAGCGAAACCGCCTCGGGTTCGAGCAGATTGCGCCCCTGGGCCACGGCTTTTTCCACCAGGTGGTGCCGCGGCGCGGGGGGCAGGTCTTCCAGGGGGTGTCCGTTTCGGAACGCCGCCCGATACAGGGTCTCCAGGGCCTTGACCGCCCTTTCCGGCGTGTCGAAGGTCATGATGCCGTTTTCTTCGAAGTGACGGCGGCCTTCGGCCATGCTTTCGCCGCGCATGAAGCACACGGCTACCGGCTTGTCGAACTCCTTGGCCACCGGCGAGATCCGTTCCGCGGTATCCTTGGCATCCCGGAAAATGGGCGGCAGTCCCATAAGCAGGACGGCGTCCACGCCGGGATCGGCCAACACCAGGCGAAGGGATTCGGCCTGCTGTTCGGGGCTGACCGCGGCGGTCATGTCGATGTAGCCGTCAGGCTTGCAGATCATGGCCATGGACGGCAGCGTTTCCTCCAGCTTGGCCAGGGTGTCCCCGGCGATGGAGGCCAGCACCAGGTCCGTCTTGTCGATGGTGTCCATGCTGACGATGCCCATGCCGCCGGCCTCGGTCAGCACGCAGACCCGGTTGCCCTTCGGCTTCGGGAGGCTGGCCACGGCCTTCATGCCGTCGGTCATGTCCTCGACCGTGTCCATGCGCACGATGCCGCACTGCTTGAAGGCCCCGTCGTAGACCTTGTCCGAACCGGCCAGGGAGCCGGTGTGCGACATGGCGGCGGCGGCGCCGAGAGAGGAACGCCCGACCTTCAGGATCAGGTTCGGCTTTTCCGAGGCGGCGGCGATTCTCATCAGTTCCCGGCCGTCCTTGACCGCTTCCATGTATGCGCCCGTGACGCTGACGGAGGGATCGTTGTTGAAGGCCTCGATGAGTTCCAGGTTGGAGACGTCGCACATGTTGCCGATGTGGCCGAACTTGGCGAAACCCTGGGGACAGGGCTGGTCTCCGGCGAACATGAGCAGCGCGCCGCCGAAGGCGCCGCTCTGGCTCACGTAGGCGGCGGAACCCTCGATGAGCTTGATGCCGGGCGCGAACCCGGTGTTCAGCTTGAGGGCCGGGTAGGCCATGCCGATGCAGTTGGGGCCGAACACGCGGATGCCCGCGCGCTTGGCGATCCTGACCAGCTCGGCCTCGGCCTCGACCAGCTCGGGAACGCCGGTCTCGGCGAATCCGGCGGACAGGACGACCGCGCCCTTGACGTCGCCGCGCTGCTCGGCCTGTTTCATGACGTTGATGACCACCTTGGCGGAGACCGCGACGACCATGACGTCCACGGCATCGGGAATGTCGAGGATCGAGGGGTAGCACTTGCGCCCCAGAATCTCCGGTTCCTTGGGATGCACGGGGTAAACCTTGCCCTCGTAGCCCTCGTCGAGCAGGAGCTTGAGCACCTGGTATCCCGCTTTGTTGGGGTCCTGGGACGCCCCGATGAGGGCGATCGAGCGGGCGTTGTATATTTCGTTCAACGTTGCGGCCATTACTAGACTCTTCCTTCCATCAGCCGGTCGTAGGCGGCGTCGACTTCCTGGCGAACGGCTTCCACCTGTTCGTCGCTGATGCCCTTGAACCGGCCCTGCAGCTTGAAGTAGTCGGTGAGCGGCTTGGGCTTCTTGACCTCTTTGGTGATCGACAGCACGCCGTCGACGATCTCGAACAGCGGCCAGCAGCGGGTGGTCACGGCCAGTTGGGCGATTTCCACCGAGGTGTCGGGACGGCTTCTCCAGCCGGTGGGACAGGGGGCGAACAGATGGATGAAGGCCGGTCCGGTCTTGGTGGCCTCCTTGGCCTTGGCGAGCTTCTTGCGGAAGTCTTCGACGAAGCCGATGGAAGCGGTGGCGAGGTAGGGGATGCGGTGGGCGTCGACGATCTTGGCGAGGTTCTTGCGGTAGCCCTGCTTGCCGCCCGGGGTCGTCGTGGTCCAGGCGTAGGTCGGCGTGGATGCGCTTCCCTGGACGCCGGTGTTCATGTACGCCTCGTTGTCGTAGCAGACGTACAGGATCTTGTCCCCGCGCTCCAGGGCGCCGGACAGGGACTGGAGGCCGATGTCGACGGTGGCGCCGTCGCCGGCCATGCCCAGGACGGTGATGTCCTCGCGGCCCTGCATCTCGTACCCGGCCTTGATCCCGGCGGCATAGGCCGCAGTGTTCTCCAGGTTGCCCTGGAACCCCGGAATCTTGGTCACGGTTTCCTTGCCGTAGCCGGAGAACAGCGCGGCGCATCCGGGAGGGATGACCAGCGTGGAGTTTTCTCCGAGGGCCTCCATGATGTAGCGGGCTCCGAGCTCAAGGCCGCAGCCGGCACAGGCGCTCACGCCATGCGCGATCAAACCCCGGCTTTTTGATTTCATCTCAAGCATTACGCGTCGACCTCCCTTAACCTTAAGGCATTATCCTGAACGTCCAGCCACTTGACGGCTGCGACGGTCTTGTCGTTGAGCAACGTATCGAAAGCTTCCTCGATGGTCGTGGGCGGCACGTCGCGTCCGCCCAGGCCCGCGACGAATCCCTGGACTTCAGGGGCCTTGTCCAGAACCTGCAGCGCGCTGCGGACTTCGTTGCAGACCGGCCCGGTTTCGGAACCGAGGCTGGCGCTCCTGTCGATGACGCCGATGTGCGGCACGTGGCCGATCAGTTCGCGAATGGCCTCGGCAGGGAAGGGACGGAACGAAGTGATCTTGAGCATGCCGACCTTGCGGCCCTGTTCACGCATCATGTCCACGGTGTGCTTGATGGTGCCGGACATGGAGCCGAGGGAGACCAGGACCGCCTCGGCGTCCTCGCATTCATACGCCTCGACCATGCTGTACTTGCGTCCGAAGGCTTCTTCGAACTCGGCCATGACGCCCGGCATGAGATCCTGGGCGTAATCAAAGGCCACCGCCTGCTGGAAACGCATTTCCATGAACTCGTTGGACCCGGTCAGGTCGTTGATGAACATGGGATCGTCGGGGTCCAGCTTCAGGTTGTCGTTCTTGTAGGCCGGCAGGAACTTGTCCACGTCTTCCTGGGCGGGGACGTAAACGGCGTCCGGCATGTGGGAGAGGAAGAACCCGTCCAGACAGACCATGGCGGGCAGAAGAACGTCGTTCTTCTCCGCCAGCTTGTAGGCGATCAGGATGAGGTCGAGGACCTCCTGGGCGGACTCGGCGTAGAACTGCATCCAGCCGCCGTCGCGTTCGGCCATGGCGTCCTGGTGGTCGCACCACAGGCTCCAGGGGCTGACCAGGGAGCGGTTGACCACGGGCATGACGATGGGCACGCGGCAACCGGCGGCGACGCCCAGCACCTCGTGCATCAGGGCAAGGCCGACCGAGGCCGTGGCGGTCCCGGCGCGGACGCCGGTCAACTGCGCGCCGATGGCGCAGGACATGGCCGAGTGTTCGGATTCCACGCGGATGTACTTCGCGTCCAGGGTGCCGTCGGTGACGTAATCGGCCAATTTCTCGGAGATCGGGCTTTGGGGGGTGATCGGATAGGCCGAGACCACTCGGATCCGCGCCAGCCGCATTCCTTCGGTGGCGGCCCCGTTGCCGTCGAGCATCACTCTTTTCATGACTTGCAGACTCCTTCTTCCGGCACCATGGAGATGCACTGTTTGGGACAGCGATTCGCGCAGATTCCGCAGCCCTTGCAGTACTCGAAATCAATGACGACGCTGGAGTCGTCATCCGCCTTGGTCACCGTGATGACGTTGGTCGGGCAGAACTTCTGGCATGTCCCGCAATAGATGCATTCCTCGCCGTTGATGACCGGACGCTCCAGCCGCCAACTGCCCGTGTTCGTTGCCAAGAAAACCGTTGCGACCGGCCCTTTCAGGGCCTTTTTTCCGCTAGTTGCTGCGGAGTTCATCGCATGCCTGCTGAGCTGCTGCGGCATTGATCTCACCTGCTTTTTTGAATTTTCTCGTGATGACGGCCTTTGTCGCCTCGATGCCGACCAGTCCTGCGCCTGCCATTGCCCCGCACATGGAGGAGTTGGGAATGTCCCGCTTGATGACGTCCACCGCGATGCGGCGGGCGCCGACGTAATAGGTCTTGTGCTTGTGGAAGGGATGGGAGGGATCGACGCACTCTTCATTGATGATGAAGACGGTATCGGGAGAGACGCCCTTCATGACGTCGACGCCCTTGTCCAGGACGGACATGTCGAAGATCACGACGTAGTCCGGATGATAGACGAACGACTTGAGCTTGATGGGCTTGTCGCTGAGCATCACGTCCGAATAGACGGGTGCGCCGCGGCGTTCATGCCCGTAAGCGGGAACAGCCTGAGCATACTGCCCCTCCTCGATCGCCACGGCTTCCGCAATGATCTTCGCGGCCGTGACCACGCCTTGGCCACCTATTCCGTAGAGCTTTATCTGTTTCAAGAGTTGTCCTCCATTATGGGGGTTGCACATCGTCTTTGGAAAATGCCGATCGTACTTGGATTGTTGGATGTTCTCCGAATGGCGTCCCCGATCGGGTACTGTACCCCAGAAAACGGTTTGCAAATCCGCCGCGATCGTTTCTTCCTGATGCGTTGCACCGCATATGGTTTTAGACGTTGGTAAAATCGGGACCCTATGCCGCTTGACACTGGAACACGGTATGCTGTACCCCAGTTCAGGTTCGGTTCTAGACCGAACGATTTTTGGTGTCAAGGGGGGAGGACGAACTTTGTCAAGCTTTATTCCCAACACCCCGAATAAAAGAGGGGAACCGGTTTTTTTCGGCTTGTCCCATTGGAAATCGGATGGCAGAAGGTTTGTCCGTCATCAAGACAAAGTGGAGGTCCGAGAGGAGCCTGGATTTGAAAGGCGCATTCCAACGGCCGGTGCAACCGGGAAACACAAGACAAGAACGGATGGAACCATGAACGTCATCAATATGAAGGAATCCTATGACGCGGAGTTTGTCCGTGCGGTGGAGCGGGAGAGCGGACAGAACGTCAGCTTGTGCTACCAGTGCGGAAACTGCACGGCGGGCTGCCCGTATACGGAATTTTACGACCTGCCGGTCAGCCGGATCATGCGGGGGCTGCAGGCCGGGCAGCGGGACGCACTGTTGTCCTGCCGTTCCCTCTGGCTGTGCGCCACCTGCGAGTCCTGCACCACGCGGTGTCCCAACAACATCGACGTGGCCACCATCATGGACGTGCTGCGGCACATGGCCCGCAAGGCGGGCAAGGCCCCGGAGCCCGCGGTGAAGACCTTCTGCGACGCCTTTCTCGACTCGGTGCGCCGCCACGGTCGGGTGTTCGAAATGGGCCTGATGACCCGGTACATGGCCCGCACGGGCCGATTCCTGAGCGATGTGGACCTGAGCCTCAAGGTCCTGCCCAAGCGCAAGCTCGCCATGCGACCGCACGACATCGTGGGCAAGGAGAGCATCGCCAGGATCTACGAACGGTATGACCGCAAGGAAGGGAAGCAATGAGCCGCAGTCTGAGATTCGCCTATTATCCCGGCTGTTCCGGTCAGGGAACGTCCATCGAGTACGACCGCTCGACCCGCGGCATCTGCCGGGCCCTCGGCATCGAGCTGGTGGACATCCCGGACTGGAGCTGCTGCGGTTCCACCCCGGCCCACACCGTGGACCACGTGCTCTCCGCCGCGCTGTCCGCGCGCAACATCCTGCAGGCCGAATCCCTGAAGGACGTCAGGGGCATCATCACGCCCTGCCCCAGCTGCCTGACCAACCTCAAGACGGCCGCCCGCCGCATGCGCGACGCGGACTTCAAGGCCCGGGTCGACAGCCTGCTGGACGCACCGTGCCGCAACGACCTGCCCGTCATGTCCGTGCTCCAGGTCATCTACCAGGAGCTGGGACCGGAAGCGGTCAAGGCCCGGGTGACCAGCCCGCTGACCGGGCTGAAGGTGGCCCCGTACTACGGCTGCATCATGAACCGCCCGCCGGAGATCATGGACTTTGACGACTGCGAAAACCCCATCGCCATGGACCGGCTCATGCTGGCCGCCGGGGCCGAGGTCATGCCCTTTCCCCTCAAGGTGGAATGCTGCGGGGCTTCCTTCGGCGTGGCCAGGAACGAGGTGGTCACCCGGCTGTCCGGCAAGCTGCTGGACGCCGCCGCGTGCTGCGGCGCGAGCGCCATGGTCACGGCCTGCCCGCTGTGCCAGATGAACCTGGACCTGCGCCAGGGGCAGATCAACCGGGCCAACGGCAGCAGGCACGACCTGCCCATATTCTACTACACGCAGCTCATCGGCATGGCCTTGGGCCTGAACGGCTCGGACCTCATGCTGGACAAGCTGTGCGTGGACCCCAAAACGCTGCTCCGGCATATGCGCGCCGCCCAGTCCGCGGCGGCGTCGTAACCGGCCAAGCCCCAAGGAGCGTCAATACATTATGCGAATCGGAGTTTTCGTCTGCCACTGCGGCAGCAATATCGCCGGGACGGTCGACGTCGAGCGGGTGGCCCTCGAGGCCCGCGCCTTTCCGGACGTGGCCTTTGCCAGCGACACCATGTACGCCTGCTCGGAACCGGGCCAGGCGGCCATCATCGAGGCCATCCGCGAGCACCGGCTCGACGGCGTGGTGGTCGCCTCTTGCACCCCGCGCATGCATGAGCCCACCTTCCGCAAAACCGTGGAGCGGGCGGGCCTGAACCGGTACATGTTCGAGATGGCCAACATCCGCGAGCACGTCTCGTGGATCGGCAAGGACACGGAGGCCAACACGCGCAAGGCCGCCGACCTGGTGCGCATGGCCGTGGCCAAGCTGGCCAACGACCGCACGCTGACCCCGAAGAAGTTCTCCATCAACAAGCGCGTGCTGGTCATCGGCGGCGGGGTCGCGGGCATCCAGGCAGCCCTGGATTGCGCCGACGGCGGCCTGGAGGTGGTGCTGGTGGAAAAGACCGCCACCATCGGCGGCAAGATGGCCAAGCTGGACAAGACCTTTCCGACCGTGGACTGTTCGAGCTGCATCCTCGGCCCCAAGATGGTGGACGTGGCCCAGCACCCGAACATCACCCTGTACGCCAGCTCCGAGGTGGCCGACATCGGCGGATACGTGGGCAATTTCAACGTCTCGGTCCGCAAGAAGGCCACCTATGTGGACTGGGACGCCTGCACCGGCTGCGGCCAGTGCACGGAGAAGTGTCCGAGCAAAAAGGCCACGGATCGCTTCAACGAGGAGATCGGCACGACCACGGCCATCAACATCCCGTTCCCCCAGGCCATCCCCAAGAAGGCGTCCATCGACCCCGAGTTCTGCATCAAGCTGACCAAGGGCAAGTGCGGCGTCTGCGAAAAGGTCTGCCCCACCCGGGCGATCCGCTACGACCAGCAGGACGAGGTGGTGGAGGAGGCCGTGGGGGCCATCATCGTGGCAACGGGCTACGACCTGTTCGACTGGACGCGGTATGGCGAATACGGCGGCGGGCGGTACCCGGACGTGATCACCTCCCTGCAGTACGAGCGGCTGCTCTCGGCCTCCGGCCCCACCGGCGGCCACGTGAAGCGGCCGTCCGACGGCAAGGAGCCCGAGACCGTGGTCTTCGTCCAGTGCGTGGGCTCCCGCGACAAGTCCGTGGGCCGTCCGTACTGTTCCGGCTTCTGCTGCATGTACACGGCCAAGCAGGCCATCCTGACCAAGGACCACATGCCCGAATCCCAGTCCTACGTCTTCTACATGGACATCCGCGCCCCGGGCAAGATGTACGACGAGTTCACCCGGCGGGCCATGGAGGAATACGGCACCCGGTACATCCGGGGCCGCGTGGCCATGATCTACCCCAAGGGCGACAAGTACGTGGTCCGGGGGGCGGACACCCTGATGGGCGGCCAGGTGGAGATCGAGGCGGACCTCGTGGTCCTGGCCGTGGGCGCCGAGGCCTCCGAGGGCGCGGCCCGGCTGGCCGAGAAGCTGCGGATCTCCTATGATTCCTACGGCTTCTACATGGAGAGCCACATCAAGCTGCGGCCGGTGGAGACCAACACCGCCGGGGTGTACCTGGCCGGTTCCTGCCAGGGTCCCAAGGACATCCCCGCGTCCGTGGCCCAGGGCGGCGCGGCCGCGTCCAAGGTGCAGAACCTGTTCTCCAAGGACCAGCTCGAAAGCGATCCCCAGATATCCAACGTGGCCATAAAGCGCTGCATCGGCTGCGGCAAATGCATCCAGACCTGTCCCTTCGGGGCCATCGAGACGGTGGACTTCCGGGGGATGACCAAGGCTTCGGTCATCGAGACCGTGTGCCAGGGCTGCGGCATCTGCACTTCGACCTGCCCCCAGGGGGCCATCCAGTTGCAGCACTTCACCGACAACCAGATCCTCGCGGAGGTCAACGCCCTGTGTCAGCAATCACCGTTCCGGAATTACGAATAGTCGGCTTCCTGTGCAACTGGTGCTCCTACGGCGGCGCCGACACCGCCGGAGTGGGCCGTTTCCAGCAGCCCACGGACCTGCGCATCATCCGCGTGCCCTGCTCGGGCCGCATCGACCCGCTGTTCGTGCTCAAGAGCCTGGTCAACGGCGCGGACGGCGTGCTCGTGTCCGGCTGCCATCCGCGCGACTGCCACTACTCCGAGGGCAATTTCTACGCCCGGCGGCGTCTGGAGGTGCTCAAGCGGTTCCTGCCCATACTCGGCATCGACGAGCGCCGTTTCGAGTACACCTGGGTCTCGGCCTCGGAAGGCCAGAAGTGGAAGAACGTGGTCCAGACCTTTACCGAACACATCCACGAGCTGGGTCCCGCGCCCAGGCTCGACGCCTCGCTGGTCAAGACGGCGGAAGCCCTGCTGACCGATGCGGCCTGACGGAGAACGCAATGTCGAATCTTGAAGAACTGAAACACGAAATCAAAAAGCGGCTGCCGGACCTGGACGTGGTCATCGGCTGGGAGCAGGGTTTCGACCCGCTGCGGACCAGCCCCCTGTTCATGCGCACCGCGGAGGACGTGGACCGGCTCCTGTGGGGCCCCCTGTGCGTCCACAACCTGGCCACCTACCTGCCCGGGCTCAAAGGCCGGAAGGTCGGCATCGTGGTCAAGGGGTGTGACGGCCGCTCGGTGGTCGAGCTGCTCCAGGAGAAGCTCATCGATCGCGACCAGGTGGTCGTCTTCGCCATGCCCTGCGAGGGGGTGCTGTCCCTGCGCAAGGTCCAAAAAGCCGTGGGCGACCTGGACTATGTGGAGAGCGTGGAGACGGACGCGGACGGCGTGCGGATCACGGCGGACGGCGTCGACCACCTCTTGCGGTTCGAGGACGTGGCCGCCTCCAAATGCGCCCGCTGCGGCGTGCACACCGCCCCGCTGTCGGACGTCCTCGTGGGCGCCGCCGACGCCCGCGAGGCCGAGGACGACTATGCGGACGTAACCGCGTTCGAGACCCGGCCCCAGGAGGAGCGTCTGGCCTTCTGGCTGAGCGAGATGGACCGCTGCGTACGCTGCTACGCCTGCCGCAACGCCTGCCCCCTGTGCGTCTGCCGCGACCACTGCGTGGCCCAGAGCCGCGATCCCCACTGGCTCTCGCAGGAAGACTCCGTGCGGGACAAGTGGTTCTTCCAGATGATCCACGCCGTGCATCTGGCCGGACGGTGCACCGAGTGCGGCGAATGCGAGCGGGCCTGTCCCGTGGGCATTCCCCTGCTGCTCTTCAAGCGCAAGATGAACAAGGAGATCCGCGAGCTGTTCGGCTACCGGGCGGGCATGGACGTCAACGCCGTGCCGCCCCTCCAGGCGTTCAAGGTCGAAGAGGACAACATCAAGGAGAGGACACTGTAATGGCCGCCAAATTCCTTGCGAAAGACAATCTGTCCCCGTGGCTGGCCGAGCTCTCCGCGGCCTACCGCACCCTGGTCCCCCACCGGGAGGGCGAGGCGGTGGTCTTCCGGAAGTTCCATTCCGGCATGGTTCCCGAGCTGGGGCTGCGGCCCACGGTGTCGCCCAAGGGGGCGGTGTTCCCGCAGTGCGAGCCGCTGATGACCTTCCGCTACGACAAGGACGCGGACGATCCCGGCAAGGTCCGGGTGTCCGTGCGCGAACGAAAGGACGAGACCCCGACCGTGGTCGTCGGAGCGCGGAGCTGCGACGCCGCCGGGTTCAACAGCTTCGACCGCGTCTACGTCACGGACAAGGTCACGGATCAGAACTACCTGGCCCGCCGGACGCGCACCCTGATCGTGACCCTGGCCTGCACCAGGCCCGCCACCACCTGTTTCTGCAACTGGGTGGGCGGCGGTCCGGGGGATACGGCCGGTGCGGACGTGCGCATGACCCCGCTTTCCGACGGTTGGCTGCTGGAATCCGTCACCGAGCGGGGCGAAACCCTGCTGGACGGCGCCCTGCTCGAAGACGGCGCGTCCCGCGAGTCCGAGGCCCGCGCCGTTCTGGAGGCGGCCGAAGGGGCCATGACCCCGGGACCGGACCTGTCCGCCGCGCCCGCCAAGCTGCTCGCGCTGTTCGACGACGCCGGTTTCTGGGAGGCCGCGACCGCCAAGTGTTTGAGCTGCGGGGCCTGCACCTATCTCTGTCCGACCTGCTACTGCTTCAACATCACGGACGAGCAGTGCGGTCTGGAGGGCGTGCGGCTGCGCACCTGGGACAACTGCATGTCCTCCCAGTTCACGGAGGAGGCCAGCGGACACAATCCCCGGCCCACCAAGGGACATCGCTTCAAGAACCGGATCGGGCACAAGTTCGGCTACTACCCTTCCCTGCACGGCGGCGCGATCGCCTGCGTGGGCTGCGGGCGGTGCATCAAGAGCTGCCCGGTCTCCATGGACGTCCGCGAGGTCGTGCGCAACGTTTTGGCCGCGCCCGCCGGCCCGGAGGAGATATAGTCATGCTGCTGGAACTCGACATGGCCGACGCCAGGAACCCCTACATGCCCGCCATGGGCACGATCATCGAGATCATCCGGGAGACGCCGAACATCAAGACCCTTCGGATCGTGCTCGACGACGAGCGGGCCATGAAGGACTTCACGTTCCATCCCGGCCAGGTGGGCCAGCTGTCCGTATTCGGCACGGGCGAGTCCACCTTCGTCATCAACTCCTCGCCCACGCGCATGGACTACCTGCAGTTCAGCATCATGCGGACGGGCGAGGTCACGGAAAAGCTGCACACCCTGTCCGTGGGCGACCAGGTGGGCGTGCGCGCCCCGCTGGGCAACTGGTTCCCCTACGAGGACCTGAAGGGGCGGGACATCGTGTTCGTGGGCGGCGGCATCGGCATGGCCCCGCTGCGCACGCTGCTCGTCTACATGCTCGACAACCGGGCGGACTACGGCAACATTTCCCTGCTGTACGGGGCGCGCTCGCCCCAGGACATGGCCTTCAGCTATGAGTTGCCCGACTGGCTGGGCCGCGAGGACCTGAACACGGTCCTGACCATCGACAACCCGGCCGAGGGCTGGGAGCACAAGGTCGGGCTGATCCCCAACGTCCTGCTGGAGATGAACCCCTCGCCCGAGAACTGCGTGGCCGTCACCTGCGGCCCGCCCATCATGATCAAGTTCACCCTCCAGGCCCTGGCCAAGCTCGGCTTCGGAGACGACCAGATCCTGACCACCCTGGAGAAGCGCATGAAGTGCGGGGTCGGCCTGTGCGGCCGCTGCAACATCGGCGGCAAATACGTCTGCCAGGACGGCCCGGTCTTCTCCTATGCCGAGCTCAAGGAACTGCCCAACGAGCTCTAGCCAACCCCAACACACGGAGTCATCATGGCGAGTTTTTTCAAAGCCAATGAAATCGCCCGGACGGCGGTGGATATAGAGCGGAAGGGGCGGGCGTTCTACCTGTGCCTGGAGGAGAACGCCCGCAGCGACGAGACGCGGGAACTGTTCCGTTTTCTGGCCGCCGAAGAGGGGCGGCACGAAGGGATATTCCAGGCACTTCTGGACCGCCTGGGAGACATTGAGCTGCCCGCCTGGGCGACCGGCGAGGAATACGGCATGTATATCCAGGGCTTGATCGAGTCCCATGCCCTTTTCTCCGACCCGGAGGCCGAAAGCCGCATGGCCGCCATGGCCGATGAACGGGAGGCCATCCGCATGGCCATGGGTTTCGAGAAGGACACCCTGCTGTTCTTCGTTGAAATGGAAGCGTTTGTCCCGGACCGCGAAAAGGGGGCCGTGCGCGAGTGCATCAAAGAGGAACAGCTGCACCTGGCCCGGCTGCAACGCATGTACAGCAAGCTGTAAACGTAGGGACGGAATCAAAGGGGACGGGTCAAGGTCCCGCGCTTTATTCGTCCCGCATGGTTCCGCTCGAAAAAACGCCGGTGGCATTTCAATCGTCCATGATTGTATCCGCAGAGCGCCCGCGATAGACCAACTGTAAGCGCCCGCCTTGTTTTTTCAACAAGGCGGGCGCTTACAGTTGGAAAACGTGGCGGGTACTTGCAAGCATCCCGCAGCTCGCCCCGCCCCAAATCGCGGGTTGTTTTTCAAAAAGACAGGAAACAAAGGAAACCTTCCCATACCGGAAAGCCCTCGCGAAGCGACCCAAAAAGTTTTGAAAGGGAGAGGGGATGGGGGTCTGGGGGAAGGGGAGAGGGGAAACTTTTACAAAAGTTTCCCCTCTCCCCTTCCCCCAGCCGCCGGAGGCAGCTTCACAAAAAAGACCCCCGCCGGAGGAGTGGCGGGGGTCGGGGTGCAACAGTCGGAGCGAGAGTGTGAGTTCGCTGCCGTTAGTCGATGGGGTTGAGGGCTTCGTAGACCTTGCCCACCATTTCGTCATTGGGGGTCAGGGTTTTTTCGCCCGGGGTCCACTTGGCGGGGCAGACCTCGGCGGGGTGGTCCTTGAGATAGTTGTTGGCTTCCATCTTGCGGACCAGCTCGTCGACGTTGCGGCCCACGTTGTAGAAGTTGATCTCGGACGAGGCGAGCACGCCTTCGGGGCTAATGATGAAGGTGCCGCGCAGAGCCAGGCCGGTTTCGTAGTCCCAGACGTCGAAGAAGCGGGAGACCTCACCGGTCGGGTCGGCGGCCATCTTGAACTTCACGTTTTCCAGCAGCCGTTCGCTGGTTTTCCACGCCATGTGGGAGAATTTGGTGTCCGTGGACACGGAGATCACCTCGGCGCCCAAGTCGACCAGGGCCTGGTGCTTGGCGGCCAGGTCGGCCAGTTCGGTGGGGCAGACAAAGGTGAAGTCCGCGGGATAGAAGAAGAGAATGGTCCATTTGCCCTGCTTGCGCAGCTCGCCCAGATCCAGCTCAACGAACCCGCCCTCGGTGGGGTCGAAGGCCTCCAGTTTGAACTCGGGCACGGGCTGGCCAACTTTGGCGAAATCAGGGAGATTGTCGTTCACATCGTACTCGTTGCTCATATTAATTTCCTCTGTTTTAAAGAAGTTGAAATATTGTTAGGAATGATTACCGTTCTCAGCACACTAAGGCCGAGCTCTGGCGTCGTCAAGTTTTTTTTGCGATTTTCTCCACTTTGCCCAGCGGCCCGTGGTAGTGTATACCGGGATTTCCCGCCGGGGACCGGAGCCGCACAGGGTTCGGCCCCACCGGCAAGACCAAGAAAAAGAGAGCGACAATGAGTTTCGGCTTTACCAAGATACGGGAAATGGAAATTGCGGAGATGGCCACCAAGGCCGTGGTCTACCGCCACGACAAGACCGGGGCGCGCGTCCTGTCCCTGAGCAACGACGACGAGAACAAGGTGTTCGGCATCTCGTTCCGCACGCCGCCCTCGGACTCCACGGGCGTGGCGCACATTCTGGAGCACTCGGTGCTCTGCGGGTCGGACAAGTACCCGGTGAAGGAGCCGTTCGTGGAACTGCTCAAGGGGTCGCTCCAGACCTTCCTGAACGCCCTGACCTTCCCGGACAAGACCTGCTATCCCGTGGCCTCGGCCAACGTGCAGGACTTCTACAACCTGGTGGACGTCTACCTGGACGCGGTCTTCCATCCCCGGCTGACCGAGAACACCCTGAAGCAGGAGGGCTGGCACTACGAGCTGGAGGCCGCCGACCGCGACCTGACCTACAAGGGCGTGGTCTTCAACGAGATGAAGGGCGCCTACTCCTCGCCCGACTCCCGGCTCTACGAGGCGTCCCAGCAGTCCCTGTTCCCGGACACCACCTACGGCCTGGACTCCGGCGGCGACCCGGCGGTCATCCCGGACCTGACCTTCGAGCAATTCATGGCCTTCCACCGGGACCACTACCACCCGTCCAACGCCTACGCCTATTTCTACGGTGACGACGACCCGCAGAAGCGGCTGGCAATCCTGGACGCGGTCTTCTCGCAATACGAGCCCATCGACGTGGCCCCGACCCGCGTGCCGCTCCAGGCCCGGTTCACCGAGGCCAAGGCCGTGCGCACGGGCTACCCGGCCTCGGACCGGCTGGCCAAGGGCATGTTCACGGTCAACTGGCTGCTGGCCGAGACCTCGGACCCCAACCTGAACCTCGCCCTGCACATCCTGGAGCACATCCTCATCGGGCTGCCCGGCTCGCCGCTGAAAAAGGCCCTGACCGACTCCGGCCTGGGCGACGACCTGGCGGGCGTGGGGCTCGAGGCGGACATGCGCCAGATGTTCTTCTCCGTGGGGCTCAAGGGCATGCACCCGTCCAACGCGGTCAAGGTCGAGTCCATCATCTTCCACACCATCAAGGACCTGGTGGAGAACGGCATCGACGCCCGCGACATCGAGGCCGCCGTCAACTCCGTGGAGTTCTCCCTGCGCGAGAACAACACCGGCTCGTACCCGCGCGGCCTGTCCCTCATGTTCCAGGCCCTGTCCACCTGGCTCTATGACGACGAGGGCGTCGAGGGCGATCCCCTGGCCCTGCTGCCCTTCGAGGCCCCCCTGCGCAACGTCAAGGCGTGGATCGAGAGCGGCGAAAAGATCTTCGAGGAGCTGCTGGCGCGGCTCTTCCTGCACAACCCGCACCGGACCACCGTGCTGCTGGAACCGGACCACACGCTCGGCAAGAAGGCGGCCAAGGAGGAGCGCGACCGGCTGAACAAGGCCAAGGCGGCCATGTCCCCGGCCGAGATCGAACAGGTCATGGCCGACGCCGCCGAACTCAAGCGGCTCCAGGCCGCGCCGGACGACCCCGAGGCGCTGCGCACCATCCCGCGCCTGACCACGTCCGACCTGCCCGCCGA
This sequence comes from Pseudodesulfovibrio indicus, assembly GCF_001563225.1. NCBI lineage: Bacteria > Pseudomonadati > Thermodesulfobacteriota > Desulfovibrionia > Desulfovibrionales > Desulfovibrionaceae > Pseudodesulfovibrio > Pseudodesulfovibrio indicus. The sequence goes on from NZ_CP014206.1 coordinate 449,756, forward strand.
GAACCGGCCCATCCCCACCGAGCTGCGGTCCCTCGCCGGACGCGAGCTGCTTTTCCACGACCTGCCCACCAACGGCATCGGCTACCTGGACTTCGGCTTCGACCTCGCCGCGATCCCGGACGAGCTGCTGCCCTACGCGGGGGTGTTCGGCCGCGCCCTGACCGAGTCCGGCACCGCCGAGCGCGACTTCGTGGACCTCTCCCAGCGCATCGCCCGGACCTCCGGCGGCATCTGGGCGCAGCCCTTCTCCGCCCCGGTCCTGAACTCCGCCGAGCCCGCCGCGCGGCTGTTCCTGCGCACCAAGGCCACGGGCGACAAGCTCGCCGACACCCTGGAGATCGTCTCCGAGATCCTGGCCTCGGCCAAGCTCGACAACAAGGAGCGCATCGGACGCATCGTGGCCGAGGCGCGCGCCCGCGCCGAGCAGCGGCTGGTCCCGTCCGGGCACATGATCGTGGCCACCCGGCTGCGCGCCCGGACCCACGCGGCCCACGCCATGGACGAGGCCATGTCCGGGCTGACCAACCTGCGTTTCCTGCGCGAGCTGGAGCAGCGCGTCGACAAGGACTTCCGCAACGTAGCCAAGGACCTGGAGAAATTCCGTTCCCTGCTGATCAACCGAAGCGGGCTGATCCTCAACGCCACCATGGACGAAGCCCTGTTCGCCCAGGCCGAGCCCGCCCTGGCCCGGGTGGTGGAGAGTCTGCCCGAGAGCGAACCCGCGCCCGTGAAGCGCGCCATGCCCGTTCTGCCCGCCCGCGAAGGGCTGGCCATCCCGGCCCAGGTCAACTACGTGGGCAAGGGTTGCGGCCTGGCCGAATACGGCATCGAGCTGACCGGCGCGGCCCAGGTGGTCAACAAGCTCATCCGCACCGGCTATCTCTGGGAAAAGGTCCGCGTCCAGGGCGGCGCGTACGGCGCGTTCTGCATCCTCGACCGGCTGGCCGGAGCCATCGCCCTGGTCTCCTACCGCGATCCCAACGTGGCCGACACGGTCAAGGCGTTCGACGAACTGGCCGACCACCTCGAAAAACTGAAGATCGATTCCGACGAGCTGGAAAAGTCCATCATCGGGGCCATCGGCGAGATGGACAGCTACCAGCTGCCCGACGCCAAGGGGTTCACCGGCCTGACCCGGCACCTGACCGGCCAGGACGACGCCTATCTCCAGGCCATTCGGGAGCAGGCCCTGAACGCCTCCGAGGCGGACTTCCGCGACCTGGCCAAGGCCGTGCGCGCCAACGCCGAACACGGCGACATCTGCGTGCTCGGGGATTCCCTGGCCATGGAGAACAGCGGATTGGGACTGGATATCGAACAGGTCCTGTAGACGTCCCTTCAAGCCGTAACCGAAACGCCCGGGTCCGCAAGGACTCGGGCGTTCGCGCTTTCCGGGCCGGGGGCCTCCGCCGGGCGGATGCCTCCGGCGGGCAGGGCGCCGCCCTGCACCCGCTCAAGGCCGAGGGCCTTGAGCATCCCATCGCTCGCTTCGCTCGGGGCCGTGCGGGAGCCTTCCGCCGTGCCGATTGGCGATTTCGGGCGGTATTTTTTAATTAAAGACAGGACACGAAGGAAACCTTCCCATATCGGAAAGCCCTCGCGAAGCGACCCAAAAAGTTTTGAAAGGGAGAGGGGATGGGGGTCTGGGGGAAGGGGAGAGGGAAAACTTTTACAAAAGTTTTCCCTCTCCCCTTCCCCCAGCCGCCGGAGGCAGTGTCTTCCCTACTTCAGGATGTCCCGCAGGGCCTCGTCCAGGTGGGGGAAGCGGAAGGTGAAGCCGGCCTTGAGGAGCCGCTCGGGCAGGGCGAACTGCCCGCCGAGGAGCAGTTCGTCGGCCATGTCGCCGAACAGGAGCCGGAGGGCGAAGGGCGGCACGGGCGTCTTGTAGGGCCGGTTCAGGACGGTCCCCAGGATGTGGGCGAACTTGCGGAAGTTGACCGGCTGCGGCGCGGTCAGGTTGTAGGGGCCGCTGGTCTCCGGCTGTTCCATGAGAAACCGGATGGCCCGCGCCTGGTCGCGGAGGTGAATCCAGGACACGCCCTGGAGCCCGTTGCCGGGAGGGCCGCCGACAAAGAACCGGAAGGGAGTGAGGATGCGCGGCAGCGCGCCGCCGTGGCCCAGGACCATGCCCGTGCGGATGATGCAGCGCCGCACGCCCGCGTTCTCGAGCGGCGCGGACGACGCCTCCCATTGGCGGGTCACTTCGGCCAGGAAGCCGGTGCCGGACTCGGCGTATTCGTTGACCGGGGTGTTGCCGCACGGGCCGTAGTAGCCCACGGCAGAGCCCTGGATGAGCACGGCGGGGAGGGCGCTCGCCTTTTGCGCGGCCTGATTGATGCGCTCTCCGGCCCGGACGCGGCTCCGGAGGATGGCTTCCTTGCGCTTGCGGGTCCAGCGCCCTGCGGCGATATTGGCCCCGGCGAGGTTGACCACGGCGGTGTCCGGTCCGAGCAGATCGGGCCAGTCGCCGTTGTCCCAGGGCATGCCGATGACGCCGCCGCCGAACACGTCGGCGACCTTGCCCGGATTACGGGAAAGGACCACGATATCCCAGCCGTTATCCTTGAGTTCCCTGGCCAGTTCCCTGCCTATGAAGCCGGTTCCTCCGGCGATGATAGCGCGCACTCGTCGTATCCTTGGAATTTCTTTGCCGCAGGCGGAGGGCATGCGACGGCTCCAGTTTAGCACGCGCAGGCGCGCAATGCCACACGCGATTGCCTTTTTGCGGTCCTTGCGGACTATTCCACGTAGAGGATGGTCCCGCCCTCCCCGGCCAGGGTGGCGGGCAGGGTGATGTTCCACCGGTCCAGCTCGAAGCGGCTGAACAGGAACTGGCCTTCCTTGGGCGTGACCGGATAGATGGAGCCGGGCGCCTGTCCGGCCAGGATGTCCAGGACCAGGTCGGCGGCGGCCTCGCCCTGAGGCCCGCCGGAATTGACCAGACCGCCAACGGCCTTGCCCTTGCCCACCGTAAAGTCCCAGTAGGCGAAGACCGGCAAGGGCGAGTTGGCCGAAGTCCATCCCAGGACCTCGTCGCTTTCCACGTGGTTGCCCTCCCCGTCGGTCAGGGTGTGGTAAAGGCCCACGAAGATGGCGTCGAACCCCCGCTGCCGGGCGGACAGGACACGTTCCTTCCACTGGGCAAAGGTCTCGATCAGCTCCAGCTCGACGCCGGTGTTGCCGAGGATCATGCGCTTGTGCCCCCGGAAAACGGAGTCGAAGATGACCTCGGAGGTCGCGCTGGAATCGAAGAGGATAAGGCAGTGCTTGAGCCTCGGCCCCATGATCTCGTTGAGAAAGAGGAGGGAGCGCTTGTACAGTGGCCGCTCCAGCACGCCGGTGGCCATCTCCATCTCGCCCAGGTACTTGCGGGGGTTCTCGTTCACGCCGAGGAAGACCACCGGGATGTGGCGGTCCATGAGCGGCCTGCCGAGCAGCTTGACCGCGTTGTCGTCGGTCAGGACCACCACGTCGGGCGGGTCGGCGATGATCTCGGCCAGGAACCGGCCGGCCAATTCCGCATACTGCGCCGGGGTGGTGCGCTTGGTGTCCAGATAGCGGATGTCCAGGTCCGCCCGGCCCGCGAGACGCGCGCTCAGGGCGTCGTTGTGCGCCCGCACCCAAGGGTGCTCGGCGTGGTAGCTGTTGATGACCACGATCCGATAGTCTCCGGCCGCGACCGCGGCGGGGATGAGCAGGAGGAGGCACAACAAAGGCAACCACGGGATGCGCACGATGGGTCCTTGTCGGCTTCGTCCCCCCGTGGATTCGGGAGGACGCACCGCCAACAACTAACACAGCCTCCTGTAGCGAACAATGATTATATGATGCCTGACAGTCGGTTGCGTGGATCAGGCGTCGTGCAGCTCGACGATGAAGACCGTTCCCTTGGGATGGTTGGAGGCCGCGCGGACCATGCCGCCATGGTCGGAGATGATGGACCGGACGATGGTCAGCCCGAGGCCCGTGCCGCCCCGCTTCTTGGTGTAGTACGGCTCGAACATGCGCGAGGAGTCCTTGGGCAGGCCGGGGCCGTTGTCGGCCACGGAGATGGTCACGGTGCCGGAATCGGTGTCGTGGGTGGCGGAGATCTGGACCTCGCCGCCGCGCATGCCCTTGAGCGCCTCGGCCGCGTTGGTCAGCAGGTTGATGAGCACCTTGCGGATGCCCTCGCGGTCAAAGGGGAACTCGCCGATGGGCGTGGAGAAGGAGAGGTCCCAGCGGATGTCCCGGTGGGTGTTGGCGAACATGGCGGTGACCTCTTCCAGCAGCGGGCCGAGCTGGTCGGGCCGGGGCTGCACCTCGGGCAGCTTGGCGTAGGCCGAGAACTCGGTGACCATGTTCTGGAGCCGCTCCACCTGCTTGACGATCAGGTCGGTGCACTCGTTGAAGGTGTCCTCGCCGATGCGCCCGCCGTACTTGCGCTGGAGCCGTTGGGCCGAGAGCTTGATGGGCGTGAGCGGGTTCTTGATCTCGTGGGCGATGCGCCGGGCCACCTCGCGCCAGGCCGCCAGCCGCTGGATCTTCTCCAGCTCGGTGATGTCCTCGAACACGGCCACGTGGCCCCCCACGCGCCCGCCCACGTTCTTGAGCGAGACCACGTTGACCAGGACCTTGATCAGCTTGCCGCGCACCGGCAGGTCGAGCTGGCGCTGCCAAACGCCGCCCGGCTTGGTGGAGAGCTGGGCCAGGGCCTCCTGGACCATGTCCGCGAAATCGCCGGACAGGAACTGGAACGGGACCTTGCCGATGAGGAATTCGCCGGGGATGCCGAGGATGTTCTCGGCCGCGGTGTTCACGGTGCCGATGCGCCCCTCGGAGTCCATGGAGATGACCCCGGAGGTGATGTTGTTCAGCACGGCCTCGATGTACTGGCCGCGCCGCTCCAGCTCCTGGTTCTGCTGGGCCAGCCGCTCGTTGGCCTGGTGCACCGAATCCTGGCTCTGCTCCAGGTCCTCGGCCATGCGGTTGAAGGACTGGACCAGGAAGCCCAGCTCGTCGTCCGAACGGTCCTCCAGGCGCACGGACAGGTCGCCGCGCCCGATGCGCTCGGTGCCTGCGGCCAACGCCTGGACCGGGGCGGACAGCTCCTTGGCCAGCCGGAACCCGAACCAGATGGCCCCCAGGATGATGAGCAGGGCCATGACCCCGAGGGTCAGATATAAATTCATTTTCCACGGGTACTTGCGCGTCTTGAGCTTCTTGTACTCGTCCAGGCCGCGCACGATCTGGTCCAGCCGGTGCAGCAGCCCCTGGCCCACGGTCTCGCCGAGCACCAGATAGCCCGTGCGGCCCTCGTCCACCGGGGTCACGCCCAGCACCAGGTCCGAGCCGGGCTTGGGGATGATCGTGGTCCAGGAGCGCGGGTCGGCGCGCAGGGACTGCCAGTCGATCTTCTCCTTGATCTCGGGCCACGCCTGGCTCCACTGGGCCGTGGCGTGGGTGTTCTGCTCGTTGCCTTCGGGGTTGATGACGCCCACCAGGCTCAGGTCGTATTCGTCGAACTTCTTGTTCAGGTAGTTGTCCATGCCCTTGCCGCCCCAGGCGAACTTGGACTCGATGATCTCCTTGATCATGACCGAGCCGCGCCGCTCCAGCCGGTCCTGGGCCGAGCCGTAGAAGGCGCGCCCCAGCTCCAGGGCCTGCTCCATGGACTCCTCCACCTGGCCCTTGAACCAGTAGTCCACCGAGGTCTGCACGAACTTCACCGAGACCAGGTAGATGAGCGCCGTGGGGATCAGGGACAGGGAGATGAAGGCCAGGACCAGCCGCGTGCGCAGCTTGGAACCGAGCACCCTGCGGCGGCGCTCCAGGATCAGCCGGACCGCGTTGCGCGCCACGTAGAAGAGCATGGCCACCAGGAAGACCACGTTCAGGATGAGCAGGTTCAGGATGAGGTAGTAGTCGCCGCTCAGGTACTTCAGCTCGGCCCAGGTCAGCCCCGCGATGAGCACCACGAAGACCAGGGCCAGGATGTACTCCCGCCGATGCCGTCTTTCGTCCCTGCGGGTGGTGGAGCTTATGCGGATCGGATCGGGCGACACGACGAAAGCCCCCTAGAAGGTGAAGTCCAGCTGGAAGGTGTTGTTGGCCCCGGCGTCCCAGGACCAGAAATAGATGAACCGCATGACGCCCTCGGGCGCGTCCTCCTGGTTCATGGAGGTGGACAGCTTCAGGGAGTACTTTTTGCCGTGCTCCAGCTGGGACCACGCCCCGAGCGGGGTCTCGATGGAGCCCCATCCCTCGTCCAGGACCTTGCTCAGGTCCTCGTCGCGCAGGGTGGCCCGGCCGCCCGGCAGGGTCAGCACGAACTCCCGGGTCAGGGCGTCGAAGTTGATGCGGCTGACGAACTCGCCTTCCGCGATCTCGCGGTCGAACCAGTAGTCGCTCGGCTCCACCAGCCGCACCGCGCATTTGAGCACCAGCACCGCGCCGTCCATGAGCTCGCCCTTGAGGATCGGCTTCTCCTCGACCACCACGCCGAACCGCGCCGTGACCCGCCCGTCCACGTTGGCCAGGGACGGCGGGGTCAGGCTCAGGCTCTGGGCCAGGGCCGGTCCGGCGGACGCGAGCAGGGCCAGGAAGAGTACGGCCAGCATGATCCCCGCAGGGAATTTGGCCCGGTTCCGGTGTTGAATGCGCATTATTCCTGAGGATGTAGCAGTACCCGATTTAAAGGACAAGAGCCGGGCCTTGTCTTTTCCCCGTCCGGCGCGTTAAGTCTTGATTCAATTCGGAACCGACCCCAAGGAGACTCCCCGTGAAAAAAGAACTGCTCCTCGCCATCGGAGACGACCGCGCCGCCTCCTACAACCTCCGTTTTCTCAAGGAAACGTTCGAGAACTTCTGCGACCTCGGCCTGACCCTCTTCTATGCCGCGCCGCGCTCCGCGCTCTGGGACCGCCAGGACGCCGGGCTGCCCCCGTCCGACGCCGCCCTGGAAGAGATGATCGCCCACAAGAAGAGCCGGGGCCAGAAGGCCCTGGACGACGCCCGGAAATGGATCGTCGACATCGCTGGCTGCGACGGCTCCAACGTGCGCACCAAGGTGGTCCACTCCAGGGTGGGGACCGCCCGCGAGCTCATCCAGGAAGCGCGGGAGGGCCTCTACGACGCCCTCATCCTCGGGCGCAAGGGGTTCACCTGGTTCGAGGAGATCTTCGAGAACTCCGTGTGCCACGAGCTGCTCTGGCAGGACATCGACTTTCCCATCTGGGTCTGCAAGCGGCCCTCGGAGACCAAGCGCCACGACGTGCTCCTCTGCCTGGACGGGTCCGACGCCTCCCTGCGCATGGTCGACCACGCCGGGTACATGCTCGCCGAGGAGACCCGCCACACCTTCACCCTGTTCCACGTGGCCCAGGACGGCTACGCCGCCAGCAACGCGGGGCCCCTGTTCCAGGCCGCGCTGGCCGTGCTCGCCGAGCACGGTATCGACGAGGAGCGCGTGGAGCTCAAGATCGTCAACGCCGGGAACCCGGTCAAGGCCATCCTCAAGGAGGCCCGCGACGGCAACTACTCCGCCGTGGGCGTGGGCAGGCGCGGCACCGGCTCCAAGACCCGCATGGAGAACCTCTTCCCCAGCACCGTGTCCGTCAACCTCCTGCGCCAGCTCCAGGAGACCGCGCTCTGGATCAGCAAATAGGCCGCCCGGCCAACCGCTGCGGTGGCCCATGAAAAACCCCCGCCCGGCATGGCCGGACGGGGGTCTTTTCATCGACTTCGGAAACGCTCTACTGCACGGCGTTGCGGGTGGCGGCGTCGTGCCCGGAGACCACGACCATGTTCCGGCCGTTGTTCTTGGCCTGGTACAGCGCCTTGTCCGCCTTGATGACCAGGTCGTCGTCGGTGGTCAGGGAGGACCCCTCCACCGAGGCCACGCCGATGGAGGCGGTGATGGCGAAGTCCTTGCCGTCGAAGTGGAAGCTGCACCCCTCGATGGCCGTGCGCACGCGCTCGGCCAGCTTCCAGGCGGCCTCCTCCGAGGTGTGGGGCAGCAGGACCACGAACTCCTCGCCGCCGTAGCGGGCGCAGAGGTCGGTGGTGCGGAACACCGAGGTCAGGATCTCGCCGACCCGGCGCAGGACCATGTCCCCCGCCTTGTGCCCGTAGGTGTCGTTCACGGACTTGAAATGATCGAGGTCCACCATGAGCAGGGAGAGGTCGTGGCGGTAGCGCGCGCGGCGCTTGATCTCGTAGACCAGCCGCTCGTCGAAGGACTGGCGGTTGTAGATGCGGGTCAGCCCGTCCCGGTCGGCGCGCAGCTTGACCTCCTTGAAGGTCATGGCGTTGCGCAGGGCCAGGCCCACGTGGTTCACGGCTGAGCGCAGGGTCTCTACCTGGTCCTTGCCGAGCCGGTAGCCGGGCTCGCAGAGCAGCACGAGACAGCCGAAGGTCTGGTGCCCGGCGGTCAGGGGCATGGTCACGAGCCGCCCCTCGTCCGGGGACAGGGAATATTCGGGCCGCCGCGCCGGGTCCGTGTAGCCGACCTGGAATCCGTTGACCGAGCCGGCGCCCATGTTGGCGGCCGCCCCCATGATCCGTTCGACCCAGGCGGATTCGACGGCCGGGGCCATCTTGCCGTTGAGCAGGATCTCCACGTCGGCGGCGTCCGCGCCGGAGTTCCAGAAGGCGGCGTGGAGCATCTTCACGGGCAGCACGAGGCCCAGCGAGCTCTTGGCGTTGGCCAGGATGGTGGCGGCCTCCAGGGATTCGGTGGCCGAGGTCAGCAGCTTGTTCAGGAACATGAGCTGGTCGGTCTTGCGGGCCAGGAGCTCGCGCTCGAGCATGATTTCCTCGGTCATCCGGTAGATGTCGGAATAGAGGGACTTCACCTCGCGGGCGCGGAACATGACGTCCTGGACCTTGGGCCGGGTCAGGGGCGGGCGCACCACGGTCAGGAATCCCTCGGAAAGGACCCGGTCCATCTGCAATTCCTCGTCCCCGTCCTGGATCAGGATGCGCTGGGTGTCTTCCTGGCTGCGGTACTCGTCCCGCCGGTGCTCGGCCAGGGAGCTCCACACGGACCACGGAATCCAGGCCGCTGCGGGCTTCTCGTCCTGCGACAACTCCCTGGCCGCGGGATAGGCCCCGGCCGGAAAGTTGCGGATGTGAAAACCGGGGCCGACGCCCTGCTCGATCTGTTCCATGATCGAATCATCGAGGGCGAACCCCCACATGAGTTCGGGCCGCCTGCCGCGCTTCATGGTCTGTCTTGGCATGTCTCCACCAATCTCCTTCAACAACGTCAAAACTTTGGCGGGCATCCGGCCCGCATTGGAGATTGAGCAAGATCGGGGCCAAAGTGAGAACGAGTGCCGCCTGGAACGACGACCCCATCACAACGGACCGATTTTACGATGGATTTTTGGCCCGCCCTGCGGCGGAGCGCCCGTGGACCGGGCAAAGTCTGCCGGTCGGGAAGCCGGCTGCCCATTGACAAACGGGGCGGGAACGGTTTTGACCATGATATGACCAGTGAAAAACGCATCTGGGGGACCCTGGACCCTTTCTACGAAGGCGGCCCGGTCCTGGGCCGGACCGTTGCCAACAGCCGGTTCCTGATCGAGCTGTTGCGGCGCGATCCCTTTGACGAGTATCATTTCTTCCTGCCCGGCAAGTGGGCCGCGGACCCGTTGCGCAAGCACCTGGAGAAGACCGCGCCCGCCCTGCTGGAGCAGAACCGCGTGCGCCTCCTGCGCCGCAGCGACCTGGCCGGCATGCTCGGCCGGGTGTCCTATTACTGTTTCCATCTCTCGGACTGCATCACCTGCCAGCCCTTTGTCTCGCGCATGCGCAACCGGCTGAGCGCGGAGCTGTTCCCCGTCACCGGGCCTATCCACTCCCTGAGCTACGCCCACTTCACCCGGTCGTTCCTCCAGCACCTGTGGCCCGGGACCACCCGGCGCGACGCCATCGTCTGCACTTCCACGGCGGGCCGGCGGGCGGTGGAGGGATTCTTCGACCAGCTGCGCCGGGGGTTCGGGCTGGGCGAGGACACGCACCCCGCGCCGAGGCTTGCGCGCATCCCCCTGGGGGTCAACGTGACGGCCTACCGGCCGTGCGAGCGGTCCGGCGCCCTTCCGGTCAAGATCCTGGCCTTCGGGCGCATCTCCCACCATTCCAAGATGGACCTGGTGCCGCTGATCCGCGCCCTGCACCGGCTGGTGCGGGACGGCATGGACCCCGCCTCGGTGGAGCTGATCCTGGCGGGTTGGGGAGACAAGGACAACCAGACCCTCGAGACCCTGGAGAACCTGGCGGCCAACACCGGCATCCGGCTGACCACGGTGCTCCGGCCCAACGAACCCCGCAAGCACAAGCTCTTCAGCGAAGCGGACATCCTCGTGTCCGTGGCGGACAACCCCCAGGAGACCTTCGGAATCACCCTGGTGGAGGCCGGGGCGTTCGGGCTGCCCGTGGTGGCTTCGGACTACGACGGGTACAAGGACATCGTGGTCCACGGCGAGACCGGCCTGCTGGTGCCGACCATCGGCCCGGCAACCACCCCGGAGATCGACCTGGAGGCCCCGCTGACCTTCGACTCCCACTACCACCTGCGGCTGGCCCAGGCCACGGCGGTGGAAATCCCCGCCCTGGCGGACGCCCTGGGGCGGCTGATCCGCGACCCCGAGCTGCGCCGGACCATGGGCGCGGCGGCCCGCAGGCGGGTGGAGACGGAATTCTCCTGGCCCGGCATCATCGACGCCCATCTGGCCCTGTGGGAAGAATTGTGGCGGGAACCGGCGGACCCCGAGCCCCTGCGCGACGTCCCCCATCCCCTGGCCCCGGAGTACGGCGCGCTGTTCGGCCACTACACCAGCCGGGTCCTGGAGGACGGGACCCTGCTCAAGGCCGGGCGCACGGGCCAGGCCTTCTACCGGAACAAGGATTTTCCCAACCTGTACGAGGGGATCCGCTACGCCATCGACCTGGACGTCGTCCGCAAGCTGGTCTTTTTCGCGCGCAGCGCGGTTGACAGCGCCACCTTGATACGGAAAGTATCGTCCATTGCGCGCCACCTGAATAATACCGAAATCGAAAATCATGTCCTGTGGGCGCTCAAGCAGGATATCCTGGAACGAACGGAGTAATTCCCAACCCGACCAATCCGCCCGGAGGCGTCACGATGAAAGCTCTCAGAGCAGCCCGCATGGAACGATGCATCGGCTGCCATTCCTGTTCACTGGCCTGCGCGAGGCAGGTCCACAAGGTGCTCTCCTGGAACAAGGCGGGCATCCGCATCTCCTCGGCGGGCGGATTGTCCACCGGGTTCGAGGCGCGGGTCTGCCTGGCCTGCCATCCGGCCCCCTGCGCCGAGGCCTGCCCCACCGGCTCCCTCTCCCAGCGCCGGGACGGCGGCGTGATGCAGAAGAAGAAGCTGTGCATCCGCTGCGGCAAATGCGCCGAGGCCTGCCCGGTGGACGCCATCTTCCTGGACCACCAGGTGAACCCCTACGTCTGCATCCACTGCGGCCAGTGCGTGGACTTCTGCCCCCACGACTGTCTGGAGCTGGTCGATCTGCCCGCCAGGGAACGGGAAGGAGGCAGCGATGATTAGGGACTTCTTCCGCGTCATGGTGGTCAACCTGACCACCGGCAAGACCAATATCGAGGACCTGCCCGGACGGGGCGAGGTCCTGGGCGGCACCGGCCTGGCCGCGCACCTGTTCCGCAAGTACGGCCACATCGACCGCGACTGGGACGATCCCGAGCAGCCCCTGATCTTCGCCATCGGGCCGCTGACCGGCTATTTCCCGCTCATGAGCAAGACCTGCTGCGCCTTCCGCTCGCCCTACCACAACCAGTACACCGAGAGCTACGCGGGCGGTAAATCCGCCCTGTCCCTGCGCTTCGCGGACCTCGACGCCCTGGTCATCACCGGCAAGGCCAGGCGGCTGACCGCCCTGTGCGTGGGCTCGCGCCGCATGGAGACCCGCGACGTGGAATACATGCGCGGCTTCGACGCCATCCAGACCGGCCGCGTGCTGCGCAAGATCTTCCCCGGCTCGGGCCGGCGGTCCATCCTGCGCATCGGGCCGGCGGGCGAGAACCTTTCCGCCTACGCCTGCATCAACGTGGACACCTTCCGCCACTTCGGGCGCATGGGCGGCGGCGCGGTCATGGGGTCCAAGAACCTCAAGGCGATCTGCATCCTGGGCGACCGGGGCTTCGACCTGCCCGAGGGCAAGGCGTACCCCAAGCTCTACAAGCACATCTTCCAGCAGCTGACCACCACCGAGATGATGGCCAAGTACCACGGCCTGGGCACCGCGGTGAACATCAACCCGCTCAACGCCCTGCAGAGCCTGCCGTGGAAGAACCTGCAGCAGACCTCGAGCCCCGAGGCGGAGAACATCTCGGGCGAGACCTTTGCGGACGATACCCTGCTGCGCAACGCGGCCTGCGCGGGCTGCCCGGTGGGCTGCATCCACGTGGGGTTCGTGCGCGAGCAGTTCCAGACCAACAACCAGTACCTCTACCGCCAGGTGGGCTACGACTACGAGCCGATCTTCGCCTGCGGCGGCATGCTGGAGGTCACCGAGGCGCCCGAGGTGCTGCGCATCCTCGACGTCATCGAGAAGGAGGGGCTGGACTGCATGTCCACGGGCGTGGCCCTGGCCTGGGCCACCGAGGCGCTGGAGCGCGGGGTGATCTCCGAGAGCGAGACCGTGGTCCCGCTCAAGTGGGGCGACTCCGAAACCTACATGCAGGCCGTGGAGATGCTCGGCCGCCCGGTCAACGACTTCTACAAGCTGCTGGCCCAGGGAACCATGAAGTGCGCCAAGGCATACGGCGGCGAGGACTTCGCCTGCGTGCTCGGCCAGGAGATGGCGGGCTACGCCACGGGCGAGGTCTTCTTCGTGTCCGAGGGGCTGGGCTTCCGCCACTCCCACCTGGACTCCGGCGGCTACGCCTACGACCAGAAGCACGAGGACAAGGACGTGCAGAAGGCCCTGGACTTCCTGATCAAGGACGGCCGCGAGCGCATCGTGCTCAACTGCATGGTGGGCTGCCTGTTCTCGCGCGGGGTGTACAAGGACGAGCTCCTGGCCGAGGCCATGGAGTCGGTGGGTTACGGCGAGCTGAACGGCTCCATCACGGAAATCGGCCACCGGGTCCAGCGCATGCGCTGGCGGCTGCGCCTGGAGATGGGCTACCGCCCGGACAAGGTCGAGATCCCCAAGCGGTACACCGAAATAACCACCTGGAAAGGCCCGCTGGATACGGACTACATGGACGCCCTGCGCCGTGCCTACGCCGCGCGCATCCTCGAAATGGGCGCGCCCGAAGAGGCCGACTCCTGAAATATCGTCACCTGATTGAAAAAAGGGGTTGCCAACCGCCGACCATTTCGGTAAACCCCAACTTCTCGACCGGTTGCTCGGGTAGCTCAGTCGGTAGAGCAGGGGACTGAAAATCCCCGTGTCGGCAGTTCAATTCTGTCCCCGAGCACCACTTGATAGCAAAGGCTCACAGACCTCAGGGTTTGTGAGCCTTTTTCTGTTGTGTTGGTCGGTCCCCGGGTCGTTTCGGCGTACCCAAGGGAGCGGCGGTCAGGCGTCTTGCGGCCGACTTTACTCCGGAATGGGCGAATCCGGGCGCGCCGGAGCGACCGTCGGTTACGGGCCGTAGTCGATGGAGTCCAGATCCACGCCGGTGGTCTCGATGCGCATGAACCAGGTGATGGCGGCACCCAGGAGGGAGGTGCCGACCAGAGCCAGGAGGATGGCGCGGGTGCCCAGCCCGGCCAGCAGGACCGGGAAGAGGAAGGCCGTGGCCGCGGCACCGACCTTGGCCGCCGAGGCGGCGATGCCCGCGCCCAGGCCGCGCACGCGGGTGGGGAAGACCTCGCCCGCGATGAGGTAGGTCATGGCGTTGGGGCCGAGGTTGGTCATGAAGCTGAAGAGCATGAACCCGGCGAACAGGGCCAGGGTCTCGCCCGATCCGTCCAGGGTCAGGGACAGGGCGGCCAGCCCGAGCCCTGCGGCGCAGCCGATGAACCCGACCACCTGGAGCCGGATGCGGCCCACACGGTCCACCAGCAGGACCGCGGCCACGATGCCCACCAGGAGCAGGACGTCGATGAGCGCCGCGCCCTTGGCGGCCAGCATGTCGCCGTGGATCAGGTCCGCCAGGTTGCGGACGTACTTGGGTTGCGCCCCGACCACCGAGGCCAGGATGGTGGGCGTGAAGATGCCGATGCCGTAGGTCCCGAGGTCCTGCAGGAACCAGGGGACCGAGGCCAGGACCAGGGGGCGCAGGTAGCGGCGGCTGAACAGCCGGTCCCCCCCGTCGCCTCCCTCTCCCGCCGTCTGGTCGGGCCTGCGCAGCCGGACCCTGGACGGATAGGGCGGCCTGCGGCGCAGCAGCCGGGCGGTCTCGCGCTCGGCCTCGCCCAGCCTACCGCGCGCGGCCAGCCACGGCGCGGAGTCGGTGACCGTGAACCGCGCCAGGACCACCAGCAGGGCCGGGATCACGGCCGAGCCGTACATCCAGCGCCAGGCCGGGAGGTCCGGGGTGTTGGCCAGGATGACGAATCCCACGCCCGTGCCGACCAGCGCCCCCACGGCCTGGAACCCGAAGGCGGCCAGCACCAGCCGCCCCCGGCTCGCGCTGGGGATGGATTCGGAAATAACCATGTGCGCCGTGGGATAGTCGCACCCCAGGGAGAGGCCCATGACGAAGAGCACGGCCAGCAGGTACTGGTAGTTGGGGCTGACCACGAGCAAAGCCAGGCTCAGGGTAAACAGGGCCATCTCCGCGATGAACATGGCCTTGCGCCCGAACCGGTCGGCCAGCCCGCCCAGGGCCGTGGCCCCGATGAGGATGCCGAACAGGGGCATGGCCGAGACCGCGCCCTTTTCCATGGCCCCCAGGTTGAACTCGCGGACGATGAGCGGCAGGGCCACGCCGGTCATGAAGACCACCAACCCCTCGAAGAACTTGCCCGCCGAGGCCAGGGCCCAGATGCGCCACTGCATGGGGGTCATGGGCGCGCCCGAGGCGGGGGTGCCGTCCGCCCAGGCCGGGATCTCGTCGATGTATTCCTGAACCGTCCTGGCCTGGTGAACGTCGCGGGCTGGGGCCATGTCCTCTCCTGGATGAATGGGAAACGCAATGGACCATTGTTTCCCTGAAATGGGTTCGCCCGTCAAGGCGGCCCGGCGGTCATCCTATGGTGATGCCCTTCTCTCGGATGAAGTCGCCGAACTCCATGTCCAGCCCGGTGGTGTGGTCCATGAGCCAGCCGTGGAGGAAATCGAGAATCTCGAAGGTCACGGTCGCGCTGCCTTCGCGCAGCTTGGCCTGGAGGTCCAGGGCCTGGGCCGTAAGCCGGTCGTGCTCCTCCTTGTGGACCTTCAGCCCCTCGTACCCGTACTTCCCGAAGTACTCCTCCTCGGTGTTGAAGTGGTAGACGGTGTAGTCGATGAGCTCGTCCAGGATGGAAAAGACGGCGGACTGCTCCAGCCCTTCCACCACGGATTCGTGGAGCCGGTTGAGGATGTCGAACAGCTTTTGGTGCTGTTCGTCCACCACCGGGACGCCGATGCAGTTTTTCTTGGACCACTGGATGAAGGCCATGGTTCCCCCTTTTGCTTCCGGATTGTCCTACAGGGTGCTTATGCCGGTCCAGCCGTCGCCCGGCGGGACCCGCTTCATGGTGTTGCAGCGTTTGATGTAGATAGGCGGGATGGTGTCCTCGGGACAGGCCTCGGCGCACAGGGAGAACAGCTCAAGCGCCGCGTCGAAGTCGCCCTGCGCATAGAGCGTCATGGCCCGCTCGAACCGCTCCAGGGTGGCGTTCTTGCATTCGGCCAGCCCGTCGCCGTCCGCGTCGTACGACTCGTAGATGCGCACCGGCCTGTCCTTGCCCTTGACCCGGACCGTGTCGATGTGCCGCAGCCGGAATTGCGACGGGTCCGCCAGCTGGTCGTACAGGGAGTCCGAGAGGATGATCGCCACCTGGAATATCTTGGTGGCCGACTCCAGCCGCGCGGCCAGGTTCACGGCGTCGCCGATGGCCGTGGTCTGCATCCTCCGCATGGTCCCCACGGACCCCAGCGTGACCTCGCCCCGGTGCAGGCCGACCCCGGTGAGGATCTCCGGCCTGCCCGCCTCGCGCTGTTTCCGGTTGAACTTGTCGATGCGCCCGCGCATGGCGATGGCCGCGCGCAGGGCGTCCTCGGCCGATCCGGTGAACAGGGCCATGACCGCGTCGCCGATGAACTTGTCGATGAACCCGTGGCGGGCCGTGATGGCCGTGTCGATGCTCGAAAAGTAGTCGTTCAGCAGCTCGAACACCTGGGCCGGAGCCAGATGCTCGGAGAGCTTGGTGTAGGAGCGGATGTCGCTGAAGAGGATGGTCATCTCCCGCTGCACGCTGCTCGACAGGTCCACGTCGCTCAGGTGCTCCTTGCCCAGCAGGGCCAGGAACTCGCTCGGCACGAACCGCTCCCTGGAGACGTGCTGGGCCAGGAGCCGGTCTCGGCCCAGCCGGTTCTGCTCGGACAGCAGCGACAGGACCAGCGACCCGGCGACGAGGAACGCGGCCAGGGGGAGGAAGAAAAGCATCAGGTTCCAGGCCAGCCTGGTCTTGGCGGCCCCGAGCTCGGCGGGCGGAATCCGGGCCACGACCCGCCAGCGCTCGTCGCCCTGGCCGGTGCCGGGCATGAATGCCCGGTCCACCACATGCACGGGGTCCACCGTGGCGTAGGCGTAAATCCCGGACCCGGACCGGAAGGAGCCGCGATCCCCGCGGGACAGGGCCGCCCACTCCGTTGCGTGGGCCTGCCGGTACAGAGGCGTGCCCGGGGCGAACGCATCCAGTCGGCGGCCGTTGCCGTCCAGGACCATGGCCCGGACGCGGCCCGAGTCTCCCTGCCCGTCCGCGAGCCGGTGCAGCAGCCGCTCCACCGGGCAGCAGAGGATCAGGATGTTGACCGGCTCGCCGTCCTCGTTGCCGAGGGAAACGGCGAACTTGACCACCGGATCGCCCTGCTCCCCGGTGCCGATGTGGATGTTGCCGGGCCACAGCTTGGCCATGTCCGCGGCGCAATCGGAGACCGCGCCGGTCCCGTCGGATTCGCCGGTCACCCGCACCGCGCCCCCGGGCTGCCGTTCCAGGCAGAAGAGCCTGGCCCCGGTCCCGGTCAGGTAGCAGAGGCGGTCGAACCCCGCCTTGTGGCTCAGAAACCAGCGGCACAGCTCCAGGCTGGATGCCCCGGACGGATCTTCAATATTCCGGGAAGAAGCCAGCGAGGCCAGGAGGCGCATGTCCATGACCGCTTCGAGGACGCCGCCGGTCAGGGTCGATTCCAGCCCCTCGACGCTGGTCCCGACCTCATCGGCGAGCCCCTTCTCGATGCGCGAAACGCCCGTGAAATAGAAATACGCGCCGGCCAGGGCGACGACCAGCACGAAGGGCAGGCCCAGCTTCAAGCCTCCTTTCAGCACTTTGACGGTAATCCTGCCTTGAACCATGCGCCCCCCTTTCAAAGACGTTGGCGAACGCCACCGCTTTCCAACCATACAACCATGGAAGAAAATCCGGGCACGAGTCAATGGAGCGATAAAATTTATAATAGATTAAAGTTAGATGAGAATAATTACTGCACTCATCATCCTAAGGAAAACGCTCGGCCATATACGGAATCGATATGCCTTCGTCACATGTTTGCCGGAAAAGACCTGAGGGGCTATAGAAACGGCAGTATAACCTTTTGCCAAAGAGGTCCCCATGTCCCGCAACGCCGTCCGACCGTGTCCTTCCCCCACCATGTCGCCGTGCGTCCTCCTGGCCGTCGCCGTCCTGGCCTTCCTTTCGGTCCCGGCCTTGGCGGACGGTCCGGTCTTCGATCCCCTGGCCGGGCGGGAACCGTCCTCCTTCTCCGAGAATACGGAGACCGAGGTGGCCATCCCGGCGGGCGGCGGCGTGCGGACCCGCGAAATCCAGGGCGACACCTGGTACTATACCGGCTCCCTGGACGAGACCCCGGCCCTGGTCGAGGCACTGAAAACGTTCGCCGGGTCGGGCGGGGTCGAGACCCTGCGCTTCGACGAAACGGGCGCGCTCCTGCGCCGGGACGCGGGCGACGGCACCGTCTGGTGGTGCCGGGCGCGGTTCGACAACGGCATGGACCTGGCCGTGATCCGAACCCTGCGCATGGACCCCGGCAAGCCGTTGGCCTTCGCCATGGGCGGCGACGGCCGCAGCGAGGTCCGCTTCTTCATGGACAACCCAGGCGGCAGATACCGCACCCTGAGCGTGAACCTGCCGTCCGGCGAGTTCACCCTGGAGGCCGAGGAGGTCATCCGCGCCGGGGCGTACCGCCGCGAGCTCCGGTCCAAGTGGGAGATGGACGCGGGCCGGTCCACGCGGTTCGCCGTCGACGCCCTGCCCCAGGAGGCCGGGATCTGCCTGTTCACCCTGTCCACCAACGCGGACACCGAAGCGACCGAGGTCACCCTGACCCTGAACGAGCACCCCTACCCCGTGCCCAAGGTGGAGATGGGCGAGAAGCTCGGCGCCCTGCGCATCCGCAACGTGCCCTACGGGCTGGCCCGCATCCGGACCGACAGCCGGTACGGCATGGTCCGCGCCCTGCACCCGGAGTTCCCGGACGGCACCGGGTTCGAGAACGGGGACGTGACCCCCGAGGGCGACGCCTATTTCCTGATGCCCGCCGGGCTGTGGCAGGTGGAGGTCCTGCCCACCTCCCTGAAGACCGCCAACGCGGTGCGCGCCCGGTTCGTGCCGGTCCACGCGGGCCGGGAGACCGTGCTGGAGTGGCCCCTGGCCATGACCTCGGTGTTCGGCTCCGAGGGCGGCAACGGGCTGGTCCTGAACTCGGTGCAGCCCAGGGGCGACACCGTGGCCGCGACCTTTTCCCTGTACGGGCCGGACGCCGAGGGCATGGTCCCCACCCCGGAGACCCTGGCGGTGAAGGAGGGCGGCGGCGCGGCCAAGGTCCTGTCGGTCAGGCGGACCAAGGTCCCGCTCGACATCGTCCTGCTGGTGGACTCCTCCGGGTCCATGAAGGGCCAGATGCACAACGCCCTTGCCGCCACGCGGACGTTCATCGAGGGGCTGCCCGGGGACGCGCGCGTCACCCTGGTGGACTTCGACACCAAAGCCAAGGTTCTGCCCGGCGGGGACAAGGCGGCGGCCCTCAAGGGGCTGGCGACCATCAAGGCCAACGGGGCCACCTGCCTGAACGACGCGGTCATCCTCGGGCTCCAAAAGCTGGCCGGGGCGGACCGGCCCGCCCTGCTGCTCTTCACCGACGGGTTCGACGCCAACCACAACGACACCGGCCCCGGCTCCCAGGCCACCAAGGACGAGGTCCTGGAAGCGGTCAACGCGGGCGGGGTGCCGGTCTTCACCATCGGCTTCGGCAAGGGTCACGACGTGAACACCCTGGACCGCCTGGCCTCCCTGTCGGGCGGGCGCTACTACCCGGCCAGCGACCCCGAGGCTTTGAGCAAGGCGTTCGCCGTGATCAACGCCAACATCGCCAACACCTTCACCGCCGAATACAAGCGGCCCGCCGGGGGACGGCCGTCCGACGTGCCGGTGGTGACCTGCATGGTGGACGTGTCCGGGTCCATGAACATGACCCCGGACTACGACGGCTGCGATTACCGCATCGACAAGGTCAAGGCGATCCTGCACGACTTTTTCACGGCCCTGCCGGACGAGATCCTGACCCAGGGCATGACCTTTTCGGACGAGAACTTCATCGACCAGGTGACCACCGCCAACATGGGCGAGATGATGGCCGCCATGAACGACATGTACGCGGACGGCGGCACCGACATCGCCGGGGCCGTGGCGGCCGCGCTGGAGACCCAGCGGGCCATCCCCTCCACCCGGCGCTATCTGCTGTTCGTCACCGACGCGGCCCTGGCCGTGGAGGGGGACGACCGGGTCCGCTTCGAGACCACCCTGGCCAAGCTGCGGGACGAGGGCGTGTCCTGCCTGTGGGTCGGCATCGGCGGCCTGGACGACGCGCCCTTCCGCCGGGCCGCCGAGCTCTCGGGCGGGGCCTTCGTCATGACCGAGGACCCGGACCGGCTGGCCGAAACGTTCGCCGAGATGGCCGCCGAGATCCGCAAGCCCGTGGAACGGTCCGGCGACGTCCGGACCATGATCGAGCTGACCGTGCGCCACCGCGAACCGAGCGGGCGCAACCTGACCTTTGCCGGGGCGGACCAGGCCCCGCTGCCGCCGGTCAAGGCGGACGGGGCCATCGAGGTCCCGGCCTCGGTGACGCACACCGCGGCCAAGCTCAAGGAGCGGTACGACCCGGACGTCTCGGCCCTGCTGACCGGCGACTCCATGCCCGTGCGCGACGCCCGGATCACCAAGCGCATTCCCATCCGCGTCACGGGCGGAAACCGGGCGGCCCGATTCACGGTGGAGTCCGCCTGGTTCCTGAACCGCATCCGGGGCTTGAACGCGCCGGACCGCTACCGGTTCCTGGCCCTGGCCGTGGACGTGGAGAACGTCCTGCCCAAGCAGAAGGTGGTGGTCTACCCGGACGGGGCCAACCATCCGGCGGCCTGGGTGGGCAACGACAAGGCCACCAGGGGCACGGTCGTGGAGAGGGTCCCGACCTACCTCATCCCGGACCTCAAGCGGCACCTGTTCCTGCGCTGGAACAACGAGGTCATGACCCCGGTCTCCCCGGCCACCTGGCTGGCCCAGACCCCGCTCATGCTCCCGGAGGAGTCCGCCGTGGCCGTGGAGCCGGGCCAAAAAGTCCGGGGCACGGCCATCTTCCTGGTGCCCGACGGGAACATGCGCCAGCTCTCCCTGCACTACTACGACACCAACTACGGCCACGCCGAGATTCCCCTGGTGGGGGCCATGCCCACGGGCGCGGACCGGTTGAGCGAGCTGCCCGCCAAGCCCCCGGCCAGGCTCTCGGACGCCTTTTCCCTGGCCGTGCGCGAGGTCCGCGACGCGGAGCGCGCCGGGTCCGTGGACGCGGGGGACGGGTGCGTGTTCCGCATCGTGGAGGCGGACTTCGTGTCCAACGTCCAGGCCCTGCTCGACGTCAAGCCCGCCGAGCGGTTCTCCCTGCGGCTGCGGACCGGGGAGGGCGAACTGCCCGTGCGGCTGCACGAGGCCACCGCCCTCCTGCCCATGGGGTTCTACACCCCGACCCTGCTCTCGCCGGGATCGGGCAACCGCGTGCGCTTCGCCTTCCGCGTACCCCGGGCCATGGCCGACGAGGCCGGACTGGGCGAGCTGGTGGCCGACGTCAAGGGCGGCGGCGTGGTCATCCCCCTGGACGACCGCGCGGCCAAGGCCCCCACGGTCAAGGTCCCCGGCGACGCCCTCAAGGGAGACGGGGTGCGCCTGACCGTGAACCGGGTGGCCGCCCTGCCCGAGCGCGGCAACGTGTACGTGGCCGACCTGACCCTGTTCGACGATCGGGACGGCCGGGCCACCCAGCTGGCGGGCGGGTTCATCCTCAAGCGCAAGGGATTCGAGCCCGGACCGGGGTTCGAGCCGCCGCCGCTGGACTGGACCAGGAGCAAGGGGTTGGCCGGATTCGCCTCGGGCAACGCCATCGTTCCCGCCGGGACCATGACCCCGGCCCCGGAGACCGAGGACCTGATCTTCGGCATCACCGACCAGACCGTGATCCCGGACGGCGGCAGCCTGCGCGGGCTGATCCTCTTCAGCCTGCCCCACGACGACAACGATCCCGCCCGGTGGGAGCTGACCTCGCCGCTGTTCCCGGACCTCAAGCGGGAGATCGAGTCCGATCACTATGACGGGGAACGGCTGCTGGTCCGGCGGCTCGACGTGGAGCTGCCCTTCGGCGGCTCGGCCATGGAGGAGTTCAACCTGGCCGTGGCCGAGCTGGCCCGCGAGCGCGCGGCCCGGCGGTACGAAAAGCCCGGCCACGTGGCCCCCAGGCAGACGGACCTCGACGGCGGTGCGCCCCCGGCCCGGAACGTGCCCGTGCCCGAGATCACCGACCCGGCCACGGCGTCCTTTGCCGAGCTCAAGACCCTGGCCGAGCTGAAGAAGCGCCTTGGGACCGTGCGCTGCCTGCCCGCCGACCTGGGCGGGTGGAACCACCTCTTCGCGCCCGAGGCCGTGCTGGTCCAGAACTGGGGCTCCCAGGCCGATTTCGCGCGCATGGCCGAGCTGATCTTGGCCCGCCAGGGCGTGCGCGCCCGGCGCGTGACCGTGGACCTGACCGACAAGG
The DNA here is from genome assembly GCF_001563225.1 of Pseudodesulfovibrio indicus. Taxonomy (NCBI): domain Bacteria; kingdom Pseudomonadati; phylum Thermodesulfobacteriota; class Desulfovibrionia; order Desulfovibrionales; family Desulfovibrionaceae; genus Pseudodesulfovibrio; species Pseudodesulfovibrio indicus. The sequence continues at coordinate 471,985 of NZ_CP014206.1, forward strand.
GACGCGCGCGGCTGGCCGAGCTGGCCCGGCTGGAGCGGACCGACGTCTATTCCCTGCCCGCGCTGGAGTACCGGGACGAACCGGGCAACCTGCACGTCCTGGTCTGCCCGTTCATGGAGGACGCGAGCCGGCTGCCGGGGCTGATCCGCCGGGTGAACGCGGACGAGGCCTCGCCCGATCCCATGACCGCTTCGGTCTCGGTCTTCCTGCTGGCCAGGCCGGTGCAGGCGGGCCGGGCCAGGGCCGGACGCGAGCTGTCCGACGCCCTGTCCGGCGAGTCGGACGCGGGCGCGCCCGAGGAGATCCACCTGCTCACGGCCAACCCCTCGCTGCCCGAGCTGTCGCGCGGGGCCGCGGACCTCGGCTACACCGTGGCCGGGTACGGCAACGGCCCGGTGATCAAGGCGGTCTTCGACGGCGAGGGCGGCCGGGTCGTCGGCAGCGACGGGATCGACACCGGCGACTACGAGATCGTGGGCGAGCGGCTGCGCATCACCCTGAACAGCAAGACCCTGGTCGTGGACCGGGACGTGGCCGAGGGCGAGTCCGTCACCGACCGCTACCACTGCCTGGGGCTCAACCTGCCGGACATGGACATGGACGCGGCCCGCGCCCTGGACAAGACCCTCAAGGAAGTCCACGGCAAGGCGGACGCGCCGGACAACCTGTCCGCCCTTCGCTGGTACGGGCGCAACCTGATCTACCGCTTCGTCTGCGCCCAGAGCGAGTACGAGCGCGACCTGGCCCGGACGCTGGCGCTCACCGTGGGCCGCGCCACCGAGCCGCGCTGCATCGTGGCCACGGTCTCGCGGACCGGCCCGGAGGGGAAGGTGCGCACCTCCCTGGACCTGCGCCGGGCGGCCAACCAGGTGCAGCCCGCGCCGGGTACCAGGCCCGAGGCCGTGCGCGGCTTCAACATCATGACCGGGCTGTTCGCCTCCCAACTGGAGGCCAAGGTCCTGCCCGAGGGCGGCATGGGGTTCTACCAGCTGCTCCCCCATTACCCGGAGGGCACGAACTTCCTGTGGCTGACCCCGGACGCGCGGTACGCCATGGGCGAGGAGCTGCAAAAGGCGGTGCCGGAGCGGGTCTTCAGGCTGCTCTCCGAGAGCCGGGCCGTGGTCCTGTTCCCGGACCGCCCGGCCGATGTCGGCGGGCGGCCGCGCTGGGCGTGGCTGGAGGTGGACCCGGACAGCTACCGGACCATCGCGGTCCTGGACACCGGCGAGCGCGGCGGCATGGTGGAGCGCGTCTTCAGCGACCTGTGGAAGCAGGGGCTGGACTACGTCACCGGCGGGCTGGTGGGCATCTCGTCCTCCATCTGGTCGGTGTCCGCCTTCTCCCTGGTCCTCGACGACTACAAGGAGATCATGAAGGAGGCAAGGAAGTTCGCCCTGGGGCTGGCCGACAACTTCTCGGCCTCGGTCAAGGTGGGCGACTTCGAGTTCAAGGGCAAGGTGGGCTCCCCGGCCATCGAGACCGGCTACACCGGAACCGGGGCCGGAGCCGTGGGCGCGGCCAAGTCGGCCAAGGGCTGGTACGACAAGATCAAGGAACCGAAGATCGACCTCGGCGGCTTCGAGGGCGGTTTCAAGGACGGGGTGAATTTCTATTTTTCGCGGGCCGGAGGATAGATATGCATTCCTGCATTGAAACAATTCTCTATTTGTGATTAACGTTTTCCCAAGCGGCGTGGGGCCGCGCGGGGCGGTTGAACAACATCGGGGGAACCGTGAGGAGTATGATGATGCGTAGATTCCTGTTTTTTCTCTGTCTTGCCCTGGCCCTGCCGCTGAGCGCGCAAGCGGCCTCGGATATCATCGCCACGTACAAATACAGCGACGGCACCATGGTCACCCTGTGCACCAGGGACAGCCAGCACGTCCGCATGGACACCTCGCCCACCGCCTACACCCTGCTCTCCGGGAAAAAGGTGTATTCGGTGAACTGCGACTCCGGCCAGTGCCAGGTCTATGACCTGGGGGCCATGAGCAGCTCCATGGGGTCCGGCTTCACCTCCATGTTCGGCGGCGGTTCCGAACCGGAATACGAGGTCGAGTACAAGAAGACGGGCCGCACCGAGACCCTGGCCGGGTACAAGGGTACGGTCTACGAGGCGATCATCAAGGAGGACGGCAAGGTGGTCAACCGCGAGGAGATGGTCCTGTCCACCCACTCCAACATCAAGAAGATCACCGAGGCCTGGATGGCCATGGCCGAAGCCATGACCCAGACCATGGGCCGGTCCTTCCAGGACGCCCTGGACGAGGCGGAAAAGAAGGGGTTCGGCGGCGTCCTGCGCTACGGCAACGAGATGCGGCTGACCAAGCTCACGGTCAAGAACCTCGACCTCGCCTACTACGCCCTGCCCTCCAACGCGCAGCAGGCCCAGATGCCCCACCCCCCGCAGCAGCAGGGCAACAGCGACATGGGGCTGGGCAACGACGCCAAGGAGATCGGGTACGACGCCAAGGAAGCCACCAAGGACGAGATCAAGGGCGGCATCCGCGACGCCATCAGCGACCTGTTCAACTAACCGCCCGCCGAAACCTCAATGAACACGGCCCGCGAGTCTCCACCCGCGGGCCTTTTTCCGACCGGCCAACTCGCGAACAACTTGGCGTTCCGGCCCGGATGGACTATGCTCTTCGACACCGCGCGCGCGTAGCGCGGGAACGGGCACGAACCGGCCCGGTCCGGATGTCGTCAACCTTGCGGGAACCTTGTTTCCGCGAAACCCCCGGAGGCTGCATGTCCCGCAAGCTCATCCTTCCCGCCCTCGTTGCCCTGGTTCTGGCGCTCTTCGCCGGCAACGCCCTGGCCCTGAACCCCGCCGTGATCTACGACATGGGCGGGAAATTCGACAAATCCTTCAATCAGGCCGCGCACATGGGTGCCGAGCAGTTCTCCAAGGAGAGCGGCGTCGCCTACCGCGATTTCGAGCCCACCAACGAGTCCCAGTACGAGCAGGCCATGCGCCGGTTCGCGTCCAGGGGCAGCGACCTGATCGTGGTCGTGGGCTTCTCCTTCGCCTCGGCCCTGGAGAAGATCGCCCCGGAATTCCCGGACACCAAGTTCGTGATCATCGACATGGTCGTGGACCAGCCCAACGTGCAGTCCGTGATCTTCAAGGAGCACGAGGGGTCCTTCCTGGTGGGCATGATCGCGGCCATGAAGTCCAAGACCGGCAAGGTCGGGTTCGTGGGCGGCATGGACGTCCCGCTGATCCGCAAGTTCGCGCTGGGCTACAAGGAAGGCGCGCAGTACGTGAACAAGGACATCGAGGTCTTCCAGAACATGACCGGGACCACCCCGGCCGCCTGGGGCGATCCGATCAAGGCGGGCGAGCTGGCCCGCTCCCAGTTCGACCGGGGTGCGGACGTCATCTTCACCGCCGCCGGGGGCTCGGGCATGGGCGTGCTCCAGGCCGCGGCCGACCTCAAGAAATACTCCATCGGCGTGGACTCCAACCAGAACTACCTCTTTCCCGGCTCGGTGCTGACCTCCATGGTCAAGCGCGTGGACCTGGCCGTGGCCAGCGCCATGGAGAACGCCCTGAACGGGACCTGGAAGCCCGGCGTGCGGGTCCTGGGGCTGGCCGAGGGCGGCGTGGACTACGCCCTCGACAAGTACAACGCCTCCCTGATCTCCGACGAGATGAAGGCCCGGGTGGAGGGTGCCAAGGCGGACATCATCGCGGGCAAGCTCAAGGTCACCGACTACTTCGACATCATGGACAAATAGGACGGCTTTCCAGGACCGGTCTCCGGCGGCGGGACACCCCGCCGCCGGGCCGCCCCGCCCGTTCCGACGAGACAACGGAAGCCCCCGGTTTCCGCCAAACCCGTGGAGTATGCATGTTCCGCAAGCTCTTGCCCGCCCTCTTCCTCTTCTGCCTGCTCTCCCCCCTGTCCGGGGCCGGCAACGCCCTGGCCTTCAAGCCCGCCGTGATCTACGACCAGGTGGGCAAGTCCGACCGCTCGTTCAACGAGGCCGCCTTCCGGGGCGCGGAACGGTTCACCGGGGAGACCGGCGTGCCGTACCGAGAATTCACCCCGACCAACGAGTCCCAGTACGACCAGGCCGTGCGCCGGTTCGCGGAACGCGGCTACGACATGATCGTGGTCGTGGGCTTCTCCTACGCCTCGGTGCTGGAAAAGCTCGCCCCGGAATTTCCCGACGTCCGCTTCGTCATCGTGGACATGGTCGTGGACCAGCCCAACGTGCAGTCCGTGGTCTTCAAGGAGCATGAGGGGTCCTTCCTGGTGGGCATGATCGCGGCCATGAAGTCCGAGACCGGCAAGGTCGGGTTCGTGGGCGGCATGGACATCCCGCTGATCCGCAAGTTCGCGCTGGGCTACGAGGAGGGCGCGCGGTTTGTCGACCCCGACATCGAGGTCTTCCGCAACATGACCGGGACCACCCCGGCCGCCTGGGGCGATCCCATCAAGGCGGGCGAGCTGGCCCGCTCCCAGTTCGACCGGGGTGCGGACGTGGTCTACCAGGCCGCCGGAAGCTCGGGGCTGGGCGTGCTCCAAACCGCGGCGGACCTCGGCAAATTTTCCATCGGCACCGACGCCAACCAGAACTACCTGCACCCCGGCTCGGTGCTGACCTCCATGGTCAAGCGCGTGGACCTGGCCGTGTTCGAGGCCCTGCTGGCCGCGAACGACGGGTCCTGGAAGCCCGGCGTGCGGGTCCTGGGGCTGGCCGAGGGCGGCGTGGGCTATTCCCTCGACAAATACAACGAATCCCTGATCACCCCGGCCATGCGCGAGCGGGTGGAGGCGGCCCGGGCGGACATCATCGCGGGCCGGATCAAGGTCACCGACTATTTCGACATCATGGACAAGTAGCATGGTCAGCGACCACGCCACACTGGGACCGGAGGGGGTCCCGCCGGCGGTCGAACTCATCGGCCTGAACAAATCCTTCGGACCGGTCCGCGCCAACCGCGACGTGTCCATGGCCGTGGCGTCCGGCACGGTCCACGGCATCGTGGGCGAGAACGGGGCGGGCAAGTCCACGCTCATGGGCATGCTCTACGGCTTCTACCAGGCGGACTCCGGGCGCATCCGCATCCACGGCCGGGACGTGCGAATCACCAGCCCGGCCCACGCCATCAGCCAGGGCATCGGCATGGTCCACCAGCACTTCATGCTGGTCGAGCCGTTCACGGTGCTGGAGAACGTCATTCTCGGGGCCGAGGATGGCGGGCTGATCGGGAACGCCCTGGGCCACGCCCGGCGGGAGCTCAAGCGGCTGGGCGCGGAGTACGGCCTGGAGGTGGACCCGGACGCGGTGGTCGGCGACCTGCCCGTTGGCCTGCAGCAGCGGGTGGAGATCCTCAAGGCCCTCTACCGGGGGGCCGAGACCCTGATCCTGGACGAGCCCACCGGCGTGCTCACCCCCCAGGAGGCGGACCAGCTGTTCCGCATGCTCGACGGCCTGCGCCAACAGGGGCGGACCGTCATCCTGATCACCCACAAGCTGCGCGAAATCATGGCCGCGACCGACAGCGTGTCGGTCATGCGCCGGGGGACCATGGTCGCCCACCGGAGCACCGCCGACACCAGCAAGGAGGAACTGGCCGAGCTGATGGTCGGGCGCAAGGTGCTGCTGCGCGTGGAAAAGGGCGCGGCGGAGCCGGGCGAGCCGCTGCTCGAACTGGACCGCGTGGGCCTGACCGACAATGCGGGGGTGGACCGGCTGAAGGACGTCTCCTTCACCCTGCGCCGGGGCGAGATTCTCGGCATCGCCGGGGTGTCCGGCAACGGCCAGTCCGAGCTGCTGGAGGTGCTCTCCGGGGTGACCGGGGTCAGCGAGGGGACCGTGTCCTACAAGGGCGAGGTCATCGCCGGACTCAACCGGCGCACCGACCCGCTGGCCATGCACCGGCTGGGCGTGGGCCACGTGGCCGAAGACCGCCACCGCACGGCCATGGTCATGGACTTTTCCGCTGCCGAGAACATGATCCTCGGCTACCACACCGGGCCGGACGTCAACGGGCCGGTGCTCATGGACCTGGGCCGGGTGGACGACCTGTGCCGCCGGTACATGGAGAAATTCGACGTCCGCCCCGTGGACCCGCACCTCCCGGCCACCGGGTTTTCGGGCGGCAACCAGCAGAAGATCGTCCTGGCCCGCGAGATCGAACGCGACCCGGACCTGCTCCTGGTGGGCCAGCCCACGCGCGGGGTGGACATCGGGGCCATCGAGTTCATCCACAAGAGCCTCATCGAGCTGCGCGACCACGGCAAGGGCGTGCTCCTGGTCTCGGTGGAGCTGGACGAGATCCTGTCCCTGGCCGACCGCATCCTGGTCATGTTCGGCGGGCGGATCGTGGGCGAGGTGAATGCACAGGACGCGGACGAGCGGACCCTCGGCCTGATGATGGCGGGCTGCGCCAAGGCTGCGGGAGGGGAGGCGTAATGGCCCAGGCCAAGCTGCCCGGATGGGTCAACGCGGGGCTGATCCCGGCGCTCAACCTGCTGACCGCCTTCGCCGTGTCCGGCCTGGTCATCCTGGCCATGGGCGAGAACCCGATGACCGCCTTCGGCTACCTCATCTACGGGGCGTTCGGCTACGGCGAGGCCGTGGGCTACACCCTGTTCTACGCCACCAACTTCATCTTTACCGGCCTGGCCGTGGCCGTGGCCTTCCACTGCTATTTGTTCAACATCGGCGGCGAGGGCCAGGCGTATCTCGGCGGGCTGGGCATCGGCCTGGTCTGCCTGTACCTGGGCGACCTGCCGTTCTGGGCCGTGCTGCCCCTGACCGTTCTGGGCGGGGCGCTGTTCGGCGCGGCCTGGGCCGCGGTCCCGGCCTATCTCCAGGCCAGGCGCGGCTCGCACATCGTCATCACCACCATCATGTTCAACTTCATCGGCTCGTCGGTCATGACCTGGCTGCTGGTGGACCGGCTCAAACGGCCCGGCTCCCAGCTGCCCGAGACCTCCCATTTCCCGGAGCAGACCTGGATGCCCAAGGTCCACGAGCTGGCCGCGCAGTTCGGCCTGGACCTGGCCCGCTCGCCCGTGAACCTGTCCCTGCTCATCGCCCTGCTCTGCTGCGTGGGCGTCTGGCTGTTCATCTGGCGCACCCGCTGGGGCTACGAAATGCGGGCCGTAGGCAAAAACCCGGAGGCAGCCGTCTACGGCGGCATCTCCCCGGCAAAGGCGATCATGGTCTCCATGCTCCTGTCCGGGGCGCTGGCCGGGCTGATGGGCCTCAACGAGCTGATGGGCGTGCAGCACCGGGTGATCATCAACTTCACCAACGGGTGCGGGTTCGTGGGCATCGCCATCGCGCTCATGGGCCGCAACCACCCGCTCGGCATCGTCCTCGCCTCCCTGCTCATGGGCGCGCTGTTCCAGGGCGGGGCCGAGCTGGCCTTTGAAATGCCAACCATCACCCGCGACATGATCTGGACCATCCAGGGGTTCGTGATCCTGTTCACCGGCGCGCTGGAACATTTGTACCGTCCCCGGCTGGAGCGCATCTTCGGGCGCGGGGAAGCGGAGGTCGCACCATGACCGAACTGCTGACCCAGCTGGTGCTCACGGCGGACGCCACCCTGCGCATCTCCACCCCGCTGATCCTGGCGGCCCTGGCCGGGCTGTGCTCGGAGCGGGCGGCGGTCATCGACATCGGGCTGGAGGGCAAGATGCTCGGCGGCGCGTTCACGGCGGCCACGGTCAGCTACCTGACCGGCTCGGCCTGGCTGGGCCTCATATGCGCGGTCCTGGCCTGCCTGGGGCTGGCCCTGCTGCACGGCTTCGCCTGCATCACCCACAAGGGCAACCAGGTGGTCTCGGGCATGGCCATCAACATCGTGGTGGCCGGGCTGGCCCCGACGCTGGGCCACGCCATCTTCCATATCAACGGCGACACCCCGCCCCTGCCCTCGGGCGCGCGGTTCACCCCCCTGACCCTGCCCGGCGCGGACCTGGTCCGGGACGTACCGGTCCTCGGCTCCCTGTATTCCGAACTCCTCAGCGGCCACACCCTGCTGACCTACCTGACCTTCGCCCTGATCCCGGCCGTCTCGTTCATGCTCTACAAGACCCGGTTCGGGCTCAGGCTGCGGGCCGTGGGCGAGAACCCCGAAGCCGTGGACACGGCGGGCATTTCCGTGGAATGGCTGCGCTACCGGGCGGTGCTCATCGCGGGCGCGCTGTGCGGCCTGGCCGGGGCAAGCCTGTCCACGGCGCTGGGCGCGAGCTTCATCCGCGACATGACCGCCGGAAAGGGCTACCTGGCCCTGGCGGCCATGATCTTCGGCAAATGGCGGCCCGGACTGACCGTGACCGCCTGCCTGCTCTTCGCCTTCACCGACGCACTCCAGGCGCGGTTGCAGGGCGTGGAGCTGCCCCTGGTGGGCGAAATCCCGGTCCAGTTCATCATCATGCTGCCCTATGCCCTGACCGTGGTCCTGCTGGCCGGGTTCGTGGGCAAGGTGGTGGCCCCCAAGGCGGACGGCATCCCCTATGTGAAGGAGCGCTAAATGACCGACATTTCCGAACTCATCAGACTGGCGACCGAGGCCCGGGACGCGGCCTACGCCCCCTACTCCAACCATCCGGTGGGCGCGGCCCTGATCACGGACGCGGGCGACATCTTCACCGGCTGCAACGTGGAGAACGCGGCCTATCCGCTGGGGTCCTGCGCCGAGCAGTCGGCCATCGCGGCCATGGTCCTGGGCGGCGGGCGGACCATCCGCGAGCTCGTGGTCGTCGGCCCGACCGATGCGCCCTGCACCCCGTGCGGCGGCTGCCGCCAGCGCATCCGCGAGTTCGCCGGACCGGACACCCTGGTCCACGCCTGCAACGAGCGCGGGGTGTTGCTGACCATGACCCCGGGCGAACTTCTGCCCGTCTCCTTCGGGCCGGAAAACCTGAAATGACCCAAACCATGCATCAAAAGGAAGAGATGAACGACGCACTCAAAGCACTGATCGGCGAAGCCGCCAAGGTCCAGGCCAATGAGGCCTACGCCCTGCGCGCCCTGGCCTCCATGGACCTGACCTCGCTGAACGAGGACGACAACAGCGAGACCATCCGCGCCCTGTGCGGTCGCGCGGTCACGGACAGGGGCCATGTGGCCGCCGTCTGCATATACGATCCCTTCGTGCCGCTGGCCAAGGACCTGCTGGCCGGGACCGGGGTCAAGGTGGCCACGGTCTGCAACTTCCCGCACGGACTGCCGGACGCGGTCGCGGCCAGGGCCGAGGCGCGCGCCCAGGTTGCCGCCGGGGCCGACGAGGTGGACGTGGTCCTGCCGTACAAGCGGTACAAGGCGGGCCACCGCGACCAGGCCATCGCCCTGCTCCACCAGGTGCGCGAGGCGTGCGGCCACAGGGTGAAGATGAAGGTCATCCTGGAGACCAGCCAGCTCCAGTCCCTGAAGATCACGGAGGAGGCGAGCCGCGACGCCATCGACGCGGGCGCGGACTTCATCAAGACCTCCACGGGCAAGGTGCCGGGCGGCGCGGACCTGGAGGTTGCGGCGGTGATGCTCAAGGTGATCCGCGAGATGCAGCCGCAGCTCAAGCGGCCCCTCGGGTTCAAGCCGTCGGGCGGCATCCGCACCGTGGCCGACGCGGCGGGCTACCTGTACCTGGCGGACCTGATCATGGGCGAGGGGTGGGCCACGCCCGAGACCCTGCGCTTCGGCGCCAGCGGCTTGCTCGACGACGTCCTCGCCCACCTCGGCCTGGCCCCGACCCCGGCCCAGCCCACAACCTACTAACCCCCCTTCGCGAAGCGACCCAAAAAGTTTGGGAAAAGGAGGGGATGGGGGTCTGGGGGAAGGGGAGGAAAGAACCCTTTTCAAAGGGTTTTTCCTCCCCTTCCCCCAGCCGCCGGAGGCTATCATCATGACGTTCATGCCGCAGGAAGTGATTCGCAGGAAGCGGGACGGTCTGGTTCTGGACCGGGCCGAGATAGGGGCCATGGTGCGCGGCATCACGGACGGCTCGGTGTCCGAGGGCCAGGTGGCGGCGTTCGCCATGGCGGTGTTCTTCCGGGGCATGACCATGGAGGAGCGCATCGTCCTGACCGAGGCCATGCGCGACTCGGGACGGGTGCTCGACTGGCCCGCGCTGGGCGTGGAGCACGGCGTGGTGGACAAGCACTCCACCGGCGGCGTGGGCGACAAGGTCAGCCTGATCCTCGGCCCGCTGGCCGCGGCGTGCGGCGCGTCCGTACCCATGATCTCCGGGCGAGGCCTGGGCCACACCGGCGGCACGCTCGACAAATTCGACGCCATCCCCGGCTACGACACCGCGCCGGACCTCACGACCTTTGCCCGCGTGGTCCGCGAGACCGGCTGCGCCATCATCGGCCAGACCCCGGACCTGGCCCCGGCGGACCGGCGGCTGTACGCGGTGCGCGACGTCACCGCCACGGTGGAGTCCATCGACCTGATCACCGCCTCCATCCTGTCCAAGAAGCTGGCCGCCGGGCTCCAGGGGCTGGTCATGGACGTCAAGTTCGGCTCCGGCGCGTTCATGGCGAAGTACGAAGACGCCCTTGAGCTGGCGCAGTCCATCGCCCGCGTGGCCACGGGCGCGGGCGTGCCGACCACTGCCCTGCTCACGGACATGAACGAGGTCCTGGGCCACAGCGTGGGCAACGCGACCGAAATGCGCGAGGCCGTGGAATTCCTGACCGGCAAGACGCGCGAACCAAGACTTGCGGAAATCACCCTGGCCCTGACCGGCGAGATGCTCGTGCTGGCGGGCGTTACCCGTGACCTGGACGAGGCCGGGGTCCGCATGCGCGAGGCCCTGGACACTGGCCGGGCGGCGGAGACCTTCGGGCGCATGGTCGGCGGGCTGGGCGGGCCGACCGATTTCGTGGAGCGCATGGATTCCTACCTGCCCGAACCGGAGGTGACCCTGGCCGTGACCCCGCCGAACGCTGGTTTTCTGACCGGGATGGACAGCCGCGCCGTGGGCCTGGCCCTGGTGACCATGGGCGGGGGCCGCACCCGCGCGGACCAGGCCATCGACCACGCGGTGGGCATGACCGATTTCCTGCACGTCGGCGACGAGACCGGCCCGGACCGCCCGCTCTGCCTGGTTCACGCCCGGAGCGAGACCCAGGCCGCCGAGACCGCCGCGCGCATCCTGGCCGCCGTGACCGTCACCCCGGACCGCCCGGCATCCAGGCCCGTCATCCGCGAACGCATCACCGGAGAACAGTCATGATCGGCCGCGCCTTCATCCTGGTCCTGGATTCCCTGGGTATCGGCTGGGCACCCGACGCCGACCGGTTCGGCGACGCCGGGGCCGACACCCTGGGCCACATCGCGGAAACCTGCGCGCGCGGCAAGGGCGACCGCCAAGGGCTGCGCGCCGGGCCCCTGAACCTGCCGTGCCTCAGTTCGCTGGGCATCGGCCTGGCCGCCCAGCTGGTCACCGGCACCGTGCCCCCCAACCTCGGCTCGCCGGTGCTGCGCGGGCGGTTCGCGGCGGCCCGGGAGATCAGCCGGGGCAAGGACACGCCCAGCGGCCACTGGGAAATGGCCGGAGCGCCCGTGACCTTCGACTGGGGGTATTTTCCCGACACCGTGCCGACCTTCCCCAAGGAGCTGACCGACGCCCTCATCCAACGCGCCGGGCTGCCCGGCATCCTTGGCGACAAACACGCCTCCGGCACCGAGATCATCGCCGAACTGGGGGCCGAGCACATGACCACGGGCAAGCCCATCTGCTACACCTCGGCGGACTCGGTCTTCCAGATCGCGGCCCACGAGGAGACCTTCGGCCTGGACCGGCTGCTCGCGCTCTGCGAACTGGCCCGGCAACTGCTCGAAGGATACAACATCGGCAGGGTCATCGCCCGCCCGTTCATGGGCGAGCCGGGCAACTTCACGCGCACCGCCAACCGGCGCGACTATTCCCTGGAGCCGCCCGCCGAAACGCTCCTCGACCGTCTCAAGGCGGCCGGGCGCGAGGTCATCGCCGTGGGCAAGATCAGCGACATCTTCGCTCACCGGGGCATGACCAAGTCCGTCAAGGGACCCAGCTCCGACGCCCTGTTCGACCTGGTCGAAACCGAAGTCGCGGCCGCGCCCGACGGCTCCCTGACCTTCGCCAATTTCGTGGAGTTCGACTCCGAATGGGGCCACCGCCGCGACGTGCCGGGCTACGCCGCCGCCCTCGAACACCTCGACCCCCGCCTCACCGCGTTCATCCCCAAGCTTCGGCCCGGCGACCTCGCCGTGGTCACCGCCGACCATGGCTGCGATCCCACCTGGAAAGGCACGGACCATACCCGGGAATGCGTGCCCGTCCTGCTCTTCGGCCCCGCCGCGCTGCCCGGCTGCGCAGGCATGCGCGAAACTTTCGCCGACGTGGGCCAGACCGTGGCCCGACACCTGGGCATCGACCCGCTTGAGTGCGGGGAGCCCATCGAGTTGCGATAGGGATGCCTCCGGCGGCCGGGGCGCTGCCCTGCACCCGCTTAAGAACCTTTTGAAAAAGGTCTAGACTAGAACAGAGGATTCTTCCGGAGTATCTTCAGGAGGACCTCGTACATGTCCCTTCTGTCGACACGGGCCAATGAAACTATCATTGACCTCAATCGTCCTAGTGAGGGGGATTGAGCCTCACAAAACTCAGCGATTCGCGTCCTGATGGCTTGCAAATACCGATTGACGGTATTTCATTTTATTCTCGCCACCTTGCTTATCTGAGTTGCGTCCAAATCGTAGCAAAATGACCTGGCCAGCTCTCTGGTTTTGGCTTCCGCAATTTTTGAACGATTTGCGTACTTGTTTTTTACCGGCATAATTGACCTATTACCGAAAAACCAGATCCTGTTCCAACCTAGACCTATTAAAAAAAAAGCGTTTACAGAAATGATAACAAAACTTATTTTTAATAAACTCCTGCTGACATTTTGCCATCACCGTTGAAACACTACCACATACAATTAGTTGCGAATGCTATGACGACCATAAAAAACACAGCCATTATAGCGACATTGCTTTTAGTAGCGGCATGTGGCACCCCCCTGAAGAAAGCGCACAGAGCAAGTATAAACGGAGAATACTATGAATCCGTTCAACTGCATAAAAAGGCATACCCGAACACTGAGGACGCCGACTTCACTCCGGAGATATGCGATGCCTATTATAAGATAAAGGACTACAAGACCTATTCGTTGTGTTCCGAAAAAGAGCTTTGGCTGCTGTGTCAAACAAATTTTTCCACTTACTACAAGAGATGCAGAGAGATAAATGCAATTAAGTACGACGCGCCATTAAGAAAATACTACCGCAAAATCGATGCCCTGTGGGATAGGGATAATCTGGATCGCCTGTACAAACCGACATACGAGAATCACGCCTCCTATAATAAGGTCGGTGAGAACCAGTTGAAAAGAATGCTTCCGATTTTCATTGATGACATGAGTATCGCCCTGGAATTCAATGAACTGGACGGGGCGGAAGGCATTGCCGATGCCATTTGGAAAACTGTTAAGATCAACAAAAGTATAGATGACGCTGGCAATACAGATACCGACGAAATCGACAGGATACGGGCATACGGAATCCTGTCGATTTACTACATACGAACGAATCGCGAGTATATTGCAAGAGATATTTTGGCCAGCCTGGCTGGTAGGGAGGGAATATACACTTCCCTTGCCTCCTCGGCCTTAAGGCATGAGTTGTACTACTGGATAGCCTGTATCTACTTTTCACTGGAAGAATACGCCAACTCCCGTATTTATCTGGAAAAATATACGGGACTCACTCCCGAAAAGATCATTTTCGCAGGACTCTTTGGGCTTGCCCTCGCCCCCCTGGGAATGTCGGGACAGGCCGCGGAAATCGTCACTGGGGATTTCAACGCGCAGAACGACCAGCTAATCCTGGAACAATTCATGTTAGCAAAATGCCTGTTGGAGATGCATGAGCCGAAGGCGGCCAAGGAGCTGCTGGACGCCGTCCTCAAAGACAAAGCCACAAAGGGACTCGGCCTGGTGCTGGTCGCGGCGAATATAGACCGGGCGCGGATTGCGTTGGACGAAGGCGACATCAGCGGAGCCTTTGCCCACAGCTCTGCGGCCTGCGATGCGCTCGAAGGTCAGCGAAACACGATCGGCAAGGAAATGTCCAAGATATATTTCATTCAGGACAAGGAGGCGGCCTACGGAATAGCCGTCGAATGCCTGGTGAAATCCGGAGAGCCTCAAAAGGCCTTGGAATATGTTGAACGTGGCAAATCCCGAGCGCTTGTCGACCTCCTGAGGAGCGACAAAAACGCAAATGCCGCTCCACATCAAGAGCTCGCGGGGCTGATGGCCCAATTGGATTCCCTGGAAGCGGACTTTAAAGCATCCGAGTTGAACAATGATCCAGATTTCCAAAACGGAAAAAGGCGGTCCATCACAGTCATACAGACCAAACTCCACGCATCGAACCCGATGATTTCCGAACTGATCGGAGGCAAAACATGCTCTGCCGACGCCATCCGGAGCAAATTGCCTCAAGGGACCAACCTCTTGGAATTCTACATTTTTCGAGATTCATTATACATTTTTACCGTCAGTAGTTCCCGTGTGAGCGTGGTTGTTCGAAGCGCGGAGGGACTGGACGAGCATGTCAAAAAACTGCGCGACGCCATCCTGACTCAATCAGCTGATTACGAAATGCATTCCAAGATGTTGTACGATCGGCTCTTCTCGAATATCGAGCTCAGACGAAACACGATCATCGTTCCTCACGGCATATTGCATCACATTCCCTTCGCCGCCCTGAGCGACGGACATCAATTTCTCTGTGAAAGGACGACCCTGCGCCAGCTTCCAAGCTCCAGCATAACCCGGTACCTGAAGCAACAAGGGAAAGAGGACAATCTTACTACTGCCGTCGTCTTTGGAAACCCGAATCTCGGGAACAAGCAGCTCGATTTGCCCGGCACCGAGCGGGAGGCTAGGGCAATCAGCAGATTGGTACCCCGGTCGCAACTCCTGCTTCGCGACCAGGCCTCCGAATCCACCCTGAAGGAGTTGATCGGCGAAGCGGACATCGTTCACCTGGCGGCGCACGGCACATACGACGCAAAGACGCCGTTCGCCTCTTCCGTGCTGCTCAGCCCGGGGAAGAAAGAGGACGGACATCTGACCGCCGGTGAAATCTATGCGATGAGGACCAAGGCTCGGCTGGTGGTTTTGTCCGCCTGCGAGACCGGGATCGGGACTATCATGGCCGGAGACGATGTCATCGGGCTGAACAGAGCGTTCCTTTACGCAGGTGCAGGCTCCCTTGTTTCAAGCCTTTGGAAAATATCCGATGACGCCACGGAAAAGCTGATGGTGGATTTCTACGCGAATCTGCGCCGGGAGCCCACGCCGTTGGCTCTTCAGGAAGCACAGGTAAATGCCTTGAAAAGATACCCGCACCCATACTTCTGGGCTGGGTTTTATTACACCGGACTGTGAGGACCGGCGACGGAATTCCGGGGAAAAGATCGGGCAAACCCATTGCGAAGAACGGGAGCAAAAAAATACGTAGTCGAAAAGCCTGCACCACAGCAGAAAGCCTTTCGACTTACAATCTCTGATCTATTCACTATATCCAGCTGGAATAATGGTTGAAAATTGAACTGGCGTGTGTGGATGGTTGTGTAAAAATTCTTCCCAAATCACCAAAATGTAACCCGCTGCCATACTTGGAAAACAAGACAGGGGGCGGATTCTTATTGGAAGAGTCTGGATTCGTTCAGAACAGGTTCTTTTCAGGACACAGCCCGAAAACGCCGCAAAGCCAGCTTGGCGCGTTCCGCCAATTCTCCCGCGTCCACCCCAACCCCTCCCCCAACACTCACCCTTCCGCTCCCGGACGCCCTTGCCGAAGGCACGCAAAAAGTTTTGGAAACGGAGGGATGGGGGTCTGGGGGAAGGGAGGAAAAACCTTTCTCAAAAGGTTTTTCCTCCCTTCCCCCAGCCGCCGGAGGCATCCCCCCACTTTTACTCAAACAAATCGAGGGTTTCCTGGGTGTATTGGTAGAAGCGGGCGGCATGCAGGCCGTCGGCGAGGGCGTGGTGGAGCTGGACATTGACGGGCATGGTCCAGCGGCCCTGGCGTTCGGTGAACTTGCCCCAGGCGATGCGCGGGAAGGCGTCGTCGGGCCCCTGGACCGGGTGGTGCATGGAGGTGAAGGCGAGCCAGGGAAGGCAGGTGGTGAAGACGAGGTCGTCGCGGTCGGCGGACCCGTCCGCGAGTTCGGTCTGCCGCTTGGCGTTCTCCACAGCGCGGGCGCAGGCGCGGTCGAAGTCGTCCCAGAGGGGCGCGTAGTCGAAATAGCAGAAGGCGAACCGGTCGCCCTCGATGGGTACGGTGGGCGCGGGATGCACGGAGTCGTGCTCGACCACCTGATCCCCGCGCAGCCGCTGGCGGAACTCCGGGATGCGGTTGGCCGCGTGCAGCACGGCGTAGAGCACGCCGTTGAACACGGACACCCCGCGCGGCTTGGCGCGGGTCACGAGCCGGGTCACGTCCGCGTCGGCGGTGATGGAGAAATGCGGCGACGGCAGCGACCGGAAATAGTCGTACAGGCTTTTCCTGGGCCAATTGCGCTGATCGATTGTCCTCATACCCACCGGTCTACGGCAGTGCGGGGCCGCTGTAAAGCGCCTGTGGCCAATTGTCGAAACCGCATGATATCGGATGGTTACCAGGCTGAACGGCTGAAAATCGCCGGATGGTCGAGCAACTATCGCCCAGCAGAGCCGTGCCCGGCCGGGCAGGATGAACACCGAATTTTCTTTGGAAAAAATACTGCCTTTTATTACAGGACGTTAAAAATACAATCTCCCTGATTTCCTGTGGATCAATCAGATCGCATTGAATTTTTTTTAACATGGCCGATGTGAATAAGTATTTCCTAACGATATATTCATGGGCTACCGACATTTTTCCATCCGGCCACGGCGTAAGGCAAAACATCTGTTATCGCAACTTTTCAACAGTATAACCATCTGGTTTTAAACAAACAATGTAATTTGACAAAAATAAAAGACGCCCCTTAGTATGGCTTCTCTCGTATTGTTTTCCCCAATCCACCCAGGAGGCGGCAGTGGCGGATACCCTCAGAGTGGCGCAGCCCGGGCCAGGCGCATCGAATTCCTATGGTTTGACCCCCGGCATTCCGGTGCGGTTCGACTTCGACCTGTCCGGAGCGGTCTTTGCCGCCTCGGGCGACGACCTGGTCATCGGTTGCCCGGATGGCGGCTGTGTGGTGCTCCGGGAGTATCTGGTTCTGGCCTCCGAGGGCGAGCTGCCCGTGTTCGAGCTGCTCAACGGCGAGCGGGTGCCGGGCGAGACCTATCTTTTCGCGTTCGCGCCCGACATGGGCCCGGAACCCGAACTGGAGACCAAGGCCGACGGCGCGGCCACGGGGTCCGGGTCCGGCGAGTACGCCGACGATCCCGGCTCGCTGGCCGACGGGCTGAACGCCGTGGGCGGCCAGGGCGACGCCTATTCGCCCCACGCAGCGCCTCCCCTGGTCCAGGGGATCTCGCCGCTGGGCGCGATAGACTCGCCCCTCGGCACGGAGACCGAGGCCGGGCCGACGGACGGCGGATCGACGGACGGTGGATCGACGGACGGCGGATCGACGGACGGTGGATCGACGGACGGCGGGCCTCCGGGCAACCATGGCGGCGGCCCCGTATTCGAGGAACAGATGGACGTGCAGATCCTGCTCAACCCCGGGTTCGAGGCCTCCGGATACAGGGGGTCCACCTGGGGCTATGTGGACGACCTGGGCAACTGGCGCAACCTTGGCGACGTGGACAATCAGCTCTCTCCGCAATTCTTTTTCAGCCCCAAGACATCGGCCCTCAGATGCCCCCCCGCCCAAGACGACGGCGCCATGAAGACCTGGGGAACGGACATGGACCAGAAACCCGAGGAGGGCGTTCGGCTCATGGAGCTGGACGCCAGGTCCGGCGCGGACGACACCCTGACCCAGGCCGTGGCCACTCAGGCGGGTCAGTCGGTCACGGTCACCTTCAGCTTCACCCCGCGCGCGGGCGAGGACGGCGAGTCCGGGCTCTCCTCCAACGACTTCAAGGTCACCCTGGGCGACCAGCTGGTGGCCGCCGTGACCTGGGACGCCGACTTCGGCGACGGGGCGTGGCTGGTCACTCTGGGCCACGGCGTGACCACCTCGGACGGCTCGGACCGGGACTTCCATTTCACCAATGACGGGTATGTGGACGGGTCCGACGACGCGGCCACGGACTGGACCCGGCTCTCCTTCAACCTGACCGCCGACCGGGACCACGCCGAGCTGACCTTCAGCGAGTACGCGGACCACAACGACGGGTACGGCACCCTGCTGGACTCCGTGAGCGTGGAGCGCGGTTTCGATTCCTACGTGGTGGGCGACTCCCAGGAGGGGCTCGAGTTCCTGGCCGGGACCGACGGCGACGACGCCCTGTTCGGTTCGCCGCGCGGGGTGGTGGACGGCACCGAAACCGGCATCTCCTTTGCCGAGGTCATCGACGGCGGGGACGGCGACGACGCCCTGTACGGGGGGCAAAACTTCCTGACCGTCCTGTCCGGCGGCGAGGGCGACGACTTCATCGTGGCCGGGCGACCCCTGACCCACGGCATGGAGGAGTCTCAGGACATGGACTCCGGCGTGGGCGTGAACCTGATCCTGCCCGGCAGCGGCAACGACTACATCCGGCTGGGCGACGGCGACGACGCCATCCTCCTCAACCGAGAGGCGCTGGTGAACGGCGAGACCCTGGTGGTGGAGGGGTTCGACCCCGGCTCGGGGCAGGGGACGGCGGACCAGCTCTTCCTGGCCGACGGCCTGTCCGTGCTCGGCCCGGCCACCTACGGCGGCGACGGCATGCACCTGCTGGTGGGCGACGGGACCGCCTCAGTGGAGGTCACCCTGCTGGGGCTGGCCCCGACCTCCCTGGACAAGTTCCTGGTCACCGGCCCCGAGGCGGACATCCTCGACGACCAGGTCCAGCAGATCATCGACTCCGGCGGCGCGGCCCTGCTGGCCTGATCCCGGTTCTTTTTCGCAAACGAAGCGGCCCCGCCCGGATTGTCCGGGCGGGGCCGTTTGTCTGCTGCCGCGTGCGGCTACTCGGCGGGGACGGCGGGCCCTTGGCCCTTGCCTTGGCAACGCCGGGAGGTGTTCTTGATGATCTCGGTGGCCGCGGCGACCATGCCGCCCATGTCGGCCATGTCCGCCGGGATGATCATGGTGTTGTTGGTCTTGGCCAACCTGCCGAATTCCTCGATGTACTGCTGGGCGACCTTGAGCCGCATGGCCTCGTCGCCGCCCGGCAGGGTGACCGCCTCGGCCACTCTGCGGATGCCTTCGGCCGTGGCTTCGGCCACCAGGGTGATCTCGCGGGCGCGGCCCTCGGCCTCGTTGATCCGCTTCTGCTTCTCGCCCTCGGAGACGAGCACCGATTCCTGCCGGATGCCCTCGGAGCGGTTGATGCGGGACTGGCGGTCGCCCTCGGAAAGGGCAATCTCGGCGCGCTTCTCGCGTTCGGCCTTCATCTGCTGCTCCATGGCGTTCATGACCGTGGAGGGCGGGGTGATGTCCTTGATCTCGTAGCGCATGACCTTGACGCCCCACTCCTGGGCCGCCTCGTCCACGGCCTGGACCACCGAGGCGTTGATGGTCTCGCGTTCCTCGAAGGTCTTGTCCAGGTCGATCTTGCCGATGGCCGAGCGCAGGGAAGTCTGGGCCAGCTGGGAGGCCGCGATGTAGTAGTTCTCGATGCCGTAGGAGGACATCATGGCGTCGACGACCCGGATGTAGAGCACGCCGTCGATGGTCACGGACACGTTGTCGCGGGTGATGCAGGTCTGGGCCGGGACGTCCATGACCTCTTCCTTGAGGCTCCGCTTGTAGGCGATCTTGTCGATGAAGGGGATGAGGATATGCAGCCCGGCCCCGATGGTTTTCGAATACTTGCCCAGCCGCTCGATCACGAAGTGGCTCTTCTGGGGCACGACCACGGCGGTCTTGATGATCAGGACAACCAGCACCAGAACAAAGGCCAGTGCGGTTATCAGGGATGTCATGGTTGCGGGATCCATATTAAAGCTCCTTTTCCACCACGAAGGTGTTGGCGTCCTTTTCGTCGCGCTTGACGATGCGGACCATGGAGCCGGCCTCCACGGATTCCGCGCTCCGGGCGGTCCAGAACGACCCCTGGAACTTGATCCTGCCGGGCCGGCTGGGCGAGATGGCTTCGCTGACCTCGGCCAGGGAGCCCGCCGGGTCCGCGCCCGCGTCCTCGTCCCCGGCCTCCTGGCCGGAGAAGGTCGAGGCCATGACCCGCCGGAGCAGGACGATGAGGACCACGGAGGAGACCCCGAAGACCACGAGCTGCACCGGGACCGAGGCCCCGAAAAAGGCCGTGCCCCCGGCGATGAGCGCGCCGATGCCGAAGAAGATGATGATGAAGGCGGGCACCACCAGCTCGGCGAGGATGAAGACCACGCCGATGCCGAGCCAGATGAGCCACTGCATGTTTTCCGCCGACAAGAGTTGTTCCATGGGACCTCCAGGTTCAGTCATGAAACTACCGGGTTCGTCCGGTTTTGTCGATACGGACGAACGCTTGGCCCGCGAATGCGCCTCCTAGCCGCCGAGGATCTCGATCCGGTCCCCCGGACGGACCTCGCCGCCTCGGACCACCCGCCCGAACACGCCCTCCTTGGGCATGATGCAATAGCCTACCTGCTTGCGGATGGCGCACCCGTGGTGGCAGGTCTTGCCGATCTGGGTGATCTCCAGCTCGGCCCCGCCCACGGCCAGGCGCATGCCGGGCGCAAGCTCCGACGCCGCGATCCCGGTGGTTGTTATGTTCTCGGCGAAATCCCCGGCCTTGAGAGTGGCCAGCTCCTTTTTCATGTCCTCGATACGCTCGAACGCCAGCAGGCTGACCTGCCGCTCGCTGCCGCCGTGGGCGTCGTTCTCCACGCCGTGATCCTCCACCAGGGTGATGGATTCGACTTCGTGCTTCTTCTCGCCTTTCCGGTCGCTGATGTTGACCGCCTGTACGGTTCCCATGGGGTCCTCCTAGGGTTTTATTCCATACCTTAACGGTATGAATAGTATTCATCGGGAGGGAAAAGGCAACCCCCGGCCGTTTGCCCTGCATTCCGCACAGGATGTGCAAAAAGCGGTATTGCGCTGACCAGGGGTCTGGGCTAGGGTGCATTCGTTTCACCAAACAGATCCGAACCCATCGAAAAGCATGAAACTCCACATAATCCTCGCAGCATTCATCCTCCTGACGCTCGGGCTGTCCGCCCTCCCCGCGCAGGCCCAGGACCGGGACTACCTGTCCATGATGGCCCAGGAGTCCGAGATCAAGGCCATCGCCACCGTGAGCCGGGTGCAGGTCATGGGCAACAACGCCGACGGCACCCTCAAGAACGTGACCTTCAAGAACGTGTACGCCATCACGCCCTACGTGCCCCAGACCTTTGTCGGCGGGTGCAAGACCCTGGAGAGCAACTGGCAGAAACGGGCCGAGGGCATGGTCTACTTCAACCCCAAGCCGGGCCAGAAGGTGTTCGTCACCGTGACCTCCAACGGCGGGGCCATCACCAGCCTGACCCCCATCTCCGCCGCCCTGGACCACGTGGTGCGCAACGAGCCGCACCGGCTGACCTACGCCCACGGCAAGGCGTCCATCCTGCCCCGCGACTGATCCCTTTTTTTCGTCCTTTTCCCGGACCGGGACTTGACTTCGGCTGACGCTTGGCTATATTGCCAAATGTAGACCATGGAGGAACCGATGGAAGACATTCTGCTGGCCGACCGATTCGAAGAGCGGGCCAAGGTGGTCAAGGCAATGGCCCACCCGTCCCGGCTGATGGTGATCGACGAGCTCTCGCGCGGGGAGCGGTGCGTCTGCGACCTGCGCGACCTGGTGGGCGCGGACCTGTCCACGGTGTCCAAGCACCTCTCCGTGCTCAAGCGCGCGGGCATCGTGGAGGACGAGCGGCGCGGCAAGCAGATCTACTACCGGCTGCGCGTGCCCTGCGTGATCAATTTCTTCCACTGCATCGAGTCCGTTATCGAGGCCGGCCGCAAATAGGGGACGCCCCTGCCCGGCGAACCGCTTTTTTTTTGGAACAACACTTGGCGAATTTGCCAATCGAGGGGATCATGAACAAGTCAGACAACATTTCCTGTAGTTGCGGGGCCGAACCGCGCAAGGCGGGCGGTGCCGGGCTGGGCCGCATCCTGCTCCTGCAACTGCTGGCGCTGGGCGCGTGGTACGCGCTCTATTCGCAGCTGCTGCCCTTTTCCGAGTGGTTCGCCTATGCCCTGCTCGGGCTCGACCCTGCGAGCCATCTTGGCTCCGCCGTCCAGTTCTTCGTCTACGACACGCCCAAGGTGCTCATGCTCCTGCTGCTGGTGGTCTACGGCGTGGGCATCCTGCGCTCCTTCGTGACCGTCAACTGGACTCGCTCCTTCCTGGCCGGAAAACGGGAGTCGGCGGGCAACGTCATGGCCGCGCTGCTCGGCGTGGTCACCCCGTTCTGCTCCTGCTCGGCCGTGCCGCTGTTCATCGGGTTCATGACCGCGGGCATCCCGCTGGGCGTGACCTTCTCCTTCCTCATCGCCGCGCCCATGGTCAACGAGATCGCCCTGGTCCTGCTCTACGGGCTGCTCGGCTGGAAGATCGCGGCGCTCTATTTCGCCACGGGCATAGGAATCGCCATCGTGGCGGGCTGGGTCATGGGCCGCATGCGCCTTGAGCCCTACGTCGAGGACTGGGTGCGCGAGATCCGCGCGGGCCAGGCCGCGGACGACCCGTCCATGACCTGGAAGGACCGCTTCGCCTACGCGCTCGACTCCGTGCGCGACATCGTGGGCCGGGTCTGGAAGTTCGTCATCCTGGGCATCGCGGCGGGCGCGGCCATCCACGGCTACGTGCCCGAGGGCCAGCTGGCCGGGATCATGGGCAGCGAGGCGTGGTGGTCCGTGCCCCTGTCCGTGCTGCTCGGCATCCCCATGTACACCAACGCGGCGGGCGTCATCCCGGTGGTCGAGGCGCTGCTCGGCAAGGGCGCGGCGCTCGGCACCACGCTGGCCTTCATGATGTCGGTCATCGCCCTCTCCTTCCCGGAGATGGTCATCCTGCGCAAGGTGCTCAAGCCGAGGCTCATCGGGGCGTTCATCCTGGTGGTCGGCTGCGGCATCCTCGTTGTGGGCTATCTTTTCAACGCCATTATCTAACCAAGGAGTTACACATGAAAATTCTGGTCATGGGCCCCGGCTGTCCCAAGTGCGAACAGGCCGAAAAGACCGTGCGCGAGGCCGTTGCCGAAGCGGGCGTCGAAGCGGACATCGAGAAGGTCAAGGATTTCCAGGAGATCGCCAAGCACGGCGTGTTCGCCACCCCGGCGGTGGTCATCGACGGCGAGGTCAAGGTGGTGGGCAAGGCCCCGTCCAAGAAAGAAGTCCTGGGCTGGTTGAAGTAACCTCGAAACAAGGAAGTGGATCATGTCCGATTGTGGTTGTGCGTGTGGTGCGGCCCCGATATTCGTGTTCGCCTGCTCCGGAGCGGCCGACGTGGGCGAGGTGGCGGATCAGGCGGCCCGCGCCCTCTCCCGCCAAGGCGCGCTGAAGATGTTCTGCCTGGCCGGGATCGGCGGCAGGGTGTCCGGCATCGTCAAGTCCACCGAAGCGGCCCAGCGGGTGGTGGCCATTGACGGCTGCCCGCTGAACTGCGCCAAAAAGACCCTGGAGGAAGCCGGATTCACCGAATTCGAGCACTTCCAGCTGGACGGCCTGGGGCTCAAGAAAGGCGAATCCCCGGCCACCCCCGAAAACATCGAAACCGTGGTCCGGGCGGTCTCTCAACGACTCCAAGGATGACCCCGTGCGTAAACTGATAACCGCCCTGCTTCTCTGCCTGGCCCTGACGTTCCTGTCCCAAACCGCCCGGGCCGGGGAGCCCACGGCCGCGGACCTGATCTCCGGCGCGCCCCAGGCGCTGCCGGTGCCGGGACGGGTCACCATGGTGGACCTCGGCGCCCACGCCTGCATTCCCTGCAAGATGATGACGCCGATCATAGAGGAGCTGTCCAGGGAGTATGAGGGGAAGGTTGCCATCGCCTTCATCGACGTCTGGAAACACCATGACGAGGTCGCCAAATACGGCATCAGGGCGATCCCCACCCAGATATTCTACGACGCCCGGGGCAAGGAGCGATTCCGGCACATCGGGTTCATGGACAAGGAGAGCATCAAGGCCAAGCTGACCGAGCTCGGCGCTGCGGATTGAGCATGGACCAGCTGTTCATTCTCATCAACCAGTGGATGACCGGCGGGGTGCTGTTCGGGGCGTTGGGGTGCTTCCTCTGGGGCATGGTCAGCGTGCTGTTCAGCCCCTGCCACCTGGCCTCCATCCCGCTCATCGTCGGGTATGTGGCCGGGCAGGACAGGATCGTCGAAGGACGCCGGGCGACCGGCTACGCGGTCGTGTTCACCGCCGGGCTGTTCCTGACCATCGCGGCCGTGGGCATCGTCTGCTCCCTGCTGGGCCGCATGCTGGGCGACCTGGGCCCGTACTGGACCATCCTGGTCGGCGCGGTGCTCATCTGGGTGGCGCTCGACATGCTCGGCGTGGCCGGATGCTCCCTGTCCGGAGGGCTGCTCTCCCGGCTCAAGGTCAGGGGCATGGCCGGAGCGTTCGTGCTGGGGCTGGCCTACGGCGTGCTCTCGGGGTCGTGCACCTTCGGCTTCATCGCCCCCATCCTGGCGATCATCACCGTGCAGCGGGAATTCTTCACCGGCGCGGCCTTCATCGTGCTGTTCGGCATCGGCCACTGCATCCCCATCGCCGTGGCAGGCGGGTCCGCCGCCCTGGTCAGGAGAGTGCTGGAAAACTCGGCCTGGCAACGGGGCGGCAGGTTGTTCCGCCGCGTCTCCGGGGGGGTGATAGGGCTTCTCGGCCTGTATTTCATCCTCCAGCCGTTCCTCTGAGTTGCCCAGGACGGGTCCACCCCGTTCGCCGGGTCATCGAGGCACCCTTACCAATCCGGGTCGCCGCGCCGATCTCCAATCCGATCAGGCGCGGTCCATCTGCCGGTCTTGACGTCGTAGTGATTCGGGCCGCCCATGGCCCTCACCCCTTCGGTGCGTGGCGGAAAGACCGCAACGTCATCGCTGCTGTCGTTAGCTCCAAGACCGAGCGGACTCGGCCACAGAGCCAATGCCAAATCCGCCGTCCTGCGGATTTGTCCCGCCAGCCGAAGCGGATTGAACCGAGGTCCCGGGCGTGGGAGCCGACCGGAAGGGCTTGTTGTTTTAGTACGTCACTCTGTCGGATAAACTTTGAAAATCCAAATAGATGAGACAATCCACCCCAATCCGTAAGAGCCCAAAAAGAGGCGCATAGGCACTGCCTCAATTGCCGGAGAAAAATAATACGGGACCATCAAGAGACCGCACAGCATGAGGAAACCGCACATGAGGTATTTTGAAATGAGACTCCCCTTAAAAGTCAAGACGCCAAGAATGACAAGAAGCGCAGAACTCAAGATGGGTAACGCCACCCAGAAAACGGGGCGTCCATCCTGAATGAATGTGATCAGCTTGAGTGCCGAAGGCGCAACATAACTCATAACTATCATGAATAATGTTATTTTTCTCACACACCCCCCGCTGGAAGGCTGCGCGGGCTCTGCGCAGCCTTCCCCAAAAGGTTAATTTTTACCGATCGTACTTTTAGCCTTGCCGACATAATGTTCGACAGCACCGTCATCGGTTTTGAACCGATATGTGCCGAGAACCGCGTCCCAAAAACCAAAGCCTTCGGCCTCCGTTTCAAGATTTTTCCGCATCTCCCAATCATTCTCATCCGAATAATCCGCTTTCTTGTCTCGCAATCCTTTTTGGACATTCCGTTTAGTGCCCATTGCGGAAAAGGGTGTTCCTATACCGGGGAAATATTCGGTTATAGGTCGCCCTTTCGAGATTTCCTCGCCATGTTCATTGGTCCACAGCCCCGCCGGGTCCACCGCGTTCACCGGGTCATCCAGACAGTAGCCGTACCAGTCCGGGTCACCGCCTTTCTCCCCGATGGGATCGGGCGCGGTCCATCTGCCGGTCTTGACGTCGTAGTCGCGCCAGCCGAAGCGGACGAAGCCTAAATCCCGGTCGTGCAGGCCGCCCGCGAAGCCGAGCGGGATGCGCTGGGCCGGGTTGGTGTCCTCGATGATCCCGCCGAACGGGTCGTACACGATTTCCTTTATCACGTTGTCGTGCATGTCCACAACCAGGCGCAGGGAGCCGACTTGGTCGTAAAACAGCCCGGCCACGGTCCCGTCGTCCCGGCGCATGGCAAAGGGGGTGCGCTCGCCGTCGCGGTAGGCGAATTCGTGACCGTGCTGCCCGTCGTGAAACCCGGCCAGGCGGACGAAATCGAGCCACTGGTACGCCTCCACAAGCTCCCCGTTCAGGTATTTGGCCGTGCGCTGGCCGTCCTCGTCGTGGCGGAAGGTGAAGGCTTTGTCCCGGTCCTCCTCCTCGGCCTTGAGCAGCCGGTAGTCCGGCGCGTACTCATACAGGGTATACACACCCCTGGCCGACCAAATGGACCTGAACCCGCGCTCGTCGTGGGAGTACTGGCCGGAACCCGCGCGCATCAGCCGGTTGTCCTGGGTATACTGGTACTCCCGGTAGTTGGCCCCGGCGGTGGCGGGCAGATAGTCCCGCACCCGGCGGCCTTCGCGGTCGTACCAGCACTGGCAGATGAGCCGACCGTCGAGCTGGGCCTTGGTCAGCCTCCCGGCCTCGTCGTACTCGTAGCTCCAGGTGGATTTGCGCCCCCGAACCGTCTCGGTTTTCTCGATAATGCGACCATCCGGGCCGCGCCTGGCTTCACAGAGATATGGCGGAGTCATGTTGACCTCCTCGGTTTCGTTCCCGAAGGTCGTCTCCGGGAATCCGGGCCAGCATACCTCTGGTTTTCGCCAACACCCCGGTTTGTCGAAGAATGTCGCTTGAAAGCGGGCGATAAGCATAAAAAATCAACTTGACGGGATGTTTGGGCCGGGGGCGGGCGGAGGCTGGGAAACAGAGCCGTCGCTGGCGCTCCTCCAAGTTGTAACAGCCCTCCCGGCGGGGTTCTTTCTTTTTCCAAAGCAAAAAAGAAAGAACCAAAGAAAAATGCTTTGGTGGGCGGCCCCGCCCGAGTTTGGACGCCAAGAATCCGATCTGCTCGGGGCGGCTCCATCTGATCAAAAGTATAGGGACAGTCTCCACGGGAGCGCCCCTTTTATGGAATACCTCCGGGCCACGGGAGCAGAGCCGCCGCCCCTTCGCGGTCGGCTTCTAGGCGTCCAGAACAGGGCTCGCTGCGTGCGGCTTGGCGGTACTAAGAGCGAAGGAAGAAGGGCCTTCGTAAGGCTTGGCGGGGTATGAAAGCCACTGTTTGAGGCTGCGCCTCAAAGGCGTTCCAGGGGAGGGCCTTCGGACGGGATTGGTATTTCTCTCTTGAATGAAGCGAATCGGGTGGGTCAGCCGTGCATTTTCTTCCGGCCGGGGCAACCGCAGCGTAGCTGTCTACGTGAGGATTGGCCCGGCCGGAAAAAATGTGCGGATGGCCCGCTATCGGAAGCCGCGCCCCTGCGCGCAAGAGCAAAAAAAGGCCCGCTGCGCATGCAGCGGGCCGTATTTTTGCGACTTGCGCGCCCCTACAGAATAGGAAGGTACTTGTCCAATTCGTATTCGGTAACCTGGGTGCGGTATTCGTCCCACTCGGCCAGCTTGTTCTCGACCAGGGCGGCGTGCAGGTGGTCGCCGAGGACCTCCTTCATGAACGCGGACTTTTCCAGGTTCATGGCGGCCTCGTACAGGGAACCGGGCAGCGCCTTGATCTTGTTGCGCTTGAGCTGGCGGTCGTTCATGGCGAAGATGTCCTCTTCCACCGGATCGGCCAGGACGTAGTTCTCCTCGATGCCCTTGAGGCCCGCGGCCAGCTGGACCGCGAAGCAGAGGTACGGGTTGGCCGCCGGGTCCGGGCAGCGCAGCTCCATGCGGGTGGCGTTCTCCTTGCCGGGCTTGTACATGGGCACGCGCACCAGGGCCGAGCGGTTGCGCCGCGCCCAGGCGATGTACACCGGGGCCTCGTAGCCGGGCACCAGCCGCTTGTAGGAGTTGACCCACTGGTTGGTCACGCAGACGAACTCCGGGGCGTGCTTGAGGATGCCCGCGATGTACGCCTTGCCCTCGGCGGACAGGTGGTACTCGTCGTTGGCGTCGTAGAACACGTTGCGCCCGTTCTTGAACAGGGACTGGTGGACGTGCATGCCGGACCCGTTCTCGCCGAAGATCGGCTTGGGCATGAAGGTCGCGTAGCAGCCGAACTTGCGGGCGGTCTCCTTGACCACCACCCGGTAGGTCATGGCCGTGTCGGCCATCTTCATGCCTTCCTGGTAGCGCAGGTCGATCTCGTGCTGGGACGGGGCCACCTCGTGGTGGGAGTACTCCACCTGGATGCCCATGGCGCCCAGGGCGAAGATGATGTCGCGGCGGATGTTGTTGCCCAGGTCCAGCGGCGGGGCGTCGAAATAGCCGCCCGCGTCCAGGGTCTCGGTGTCCTGGTCGTCGGCGAACAGGAAGAATTCGAGCTCGGGGCCGACGTAGAAGGTGTAGCCCTTCTCGGCGGCCTGGGCCATGACCTTCTTGAGCACGTAGCGCGAATCGGCCTCGAACGGCGAGCCGTCGGGGTTGACCACGTCGCAGAACATGCGGGCCACGGGTTTCTCGGACGGCCTCCAGGAGCAGATCTGGAAGGTGGTCGGGTCGGGCATGGCGACCATGTCGGACTCGTCGATGCGGCAGAAGCCGAGGATGGACGAGCCGTCGAAGCCCATGCCCTCCTCAAAGGACGCCTCCAGCTCGCTGGGAGTGATCTGGAAGCTCTTCAGGGTGCCGAGAATGTCCAGGAACCAGTACTGGATGAAGCTGACGTTGTAGTCCTTGACGGCCTTCATCACGTCGTCCGCGTTTTTGCAGTTGAATACCGGGATGCTCATGTGTCCCTCCGATGGGTTTGGTTGATCAGCAAAATGTATCGCTCTCGGCCTCGCGGCGACTGTTGCCGGGGCCGTTCCCTTGACCGGTTTGTGCTGCGGCAAGGGTTGCACGATACCAGTTCGGCAAGGGCCGGGACAACAGAAAAAAGGTAAAAATACGGTGACTGGTGCGGCGACGGGCGGCGGCTGCCGGGAATCGGCCGGAAATCATCCCGGTTTTCCGCCGGGTTCGGTTTGAATCGGGTCCGTCGGGCCGAAATACCGAGTTCACGGCCTAGCGCCCGAAGCGCAGCAAACACGCCCCGGCCAGGGTGCAGGCCGTGGCCGCGACCTTCATCAGGTCGAGCCGCTCCTTGAGCACCACCACGCCGAGGATCAGGGCGAAGATGATGCTCGTCTCGCGCAGGGCCGTGACCAGGGGGATGGGGGCCATGGTGAAGGCCCAGGTGACCAGGGCGTAGGCCAGGAACGACGCCCCGCCGCCCACCAGGGTGAAGCGCAGGTTGCGGGTCAACGCGGCGGTGACCACGCCGGGCCGGGTGGCGCGCATGATCAAAGCCAGCACCGCCCCGTTGATGATGGTCAGGCAGCCGTAGAAGCCGAGGGCGGTCCCGGCCAGACGCGCCCCGGTGCCGTCCACCAGGGAATAGGCCGCGATGAACCCGCCCGTCCCCAGGGCCAGAAACGCCCCCTTGCCGTTGCGCAGCCCGTCCCTGCGCCGGACCAGGGTCAGGCTCATGATGCCCAGCGCGATGGCGGCAACGGCCAGGGTCTCCGTGACGGACAGCCGCTCGCCGAGCAGGAGCACGGACGCCCCGGCCACCAGGAGCGGGGCCACGCCGCGCGCCAGGGGATAGACCTGGCTCAGGTCGCCGTGCCGGTAGGAGTTGAGCAGGAAGAGCTGATAGCCCACGTGGAGCAGCGCCCCGGCCAGGATGTAGCCCAGGGAGGCGGCGTCGGGCAGCGGCGCGACCAGGAGCGCGCCCGCCCCGAAGGGGACGTGGCCCAGGACCACGGCGGTCATGGACAGGTGCTTGTCCGCCGTGTTCTTGACGAACAGGTTCCAGGTCGCGTGAAACAGGGCCGCCAGGAGAACAACGAGCATCACCGTAACAGACATGGGGGCACCGGGAGGAGGTTGAGGTTGCGCCGGGGTCTCGGATGACTCCGCGCCGGATCGTGCGAAAGGGTAGAGTGGAGGCGGGCCGGTGTCAATTGCCGGGACCGGCCGCCTGGCCCAGGCCGAGCCAGTCCTTGAGGCCGTACTTGATGAGCAGATGGTTCAGCTGGCCGGTATTGCGCAGGGTGTCCACCCCGCTGTCCAGGGCGTCGGCCAGGAGCGAGGCGCGCGGCATGTTGGCGGGCGACAGGGCGAAGAACAGGTCGCGGGTGTCGCCGTCGCTGCACCCGCCGAAAAAGACCTGCTCCTGGAACTGGCCGGTGCGGATGTAGTAGTCGGCCACGGCGCGGCTGCCGGGGATGACCTGGACGCGGCCCTCGACGAGCATGGCCAGCATGCGCGAGAAGGCGTCGCCGCCGTGCAGCGCGTGGAAACGGGTCGGCTGGTCCTTGAAGGCCTGGAGAAACCAGTCCGGGTAGCTGTGGCCCGGCACGAACCCGGTGACCACGCCGCCCAGGGAATCCGGGCCGGTGAAGCGCCAGTCCTTGTCCGTGGAGTAGAAGCAGAGGTCGGCCCGGCCCAGGGACTGCTTGGGGTAGATCAGGTCCGGCATCTCCTCGCGCACTGCGCCGATGAGAATGTCCGCGCTGCCCGTGCGCACGTCCTGGACCGCCCGCTTCCACGGCAGCAGGGCGTACTCCACCTCGTACCCCTTGCGCTCGAACACGGCGCGCAGGATCTCCACGGCGTATCCCTCGCGCGGGTCGCCCGGCTCGCCGTTGTAGGGCATCCGGCGGTCCGCGACCACGAGCAAACGCTCCTGGGCCGCGCAGGGGGCGGGGGACGACACCACGCTCAGGGCCACGCCCACGGCCGCAGCCAGCAGAAGGATTGCGACGCGGGCGCGCAGCCGTTCGAAGTATGCGGTGGTCATCGGCACGGGAAGCGCCTGATGGCTACTTGACCACGAGGACCGGCTTGGACGTGGTCTGCAGGACCTTGTGGGTCACCGAGCCCAGGAACAGCCCTTCCAGGTCGGACTTGCCCTTGGAACCCATGACGATGAGGTCGCACTTCTCGTTGTCGGCCACGTTGCTGATGACGTCGGCCACGTCGCCGCCGACGACCAGCTCCTGGAAATCCGTCTTGGCGTTGGTCAGCTTGGCCCGGTAGTGGGCCATGATCGCCTCGGCGTTCTTGTTCAGGTATTCGAGCAGCTCGCCCGCATTGGGCTGGCCCAGGCCGGTGGGGACGGTCCTGCGCACGTTGAGCAGGACGATGGAGCCGCTTTCGGCGGCCAGTTCGATGGCCATGTCGGCGGCTGCATCGGACAGCCGGGACCCGTCCACGGGGAGAAGAATTCGGGTGATGTTCATGAGTCCGCTCCTTTGGTTGCCGTTCGGCACGCCCCGCTTTTGGGAGCATGCGACCCCAGTTTACACCATGGGAAGCGGTATTGCCAACCCGATTGTCCGATCAATCGGCTGTAATCAGCCCCGTGAAGGCGAGGATGGAGCCGTCCCTGTCCGCCGTGTCCGGGCCGTCCGCCACCGCCGTGCGCGCGTCGGCCTGGAGCACGCCCATGGCGCGGTAGAAGGTTTCCTCCTCGGCGGTGCGGAAGAGAATGCCGTCACAGGACTTGAACCCGGCCCGGAACATGGACTTGGCCACTGAGTAGAGCAGCCGCCGCTTCAGGCCGGACTCGCCGGTAAAGGCGTATCCCGGTCCGGTGACCAGGGAGTAGACCCGCTTCTGCTCGCCCACCCAGGCCATGCGCGCGGCCAGGGAGCCGTAGACCATGGGCTTGGAGCCGATGGACAGGATCAGCTGCGGCCGGATGCGGAACAGGACTTGCTTGAGGTGCAGCAGGGTCGTGATGTCGGCGAACGGGGTGAACCCGCGCGGGGTCAGGGGGTACATGGCGTACTCCACGCCCAGGGCGTCGAACCCGGCCCCGGCCTCCGGGCCGTGGGCGGGGGCCACGGCGTTGACCTGGTGGTCCAGCCCGGCCATGGCCGCCAGCAGGGAGCCGTAGTCCGCGAGCAGGTCGGCGGCGTTCGCATGTATGACGGCGATCTTCATGAACTTTCCTTTAACTGAAGGCGGATCGACTGTTTAACGGGCCGCCATGGCGTCGCCCAGGGTCCCGTTCATTTCATAGGCGAAGACCTCGCGGCCCACGGTCATGTCGCCCTTGAGGTTGAACCGGGTGCGGAAGAGGTTGTCCGGGTCCAGGACCGCCGTGCCGGACGACTTGTAGGTCAGGGGCAGACGGATGGAGAAATCGCGCACGGCCATGTGCTCGTTCTCGATCTCGGCGGTGAAGGCCAGGTCCTCGACCACCTTGTCGCCGGGCAGGACCAGTTGCTGGGAGCGGACGTCCACCCAGCCGTTTTTGGGCAGCCGCGCCCCCTCGGGCAGGAACAGGCTGCCGGAGGCGCGCAGCACCCCCTTGAGATCGCTGTCGCCGAGCAGGTAGGTCAGGTCCAGGTCGCCCTCGAAATCGAACACGCCGTTGGAAAACAGCTCCAGCCGACATTGGGGACCGCCCGTGTCCAGCCGCACCGTGGCCAGGGGGGAGAACCCCACGGACACGTAGGCCTGCTTGAAATGCAACCGGCCCGGCGTCTGGGCCACGGAAATCTTGAAGTCGCGCAGCCGGAACCCCAGCGGGCCGTCGCGGTCGATGGCCCCCCAGGTCAGCCCCACGGCGGGCTGGCTGGCGTCCAGCCGGGTCAGGGCGTTGGCCCAGATCTTGTTCCAGGGGGTGAAGAGCACGACGCCCACCGCGAACCCCAGAACCACCAGGAACAACCGGGCCAGGATGCGCCCCGGCAGGGACGACGGCTTGGTGCGTTTCCTCTCGGCCATGCCCGACCCCTACCTGGCCAAAACCATGTGCACGTCCGCCAGGCGCGGATCGTCCGGGTTGCGGGTCAGGGTGAACTCCGGGGCCTGGAGGCTTGCCCGGTCGCGCACGTCCTGCAGAAAATCGGTCAGCATGATCAGGGTCAGCCCGGCAAAGGTCACCTGGACCCCGTCCCGGTTCTCGCCGATGCGCGAGGAGCGCAGGGACTGCACGTAGTCGCCCAGCACGCGGTCCTCGACGATGCGCCGCACCGCCTCCTCCGGGACCAGTCCGGCCAGGTCGCCCTGCTGCGCGCGCAGGGTGGTGATCTCCTGGACCAGCGGCACGACCAGCCCGTACTCCTGCTTGACCGCCGCGATCTGCTGGCCGAGCGCCCCGGTGAACAGGTTCAGCCCCACCAGGACCGCGAAGCACAGCCCGGCCACCCCGGTCAGGACGAACTTGAACAGCCGCTCCTGCGAGGCCGGAGGCCAGTCGCTCCAGAAATAGGTCATGCGCTTCGAGGCCATGCTACTTGGGCTCCACGGTCAGGGTAAAGAGCACGCCGTCGTCCAGCGGGTCGCTCCTGTACACGGAGAACAGGTACCGGTCGTCGTCGGAAAGCCGCTCCAGATAGTCCATGAATCCCTCTTCCGGGCCGCTGAAGAACCCCCGGACCCGGCCCGTGGTCCCGGTCAGGGTCACGCCGTCCAGCCGCACCCGCTCCCCTGCCGGACGGCTCAGGGCCGCCAGCACGGACAACGGGTCCAGCCCGATGCGGCTCGCGGCGGTCAGCTTGCCGTGCTCGAACTGCAGCCGCCCAAAGGGCGAACCGCCGATGTCCGGGCCGAGCACCGAACGGTAGAGGTTGTCGGTCGCCTCCCGAATCTCCAGGAGCTGCGCGCGGTTGAGGGAGTAACGCATGGCCTGCCCCGCCAGGAACAGGCCGCCCACCACCAGGACCCAGACAAGGTTGCGGAGGAACCGTCTGGAGGCCTTGCCGGACCGGTATCGCGGCACCCCGGATTCGGCGCCCTGTTGCGTTTTGGAATGCGTCATGGTTCTGACCCCGGTTGATACGCGAAACCCCGGTCACGGGCAAGACGGCCCCCGGGCGCGGGGCGCGAGGGGGCCGGACAATGTCGATGGCGAAGCCGCACGGACCGCGGCCGTCGCGCGGACGCGGGCTACAGGCTCGCGGCGGCCCTTTCCACGGATTCCTTGAACCCGTCGCGAGCCGCGCGGATGCGGGCCGCCAGGGACTCGTCGTGCAGGGCCAGGATCTGGGCGGCCAGCCAGGCGGCGTTCTTCGCGCCCACCTTGTCCAGCGCCAGGGTGCCCACCGGGAAGCCCGGAGGCATCTGTACCGTGGCCAGCAGGGCGTCCATGCCGCCCAGGGGCGAGGCGGTCAGCGGCACGCCCAGGACCGGCTTCGTGGTCTTGGCGGCCACGGCCCCGGCCAGATGGGCGGCCAGGCCCGCCGCACAGATGAACACCTGGCAGCCGTCCGCCTCGTACTCGGCCACCAGCCGGGCCGTGCGCTCCGGCGTGCGGTGGGCCGAAGAAACCGTGAACACGTGGTCCACGCCCAACTCGGTCAACAGATCGGAACACGGACGCATCGTGCCCTCGTCCGAAATCGACCCCATGAAAATCACAACCTGCGGCATGCTCGCTCCTTGGTGAAGAGGCGCCTCCGGCGGCCGGGGGAAGGGGAGAGGGAAACCTTTTGGAAAAGGTTTCCCTCTCCCCTTCCCCCGGACCCCCATCCCCTCTCCCTTCCCAAACTTTTCGGGTCGCTTCGCGAAGGGAGGCGGGAGGCCTGATTTGTATATGAAAGACGCCGTTCGGGGTTCGCACCCCCGCGCCGCCCTGTCGGACATCCGGTTTCCCTGCCCTTCCCCGGCGGCGCAGCGCCAAAAAGTTCGGAAGGGAGAGCGCGAGAGGGAAACTTTTTCAAAAGTTTCCCTCTCGCATCTTCATCGAACTATTAGCTCCGCTTCAGCCCCTTGTCGGCGATGTCGCGGCGGTAGAAGGACTTGTCGAAGTGGACCTTTTCCACGGCTTCGTAGGCCTTTTTGCGGGCTGCGGCCAGATCGTCGCCGAGCGCGGTGACGCAGAGCACGCGGCCGCCGGAGGTGACGATGCGGTCGCCGTCCACCTTGGTCCCGGCCTGAAAGACCTTGACCCCTTCCATGGCGTCGGCCTGGTCCAGCCCGGTGACCTCCATGCCCTTGGGGTAGGAGCCGGGGTAGCCCTCGGCGGCCATGACCACGCCGCAGGCGGTCTGCGGGGTGGATTTGACCTCGATCTGGTCGAGCTTGCCGTCGATGCAGGCGAACATGATCTCCAGCAGGTCGGTCTCCAGGCGCATGAGCAGGGGCTGGCATTCGGGATCGCCGAAGCGGACGTTGTATTCCAGCACGCTGGGGCCGTTCTCGGTGTACATCAGTCCGGCGTAGAGCACGCCCTTGAACGGCTCGCCCTTGGCGGCCAGGTGGCGCAGGATGGGCTTGATGCACAGCTCGGCGGTCTCGGCGTATTGCTCCTTGGGCAGAATCGGGGCCGGGGAATAGGCGCCCATGCCGCCGGTGTTGGGGCCGGTGTCGCCGTCATAGGCGGCCTTGTGGTCCTGGGCGGAAGGCAGCATGGCGTAGTTGACGCCGTCGCAGAAGCAGAGGAAGGAGGCTTCCTCGCCCTTGAGGGTCTCCTCGACCACCACGCGGTCGCCCGCCGAGCCGAAGACCTTCCTGACCATCATCTGCTCCACGGCCTCCAGGGCCTCCTCGGTGGAGGTGGCCACGACCACGCCCTTGCCCGCGGCCAGGCCGTCGGCCTTGACCACCAGGGGCGCGCCCTTTTCCTTGATGAAGGCCACGGCGTCTTCGTATTCGTCGAACACGCGGAACGGCGCGGTGGGGACGCCCGCCTCGGCCATGATGTTCTTGGAGAACGCCTTGGACCCTTCGAGGTTCGCGGCAAAGGCGTTGGGGCCGAAGCAGGGGATGCCCTCCTGACGGAGCGCGTTTTCCAGGCCGAGCACCAGCGGCAGCTCGGGACCTGCGACCACCAGGTCCACTTCCTCGTCCCTGGCCAGGGCCACCAGGCCCGGAATGTCGTCATCCTTCACGGGCACGTTCAACCCCACCTGGGCGGTGCCGCCGTTGCCGGGCGCGCAGAGAATGGTCTCCACCCGGGGGTTCTGGGCGAGCTTCCAGCACAGGGCGTGTTCACGTCCGCCGGAGCCGACTACAAGAATCTTCATCGTTCCCCTCCAGTCTGTTTTCGGGATGTAGACGGTGTAAGGAATATCCCGCGTTTTTTCAAGGACAATGGGGCGTGGTTCCGCGGCGGACGGTCGGGCCCCGCGCCCCCCCCGGCAGACTTTTTCGCCCACCCGGTTGACGAAATTTGCAACTCGTCGTAATGGCTTGGTAATCCCGAATCCCAATACCCGGGAGTTCGGGGGTGGAAATGTTGCGGGAAGGAGCCGCCCCACGGCCACGGGCCGATGCCGGAGCCGCCCGCCATCTGGATCATTATTGTTGGAGCCCCTCACCATGAAAAGCATTTACGTCGGCAACATTCCCTTCAGCGCAACCGAGAACGACATCCGCGACATGTTCGGCGCGTATGGCAACGTCTCATCCGTGAAACTCATCGAGGACCGCGAGACCGGCCGCTTCCGCGGTTTCGGGTTCGTGGAGATGGACGACGAGGGCGCGCTGGCGGCCATCGAGGCCCTGGACGGACAGGACATGTCCGGACGGCCCCTGAAGGTCAACGAAGCCAAGCCGCGCGCCCCCCGTCCCAGATACTGATCCGCACGGAAAGAGTTTTCCAGGCCGGACGGTCCGCCGCCCGGAGTCTGATCCTGCGCCCGGTCACATGGCATCGCGGCGCTTGAGCAGGATGTCCTCGGAAGCCTTGTACGCGGCATAGTACATCTGGACGTGGGCCACGTAGGCCGTGGTCTCCCGCCCGATAAGGGCAAAGGCCGCCCACTCCGCATTGCCGAACCAGCGGTCGGGGTCCAGGCCCATCTCGCGCGCCTTCTTGCGCACCTGGGTAATCCTGGCCGGCCCCGCGTTGTAGGCCGCCAGGGCGAAGTCCATCTTTGCGTCTTCGTCCACGTCCGAAAAATACCGGTCGCACAGGTAGCGCAGGTAGGCCACCCCGGCGTGGACGTTGCCGTCCGGGGTGGAGATGTCCTTGACCCCCATCTCCGCCGCCGTGGACGGCTTGATCTGCATGATCCCCACCGCGCCCGCCGAACTCTTGCGGTTCATGTCGAAACGCGACTCCTGATAGGCCATGGCCGCGATCTTGAGCCAGTCGAAGCCGTATTCCCTGCCGTACTTGCGGAACAGCTCGGCCAGCGGCCTGAGCTTGCCGATCTCCCCGGAATCCGTGGGGTTGGCGACGAAATCCTCGTTCACGTAATAGCGCTTGAAAAACATGTTCCCCAACAGGGTCCCCTGGCGCACCGTGGCCGCGAATTCCGACAGGCTCGCCTTCAGCTCCGGGCAGTCGGGACGCACGCCCCAGGCGAGCCGGCCGTCCGCATGGATGACCGCGTCCGGGAACAGCCGCAGCTTGGGAAACGCCTTGGTCCAGGCCTCGGCCATGAACACGTCCGCCGCCGTGTATTCGATCATGCCCTTGGAGGCCATCTCCAGCAGGTCCTCGGTGGCCAGCACCGGGTCCGCCTTGACGATCTTGACCGGGGCAAGCCCCTTGCGCTTCAACGCGCCGCTCAGGTCCGCCAGGTGCTCGGCGTAACTGGTGCCCTCCACCACCGAGACCTTGCGCCCTGACAGCTCGTCCGCCGTCTTCAGCGCGCGGCTCCGGGGACCGCCCACCGCCACCGCCGTCACCCCGGTGCGGTACGGGGCGGCAAAGGCCACCTCCTTGCTGCGCTCGGCGGTCACGGTCAGCCCGGCGGCGATCACGTCCCCGCGCCCGTCCAGCAGGGCCGGGACCAGATCGGCAAAGGTCACGGGCACGAAGACCAGCCGGACCAGCTCCTTTGCGTGCCGCTTGCCCAGCCACTCCTCCCAGGCGCGCATCATGTCCGCCTCAAGGCCTCGAACCACCCCCTCCTCAATAAAGAAGTTGGTCCGGTTGTATACCACCAGCACGCGGATGGGCCGACGCTGTTCGAGCATCTCGCCCAGGTCCCCCTTCCACTCGCGCTGCACCCGATCGGCCGCGTCCTGGGCAACGGCGGCCGGGGGCGACTGCAACGGCAACAACAGCATCGCCAACATCAGACACGACAGCATCGGGCGAATTCGGGGCATCGGACCTCCTCTCTCGTTCGACTCCACTCAAAGCGCCGCAACGCTTCTGCCCGGCCCTTTTCTAGCCTCTCGGACCCTTGAGGGCAACAGGGCAACTTTCCTGTTGACACCGGATTCATCTTTAGTAATAGTTCTTATTATTGAAACAACCAAGGGAGCCAAACATGAAAGATACCGTCCTGAAAGCCATGCGTGAAGCCGGAAAACCGGTGCGGCCCGGCGATGTCGCCAAAGCCCTGAACGCGGACAGCAAAGAAGTTTCCAAAGCCATCAAGATCCTCAAGGATGAAGGGGCCGTGGTCTCGCCCAAACGGTGCTACTACGAGCCCGCCTAGATAACCGACAGTCACACACACCCTTACCTCCTCCAATGCCGCCCCCCGGACTCCAGCCCCCGAGTCCGGGGGGCACCCCTTTTGGGGGGCAGAAAGAGGCCTCCGGCGGCTGGGGGAAGGGGAGAGGGAAAACTTTTGGAAAAGTTTCCCCTCTCCCCTTCAAAACTTTTTGGGTCGCTTCGCGAGGATGGGCGGGTCGAGTCGAGACGAGTTTCTTCACACAGGTTCCGACACGCCGCCTTTAAGTCCACCCTTACCCCGTCAAACAGCACGCCATCCCTCCCCATACACAAAACGCAAAGCGCCCCGCCCCGGCACGAACCCGAGCGAAGCGAGCGACAAGAAGTTTTGAAGGGGAGTCCAGAGGGGAAACTTTTTCAAAAGTTTCCCCTCTGGCCGCCGGAGGCATTCCCAGAACTTAGACCCTGTCGGACAGGGCGAGCCGGATGCCGAGGCCGAGGAACAGGGTTCCGGCGGCGCGTTTGGCCCAGGTGTTGAAGGAGCCGTTCTTGCCGAGTTTTTGGGAGACGCGGGCGGCGGACCAGGCGTAGGCGAGGTTCACGAAGGTCCCGTTGATGGTGAAGACCACGCCGAGGAAGAGGAAGGCCAACGGCTTGTTGGGCGCGTCCACGGACACGAACTGGGGCAGGAAGGCCATGAAGAAGAGGGCGACCTTGGGGTTGAGGGCATTGGTCCAGAACCCCTGGGAGTAGATTTTCCGTGCCTGGACGCGGCAGTCGCCGCCGTTTTGGCGGTCCTGGCCGTTGCCGTTCTTGCGCCACATGGAGATGCCGACCCAGATGAGGTAGGCGGCTCCGGCGAACTTGACGATGGTGAAGGCCGTGGCCGAGGTGGCGAGGATGGCGGACAGGCCGAGGGCGGCGGCGAAGACGTGGACGAAGCAGCCGGTGCCGACGCCCAGCGCGGCGATGGAGCCGAGTTTCCAGCCGTGAGACGCGCCCCGGCTGACGATGTAGAAGACGTCCTGTCCGGGAGTGATGTTCAGGAGCAGGCCGGAGAGGACGAAGAGGGCGAAATCATGGACGCCGAGCATGGGTGATCACCTGCGGTTGCGGTTGCGGTCCGGCGGCGGTGCCGGGCCGGTGCGGGAGCGCATGGCGGGTGCATACACCCGCGGGGGCCGGGTTGTCCACGGTGGATCAGAAGGCGTCGAAGTCGGGGTAGACGTGTCCCCATTTCTCGTAGATGGGTTCGAGCGCCCCGCTCTTGTGCAGCCTGAGCATGCCGTCGTCGTACATCTTGATGACCATGTCGGAGCGCGGGGTGGTGTTGAACACCGGGTGGTAGGAGCGGTTTCCGGCCTTGCGCGCCAGGTAGCGGGAGCGGTCCGGGCGCGCACCGGACGCCCGGATGGATTCCTCGATGAAGGCCATGTCGTCCACGTAGAAGTCGGACCGGCCGAGCAGGACCATCTCCAGGCACTTGACCCCGGAGGCCATCTCCCGGATGCGCACCGGCACCGGGAAATCCCATTGATGATAGAACCCTTTCTGGGCCGCGATCTCCTTGTCCCGGAGGGTCTCGCCGCCCCTCCACTCGCCGACGCGGTCCTTGTCGTAGAGCACGTAATAGTCGTTGGCGTAGAGGGGATAGCGGGCCAGCCGCAACGGCGGTTCGGCCCGGTCGTCGCAGATCATCATGTCCACCCACCCGAGGCGCACCAGTTCGTCGGCCCGATCGGACGGCACGTATTCATGCCGGACCTTGATCCCATAGAGGGCGAACACCGCTTCCAGCACCTCGTGGTACAGGCCGGTCCCGTCCGCATTGGTAAAGGATTCCCACGACGGTCCCGCTGAAATGACTTCGGTCACCTTGCCGGGCTTTCCGTCGGCATGGGCGGGCGGGGAAAAAAGAAGAGTGCACAGCACCGTGCAGAAAAAAACTATTCTTTTCACCAGAACTGTTTGTTCCGAATCCATCCGGAAGTCAATTATTATACCCTTGGCCCAATATCGCTCCGCTGACTTTTTTTGAGAATATGCTCAATTCCCCTTGACTCCGGAAAGTCTGAGCGTATCTTCACCTGAAGAGCTGTTCATAAGAGAGGGCTGGATGGGAAGACGCAAGATCAGGCGGACGGTGCAACGGGAGCCGGGGGTTACATACTACAAACCCCAGGGCATCCCCATGCGCGAACTGCAAAACGCGACCCTGACCTTCGAGGAGCTGGAGGCGCTACGGCTTGCCGACGCCGAAGGGTTCACTCAGGAAGAGGGGGCGCAGGTCATGGGCGTTTCCAGGGCCACCTTCGGCCGTGTGCTGGGCGCGGCGCGGGCCATCGTGGCCTCGGCGCTGGCCGAGGGGCACGCCATCCGCATCGAGGGCGGCCACTACACCCTGGCCGAAGAGGCCTGGGAATGCCCCGAACTCTCACCGGACCAGGAGTCCGAAACAACGGGAGATGAAATTATGCCCGGAATGGACGGAAAAGGTCCGCGCGCCGGAGGCGGCGGGCGGTGCATGGGCGGTCGCGGCCGAGGAATGGGCCGAGGCCAGGGAATGGGCCAGGGACGCGGAATGGGCGGCCAGGGCCAAGGAATGGGCCAGGGACGCCGCATGGGCGGCCAGGGCATGGGAGCCGAGACCGGCTCCGCAACTCAGCAATCCAAGGATATGACAATGGGCAAGATCGCAGTGACCACCGAAGGACCGACCCTGGAAGACCGCGTGGACCCTCGGTTCGGCCGGGCCGCAGGCTTCGCCATCGTGGACCCGGAAACCATGACCGTGGTCAGCTACGTGGACAACGGCGGTTCGCAGGCCCTGGCGCAGGGCGCCGGAATCCAAGCCGCGGAAAACGTGGCCAACGCGGGCGCAACCGTGCTGCTGACGGGCTATGTCGGCCCCAAGGCCTTTGCGGCTTTGCAGGCCGCCGGAATCGGCATCGGGCAGGACGTGGATAACCTGACCGTGCGCGAGGCCGTGGAACAATACAAGGCGGGCCGCGTGAACATGGCCGACGCCCCCAACGCCCAGGCCGGAGGCAACAAGTGATCTACGCCGTGGCCAGCGGCAAGGGCGGCACGGGCAAGACCACGGTGTCTTCGTCCCTGGCCGCCCTTTGGGACGCGCCCGCCGCGCTGGTGGACCTCGACGTGGAGGAACCGAACCTCCACCTCTTCCTCAACCCGGACCTGAGCTCCGTGGAAAAGGCGTGGATCGAGGTCCCGGAAGCGGACGAGGACAAATGCACCCGCTGCCGCGCATGCGCCGACCTGTGCCAGTTCAAGGCCATCACCGTCATGGCCGACACCCTGCTCGTGTTCCCGGAGATGTGCCACGGGTGCGGCGGCTGCCTTGCCGTCTGCCCCGAGGGCGCGCTCTTTCCGGGCCGCCGCGAGCTGGGCGAGATATGCAAGGGCACGGCGGGCCGCCACCGGTTCGTCATGGGCAGGCTCCGCGTGGGCGAGGCCATGTCCCCGCCGCTCATGCGCCAGATCCGCGAGCTGTTCCCGGCCCTGGCCAAGGACGGCGACATCCTCATCGACGCCCCCCCGGGCGTGAGCTGCCCGGCCATCAACGCCGTGGCCGACGCCGACTGCATCGTGCTCGTGACCGAGCCGACGCCCTTCGGCTTCCATGATTTCAAACTCGCGTGGGAGGCGTTCACCCCGCTGGGCAAGCCCATGGGCGCGGTCATCAACCGCGCGGACCTGGGCGACTCCCAGGTGACCGACTTCTGCCGCGACAACAACATTCCGGTCTGGGCCGAGATCCCCTACTCCCGCGACATCGCCCAGGCGTACTCGCGCGGCGAGATCATCGCCACCATGCTCAAGGGGTTGGAGCCGGTCTTCACCACCCTGCGCGACCGGATGCGGGCCGCCGCCCGAAAGGAGGCCACCCATGCGTGAGATAGTGGTCATCTCCGGCAAGGGCGGAGCGGGCAAGACGTCCATGACCGGGGCGTTCGCCCATCTCGCGGATAACGCCATTCTCTGCGACCTGGATGTGGACGCCCCGGACCTCCACCTGCTCCTCAGCCCGCAAATCAAGACCGAGGAATCCTTCCTCTCCGGCAACGAGGCGGTCATCGACCCGGACCGCTGCATCGGTTGCGGCCAATGCGCCGAACTCTGCCGCTACAACGCCGTTCGCGAGGACGCGGACGGCTACCGCATCGACCCGCTGGCCTGCGAGGGATGCAAGGTCTGCGTGGCGCTCTGCCCTGAACAGGCCATCGACTTCCCGCAGAAGCACTGCGGCCAGTGGTACGTCTCGGACACCCGGTTCGGGACCATGGTCCACGCCCAGCTCTTCCCCGGCGAGGAGAACTCGGGGCGGCTCGTCACCCTGCTCAAGCAGAAGGCACGGGCCATTGCCGAGGAACAGGGTCTGGACCTGGTCCTGTGCGACGGCGCGCCCGGCATCGGCTGCCCGGTCATCAGCTCCATGGCGGGTACGAACCTGGCCGTGATCGTCACCGAACCCACCCCGTCCGGCCTGCACGACCTCAAGCGCGTGGCCGAACTGTGCGACCGGTTCAGGACCAAGGTCGCGGTGCTGGTCAACAAGTGGGACATCAACCCGGACCTGACCGAAGAGATCGAGTCGTGGTCCACGGGCCGGGGCTACACCCTGGCAGGACGCATCCCCCACGACCGGGCCGTGGTGGACGCCATGCTTGAACGCAAGGCGGTCACCGAGACCGGGTCGGACCTCACGCCCCTTCTCGAACGATCCTGGGCCGGGATTCTGGCCCTGCTCGATAGTTGAAACCAACCGATTTACAAGGAGTCTTTGTGATGAATACCCGTATTGCGATCCCCTCGGCCGCCCCCGGCGGCATGGACGCCGCCATCGACGCCCACTTCGGCCATTGCGCCATGTACACCCTGGTGGACGTGGAGGACGGCGCCGTGAAAGAGGTCTCGGTCGTCCCCTCCTGCCCGCACGTCCAGGGCGGCTGCATGGCCCCGGTCAACTACCTGGCCGACAACAAGGTCCAGGCGCTCATCTCCGGCGGCATGGGCATGCGCCCGCTCATGGGCTTCAACCAGGTCGGCATCCAGGTCTACCACGGCTCGGGCGCACCCACCGTGAGCGTGGCCATCGAGGCGTTCCTGCGCGACTCCCTGCCCGTGTTCACCGTGGACCAGACCTGCGGCGGCGGTCACTAGCCATGTCCATCGTGGCGGCCACAAACCGACCGGAACAACTGGCCCCGTTCCTCAAGGCCCTGACAGAACAGACCGGCCATGAGATCGGCGTGGCCCCGTCCGGGGCGCAAACCCTGGAATGGGTCGCCACCAAATCCCCGGTGCTGGTGGTCATCGACGAAGGACTGCCTGATCAAAAACCCCTGGACCTGGTGCGCGAAATCCTCATGGTCTCGGCCATGACCCTCACCGCCGTGATCACCGCCCTGTCCGAAGACGACTTCCACGAAGCCAGCGAAGGATACGGCGTGCTCATGGCACTGCCCACCAACCCCACCGCAGCCGACGGCACCGAACTCGCCAAACGCCTGTCCGAAGTCTAGGCCCCGAGAGACAACCATCAAAAGTCCCGCACGGCTTGCCGTGCGGGACTTTTGTTGCCTCCGGCGGCCAGGGGGGAAGGGGAAGAGGGGAACCCTTTGAAAAGGGATTCCCCTCTTCCCCTTCCCCCCTGGACCCCCCAACCCCATCTCCCCTCCCAAACTTTTTGGGTCGCTTCGCGAGGTTCGAGGATTACAAGGAAGCCCCCTCCTTTCGAGGTCCCTGCACGCCGCCCGGCGCGCCCCCTTCGGGACACCGCCTGTCCGCCACCGACCATCCTCCATCCAACACCCCACACAAACACCTCCCCAACCACCACACAAACAACACCCACCCGCGCCCGCACGGACCCGAGCGAAGCGAGCGACAAAAAGTTTTGGAAAAGGGAGGGATGGGGGTCTGGGGGAAGGGAGGGAAAAACCTTTCTCAAAAGGTTTTTCCCTCCCTTCCCCCAGCCGCCGGAGGCATTCCTCGACGGCCGCTAGTCGGCCTGGATGTTGTAGGCCTTGAGCTTGCGGTACAGGGAGCTGCGTTCCAGGCCGATGGCCTTGGCGAGCTGGGAGATATTGCCGTCGAATTCCTTGAGCTTTGCTTCGAGGAACCGGGC
Organism: Pseudodesulfovibrio indicus; assembly: GCF_001563225.1. NCBI lineage: Bacteria > Pseudomonadati > Thermodesulfobacteriota > Desulfovibrionia > Desulfovibrionales > Desulfovibrionaceae > Pseudodesulfovibrio > Pseudodesulfovibrio indicus. Next base: position 516,775 of record NZ_CP014206.1, read on the forward strand.
TTCGAAGTCGGCGCGGGCCTGTTTGAGGTCGGCGGGCCCGTCGTTGATCAGGCCGTCCATGGGCGCGGCGGGTACGGTTTCGCCGGGCTCGGGCGCGGGGCGGGCGGGCTTGAACTCGGGCGGCAGCCGGTCCGGGGTGACGGTTTCGCCCGCGTACATGATGAACATGCGCTCCACGAAGTTCTTGAGTTCGCGGACGTTGCCGGGCCAGGGGTAGCGGCTGAGGACGTCGATGGATTCGGGGGCGAAGGCGATGGGCTTGAACCCGTGCTGGCGCACGAGGGTATCCATGAAATCGTTGATGAGCAGGGGGATGTCTTCCACGCGGTCGCGCAGGGGCGGCAGTTCCAGGGGGAAGACCTTGAGCCGGTAGTAGAGGTCTTCGCGGAAGTTGCCGGCCTTGATCTCGCGGGGCAAATCCTTGTTGGTGGCGGCGATGACGCGCACGTCGACCTTGATGGTCTTGCGCCCGCCCACGTGTTCGAAGGCCTGCTCCTGGAGGATGCGCAGGATCTTGGCCTGGGTCTTGAGGGACATGTCGCCGATCTCGTCCAGGAACAGGGTGGACCCGTCGGCCAGCTCGAACTTGCCGATCTGGGCCTTTTCCGCCCCGGTGAACGCGCCCTTTTCGTGGCCGAAGAGTTCGGATTCGATGAGTTCCTCGGGGATGGCGGCGCAGTTGACGGCCACCAGCGGCTTGTCGGCGCGGGAGGACTGGTTGTGGATGGACCGGGCCACGATCTCCTTGCCGGTGCCGTTCGCGCCGGTGATGAGCACCCAGGATTCGGTGGGCGCGACCCTGCCGATGACCTCGCGGAGGTTGGCGATGGGCGCGGACTCGCCGGTCAGGGTGACGGGCTGTTCCGAGGAGATGCGGGTCTTGAGCGCCTGGTTTTCCTGGCGCAGCCGGGAGAACTCCAACCCGTTGCGGGCGGAGACCACGACCTTTTCCAGGGACAGGGGTTTCTCGATGAAGTCGAAGGCCCCTTTCTTGAGCGCCTTGACCGCGGTCTCGATGGTTCCGTGCCCGGAGATCATGATCACGGGCAGCCCCTCGTAGTCACGGGAGATGGTCTCCAGGGCCTCCAGGCCGTCCATGCCGGGCAGCCAGATGTCGAGGAATACGAGGTCCGGGATGTCGGTGCCGAGGAGTTCCAGCCCCTGTTCGCCGGATTCCGCTTCGACCACGGAGAGCCCCTCGTCCTCCAGGATGCCGCGCAGGGAAAGACGGATGGACTCTTCGTCGTCGATGATCAGGATCTTTGCGGCCATGAGTGCTCCCTTGCGTGGTGGTGCGGCGCGGGTCCGCCGTCCCCCCTTATAGATGACCCGGGGCGATGATTCAAGCGGGACGGGCGGGCGTGGGGAAATCCCAGGTCTTTTTGCGCAGCCTGGCGTAGGATCGTTTGCCGTGGACCATGTCGCCCAGAGGCCCGCCCAGGAGCTTGACGAACCAGGACAGGGAGCGCGGCCCGAACAGCCCCATGGACCGGAACAGGGTCCAGCGCAACCGGTCCGAGCCCCTGAGCTCGGGCAGGACGTAGCGGCGCAGCCGGTCCACGTAGCGCGGGCCGGGGTCGGTCCCCCCGGCCAGGGCCGCGGCCACGGCCTCGCCCGCGTACCGCCCTGTGCACAGGGCAAAGAAGATGCCCTCACCGAACAGCGGCTCCACGAACCCGCCCGCGTCGCCCGCCAGGAGCGTCGCCCCGCAGACCGGCTCCTCCAGGTAGTTTCCGTAGGGCAAAGGATGCCCCCGGCGCTCGGAAACCGTGTTCGGATCGATCTCAAGAATCTCTAGATATTCTCTAAACAGCCTGGAAAAGTTGACGTTTCCGCGACGAAGGCCGCAGATTCCCAAAACCGCCTTCCCCGGGTTGGGAAAGACCCAGCCATAGCCCGCCTCCAGCTGGCCGATATACAATTCGGGGTGCTCCACCACCCTTGGAAGGCGGTCGGCGTCGAGTTGTATCTCGATGGTCGGGGCGGTCAGTTCTCGCCATCTCTCGCGGTCGTAATTCGGGAAGGACTTGCGGACCACGGAGTTGGCCCCGTCCGCGCCGATGAGAAAACGTCCCCGGAAGGTCTCGCCGGTCTTGAGCGTGGCTTCGCCGTTGCGCGGGTCGCAGGTTGCGACCTCGGCCCCCTCGAAGACTTCGGCCCCGGCGCGCCGGGCGTGGTCGAGAAGCAGCGCGTCGAGTACGGCCCGATCCGAGAAGTGGAAAGGAAACGACAGGGCCCCTTCGGCCAGGAGCCGGTTCGGGGTGCGGATGACGTAGCGGTCCGAGGCATGGTTCACGGCGCCCGCCTCGGCCAGGGAGGCCGGGGTCTCGCCGAACAGGGTCTCCAGCAGCCGGACGGTCTTCCAGGTCAGCAGCCCGCCGCACAGCTTGGGCCGGGGAAAGACGGCGCGGTCCAGGACGGCCACGGACCGCCCCTGCCGGGCCAGGACCAGGGCGGCCGCGCTCCCGGCCAGGGAGCCGCCGCAGACGAGTGCGTCGAACGTCTTGGTCATGGCGTTACATGGTGTTGATCATGGATGAGGGGTTCTTGCCCTGCTTCTTCAGGTCGAGATACGCCTGGATGTCCTTGTCCAGCTTGGCCAGCACGGATGTGACCAGTTCGCCCCGCCGCGTGCGGCGCACCGGGGTGGAAAAGGTGAAGTCGTCGGACAGGGTGACGTGGACCTCGAACAGGATGGCCGTGTTCGGGCCGATTTCCCGGTAGCGGTCCTGGGGCGAGGCCTCGATCCTGACTTCCTCGATGAGCTTGTTGCGCACCTTGATGTAGTCCAGGAGCCGCTGTACCTCCTTGGGTACGTAGTCCCGGCGGTGCAGCTCGCCCGCAAACTTGAGCTTCTTGTCCGCGGACTGGGAAAAGACGGACTCTCCCTTGCGCACGATGTCGAGGTTGAAAAAGATGAAGATCACGGCGGCCGCGGCCAGGATCAGCAGGATGTTCCTGGTCCACTCCGCCGTCCGGCTGTGTCGCCTCTTGCTCTGCATGCCTGCTCCCGTGGTGGATGTGAGGTGCGTGGGGCCCCTATACTATGAAACCGGCCAAGAAAAAAGTCCGGAACCGGCCCCGCGGACGGAGCCTCCCGGTTATCCTGACGAAACCCGGACTGCAATTAACGGCCAGCATGAAGGCTGTTCAAAAATAGTGAGATGCAGCCTCAGCCGTTAGGCGAGCGGTCCCGCGCGAGCCTTACGGATGCGGACAGCAGCGATAGGCGCAAAAAAGAGTCAAGGCCGAAGCGTACTCCCTGTACGCGAGGGTTTGGCTCTTTTGCAGCATAACAAAGTCATAAGATCTTGTACGGCTCGGAAACTCGCCTACAATTCACTTAACGCCGCAGATCGCTGTTTTTCAACAGCCTTCTACAGATCGCGGCGGCAGGCCAGCGGCATGCGCCAGCCGGTGCCGAAGGAGCGCGGGGTCAGCTTGATGCCGGGCGCGGCCTGGCGGCGCTTGAACTCGGCGAACCGGACCAGGTCCAGGATTCGGTTCACGGTGGGTTCGTCGAACCCTTCGGCGATGATCTCCCGGCGCGATTTGTGGTGCTCCACGTGCAGGGCCAGGATGGCGTCCAGGACCGCGTAGTCCGGCAGGGAGTCCTGGTCCTTCTGGTTGGGCCGAAGCTCGGCGGACGGCGGCTTGGTGATGATCGGCTCCGGGATGTTCGGCCCCACGTGCTCGTTGTACCAGCGGGCCAGCCGGAAGACCGAACTCTTGTCCACGTCCGAGATGACCGCGAACCCGCCCGACATGTCGCCGTAGATGGTGCAGTAGCCCACGGCCAGCTCGGACTTGTTGCCCGTGGTCAGCAGCAGGGAGCCCCGCTTGTTGGACAGGGCCATGAGCAGGTTGCCCCGGATGCGCGACTGGATGTTCTCCTCGGTGGTGTCCGGGGCCAGCCCGGCAAAGGGCTCGGCCAGGGTTGTCTCGAAGGAACGCATGATCGGCTCGATGGGCAGGGTCAGGGTCTCCACGCCCAGGTTTTCGGCCAGGGCCAGGGAGTCGTCCACCGACCCCCGGCTGGAATAGGGCGAGGGCATGAGCACGCAGGTCACGTTCTCCGGCCCCAGGGCCTCGGCGGCCACGCAGGCCGTGACCGCGGAGTCGATGCCCCCGGACAGCCCCACCAGGGCGGTGGAGAAGCCGGACTTGCGCACGTAGTCGCGGGTGCCGAGCACCAGGGCGCGCCAGGTCTCGGCCTCGGGCGCAAAGTCGTCGTCCGCCACCGCGTTGGCCGAAAAATCGTCCAGGTCCACCAGGAGCACGTCCTCGGTAAACCCGGCGGCGCGGGCCACGAGCCGACCGTCCGGGCCAAAGGCGCAGGACCGCCCCTCGAAGACCAGGTCGTCGTTGCCGCCCGTCTGGTTGGCGTAGACCATGGGCACGCCGTACTTGCGGGCCACGGCCCCGAGCATGTCCTCCCGAAGCCGCTGCTTGCCCAGGAACAGGGGCGAGGCCGAGAGGTTCAGGATGGCGTCCGGGCCGAAGGCGGCGGCCTCCTCCAGGGGGTCGCGGGAATAGGTCCGGGCGTCCCAGTAGTCCTTGTCGTTCCAGGCGTCCTCGCAGATGGACACGGCCAGGGTCCGGCCGTTGAACTCCACGATGTTGGCCCGCTCGTTCCCTTCGGGCGCGGGCTCGAAATAGCGCGCCTCGTCGAACACGTCGTAGGTGGGCAGCAGGGTCTTGCGCACGGACTTGCGGATCGCGCCCGCCTCGCACCACAGGGCGCAGTTGAAGACCTGCTTGCCGGTGCCGGGGTTGGGCTCCACCGCGCCGAGCAGCAGGGGCGGGCCGTCGGCCAGCTCGCGGGCCAGGGCCAGGGCGCGTTCGCCCACCCGCTCCACGAACCGCGCATAGAGCAGCAGGTCCCTGGGCGGATAGCCGGTCAGGGCCATCTCGGGGGTCATGCACAGGTCCGCGCCGAGCGCCGTTGCGCGCCGGTAGGCCGCCACGATCTTCGCCGCGTTGCCGTCGATGTCCCCGACCACGGGGTTGAGTTGCAGGACGCCGATTTTCATGGGCAGCTAGTTACGCCAAACCCGGGCCGGGGGCAACACGCGGCGCACCGCAACCCGCACTTGCCGGGCCCAGGTAGGCAAGGTTTTCTGGCATATTAATTGCTTGGTTACCGAATGATTTCGCCCCTTGCGTCAATACTGGCAAAACTGTACGCAGTTACAAACGGTTAGACCATTGCCCGGACGTCAAAAAGACGCTGTCTGACCGTTGCCGGGCGGCAAATTACGAAGGTCGGCGCGGGCATTCCCGTCCACGCCCGCCCTGCTGTTGACGGGACAAAACAACAAGGAAGTTGAACGGACCCATGTCGGCTGGACCCACCATTGCCTGGATAGGCGGAGGCTACCTCCATCCCCAATTCGCGGAATGCGGATACGACGTGCGGCGCGTGGCGCTGTCCGCGCCCCGCGTCCTGGACTGGGACGCGGTCTGCCGCGAGACCGGCCGCGAGCCGGACTTCGTGGTCTATGCCGACGCCAGCCTGCCGCCGCCCCTGGTGGGGCTGGAGCGGTTCCCCTGCCCGACCCTGTTCTACTGCGTGGATTCCCACATCCACGAGTGGTACCCGTTCTACGCCCAGGCCTTCGACCTGTGCGCGGTCAGCCTCCTGGACCACCTGCCGCGCATGACCCTGCGCCTCGGGCCGGACCGGGTCTTCTGGCTGCCGCCGTTCCCCATCCGGGGCGAGCGCCCGCCCAAGGTCGCGCCCCAGCGCATCTGGGACGTCCTGTTCGTGGGCCGCGTGGACCCGGAGACATCGCCCGTCCGGGCGAAGTTCCTGCGCGAGTTCGCCACCGAGGTGGACAATTTCGAAGTCCGCGAAGGGACCTTCGCCAACCTGTTCCCCAAGGCCCGGATCGTGCTCAACATCGCCGAGCGGGGCGACCTGAATTTCCGCGTGTTCGAGGCCCTGGCCACCGGGTCCTGCCTGCTGACCCCGCGCGTGGGCAACGGCCAGGACCAATTGTTCGAGGACGGCGTGCACCTGTTCACCTACGAGCTCAACGACCCCCGGGACGCGGCCCGCAAGGCGAACCGGCTGCTTGCGCACCCCGAGCTGTGCGAGCGTGTCGGGCTGGCCGGATTGGCCGAGGTCGACGCCCACCACCGCCGCCGCAACAGGGTGCGGACCATCCTCGACCGCATCGAGGGACTGGACCGGGAGGCGGTGGTCCGCGAGCGGCTGGCCCAGGCCGACATGATCCGGGACAAGTACCTGCGCCTGCTCTACCTGCACTGGGGCGCGGAGGTGACCGACGCCCGCTCCAGGGAACTGTACCTCTGGGGTGCGCGGGGGGACGGCAAATCCCCGGCGCAGCGCCCGCAAAAGCGGCCCGCCCGCGCCGCCAACCACAACCCGCAAGACCCGGAGAGCAAATCCGTATGACCGCCGTTTCCGTCGTCGTCGCCGTCTACAACGCGCAGCCCTGGCTGGACCGCTTTTTCGCGTCCCTGCAACGGCAGACGCTCCGGGATTTCGAGGTCGTCATGGTGGACGACGCGTCCACGGACCAAAGCGCCGCCCTGATCGAGAAGACGGCCGAGGCCGATCCCCGGTTCCGGCTGGTGCGGCTGCCGGTCAACTCCGGCGCGGGTACGGCCCGCAACACCGGCATCATGGAGGCCAGGGGCGAGACCCTGTGCTTCGCCGACCCCGACGACCTGCTGCCCGAGACCTCCCTGGAGGTCCGCTATACGGCCTACAAGCACCACAACGCCATTGTCCGCGCCTGCCACGACGAGATCGGGGACGACGGGTCCATGCGCAACCACGAGACCCGGCCCGACCGGCTTCCCGAGCTGTTCTCGCCCGTGGACGAGGCCGAGCGCGTGGGCGTGAACCCGTTCCTGTGCGCCCACTGGACCTGGCTTTTCCCCACCGAGCTGCTGCGCCGCCACAAGATATTCAACGGCGAGGACATGCGCACCGCCGAGGACATCGTCCTGCTCAACAAGCTGTTTTTCCACATCAAGCGCATGGTCTGGATACCGGACACGGTCTACCTCTGGATGAAGCACGAGGAGTCCCTGTCCACCACGCGCTACACGGCGGAACACTACGAGAACTACTTCCAATGCTGCGACGTGTTCTACCGCGAGGCGGGCAAACACCGGCGCATGGAGCTGGCCGACCAGTTCTTCGACGGCTACCTGGCCCTGTATCCGGGCCACCTCCTGGCCCAGGCCGCCCAGGGCGCGAGCGACGAGCTGGACGCGCAGAAGCTGATCGCGGCCACGGCACGCATCGCCGAGCGGTACGCGGTCTTCGCCCGCTGCGCCGAGGTCCTGCGCAGGAACCCGGCCCACTACGCCGGGCTGTGCCGCCTGATGGCCGTGCTGCAGAGCGACAACCAGTCCGCCCTGCTGCGGCTGGTGGAGTCCCAGCGGGTGTTCAACCGGCTGATGGAGGAAAAGCGGTTCGAGGGGGTGCGCGCCGCCGGTTGGAGCCGCCAGGTCTCCTTCGACAAGCTCGACCGCGAGGCCGGGCTGGTCCGGGGGCGCTACCTGTTCTGCGACAGCGGCCCCGAGGAGCGGTTCGTCTCCGGCGGCAGGGACGCCCAACCGGCTTACGCCAAGAACCGCACCGTGCACACCGGCAACGGGTACGTGATTTTCGAGCGCATCCTCTGGCTGCCGCTTCCGCCCGACGGGGACGAGCGCATCGCCCTGACCGTGGGCGGGCAGGATTCGGGACTGAACCACACCGCGTCCCAGCTCCGCGCCGCCTTTGCGCCCAGGCCCCTGAACGACGCGGGCTTCCCCCCGGACGTCCGCGCCCTGCGCCGGCTGGCCGCATCCCCCGCCGTCCGGGAAAAATTCAGGGACGCCTGGCTGTTCATCGACAGGGACAACGAGGCCGACGACAACGCGGAGCATCTCTACCGCTGGGTGCGTCGCGAGCACCCCGAGGTCAACGCCTGGTTCGTGCTCAACCAGGAGTCCCACGACTGGCCGAGGCTCCAGGCGGAAGGGTTCCGCCTCGTGCCCCACGGCACCATGGAACATTTCGCACTGTTCCTGTCGGCGAGCAAACTCGTCTCCAGCCAGATGGACGTCTACATCTACGCCCCCCTGGAGGAACGGTACTACAGCGATTTCCAACGGCCGAAATTCATCTGCCTGCAGCACGGCGTGACCAAGGAGGACATCTCCTCCTGGCTGAATCCCGTGCCCATCGACCTGTTCGTCACGGCCAGCCCTGCCGAATACGCCTCCATCGTCTCGGACGGGACCGCCTACATCATGACCGAAAAGGAGGTCCGGCTGACGAGCTTCCCACGGTTCGACAAGCTGCTGGAACCCGTGGAACAGGAGAACACCCTGCTCGTGATGCCCACCTGGCGGTCCGATCTGGTGGGCGAGTGGGACGGCAAGGGGCAGCGCCGGGAGCGCAACGAAGCCTTTTATTCGTCGAGCTACGTGGCGACGTGGAAGGACGTCTTCGACGACCCGCGCCTCAAGGCCCTGCTCGACAAGTACGACTACAACGTCGTCTTCTTCGCCCACCCCGGCTTCGAGGAGTACCTGGACGGGATGCCCTTCCCCGCCTACGTGGACAAGCGGTCCAAGCGGCACGGCTCGCTGATGGAGCTGATGAAGCGATCCAGGGTGATGATCACGGATTTTTCCTCGGTCGCCTTCGACATGGCGCACGCCAAGCGGTCCGTGCTCTACTACCAGCCCGAGGACGAGGCGGGGTATGCCCGCAGGCAGAACCGGAAGACCGGCTTCTTCCACTATTCGACCATGGGATTCGGCCCGGTCTGCCGCGACAGGGATGCGCTCATCGCGGCCCTGGAAGACGCCCTGCGCGCCGGGGGCGTCCCGGCCCCGGAGTACGCAGAGCGCGAACAGAACACCTTTGCCCACCACGACAGGAACTCCTGTCAGCGCGTCTTCGATGCGATCAGGGCGGACTCCAAACACCATTTCGAGGGGTAGCGTCATGTCCGACAACAACGGCAGTCTTCGAGGGGTATTCACCCTGTTGAGCACGCTGGGCCGGACCCTCCTGGACCTCCGCCTGAAGCCGCTCCCCCAGTTCGCCCTGATCATGCTCCAGGAGCGCGGTGAAGACCTGCGCGCAGCCCTGCGCGCGGGCGAGGAAAAGACGGAGAAGCGCAGGGCCCTGGCCCTGGAGCGCGGCTGGGAGGAGCCCGCGGCCCAAGCCGGGCAGGCCCTGGCCGCGTTGCGCCCCCTGCTCGACGAGCTTTCCGTTCTGCGCAGGGACGTGGACGCGGACTTCGCCGCCGCAGAATCCATCGTCCGCTACAGCGACTTTCCCCGGCTGATGCAGGCCCTGAAGCAGCGGCTGCGGGGCACCGGCGCGGACACCGAAAAGATGACCGCGGCCCTGTCCCCCGACCTGGTGCTGCAAAACCAGAAGGCCGAGCTCAAGGAGGCCGCGCGCCTCATCGGGCAGGTGGACAAGACTGTGAACGACCTGAATTCCTGGGCGGACGACAGGATTCTTCATTACTGCACGGCCTTCGCGGGCATCTTCGACCGTCTCGAGACCGACCCGGTCCTGGCGGACATCCACCGGGCCGTCTCCTTCGAGCTGCGCGGCATCGCCTATCGGAACATCGCCGAGTCCGGGCTCTTCGACGAGCCCCTGTACCGCTCCCAACTGCCGGACAACGGTGCGGGCTGCCGGGACTGCCTCAAGCACTACCTGATGGAGCCCCGGGGCTGTTCGCCCTGCCGTCTGTTCGACGACGCGTACTACTCCGAGAACTATCCCTGCGTGCGCATGCTGCGCTACAGCCCTCTTGAACATTTCGTGCGCTACGGCGAGGCCATGCGGCTCAATCCGGGGCCGGACCTGGACGTTCCGTTCTACCTGAAGGACAACGACGACGTCCTGGAGGCCGGGGTCTCGGCCTACCGGCATTTCGTCAACCACGGCTCGGTCGAGGGCCGGTCCCCCTCCCCCGGGCGGGCGGCTTCTTCAGCCGGAAATACCTGGATATGACCGGAGGGCGGCTGGCCTTTGTCGGCGACCCGGATGACGGGGAGCGGTCGGCGTGGGAGCTGTTCTCCGCGCGCTGCGCCGAGAGGGAGAACGGCTGCGCCACCCCGATCCCGGTGGCGGAGTGGACCGGCGGGGAAACCGGCTTCGACGGCTTCGTGGTCGGTGCGTCCGCCCTGGCTCGTCTGGACGGCGACCGCTTGTCCGCCCTTGCCCGGAACAACGCGACCCTTGTCTACCTCGGCGGCGATCCGCACCGCGACCTGCGCGGGCTCCTCGCCCAGGACGTCCTTCCCCTGACCCGGATCTGCGCTCTGACCTGGGACTACGAGGGGTTCCTCCGCTGGCAGGAGGCCGAAGCCCCCCTCCGGCTGCTCTACCACCCCTTCGAGGACAGGAGCGATTCCCTGCCGGTGATGGACGCGGTGCTGTCCAAGCTGACAGCAAAGGGGGAATTCTCCCTGCGCCGCTTCGCCCGGCCTTGCGAGGACGACCCGGCCCGTCCGGTCATCAGCGTTGTCAGCATCATCTACAAGAAGCCGGTGGAGATGATGGCTTTCCTGGAGGCCATCAACCGGCAGGACCTGGCCCGGCCCTACGAGGTCATCCTGGTGGACGACGCCTCACCGGACGACACCGTGGCCCGGATAGAGAGCTGGCTGGAGGAGAAGCGCTTGGCGAACCGCATGAACCGCCACATGCGCGTGCAGATCCTGCGCAACGAGGTCAACTCCGGCAACTGCGTGTCCCGCAACCGGGGGATCGAGGCGGCCCTGGCGCCGATCATCGTCATCTCGGACGGCGACGTGCTCTTCAGCACCGCCAGCCTCAGTGAACACGCCCTGGCCTACCGGTTCGGGGACTGCGACGCGGTCATCGGTTTTTCCCTTTTCGACATCAACTACGAGACCGCCAACAGCTGGCTGACCTCCTGCGAGATCAACGAGGCCATCGTCAAGACCCGCCTCCTCCAGCCCACGCCGCTCAGCTTCAAGGCCCTGCTCACGCCGCTGAACGGGTACCTGAACTTCGTCACCCGCGGCGTCTCCTTCAGGAAGGAGGCCCTCGACGGAGAGTACTTCGACGAGGACTTCGCCTACTCCACCAAGAAGGATTCCGGCTATGCCTGCGAAGACATCGAGATGGGCGCGCGCCTCTATTTCAACGGGAAGAACATCCGCTACCTGGACAGGTCCGTGTTCATCCACATGCGCCACAGCGACAACTCCTACAGCGAGAACAAGACCATCGCCGCCCTGCGCAACTGGAACAAGCTCCTGGCCAAATACCCGGACCTGGCGCTGGTGGAACGGCAGTTCTTCCAGAACAAGACCGCGGACATGCTCCGGCGGATTTCCAGCCTCAAGGAGGCCCCGGAGTTCCGCGAAGCCCTCGGACGCTACAAGGAGCCGACCCGCGCCAACATCACGATCCGCGAACTGCAACCGCTCAGGGTCCTGACCTACGGCTGGGACGTCCCCTACCTGTACGAACTCTTCAAGCTCAACCACCGCTTCACCCTGGTCACCGAAGGCCCGGACGCACGGTGGGCCTTTGCGCAGCGCCCCCTGCCCCGCAACGCCCGGTTCGCCGCCCTTGAGACCATCGACCCCAAAGAGTTCGACCTGGCCATCCTGCCCTTTGACGGGTACGTGCTCTCCCCGGAATACTGCCGGTCCTGCCCGGAACAGCGGGCAAGGACCTTTTTGACCATGCTGGAACTGACCCGGGACATCCCGAGGATCGGCCTGTGCCACGGCGCGGTGCCGATATATGAAGGCGAACCCCCGAACGCCGGGCTCGCGCCGGGAGCGGTCGTCCCGTCCGGGCTGGAATCCCTGCGGAAACTCCTGAGTCAAATCCCCGTGGTCTGCGCCTCGCATCAGGCCCGCGAGGAGTGGGGGTTCGCCGACTGCACCGTCATCCACCCCGGCCTCTCTCCCGTGGAGTACGCTCCGGGCCGCCACGCCGGGGATTGCCTGACCCTGCCGCGCGCCGATTTCGACGACCAGCCCCTGGTCCACGGAGACGCGGTGCGCCGCCGGGTGGAATCGCTGCTCGACGGGATCTGCGCCGTGGAATGCGCGGCCCCGCCCGAGGCGCATTCCGGCTATGTCCTGGACAGCCCGGAATGGAGCGTGGCCCGGTTCCAGAACCGCGCCGCCTACGTCGGCGATTACAAAGTTTTTCTCAACCCCACCGTCCATCTGCCCATGCCCCTGATCCGGGCCGAGGCGATGATGGCCGGGACCGTCCCGGTCACCCTGCGCAACCACGACGCGGACCGATTCATCGAAAACGGGGTGAACGGGTTCTGCGGCGACAGCGCCGAGGAACTGGCGGAACGCGTCCGTTGGCTCCTGGAGCACGACGCCGAACGGCGCGAGATCAGCCGCAATGCCCGCCTGACCGCCATGGACCTGTTCAACGTGGACAGGCAGCTGTCCGCCTGGAACGAGCTGATCGCGCGGACGGTCTGACAGCAGGCCCCGACTGAACGCCAAGGAACAAGAAAGGAGCGGCGATATGAATACCCCCCCCCTGATCATCTGCGGAATGCACCGTTCCGGCACCTCGCTGGTGGCTGGCCTGCTCTCCGCCTGCGGACTCGACGTCAGCCCGGAGAGCCTGCTCATGCTGCACCAGGACGACAACCCCACCGGGTTCTACGAGAACCACGAAATCGTGAACATGCACGAGAACGCGCTGGTCCGCGCCGGGTTCGGGTGGGACGCCCCGCCGGACGCCGAGCCCGCCCCGGCCTGGGACCGGTCCGTGGCCTTAGCCGAGGACGCCCGCATGACCGCCTCGCGGTACCGGGGGCACGATACCTGGGGGTTCAAGGACCCCAGGGCGAGCCTGTTCATGGGGTTCTGGCGCTCGCTGTTCCCCGGCGCGCGGTTCCTGGTCTGCCTGCGCAATCCCCTGGACGTGGCCTTGTCGCTGCAACGGCGCTCCGGCAGCTCCATCACCGCCGGGCTGGCCCTGTGGCAGCGGTATTATGAACACATCGAGCGCGACTTCGACCCGGCCATGGACATGGCCGTCCACTTCGACGTCCTGCGCCGCGATCCCCAGGGCGAGCTCACGCGGCTGCTCCACGGCTTCGGACTGGAAGCCTCCCCCGATCAGGTCCGGGAGGCGTTGGCCATGATCCGACCGGCCTCGGCGGACAGCGGCTACAGCCTGCTCGCCGCCAGGGCGCACGGCCTGTCCGAGCGCGGCGCGGACCTCTATTCCCGATTCCTGGATCGGTCCGGTCCGGGCTGCACGACCCTTTCCGCTCGCGAGCCCCTGGCCGCCCTGGGCGCGGGGTTCGAAGTCGTCAAGAACCAGGGGGCCTGGATGGGACGACAGGGGACCATCCTCGTGGACGGCTCCAAGGCCACCGGAACCCTCGTCCTTTCCTTCAACGCACGGTCCACCCTGCTCGGCTCGTCCCCGACGGGGCAGCTCTCCCTGAACATCTCCCTGGACGGCCACGGCGAGACCTCGGTGACCGTGACCGGCGACAAGCCGGAACAAATCTTGCTTGGATTGCCTCAAACCGGGCAAAGGACCCTGACCCTGACGCTCCGCAGCAGCTTCGCCTCGTCGCCCTGCGCCGCCGGAATCGGTCCCGATCCCAGAATTCTGTCAGTCAATGTCAGCGGGCTTCAGGTTGTGGAGCAACCCGTCGCCCCCCTGCAAAAGTGAGGTGCCCCATGGCGACCCCGGTCAGCATAATCGTCCTTTGCTACAACAAGGTAGCGTATACAAAACAGTGCCTTAGGGCGCTCTATGCCAACACGGACACGAGCCGCTTCGAGCTCATCGTCGTGGACAACGCCTCCAGCGACTCCACACCGGACATGCTCGCCGAGTTCGCCGCAAGCCATCCCAACGTCAAGGTCATCCGCAACGAGGAGAACCTCGGATTCGTGGGCGGCAACAATTGCGCCCTTGGCAGCGTGGAAGGCGAGTACGTCATCTTTTTGAACAACGACACCGAAGTTCAGCCCGGCTGGCTCCCGCCCCTGGTGGAGACCATGGCCGAACCAGGAGCGGGCGCGGCAGGCTGCAAGCTGGTCTACCCCGACGGCACGCTTCAAGAGGCAGGAGGGATCATCTACTCCGACGCCACCGGTAACAATTTCGGCAAGTTCGACAACCCCAACCACCCGGAATACTGCTCCTTCCGCGAAGTGGACTACTGCTCGGGCGCAGCCCTCATGGTCCGCACGGACCTCTTTCGCGAGTTGGGCGGCTTCGACGCCCGTTACCAGCCCGCCTACTACGAGGACACCGACCTCTGCTTTACCGTCCGCGAGAAGGGGCTCAAGGTCTTCTACGAGCCGCGCAGCGTGGTCGTGCACCACGAGGGCAAGACCGCAGGAACGGACGTGACCAAGGGGTTCAAGCGGTTCCAGGAGATCAACCGCGAGAAATTCATCGAGAAGTGGGCTGCCGAACTCAGGAAGCAGCCCGCGCCCGGGCCCAAGACAGGCGCAAACGTCCGCGCGCTCATCGACCGCAGGTTCCGGGGCAAACCCCAGGTCCTGGCCGCGGCAGACGAACCGCCCCAGTACGACCGCCAGGGCGGTGCGCTGCGCTTCTACCATTTCCTGCAATATCTCGTTGAGTCCGGCCACCAGGTTACCTACCTGGCCCGCAACGTCACCGAGCGTCCGCCGGACGTCTCGCTGGTCCCCTACGTGGAGCGGCTCCGGCGCATGGGCGTGGTCGTGCACGGCCTCAACGCCTTCCAGCCCTCCAAGATGGACGTGTCCCAGCCCCTGCCGCCCATCCAGAGGGTGCTGACCGGGCACGACTTCGAGGCCGCGCTCCTGTTCAGCCACCGCGAGGGCGGGTTCGTCCTGAACCACATCAAGGCCCTGGGGCTGCGCATGCGCATCTTCATGGACTCCGTGGACCTGCATTTCCTGCGCAAGGGGCGCGAGTGCCGCCGCTCCGGCGGGTCCCCGTCCCGCTGGGTGGACTACGCCGAGGGCAAGGCCCAGGAACTCGCCACCTACCGCCAGACCGACTGCGTGTTCACCGCCACCGCCGAGGAGAGCGATTTTCTGCAACGCGGCCTGGGCATCCGCCAGGCGGCCTACGTCCCGGACACCTTCCCGCTGTCCAGAGACGTTCCCGGCTTCGACGAACGCGAGGGGCTGGTCTTCCTGGCCGGTTTCCGCCACGCCCCGAACCTGGACGCGGCCATGTACCTGATGAGCGAGATTCTGCCCCACATCCGCAAGGAGCTGGGCGATGTGCCCCTGTACCTGGTGGGCGACGGGCCGCCGGACTCCCTCAAGAAGCTGGCGGACGAGCACACCGTCATCACCGGTTGGGTCCCCAAGCTCGAACCGTATCTGAGCAAGATGCGCGTGGGCCTGGTGCCCATCAACTACGGCGCGGGCATCAAGGGCAAGCTCTGCCGGGCCATGGGCTACGGCACCCCCAACGTGTCCACCACCGTGGGCGCGGAGGGCATCGGCCTGACCCACGAGAAGAACGTGCTCCTGGCCGACGACCCGGCGTCCTTCGCCAAGGCCATCGCCCGGCTCTACAACGACCGGGAGCTGTGGGAGCGGCTGTCCCGCAACGGATATGAGCACATCCGGGAGCGCCACTCGCGGGAAAGCGTCAGCAGGATTCTGCTGAGCACCATGTTTCCGACCGAGACCATCGCCGAGTTCCGCCAGGTCCGGGACATGCGCTTCTTCGACCTCGTGGCCGGAGGGTACGTGCGTCTCGAAAGCGGCCGGCAGGCCGAGGCCCAGTCGGAATTCCGCAAGGTCATCGAGCTTTACCCCGACGCGGGCGAAGGCTACATCGGGCTGGCTAGGGCCTATCTCGCGCAGGGCAAGGCCAGGGAGGCCCAGGCCACCATCGCCCGGACCCCGGAGAGCGAGACCGGCAGACAGGAATTCACCATCACCCAGGCGCGCTGCCTGCTCGCCTTCGGCAGGAAGGGCATCGCGCTCAAGCTGCTCAACGACCTGGCGTCCAGGGACCTGTTCGACGTCTTCTTCATGGAGGAGTTGGGTACCCTGCAATTCGCGGCCGGAGGAAGGGAGGAGGCGCAACAGAGCCTGGAACGCGCCCTGACCCTCGAAAACGACATGTCCACCAGAGTGCGGCTACGCACCGCCCTGGCCGAGGTCAAGGTCGCGCTGGGCGACGTGCACGGCGCGCTGGAGCAGCTCTCCGCCGTCAGCCAGATGTACATCGACATCAACGAGCTCCAGGGATTCCACGCCCTGGACGTCAAGATGGGCGAACTCATCGCCCAGGCCCTGCCCCCGGCGGCCGAATTGGCCCAGCCCACCCCGGAGGAGCTGCGCGACCTGGCCCCGGTGCTGCGCCTGACGGGCATGCGCGTGGGCCGTCTCGGCCCCATCAGCAGCCGCGAATACCACCTGCACCGCGCCCGGCCCGAAGCCGTCCCCGACTGGCTCGCCGAGGTCTTCGGCGCACTGGACGGACTGGCCCGCAGGAGCGCGGGACAGGGCAACGTCCAGGTCCGGACGTTCTAGCAAACAGCCACATACCGAAATGGAGGTTGGTCGTGTGCATCATCAACAACACTAAGAAAGTCATCTTTATACATATCCCAAAGGCCGCCGGGACGTCCGTCGCCATGTTCTTCTCCAATTACAGCCGGTATTGCGACCTGGAGGTCGGGGCCACGTATCTGGGCGAAGCGCTTCAGCTCGAATACTACAAGCGGTTCAAGCTCAGGAAGCATTCCACAGTGCACGAAATCCAGACGGTCATGGGTGTGGAGCGTTTCGCGGGTTACAAGACGTTCGTTTTCGTGAGGAATCCGTATGACAGGCTGTTTTCAGCCTACAAATTCTTGCGAAAATGGTCCCAGTGGGACGGATACGACACGTTCAGGAAGTACAAGTCATACGCGGAATTCGTGGAATCGGGGGAGTGGAAGACCGACATGGGACCGGATCAGCTTTTTCTGCCCCAGGTCAGCTGGTTGAGAGAGAGAGGCAATGGGCCCCTCATCGGCGTCGATCATGTCTGCAAGGTTGAAAACATGAATGTTGAAATCGACAGAGTCTGCGGTCTGCTCGGGGTGGACAGGAAAAAAGGAGGGACTATCCCGAAACTAAACAGGATAACCACCTGCGAAAAAAACATGCTGCCTGCAAAATGTCTCAAGATGATACGTCTACACTATGCCATTGATTTCGATTTCTTCGGCTATGACACCGACTACGGTCGGTACGTGATGTGATGTCGGTCGGTCAGGACAATTGCCGACACGGCGTATTCGGAGGAAACATGCCGACCCAACTCAAGGAAAACCAGATCCTGCACAGCGCCGCGACGCTCCCCGGGACTGAATACCCAGCGGAAATATATGCCAGAATTTCCAGCTTTGAACTCTGGAAATCCTATTTCACCCAAAACAAGTTCATCAATACGCCGCAGTATCTCGGCGCCCTCGTCGACGTCATCCGGCGTCAGGGGTTCCACTGCCCCTTCCATCTCCGCCATGTCGCCCCGGACGAAATCCAGTTCGGCTCCAACTACCGCGAGGGCATTTGCCACGGCGGGCTGAACAGCCGCCAACGCGCGGTCTGGCTCGAACTGAGCCGCTTCCAGGGGGAACGGCCCGACAGGGAGATGCGGATATACGCCCCGGAGGCCGTCACCGATTTCGCCCTGCTGCTGCGGGGCCGTTACGTGAAGTTCATCGGCTCGGAGTACGCCCCGTCGCCCGAGGACCAGGCCGCCCTCTATCCCATCCGCCACGAGAACCTGCAGAAGCTCAGCTTTCCCGACGGCGCATTCGACGCTGTGGTGGTCAACGACGTGCTGGAACACGTCCCCGACGTGGACCTCTGCCTGAGCGAGGTGGCCAGGGTGCTGCGCCCCGGCGGCGCGCTGATCACCACCTTCCCCTTCGCCATGGGCAATCCGGAGTCCCTCATCAAGGCGCGGCTGACCGAGGACGGGATCGAGTACCTGGACGAACCCCAGTACCACGGCAATCCCGTGGACCCCAAGGGCAGCCTGGTCTTCGAGATTCCCGGCTGGAACATCTTGAGGCGCGCCAGGGCGAGCGGGTTCTCCTCCGCGGAGATGGTCTACGAGACCTCGCTGGCCCACGCGGTGGCCGGCGGCGGGTTTTCCGGGATCTTCACCCTGGTGGCCCGGCGCTGACGGACCGCAGGCGCAAGAACGTCATACAAGGAATCAAGGGCCATCCCGGCGAGCGGGATCGGCCCCTCGAAGGAATGCATCGATGCAACGGAAACACGGATTGCCGGTAGTGGATATAGACACCATCGTCATACAGGGTCTGCCCAGGCCCGACGACGTCGACATTCAAGTGCTGGGAAAAAGCGTACCGACCGGACGATGGGCGTCCGGCAAGGTCCTCGACATGACGCTTCAAAGCCCCCGCTGGGAGCCCCTTCCCGCGAGGAACCAGAGAATGACCACCCCGCCGACGCTGCTCGGGATCGAAGACGCCATTGTCACCGGCAGAAGCGCCATTCTGACGGCGCAGGGGCGGGCCGTGGTCGGCACGTCGTTGATCCATGACGTGAACAACGAAAACAAGCTGTTGGCCGGCGCTGCGGAAGTGATCCCCCACAAACAGGATTTCCGCCGCCTACCCAAGGCGTTCATGCTGGCCCAGGCCGGCGACAGCATCTACGGGCATTGGCTGCTGGATCTCCTGCCGCAGGCCGTGGTCGGGCGCGACAACCTGCCCCCGGACGTCCCTTTTCTGGTCCGCAGGAACATACCGGAGTATGCCGTCCGCCTGCTTGAGCGCATCGGCATCCCCGAAAAACGGCTCTTGAGGGAAATGCCCCCAATGGGACCTCGGCACGAACTGGAGGACTGCCTGCGGGTTGGCACCCTGTATGCGGCAACCTGTGCGCGCAACAACACCTACCTGGACCGTAGCCGGGGTGAAGTCTACGACCAGCTCCTATCCATGGCGACGAAAACGCCCGCGGTCAGGGCGGACAGGGTATTCATCAGCCGGACCGCCTTTCACCAGGCCGAGCCGAACAAGGCGAAGCGGAGGATGATCAACGCGGCCCAGGTGGAAGGAATCTTCAGCCAGCTCGGGTTCGCCTGCGTGCAGCCGGAAAAGCTCCCCTTCCCGGACCAGGTCGCCCTGTTCTATCACGCTGGCATCATTGCGGGCGAGGACGGCAGCGCCCTGCACAACGCCATTTGGAGCAAGCCCGGATCGACGTTGATTTGTCTCATGTCGCCCCTGCGCGAAAACGAGATACACCACGCCGTGGCCGAGACCAAGGCGCTCCATTTCCGGCTTCTCAAGGGACGGTTGAACGATGACGTGGCCAAGGGCTTGAAACTGGGTTCCGTGACCCCGGCCGAGGCCCACGTCGCACCATGGACGATTGATCCGAGGGCGCTCAAGGAAGCGCTCACCTGCCGGGATTTCGCATGACCGCCCGCGCGGCGGCGTGGCGGTGAAAACGCAACAACAGGTCGGAGGCTGTACCATGCCGGTTTTCATAAAGGACAACATGTACGTGCTCTATCTCCACGTGCCGAAGACGGGGGGATCGACCATCGTCAGCTTCTTCAAGAGAAACGGATTCGACATCAAGTATCTCGATACCGGCGAGCCGGGGACCATCAACAAGGTCACCCATTGTTCCCCCCAGCACCTCCACTGCGCGGACCTGGCCCGGATTTTCGATTTCTCGAAATTTTCCTTCATATTCACGACGGTGCGCAATCCCATGAACCGGATGAAGAGCGAATACCTGATGCGTAATCGTGGACGGGTGAAAATGGGCTTCGACGACTGGGTGGACGACACCCTGAAAAAATACGGGGAGAACAACTACCTGTTCGACAACCACATCCGTCCGCAGTCCGCATATTACCTAGAGTCGGCCATCATATACCGGCAGGAGGACCGGTACGACGACGTCTGGGCCGAGGACATCGCGGAGCGTATCGGATTCCCGCTCATCGCCCGGGTGCAGAGCTCGCTGGTGCGGAAGAAGATCGACAACGTCACCGTCGACGACGTTGTGCCGGAACCCTCCACCGCGGACAGGATACGGGAATTCTACAAAGAGGACTTCGCACTTTTCGAATACGCCTAGGCCGCGGCGCGAAGAAGCCGCGCACGTCCCTGCAGGGAGTGCGGGAAAGCCGGGCAGCCGACGATACAGGAGAACGATGATGCAGACATTCAACGAGATAGTGGACCGCTTCGCCCGGGCCATCCCCGATTTCAGCTTCGTGGTCATCGGGGCAAACGACGGGATGGCCAGGGTGGACATGTTCTCCATCGATGTCGAAGGGTATGACTTCAACATCATCAAGATGATCGATTTCGAACGCGGCAAGCTGGGGGAGCAGAAGCAGCTGTGCGAGCGGCTGCTGCGGGCCCATGGCTACCAGCTGCACCACCACGGGCTGGACACGCTGGCCTATCTGGATTCACGGGAGGATTGATACATGAGCGACATCACACAGCGCCCCGTCATCATGCTGGGATGCCAGCGTTCCGGCACCACGTACCTGGCCAAGGTCCTCGGCCTCCACGAGAAGGGCTTCTTCTGGAGCGAGGCCACGGTGTTCCGGTACATGGTCCTGTTCTTCTGGAACTACATCCGTGACCGGGGGTCCTTCCGCCAGCCCAGGTTCATGGAGGTCCTCCACATGCTCAAGGCCCCGCGCGGCATGCCCATCGACGCGCAGGGGGAGAAGATCCTGGCCAGCTTCGAGCGGACGCTCCTCGGCTACTTCAACGACGGGCGTCTCGAGGCATGGGCGGACAAGGGCCAAAAGCGGGAATTTCTCCAGGCGCTGTCCTACGACACCATGACCCTCGGCGCGTCCGAGGTGGCCTACTGGGGGGACAAGTACCCGGAATACGTGTTCCAGATCCCCGAACTCGTGGACCTGTTCCCCGAGGCGCGGTTCGTCTTCGTCATCCGCAACCCCTATGCCGTGGCCGAATCCCTGGTCCGGCACCTCAACCCCAGGGACCGGGTGGCGGGCGGCATGCGCTTCACCCTCAAGGACTGCTGGGACCAGTGGTTCGACTGGAACCGCGTCTGGATCGAGAACCACGAGCTGATCCCGGCCGAGAACCGGTTCGTGATCCGCTACGAGGAGTTCCTGCTGGATACAGGACGCGTCATGGGGGACCTCTCGGCCTTCATGGACGTGGACCTGACGGCCTCGCCCGGCATCCGAGGCGAGCTGAAGGCGATCCAGCCGCACAACCTGGACAAGTGGAAGAAGACCGACGTGTACGAGCAGCTCAGACACATGCCGGTGGCCCCCGACCAGGTGAAGGTCTTCGACTATTACGGCGGGTTGTGATGCACATCGTCCTCCTGACCAGCGAACAGGCCAACGCGAGGGAGCGCATCCTTATCACCGAGGGCCTTCTGGCGCATCGAGAGCTCGACCTCTCCTTCAACCGGGCGGAATCCGTCATGGGCAAAACAGTGACCGAGGCCGCCCCGGACATCCATGCCGCGCTGGAAACCTGCGACTACATCTTCCAGTTCGAGGACGAGCACTTCTTCGACGAGGATATCAAGGCGTTCATCCGGGAGCGGGACCTGTACCGCAAGCTCGTGTACCTGGACTTCAAGGACAGCCCGCGAATCGAGATGGACAAGCTCGCCCGGTCCCATCGCTACTTCAAGCGGTCGTGGCCCCGCGAGGTCCCGCCCAACGCCCGGTTCATCCGCATCGGCAAGCATACGGTCCACCCCATCGCCTACGGCGCGCTGAAGTCGTATTTCAACCCCGGCTTCCGGTCCGGGGAGTTCGCCTTCGACATCTCCTACATGTTCCCTGAGAACGTGAAGGGAAAGCGCAAGGCGGTCAGAGACATCATCGCCGACTACGATTTCGGTGACCTGCGCGTGAACATGGGCGTGACCACCACCGACGGCGGGATCGGGCGCCGGTCCATCACCAAGGCGGCGGACGATTCCCCCTGGGCCGCGTACTACCGGGCCCTGAACGCGTCCAAGATCGTCTTCACCGTGCTGCCCAACGACTGGGACGGCGATTCGAGGACCTGGGAGGCCCTGGCCGGACAGGGAATGGCCTTTCTCGACCGGCCGGTCCTGCCCTTCGAGAACCGTATCGAGCACCTGCGCCACGCCTACCTCTTCGACGCCTTCAGCGAGCAGTCGGTCCTGGAGGCGCTGGCCGCGGCGGTGGACCTGCTTCGCAACCAGGAAGAGACCCGCGCCGCCATCGCCAGGGAGGGGACCCTGCACGCCGGGCGGTTCCACATGGGGCTGAACAGGGTTTCGTCCATCCTGTCGACCCTGACTTGAATATGAATCCGGGAGTGTTAATCCCTCGACTTGCAGGCGTGTGTCGGGTTATCCGTTGTAAATACAGAAAACATTGAAGCACGACATGCAAAAGAACAAACCGTTCGACGGCGATATCCACCGCCCCCGATCGGGCGACGATCTCGGGCGGGAACTCCGCGGCCGGGGATCTTCCCAGGGCGAGGTCCGGTCCATGGGGCCGATGCCCCACCCCGACTTCGACCCGCTGTCCTACATCCTCGCCCACCCGGAAACGGACTTTTCGGATCTCGACCCGGTCCGCCATTTCGCCGCCCGCCCGGGTACGACCTTGCCGCCGCCGCTGTCGAGCCTGTTTCCGGGCCTGGACCTCCACCCGTACCATGCGTCGAAAAGCGACTCCAACCTGTCGGAGCACGACGCCTGCACCACCAAACAGTCTCGCCGCTTCGCCCTGGCCGAGACCGTCTCCTTTGCGCACAACGGGAACAGATACGAGCTGAAGGCTCCGCCCGCCGAGGCATTCCGAGACAGGATCCTGTCCGGGGAGGGGTTCGTCTTCTACAAGCACCCTCACGGGTTCTGGACCTGCATGCGCATCCTGAACAAAGCCATGCACGAGTTGAGGGAACGGCTCGGGACCAACACCGTCTCCGAGCGGGAACTGTGCAACGGTGCGGCCCGGCTCGCCTGGCAGCTGCTGGAGAACACCCCGTTCAGGAATCTCTTCATCCATAACTTCATGCACGACCTCGCCGGATACGTCCGCTCCCCCCTACGCGGCAATGTCTGGCGGGGCGTGGCCTTCAAAGGCTACCCGACTCTGGACGGGCGGCTGTTCGTCTTCCCCGACCAGGATGCCGAGAACAACGACATCTGCAGGCAGCAGCTGGACGCCTTCGCCGAATGCATAGCTCCCTCCGAGGAGCTGATCGACGGGACAGTCATGAAGCGCTGGGTGGTCAGCGGGGGAATAAAGGAATTCCCGACCTGGATCAGGGACAACCCGGTGGCCGTGGTCGGCCCGGTCTGGTTCTCCTCCCTGGGCAGCCGGATGAGACTCGCCGATTTCACGCTCATCCGCATAGCGCACACGGACAGCTTCGCGGCCCGGTTCGACATCCTGCGAAGAATACGGGCGTTTCTGGACGAAAAGTCCGGGCGCAAACACCCCCCCGTGGTCCTCTTCCACTGCGGCGGCTCCCTGGCGTGCTGGCTGATTTTCCGGTTGTTCCCGAAGTATCCCCGGTCCTTGCTCCTGGATTTCGGACAGGCGCTGCTGGCCTGGCTCCTGGACGAGCCCTGGTACGGGCTGACATGGAAAGAAATCTACCTCAAGGCAATGATCGAGAACATGGGGTTGGAAAACCTCTACCGAGAATTGGCAGGCCCCCACTACGAGCCGTGGCTGGAGTCCGCCGCCGAAGCAATCCCTTGAGAAATCCGTCGTCGGCCCCTGCCTAGCCCGTTTGTTCCCGCGCCCCTCCCGGGTCTCCGTTCCCCTCTTCGGTCCCTACTCCATTCAACACGTTCTTCTGCGCTTCCGGCGCGTAAGGCAGCAACCCCAGCCCGAAAGGACCGGCATCCGCGCGTCCGCCGGGGTCCGTGCGTTCGGCTATTGCGCGGGCGTCGCTGGAAGATATTACGGTCCCGTGGCCGTAGTCGGTCAGGGTGCGATAGAGCTCGGCCACCTCGGGGCAGTCCGCGCAGGCGTCCTTCAGGTCGTCCGGGGACAGGGTGTAGTGCTTGAGATCGCGGCTCAGGAATTGGGCGGCGAACTCCTCGCCCGAGCCGTCGCCGTCCAAGCCCAGGAATCCCCGAAGGACATCGAGGGTGCCGAGCGGGTCGGCCAGGATGCTTTCAAAGGAAAGGAGCAGCATTCCCCGGTCCGCGAGGTTGCGCAGCACGGCGTGGTTGTGGGCGAACCACAGCTTCAGGCCCAGCTCCACCGGAACCTGGTGGATGCCGTTCAGGGACCGCGCGGCCTCCAGGGGATTGCGGAACGGGACGATGACCGACGGAATGACGTTGTGCGCCTCGAAGGCCTCCCGCCAGAGCGGGTAGGTCAGGCAGAAGCGCGGGTCCTTGCAGCCGGTGACGCCGGACTCCACGAACTTTTCCCGGACCACGTCCGCGCAGTGATTTTCCGCGTACGCGAGGGCCGGGGCCGGGGTGAACCCCTCGGGCCGCAGCCGCCCGAAGGCGGAGTCCCCGGTCAACGCCTCCAGCATGGCCCGGTTGTGGTCCACGATGGCCATGTCCTCGAAATACCCGCGCGGGTTGTCCGGACTCTCCTCCATGAGGTCGTCGCCGAAGTGGAGCCCCAGGGACAGGACCGCCCTGGCCGCCACGCTGGTGCCCGAGCGGTGCATGCCCGCCACGAGCGCTATGGTCTTCGGGTTTGTCATGGCCAACGCCTCCCGATCCGGGCCAGCCCGGCGATGGCGCCAATGTCCGGGGGAACGCTCTCGCCCATGTCGAAGAGCGGCAACTGGAAGAATGGGGGCAGGTCCGCGAGGTATTCCGTCTCCGAGGCAAAGAGCACGGCTTCTTCCGGACCGGCGAGGCCGGCGGGAACCGCCCGGAGCGCGCCGTCACAGTGGAGCAGCTCGGCCACGTCCTGGGACCCGGCGGGTTTGGCCCGGTCCAGGCCGGGGGTGTCCCGGTAGATCCGCCCGTCCACCGACTCCCGTTGGCCGGAACAGGCGTCCAGGCGTATGGACGAGCCGCACAGGCGTGCGACATCCACGGCCCGGCACTGCCAGAGCGGATGGGTCAGGGTGGTGAACGGCACGGCGGACCACGCACCGCCTTGGACGGCAGGGTCGAGAAGCGCCAGCCCCCGGCAGAAGCCGAGCAGCCTCTCGGCGGAAATCCTGCCCTTGAGCGGGCGCAGGATTACCTGCCAGCCGCTCGCGCCCTGTCTCTCGCCTTCCGACGGGCGCAGGGCGTCCCGCTCGGCCCGGTCCCGGTCGCCCGCCAACAGTCGGCGCAGGCTCATCCGGCCTCGGGCGTCCAGGAACGGATAGTCGTGGGCGGCGAGGACCGCGCCCGGCCCGAGCATGGGCGCGGATCGGATCAGCTCCACGGCGTACTCCAGGGCGAACCGGCCGATGGGTTCGCAGCGCAGCAGCTCCTGCTCGCGGGCGGTGTCCGCCGCAAAGGAAACATGGGCGGTCAGCATGGCAGCTCCATCCCGAAGTCGTAGGCCCCTGCGGCCAGGATCGATTCGGCCAGCTCCCAGTCGCGGTCCGTGTCGATGTCGATGAGCTCCACGGGGTTGCGGATGATCTCGTGGTGCCGCCAGAACCGTTTGTCCGCGTCCAGGGCGTAGCCCAGGAACGTGCCCGTGGCCTTGTAGAAGACCAGCCCCTGATCCCGGTCCAGGGAGACGGACCGCCCGCCCGGCGCGTAGACCCGGCCCGGCGGCGGGGTGATCCGGTTGACCGCCACGCAGCTGCCCGCCCCGCGCAGGACCTCAACATACCGCCTGAGGGTCGCACCGTTGCGGAAGGGCGAGGTGGGATACATCTCCACCCAATAGCCCGCGGGATACCCCTCCTGAAGGACCTTCCTGGCCGCGTAGTAGGACGCCAGCCCCGGAGAGACGTCCGGGCGGGCCAGCTCCCCGGGCCGGATAAAGGGGCATTCCGCGCCGAACGCCTCTCCGATCCGACAATATTCCTCGCTGTCGGTGTTCAGGATGACCCGGTCCGCGCCGAGCGCCCTGGCCGCCAGGATGGTGTACCCGATCAGGGGGATGCCGCCCAACCTGCGCACGTTCTTGTCCCGGATGCGGGTGGACCCGGCCCGCGCCCCGATGTGGACCACCAGCTTGTCGTGGACCGCGTTGTCCGTGAAATTCTCCGCATACGAAACCGGCGTGCCGGGAAAGAAGCGGTCCCTGACGTCCTCGAAGGTGGCCAAGGGGAGCGTTGCCAGGGTGCTCGTGGCAGTCGTGGTGGTCGTGGCGCTCATGAACACCCTCCGGCGCGGGCCAGCGCGCGCAGCGATGTCTCGAACTCGTCGAAATCCCGCCGGGTAAAGGGGTCGGCCAGGGAGAGCGCGGCGGCGTAGCCCGCGCCCGATGCACCGTCCCGCGTCCCGTCGGTGAGCAGCGCGCACGGCGGACCGGGCTTTGGGACGTACCGGCGCGGGCCGGGAACGGCCAGCACCAGGTCGCACCCGTCCATGGTCCTGTCCCAGTCCGGGACGGCGTGGATGCGGACCCGGTGGCCCCGGCGGCACAGCTCGCGGGCCAGCCCTTCGGCCCGGAGGGTCGCAGGCGGCGGCGCGGCGCGCTTGTCCTCGGCCGGAATCTTGAGGACGATGGACAGCGGGTCGCTCGCGATCAACCGCTCGGACTCCGGGAAATCGTAATTGAAGTCGTCCTGGACCAGCCGGTCCAGCCAGCGGTCCAGGGTCCGCTGCGTGTTGGCCCGGCAGTGGGCCATGCGTCCCTCGGACTGGCTCTCATGGTGGGTGACCACGCTGTCCGGGCGGTAGACCGACCGCAACCCGGCCTCGGCGTAGCGCAGGCAGAGGTCCACGTCCTCGTGGCCGTTGACGTACCCCTCGTCGAACCCGCCGAGCGCCAGGAACTCCTCCCTGCGAACGGCCATGCACGCCCCGGTGACCATGGGGAAGGCGCGCCGCCCGCTGACCAGGGGGTCGTCCGGCGCTGCGCCGAGAAAGACGTGATAGGGGATGTTCCAGCGGTTGACGCACACGCCCGCGTGCTGGACCGTGCCGTCCGGGTAGAGGAGCTTGGCCCCGGCCACGCCGGTCTCCGGGTGGTCGGCCAGCTCCGCCGCCAGGGGGGCGAGCCAGTTTTCGTGGACCACGGTGTCGTTGTTCAGGAACACGACCACCCCGCCCCGCGCGGCGCGCGCGCCCTGGTTGCACGCCTTGGCGAACCCCTGGTTGTCCGCATTGGTCAGCACGGTCACGGGCAGGGCCGCGGAACCGGCCACGCCCCGAAGGAACGCGGCGGTGCCGTCGGCGGAGCCGTTGTCCACGAACACGACCTCCACTTCGGCGGTCCCGGTGTGCGCGACAAGGGATTCCCAGCAGGCCGCAGTCAGTTCGACGCGGTTGAACAGCGGGATGACGACGCTGGCCGCCGGGGTGGATGCGCTGGTGTCCATGTTCATCATTGTCTCACGCCGTGAACGGGTTCGGTCCCAAGGAAAGACGGCCTCATCCCCTCTGCGCCTCCAGCCACTGCCGCGCCTTCAGGGTCAGCGCCTTGGACGCTTCAAGCAACGCGTCGAACCGGTCCGGCGCGTGCAGGCCCACTTCCCGCCCCTGGTGGGAGCGCACGCTGTAGAGCGTCTTGGGGACGTGCGCGAACCGCGCGCCGTTCATGGCGAACCGCAGGTGCAGCTCGTGGTCGTCCGCCTTGCACGTCTCGTCGTAGTAGCCGAGCCGCTCGTGCAGCTCGCGCCGGTAGAGGGTGGCGACCCCGCACAGATACCAGCGGCAGAAGCACGTTTCGAAGTCGTAGTCCGGGAGCTTGAATTCCCGCAGGATGCGCAGGGCGTCGTCCACCACGAACATGTCGGCGTAGGCGAAGTCCGCCTCGCCCCGGTTTAGGGGGCGGGCCAGGGTGGAAAAGAGCTGCGGATGGCAGAGGTCGTCCGAGGCCACGAAGGCGCAGTACTCGCCGGTCGCGGCGCGAAAACCCCGGTTGTAGGTCGCGGTGGAGCCGAGGTTGCGCTCGTTGCGCAGGAAGGTGATGGCCCGGTTTTTTTCGTACCGCTTGTGCTCCGCGCGGATCAGCCGCCCGGCAGTTTCGTCATGGTCGGCAACGTACGACGCGGTGTCCGTCTCCACCCCCGCCAGCCACTGCTCGATGATCTCCGCCGAGCCGTCCGTGGAGCAGTCGTCCACGATGATGATCTCCATCTCCTCGTAATCCTGGAAATAAATGGAGTCCAGACAGGCTTCGATATACCCGGCGTGGTTGTAGCTGGGGACGACGACGGAAATGCGGTTCATGCTCCTGCTCCGGAAAAAATTGCTCGGTTGCCGAATGTTTTCAGACTGCAAGATGGGTGCCGCAAACCGATACCACGTGCCTTGCCCCCGCCCGCTTTGCACCGGCCCGACGGGGAGTTCACTCTGCCGTCCGGTCCATCGGCGGTGTCCGGCGGGCCACTTTGCATATCCCGTTCTTACGGGAAAATCATTCGGTTGGTAAGTGATTTTTCCTTGACGGGAAGCCGTCCTCCGGAACCGGGATCACTTCCGGGCCAGCCCTTCTCCTGCCGTCTCGTAGCCGAGGCCGCAGGCCGGGCAGCACAGGGCGCCGTCCAGCTTCACCCCGCACTCGCAGACCCAGCCCGTGCGCCGGGCCGGATTGCCGACCACCAGGGCGTGGTCCGGCACGTCGCGGGTGACCACGGCTCCGGCCCCGACAAAGGCAAAGCGCCCCACGGTGTTGCCGCAGACCACGGTGCAGTTGCCGCCCAGGGTGGCCCCCTTGCGGACCAGGGTCGGCAGCAGCTCGTCCATGCGCGGGATGTGGGCGCGCGGGGTGCGCACGTTGGTGAAGGTCATGGACGGCCCGCAGAACACGCCGTCCTCCAGGGTCACGCCCTTGAACACCGAGACGTTGTTCTGGATCTTGCAGCCGTTCCCGATGACCGCGTCCGGCCCGGCCACCACGTTCTGGCCGATGCGGCAGTCTCGCCCCACCCGGGTGCCGGACAAAATGCGCGAGTTGTGCCAGAGGGTCGTGCCCTCGCCCACCTCGGCCCCGGGCTCCACGCTCACGGCCCCGCACCGGCCCGGGGCCGGAGTCCGGTCCTCGGAATCCAGGCACCGCTGGGCCTCGTTGAGCACGCGCAACACGCGCACGCCCTCGTCCCCGTCCGTGACCGGGACCGCGCGCGGTCCGCACACAGTCGAGGAACCGGGACAGCTCCACCTTGAGCGGCTCGGCAGCGGAGATCTCCACCCGCTCCGGCTCGCCCTTTTCCGTGCGCACCGCGCCGTGGCCGTTGTCGATGCGGTGCGGGTAGAGCCGCAGCTTGTCGGCCTGGGACAGGGTGTCGTCAAAGACCGCCATCTTGCGGTCGCCCACCACCACCAGCTTCTGCTCCTTGAACGGGTGCAGCCAGGACACGAAGACATGCGCCTTCATGCCCGAGGGAAACTCCAGGTGGGTGGTGGTCACGTCCGCCACGTCCGCGCGCAGGTAATTGCCGCCCGTGGCCGTAACCCGGCACGGCTCTTCCCCGGCCAGGGCCAGGATCATGGAGATGTCGTGGGGCGCGAAGGACCACAGGGAGTTCTCCTCCCGCCGGACCTTCCCCAGGTTGAGGCGGTTGGAGTAGACGTAGTCGATGCGCCCCAGCCCGCCCTCGCGAGCCAGCTCAAGGAGACGCTCGAACCCCGGATGATGACGCATGAGATGGCCGACCATCAGGGTCAGCCCGCGCGCCCGCGCCAGGGCCGTCAACTCGGCGGCCCCGGCCTCGGCCAGGGTCAGCGGCTTCTCCACGAAGACCCGCTTCCCGGCCAGGAGCGCCTCCCGCGCCAGCCGGTAGTGGTCGGCGGCGGGCGCGGCCACGGCCACGGCGTCCACGGCAGGGTCGGCCAGCAGCTCGGCGCGGTCCCGGCACAGCCGCACGCCCGGGCAGAGCTTTCCGGCCTCGGCCAACGCCTCCCCGTCCGGGTCGCAGACAACGGCCAGCGCGCCCAGTTCATGGAGCACGCGGACCACGTTGCGCCCCCAATATCCGGCCCCGATCACGCCCACACGGGGTGTGCGGCCCAGGGGAACGGCGCGGAATGGGGACGGCTGCATGCGGACTCCGAAACGGCTGAGGGTGGACGGTTCTCCTTCCCTAACCGATTCCCCGCCGGGAGTGCACGTTTTTTCTGCGCCCGGCATGGGCTCGTTTCCGGCGGACCGCGAGAAGCCGTGCAAAGCGGCGCGGAAACGGCTATCCTGCGCCCATGCGCTACACCCACCCGGAACCCGCCCCCTCGACCGTCCGCGTCTGGCCGGTCTTCCTGCCCTTTGCGGGTTGCCCGCACCGCTGCCTGTTCTGCGCCCAGGACAAGCAGACCGGGCGCACGGCCACGGACCTGGACGCGATCCTGCACGCGCTGGAATCGGACCTCCGGGACGCGCTGGACCAGGGACGCGGCCCCTACGAGCTGGCCTTCTACGGCGGCACGTTCACGGCCCTGCCCACGCCCTATCCCGAGACCTTCCTCTCCCTGGCCGCCCGCTTCCGCGAGGCCGGGCTGGTCACCCGCGTGCGCTGCTCCACCCGGCCCGACTGCGTGGCCCCGGACACCCTCTCCCGGCTCCGGGCGCTGGGGTTGGACCTGGTGGAGCTGGGCATCCAGTCCTTTGACGACCTGGCCCTGGAGGCCTCGGGCCGGGGGTACTCCGGCGAGGCCGCGAAAAAGGGGTGCGCGCTGGTCCGGGAGGCGGGCCTGGCGCTCGGCATCCAGCTCCTGCCCGGACTGCCCGGCGACCGACCCGGCCTGTTCCGGGAGGACATCCGGCTGGCGGCGGACCTGGAACCCGAGACCGCCCGGCTCTATCCCTGCCTGGTGGTGCGCGGGACCCCCCTGGCGCGGGCCTGGGAGCGCGGCGAATACGTCCCCTGGACCACGGAGCGGGCCGTGACCGAGCTGGCCGAGGCGCTGCGCGTGCTCTGGGCGCGAAGGGTGCGGGTCATCCGCATGGGGCTGGCCCCGGAGGAGACCCTGGACGAAAGCGTCCTGGCCGGACCGCATCACCCGGCCCTGGGGCAGTCCGCGCGCGGCCTGGCCCTGCTCTCCCTGGTGCGCGAAAAGGTCCGGGAACTGGGGGGCAAACCCGTCTCCCTGACCGTGCCCCGCCGCTACTCCGGCGAGCTGTACGGCCACGCCGGGGAGCTCAAACCGGCCTATTTCGAGCTCGGGCTGCCCGAGACCGCCGTCCGCTTTGCCGACGGGCCGGATTTCGTCCTTCGCCGGGCCTGAAACAGGCAGTTTGCGCCCATTCTTTCCTTTACCCCGGCACCAAAACATACTACGAAATATTCTCAGCCCGTGCGCGGGCACTTCACCAGAGACAGACAACCGACAGCAGGGGAGCAGACGAAACCGGATGGTTGAACTCGTTCGTGCGGCCAAGGCCGCGACCATGACCCCCGGCGCACCCGTCATGAAGGACGCCGGAATCCTCGTCAGCCAGGGGATCATCAAGGAAGTCGGGACCTTTTCCGACCTCGCCAAAGACCATTCCGGAGAGATTCTGGACCTCGGCGACAAGTTCGTCTGCCCCGGCCTGATCAACGCCCATTCCCATCTCGAACTGGCCCACCTGAAGGGCAAATGCCCGGCCGGAAAAGGGTTCGTCACCTGGGTCGAGGATCTGCTGCGCCAACCCATCTTCGACCTGGAGCCGGACGCGCTCGCGGAGGCCGTGGACGAGTTGAAGCGAACCGGCACCGTAATGGTGGGAGACATCGCCACCCGTTTCGCCAAGGAGATGGCCGGAGCACTCGAAGCTTCCGGCCTTTTTTTCGCGGTCTTCTGCGAGGCCATCGGCGAGACCGTGCCCAAGCGGACCTTCATCCCGTCCGGCGAGTTCCGGTCCGGGTTCCTGTCCGTGGCGGGCCACGCCCTGTACACCACCCACGCGGATGTCCTGCGCGCCGCCAAGAAGGAGACCCTGGACAAGGGGCTGCCCTTCTCCCTGCACCTGGCCGAACACGACGACGAGTCGGCGATCATGGCGGGCGAGCCGAGCGCGTTCCTGGACCTGCTCCAGGCACGCGGGCGGCTCATGGACTTCACCCCGCCGAAAAAGCGTCCGGTGCAGCGCGCCGCCGAGCTGGGGCTGCTCGACGAGTCCACCCTGGCCGTGCACTGCGTCAAGGTCACGGACGAGGACATCGAGACCGTGCGCGCGTCCGGGGCCACGGTCTGCCTCTGCCCGCGCTCCAACGAGTTCATCGGCGTGGGCCGCGCGCCGTGGGAAAAATGGTTCGCGTCCGGCACCCCGCTCTGCCTCGGCACCGACTCCCTGGCCTCGAACACCGACCTCGACCTGTGGAACGAGGCCCGCTACCTCAAGGAACATTTCCACGGCGAGCTGCCGCTCACCGACCTGCTCGCCATGCTCACCCGGAACCCGGCCCGCATCCTGGGCGCGGGCCATACCCTCGGCACGTTGGAACCGGGCAAGGCCGCAGCCTTCGCCCTGGTTCCGGAATCGATACAATCGCTATTTTAGGATGGCGGAGGCGTAAACGTATGAAATGGTTACATAAAGACTTGTTGGACGTGTCCCAGCTTTCCCGCTCGGAGGTCATGGCGATCTTCGAGACCGCAGGGCGGTTCCAGGAGTTGCAGGAACGGCCGGTCAAGAAGGTGCCGACCCTCAAGGGGCGCAGCGTGATCCTCTTCTTCGCCGAGCCGTCCACGCGCACCAAGACGAGCTTCGACGTGGCCGGAAAGCGGCTGTCCGCCGACACCTTCTCCCTGGCCACCAGCTCCTCCAGCCTGACCAAGGGCGAATCCCTCAAGGACACCGCCCTGACGCTCCAGGCCATGGCCCCGGACGCCATCGTCATCCGCCATTGGTGCTCGGGCGCGGCCCGGTTCCTGGCCGACCGGCTGGAGTGCTCGGTGATCAACGCGGGCGACGGCCGCCACGCCCACCCCACCCAGGCGCTGCTCGACTCCTTCACCCTGCACCAGGAGTGGGGCGACCTGACCGGCAAGACCGTGCTCATCCTGGGCGACATCGCCCACTCGCGCGTGGCCCGCTCCAACGTCATCCTGCTGCGCAAGCTCGGCGCGAACGTGCGCATCTGCGGCCCGCGCACCCTGCTCCCCCCGGCCCTGAACACCTGGCCGGTCAAGGTCTTCTCGGACCTGAGCGAGGCCGTCAAGGGCGTGGACGCGGTCATGTGCCTGCGCCTCCAGCTGGAACGCCAGAAGGACGGGCTGCTGCCCGACCTGCGCGAATACGCCCGGACCTTCGGCCTGGGGCTGAAACACGTGGAGCTGGCCAACCCGGACGTGCGCATCCTGCACCCCGGCCCCCTGAACCGGGGCGTGGAGATCAACTCCGAGCTGGCCGACACCGCCAACTCCCTGATCCTCGACCAGGTCGCCAGCGGCGTGGTCGTGCGCATGGCCCTGCTCTTCCTGTACATGACCCGGAAGGGCGAGGAATAGGAACAGGGGAAGCCGCCTGCGGCGGCGTTGTCGGGTGATTTCGCCTCCGGCGGGCAAAGGGCCAACCCTTTGCAATCCCGATGTCGCCTCCGGCGAAGGTGATTATTTAGAGGAATACTCTCGCGAACGGCAAACGCCGCGAAGCGCACTATAAAGTTTTGGAGATTCTTAAGAACCTTTTTCAAAAGGTTCTTAAGGCCCCCGGCAGGGCCGCCGGAGGCATACCAGGAGGACACCATGGCAAAGATAGATTTGATCGTCAGGCGCGCCAGGTTGGACGGCAAGGAAGTGGACGTGTTCGTGTCCAGGGGCAGGATCGTCGAGGTGAAACCCTCGGCCAAGTCGCTGGACACCGGGGAGGCGCGCGTGGAGGAAGCCTACGGCCTGACGCTCCTGCCGTCCCTGACCGACGTGCACGTGCACTTGCGCGAACCGGGGTTCGAGTACAAGGAGGACGTGGAGTCCGGCCTGCGCGCCGCCGCCTGGGGCGGGTTCGGCAACATCATGTGCATGGCCAACACCAAGCCGGTCAACGACTGCGAATCCGTGACCGAAATGATGCTCGAAAAGGCCCGCAAATACTGGCCCAAGGGGCCGCGCCTGTTCCCCATCGGCGCGCTGACCAAGGGACTCAAGGGGCAGGAGCTGGCGCCCATGGCCGAGCTGGCCAAGGCGGGCTGCGCGGCCTTCTCCAACGACGGCGTGCCCGTGGAGTCCACCAAGATTTTCCGGTTGGCCGTGGAATACGCCTCGGACTGGGACCGCGTGGTCATCGACCACTGCGAGGACCCGTACCTGGGCGTGGCCGCGGGCGTGAACGAGGGCGAGGTCTCCAGCCGCCTGGGATTGCCCGGCCAGCCCGACGTGGCCGAGGCGCTCCAGGTGGCCCGCGACGTGCTGCTCTCCGAATACCTGGACCTGCCCATCCACCTGGCCCACATCTCCTGCCGCAAGTCCGTCGACCTCATCCGCTTCGCCAAGGCGCGCGGGGTCAGGATCACGGCCGAGACCACGCCCCACTACCTGACCATGACCGAGGACGTGCTGGAGGCCGAAGCCACCGAGTACTCCACCCTGGCCAAGGTCAATCCGCCCCTGCGCACCGAGGACGACCGGCTGGCCATGATCGAGGCGCTGAACGACGGGACCATCGACTGCCTGGCCACGGACCACGCGCCCCACGCGGGCTACGAGAAGGAGACCGAGTTCGACGTGGCGCCCTGCGGCATCACCGGCCTGGACACGGCCCTGTCCGTGACCTGGGGGCTGGTGCGCGACGGCGTCCTGACCCGCGAAACCTTTGTCCGCGCCTGGACCACGGCCCCGTGCACGGTCTTCAACCTGCCGGTGAACACCTTCGCGCCCGGCGACCCGGCGGACTTCTTCCTGTTCGACGAGGACGAGGAATGGACCGTCACGCCGCAGGCCCTGCATTCCAAGGGAAAAAACACGCCGCTGCTCGGTTCCGTCCTGAAAGGGCGGGTAAAAACCCATTTCATTGCGGGAAAAAAGATTGTATAGCAGGGATTCCCGGTGACCGACCCTGGTCCCGGCCCCTCCGGGAGCGAAAACGCCCTCCCGGCGGGCAAATGAATCACCAAGAGGGCGCCCGCCCGGACGGATGCGGCGCGCCGAGAAAGGAGAGATATGAGCCAGCCCTTCAAAGACGCTGTCGGCTTTTGCAAAACCATCATGCGTAACGGCTTTGACGCCTATATCATCAACGTCCGGCTCCAGGCCCTGACCCTGGACCAGACGGGCAGCGAAAAGGAACTCGACATCTGCACCGAAGCCGGATTCGAGGAATTGAAGAAATATTTCCCCAACATGGAAGAGTCCAAGGACAAGGGCGTTGTCGGCACCCTGGTCGAGGGCGGAGTCACCTACTACTTCTACCCCGCCTCCACCGAGGAAGCCGCCTACACCGACGAGGCCGTGTCCACCATGACCCCCCGGCTGCTCAAGCGGCTGGAACAGCGCGGCGACATCCCCCTGTCCGCGGTCTGCCCCTTCATCCCGCGCGCCAAGGAGACCTACGCCGACTTCGCGGACTTCGCCGAAGGCAAGATCCGCTTCAAGGGCATGCCCGACCAGGCCCTCAAGAAGGACTACTCCCTGGCCTATCGCGCCCTGCGCTTCGCGGCCAACTTCGACAAGGAGATCGAGGCCAACTCCTGGGCCGCCATCGTGCGCTGCTCCCGGCGCGTGCTCGACTACGTGCCCATGTCCCAGTTCCTGGACGAATGGCGCAAGGTCGAGGCCGAGTCCATGCACAAGTTCTTCCGCCTGCTCTTCGACTCCATGCTCCTGCACGGCCTGATCCCGGAGATCGCGGCCCTGTCCCGCGTCACCCAGATCAAGAACCCGGAAGAAGGCACCGAAGAGACCGTCCTGGAACACACCCTGGACGTCATGAAGACGTACCCCGAAGAGCTGCCCTTCGACTGGTTCGGCACCGTGGCCTGCCTGTTCCACGACATCGGCAAACTCTACACCGCCGAATACTACGAAGGCCGCTGGAATTTCCTGCAGCACCACCGCGTGGGCGCCAAGGTTACCCGCAAGGTCCTGAAACGGCTTCACTTCGAAGAGCAGGACATCGACCTCATCTGCGACCTCGTCCAGAACCACATGCGCCCGCACTTCATGCTCACCGACAAGGGCATCCGGCGGCTGCGCGGCCTGGACGAATACCCGCGCATCATGGAGATGGTCCGCGCCGACATCAAGGCGCGCGACGGGTCCTGGCGCGAGTTCAACCACAACCTCAAGATGGCCGAAC
Organism: Pseudodesulfovibrio indicus; assembly: GCF_001563225.1. Lineage (NCBI taxonomy): Bacteria > Pseudomonadati > Thermodesulfobacteriota > Desulfovibrionia > Desulfovibrionales > Desulfovibrionaceae > Pseudodesulfovibrio > Pseudodesulfovibrio indicus. Next base: position 553,058 of record NZ_CP014206.1, read on the forward strand.
GCGCCGATATCCCGGACCTCGAACTGGAACCGCTGCTCGACGGCAACCGGATCATGGAACTGGCCAAACTCAAGCCCGGACCGGCCATCGGCAAGATCCGCGACCAGCTGCTCCAGGCGCAGGTCCGCGACGACGTCTCCACCGTGGAAGACGCCGAAGCCTTCGTCCTCGCCTACATCGAAGAAAACCGCATGTACTAACGCGGTTTGCGATCGCAATCAAAAGCCCCGCCCGGCACCCGCCGGGCGGGACTTTTTTTTGCGCCTCCGGCGGCCAGGGGGGAAAGGGGAAGAGGGGGACCTTTTGGAAAAGGTCCCCCTCTTCCCCTTTCCCCCCTGGACCCCCCAATCCCCTTCTCCCCTCCCAAACTTTTTGGGTCGCTTCGCGAGGGGTGGCGGGTCGAGAGAGGCCGGTTTTCTTCACCCATGCTCCAACACGCCCCCTGACACCTTCCCTTGTCCTCCGCCCTGCCCGCCGCGCCCCCCCCCGACACTCGCCAACGGCTGGAGGCCCGGAGGCACCGTACAAACATTTATGAGACATGGAGTATAAAGAAACATTCGGGTCGTCCGATAAAGTGAGCATGAGAATCTCAGGCGCGCACATGAATTACGGCTTCATGCAGCAGCTCAAGGAGCGGCAGAACCAGGGCCAGGACCTTGGGGACGCGGCGTCGTTGCTGGATGATTCCAACGGGTTGCGCCTGGGCCAGATCGCGGTGCTCAACCCGGCCAAGGACGGGCTGACCCCGGCGGCCACGGCCCTGGCCAAGGCGCCGGGCCAGGCGGACAAGCTGCCCGCCGATTTCCCGCGCACCCTGGGCGAGACCTTTGCCAACGAGATCGTCCGGCGCATGGGCGAGGTCACGGACGAGAACGGCGAGCCCAGGGATTCCGGCGAGCTGCGCGACGAGCTGGCGTCCACCATGGACTGGCTGCGCGAGCGGTTCGGGGACGAAACGGCTTCCGCCGCTGCGGGCATGATCATTCAGTCCACCGCTTCGGGCGTGACCGAGGATACCCTAGGCGAGGGCATGCTCAACGTCCTCAAGTTCATCGACCGCAACTTCGGCATCGCCGCCGGTGACGAGGCCATGGCCCGGTTCAATTCCGGGATCAACAACGCCCTGAACAACTTTTTCGACAACGGCCTGAACGAGCTGTTCTTCGACGCCGGGAGCACGGACGGGGTCTCGGCCACCCAGGACCTGACCGCCCGCTTCTTTGCCCATACGGCCCAGTCTGCCGACTCCGGCGCGGCCGACTCCCTGGACGAGCTGAACGACATCCTCGAGGAGCTGAGGGGCGAGCTGGACAACATCGCCCAGCTCCAGGACCTGACCTCCAAGCTGGAGGCCGACTTCAACCCGGCCAAGGCGAGCGTGAGCAAGGCGCTTGAGGCTTACCAGGCCCCGGCCCAAAGCGTGGAGCCGCAGTTCGCCAGCGTGACCGTCTAGGATATTGCCGCGGATGCAAAAAAAGAGGCCGGACTTGATCCGGCCTCTTTGCTTTTGAACGATCGGTGCAGGCGGGGGGTTACGCCGCGCCCACGTGGAGCTTGAACGCCTCCAGGGTGTTGACCATGAGCTGGGCGATGGTCATGGGGCCGACACCGCCCGGCACCGGGGTGATGGCGTGGACCTTGTCCTTGAGGGCGTCGAAATCGCAGTCGCCCACCAGCCCCTCGTCGGTGCGGTTGATGCCCACGTCCACGACCACCGCGCCTTCCTTGACCATGTCGGCGGTCACGAAGTTCGGCATGCCGATGGCCGCGAAGATGTAGTCCGCTTCCAGACATTCGGCCTTGAGGTCGGCGGTGCGGGAGTGGCACAGGGTCACGGTGGCGTTGGCGCACGGGCCGCTCTGGGAGAGCATCATGGCCAGGGGCTTGCCCACGATGTTGGACCGGCCGATGACCACGGCCTTCTTGCAGGCGGGGTCCAGGCCGTACCGCTTGAGCAGGTTGATGACGCCGGCCGGGGTGCAGGGCTTGAAGCCGGGCAACCCCAGCGACATCTTGCCCACGTTCACCGGGTGGAAGCCGTCCACGTCCTTGTTCGGGTCGATCAGGTCGAGAATCTTCTGGGAGTCCAGCCCCTTGGGCAGGGGCAACTGGACCAGGATGCCGTCCACGTTCACGTCGCGGTTGAGTTCCTGGATCAGCCCTTCCAGCTCCAGCTGGCTGGCCGTCTCCAGACGGTGAGGGATGGAGCGGATGCCGCAGTCCTCGCAGGCGCGCTCCTTGTTGCGGACGTAGACCTGGCTGGCGGGGTCCTCACCCACCAGGACCACGGCCAGTCCGGGTTTGCGACCGTACTTGGCCTCCAGTTCGCTGACCTCTACCTTGATCTCGGCCCGGATGGTCGCGGCCGTTTCCTTTCCGTCCAGCAGAATCATGTGCGTCCTCTCTGTCGGTTTGGTGCGGTGAATGGATGCGGGTCGCTTCTCACGAACCGCCCATTCCGTCAAGTCCGCGCCGGGGCGCTTTATTGGGCCTTCTTGTACACGCCCTGGAGGACTTTGGCGTCCGGGCCGCTCTCCACGTAGAAGAGCAGCATGCGCCCGCCCGCCTCGTCGTAGTCGCCGTGGAGGGTGCCGTCGTTCTCCTCGGCGATGTACAGCTCGCCGTCGGCCGCGATGCCGCCCACGATCTTCTCGGTGAAGGTCTCGCCCTTGAGGGTCCACCGCTTGTAGCCCGTGAAGACGCGGCCCTTCTGGTCCTCGATGACCAGGGTGGAGCCCGCCTCCTTGTTCTCGTAGATGCCCGCCTTGATGCCCGCCACGGTGGTGGACTGGCAGACCCACGCGCCCTCGAGGTTCGGGGCGTCCCCGGCCAGGGCCGGAACGGCGGAGAGGATCGCGATCAGAAACAGGGGAAAGAACAGCTTTTTCATCGTCGGCCTCCGGTGTTGCAGGGTGAAAAAAAAGGGCCGCCCCGTGAGGAGCGGCCCTTGGCAAACCGTTATTCTTCGAAGAAGCTGCCGCCGAGAATGGGGCCGTAGTAGACGCCGTCGTCTCCCAGGTCCTCTTCGATGCGCAGCAGCTGGTTGTACTTCTCCAGCCGGTCGGAGCGGCACAGGGAGCCGGTCTTGATCTGGCCCGCGTTCACGGCCACGGCCAGGTCGGCGATGAAGTGGTCGCCGGTCTCGCCGGAGCGGTGGGAGACCACGTTGGTGTACCCCGCGGTCTTGGCCAGCTCGATGGTGTCGAGCGTCTCGGTGACCGTGCCGATCTGGTTCAGCTTGATCAGGATGGAGTTGCACACGCCCCGGTCGATGCCTTCGGCCAGGATGTCCGGGTTGGTGACGAACAGGTCGTCGCCCACCAGCTGGATGCGGTCGCCCATCTTGTCGGTCATGGCCGCCCAGCCGTCCCAGTCGCCCTCGGCCAGCCCGTCCTCAATGGAGATGAGCGGGAACCGGGAGACCAGGTCGTCGTAGAAGTCGATCAGTTCGTCGGCGGAGAAGGTCTTGTTCTCGCCCGCCAGGACGTACTTGCCGTCCTTGTAGAACTCGGAGGCGGCGGCGTCGATGGCCAGGCCCACTTCGCGGCCCGGCTCGTACCCGGCGGCCTCGCAGGCGCGGATGATGTACTGGAACGCCTCGGCATGGGACTTCAGGTTGGGGGCGAAGCCGCCCTCGTCGCCCACGGAGGTGACGTGTCCGTCCTTGGCCAGGATGGATTTCAGCTTGTGGAAGATTTCGGCACCCATGCGCAACGCCTCGGCAAAGGTGTCCGCGCCCACGGGCATGATCATGAACTCCTGGATGTCCAGGTTGTTGGGGGCGTGCTCGCCGCCGTTGATGATGTTCATGAGCGGCACGGGCAGGAGCTTGGCGTTGGTCCCGCCGAGGTACTGGTAGAGGGGCATGCCCATGAATTTGGCGGCCGCGCGGGCGGTGGCCATGGACACGCCGAGCAGGGCGTTGGCGCCCAGGCGGTCCTTGTTCTCGGTGCCGTCCAGGTCGATGAGCGCGTTGTCCAGGGTCAGCTGGCGCACGGCGTCCATGCCGATGACGGCCCCGGCGATCTCGCCGCGCACGTTCTCCACGGCCTGCATGACGCCCTTGCCGCCGTAGCGCTCTTCCTTGTCGCGCAGCTCCAGGGCCTCGCGGGACCCGGTGGATGCGCCGGAAGGCACGGCTGCCCGGCCGATGTCGCCGGATTCCAGGATCACTTCGCACTCTACAGTGGGGTTGCCGCGCGAATCGAGGATCTCGCGCGCCCAGACGCCGGTGATGATGCTCATTATACTTCTCCTTACTCAGAATTGAAGACAGGTCGTATCCCGTTGAATGGCGGGAATTCTAGATGATTTCTGCCGGATGCTCAATTGCATACTACGTATGCGCGCCGATGGGCAGTTATTATTTCGTGACGATGCCCGCACATCCCGGAGACGGCGGCCGCCTTCGGGCCTCGCCGCTAGCGGTTGTAATACGCCATCCACAGCCCTTCCATGACCAGGTCGGGGCGGAGTTCGTTGATGGACTCCGAGACCTGGGCGATGGTCCGGGCCAGGCCGCCGGTGGCCACCACGAAGGGGTCCGGGAGCTGCAGGGAAAGTTTTTCGACCAGGCCGTCGATCATGGACGCGAACCCGAAGATGAAGCCCTGGTTCAGGCACTCGGCAGTGCTCTGGCCCCACCGCAGGGTCGGGCTTTGCAGCTCCAGGTCCACCTTGGGGAGCTTGGCCGTGCCCGAGGCCAGGGCCGAGGCCGACGAGAGCAGGCCGGGACAGATGAGCCCGCCCTTGAAGGCGTTGCCCTGCACGCAGGCGCAGGTGGTGGCCGTGCCGAAGTCGACCACGATGAGGTTGTCTTCGTCGTAGGTCATGCGTGCGGAATAGCAGCCCACCAGGACGTCCGCGCCCACCTGTTCCGGGTGCACGTATTCGTTGTCGATGTCGATCTGCAGGTCCCGGCCCGCGAAAACCGCGTCGCATTCCAGGAACCGGGCGGCCATGCCGGCTATGAGCGGGTCCAGCGGCGGGACCACCGAGGAGATGACGCACGCCTCGATCTCCGTGGGTTCGATCCCTTCGCGCAGGAGGATGGACTCGATCTTGAGTCCCCAGTCGTCGTCGGTGTTGGCCGGGCGGGTCGGCAGGGTGTAGCTCTCGTGGAGTCCCTGCTCGTCGGCCAGGCAGAGTTTGGTGTTGGTGTTTCCGGCGTCGAACAGCAGCGTCTTGCCCATGGCGGTCTCTCCTTGGCAGCATTTCTACCCTTTTCGGCGCAAAAGACAAGGCCCGCGCCATGCAACGGCATGACGCGGGCCCGCACTAAGGAGGAGTAAGGAATCAGAATCGTTCAAACTCGGTGTCGTCGCCCATGTCCAGGTCCAGGCCTCCGCCCGGGGACTTGGGCGCGGCCTTGGGTCCGTCCTTGGGCGACGCCTTGGGCGCGGCCTGGGGCAGCGCCTTGGCCCGGGAAGGCCCGGCGGAGGCCACGACCCGCTTCGTCCTGGGCGGCTGCGCCATGCGGGCGCTCCCTTCCAGCCGGAAATAGCCGATGATCTGCTGCAGTTGCAGGGCGTGGGACGACAGGGTCTCGGAGGCGGCGGCCACGTGCTCGGACTCGGCAGCGTTCTGCTGGACCACGCGGTCCAGTTCCAGGACGGCGTTCTTGATCTGGGACGCGCCCGTGCTCTGCTCCTCGCTGCTCACGGATATCTCGCGGATCAGCTCCGCCGTGCGGGTGATATCCGGGACCATCTTGTCGAGCATGGTCCCGGCCTGTTCCGCGATGGCCACGGAGTTGGCGGACAGCTCGCTGATCTCGGCCGCGGCCACGCCGCTGCGCTCGGCCAGCTTGCGGACCTCGGCGGCGACCACGGCGAATCCCTTGCCGTGCTCGCCCGCGCGGGCCGCCTCGATGGCCGCGTTGAGCGCCAGCAGGTTGGTCTGGCGCGCGATCTCCTCGATGATGGCGATCTTGTCCGCAATCAGGCGCATGGCCTCCACGGTCTGGGTCACGGACCGGCCGCCCTCTTCGGCGTCGCCCGCCGCCTGACGGGCGATCTCCTCGGTCTGCCGGGCGTTGTCCGTGTTCTGCTCGATGTTGGCGGTCATCTCCTCCATGGAGGCGGAGACCTCTTCCACCGCGCTGGCCTGGTTGGACGCGCCTTCGGCCAGGGCCGTGGAGGTGTTGGTCAGCTCCGCGCTGCCCATGGTCACGGATTCCGCCGCCGCCTGGACGTTGGAGACCACCTCGCGAAGCTTCTCGCCCATGGCGTTGACCGCTTCGCCCAGGTCGTCCATCTCGTCGCGCATGCCCCCCTTGCGGACGGCGAGCTTCGGCACGTCCAGGTCGCCCTGGTTGATGTCGGCCATGACCGTCACCGTGGTGCCGATGGCAAGGCTCATCTTGCGGGCGAAGAAGATGAAGCAGACCACGCCCACCAGGAGCATGGCCGCGCCGATGCCCACGGTCCACCACTTGGTGGACTGCAGGGCGCTGTCCGTGGCCCGCTGGCCCTCCATGAACTCGTCGAGATAGCCGGTGCCGAGAATCACCCAGTCCCAGGGCTTGAAATACACGGCGCTCAGGATGGCGGTGCGCGCGTCGCCCGCCATGGGCAGATCGGTCTCGATGGTCACCACCTTGCCGTCCGCTTCCTTGGCCTGCCTGGCCAGTTCCCGATAGACGTCCGCGCCGGAAACGTCCTTCTCGTCAAAGATGGACTGCCCCTCCCTGCCGGTGTCCTTGTGGATCTTGATCACGCCTTCGGAAGAGCCGGACCCGCCGAACACGGTCAATGCCCCGGACGCGCCCAGCTGCACGGACTTGAATCCCCGGCGCAGCTGCTCCACGCCCTCCTGGAGGATGCCCACGTACAGACAGCCGATGACCTTGCCCGATCCGTCCTTGATGGGCCGGTACTGGGTCAGGTACCAGGCGTTGACCACGAAGGCCGTGCCCCGGAAGGTCTCCCCGGCCTTGATGGACTGGGCCACGGCCGAGGAACTGGGGATGTAGGTGCCCACGGCGCGCTTGCCGTCGGTCTTGAGGATGTTGGTGGCCACCCGCAGGAGGTCGCCGGAGCTATTCATGGTCTGGAACACCGTACAGGTGGTCCCCGTGAGCTTCATTATCTCGTCCACCAGGGGCGTGGGCTTGTTCGGGTCGGCGTTCTGGCCCAGCCACTCGGTGCCCAGGGCCATCTCCGGAAGGTTCACGCTGGTCCCTTCCTTGGTGATCTGGTTGACCGCCTTCCACTCCACGTCGCCGTCCAGGAGGCCCAGCCCGCCGCCGCGCTCCACGATGTCCAGGACCACCCGCATGTCGTTCTCCAACTGCTTGGTCAGGGTGGCGTGCTGGGTGTCGAGCAGGTTTCGGGCGTCGTCCACGGCCAGGGTCATTTCCTTCTGGGCCTGGATATTGAAATGCTTGGTCAGGGTCCTGGAGACCTTGGAGCTCTGCCACAGGAGGATGCCGAGGATGCCTGCCGCAGTCAGGCCGACCAGGACTGTACCCAGCACGGTGAGCTTGGGACCTATCTTCATGTCTTTCTCCCTGGAATTCCGGTTGGGTGTCTTTAACCATACCCTAACACAATCCGACCCGGACGCAATTATAATTCGCCAAAGATTAAAGAGGTGTATATTCTAACAGGAGTCCGTCTTTGTTGTGTCGTCCGTTCAATTATTCTATAAGACGGCAATTATACCCGCAACGCCACAAGGAGTGACCCGTGAATCCAGCTTCCCTCATCCCGCTGGCAGAGCCGATACCTATCCACTGGGCTTGGTTCGACATCCTGCTCATAGCCACCTTCGCGGCCCACGTGCTGTTCATGAACGCCCTGCTCGGCTCCGCGGTCATCGGGCTGGCCCACGCCCTGCGCGGCGACGGCGGGATCATCCGCGAGGCGGGCAAGAAGCTCCCCCCCCTGCTGGCGCTGACCATCAACATGGGCGTTGCACCCCTGCTCTTCCTGCAGGTCAACTACGGCAATTTCGACTACGTCAGCTCCGTGCTCATGGGCGGCTGGTGGCTGGCGGTCATCGCGGTCCTCCTCTACTCCTACTACGGGTTCTACGCCTACAAGTTCAAATACGACACAATGGGGCCGAGACTGCGCACCCTGCTCTTCGGAACCTCGCTTCTGGGATTGTTCTACGTGGGCTTCATGTTCTCCAACAACATGACCCTGATGCTCCGGCCCGAGGCGTGGACCCGGTATTTCGAGACCACCGCCGGGTTCCTCAACTGGTCCGACCCGGCCCTCTATCCCCGGTTCCTGCACATGATGCTCGGGGCCGGGGCCGTGGGCGGGCTGTTCGTGGCCCTGCTCGGCCAGGTCCGGGGCAAGGACGACATGGTGACCACCGGCATGTGGTGGTTCACCCGGACCACCCTGGCCAACCTGGCCGTGGGCGTGTGGTTCCTCATGGCCCTGCCCAACGAGGTGCTGACCGCGCTCATGGGCGGCAACCTCCCGGCCACCCTGACCCTGGTCGCGGCCCTGCTGGCCGTGGGCGGCGCGCTCTACGCGGGCTTCAAGGGCCAACCCCGGCAGACCGCAGGCTGGGCCGTGGCCACCGTGTTCCTCATGGCCTGCGTCCGCCACTGGGTGCGCGCCCTGTACCTCGCGCCGTGGTTCACCATCGAATCCCTGCCCGTGACCAACCGGTACGGGTCCTTCTACCTGTTCGTCGGCTTCCTGGTCGCGGGAGGCGCGATCATCGCCTACATGCTCAAACTCTATTTCAAATCCAGGCAGGGGAGGGCGTAGATCATGGATTATCCCATCTGGCAACTGACCACCCTCGGCGGCGGCTTCTGGATCGCGCTCATCGCCACCCTCCACGTCTACGTGGCCCACTTCGCCGTGGGCGGCGGCCTGTTCCTGGTGCTCACCGAGCGGGCGGCCTACAAGTCCGGCAACCCGCATCTGCTCAAGTACGCGCGCAAGCACTCCCGGTTCTTCCTGCTCCTGACCATGGCCTTCGGCGGCGTGTCCGGCGTGGCCATCTGGCTGACCGTGGCCCTGCTCGCGCCCCAGGCGACCATCACCCTCATCCATCAGTTCGTGTTCGGCTGGGCCGCGGAGTGGGTCTGCTTCCTGGGCGAGATCGTGGCCCTGATCATCTACTACTACACCTGGGACTCCATGGAGCGCCGGGACCACATGATCGTGGGCTGGCTCTACTTCCTGTTCGGCTGGCTGTCCCTGTTCCTGATCAACGGGATCATCGGCTTCATGCTGACCCCCGGCCAATGGCTGGAGACCCGCAGCTTCTGGGACGGCTTCTTCAACCCGTCGTTCTGGCCCTCGCTGGTCTTCCGGACCTTCTTCTCGGCGGTCTGCGCCGGGCTGTTCGGGTTCGTCACGGCCACGCGCATCGAGGACGAGAAGACGCGGCTGTCCACGGTCCGCACCTGCTCGGCCTGGACCGTGCTCGGCGTGCTGGCCGTGTTCCTGTCCGGCTGGTGGTATGTGGCGGCCATGCCGCCCGAGCAGCACGAGATGATCGTGCTCAAGTCCATCCGGGTCCTCAACTTCATGCAGTACTTCTGGATCTTCGGCATCGCCACCCTGGTGGGCGGCCTGCTGCTGGCCGTGAAGACGCCCCGGCGCATGTCCTTTGTCCTCGCCCTGGTGGTCCTGGTGGTGGGCCAGGGGCTGTTCGGCTCCTTCGAGTTCATCCGCGAGGCCGGGCGCAAGCCGTACCTCATCTGGGACACGGTCTACTCCTCGTCCATCGTCAAGGCGCAGGTGCCGGTGCTCAACCAGAACGGCGTCCTGGCCTCGGCCAAGTGGGCCCCGCCCGAGGTCAGAAACGGCATCACCGAGGACAACGTCAAGACCGCGGGCGCGTTCCTGTTCCAGCTCGAATGCTCGGCCTGCCACTCCATCCACGGCCCCATGAACGAAATCACCAAGCGCACCGCGCAATATGACGTGGGGGGCATGGACGCCTTCCTGACCGGCATGGGCAAGCTGAACCGCTACATGCCGCCCTTCATCGGTACCCCCGAGGAGCGCATGGCCCTGGCCCGGTACATCGCCGAGGACCTGAACGGCCACGCCCCGGTGACCGCGGGCGCCGCCCCGGAGATGGCCGAGACCGCGCCCGCGCCGTTTGACACCGAGACCTCCGAGTACACCCTGGTGGCCTGGTGCTCGCGCGGCATGGGCTTCTTCTCCCAAAACGACAAGTGGACCCTGCTGCCGCCCATGAACGTCATCCGCGCCCAGCTGGTGCGGCGCGATCCCTCGCCCGAGCGGGTCGCCGACGACGTGACCATCGGCTACGCCATCGAATCCGACCAGGAGGACCCGAACCTGACCGGGGAGCTGGCCTACAGGGACGACGCGGGCCGGTTCGAGGCCCAGGTCGCCATCCCGCCCTATTCCACGGAGGGGTACAACCCCCTGCCCATCGTCACCCTGACCGCCAAGGACGCGGACGGCAACGTGCTGGCCACGGCCAAGCTCGCCGCGCCCACCTCGGACCAGATGGGCTGCCGCAACTGCCACAGCGGCGACTGGGACCGCGACGGTTCCGGCATCGCCACGGCAACGGTGGAAAACATCCTGGCCACCCACGACCGCATGAACTCCACCAGGCTCGCCCAGACCCAGGGCGTGGTGGAATGCACGGCCTGCCACGACGACCCGATCCAGAACGCCGAGGGCAACGCGGACAAGCCCAACCTGTCCGCCGCCATCCACGGCGTGCACGCCATCTACATGGAAGGCCGCGAGGCCGAGGGGTCCTGCCTGAAGTGCCACCCCAACTCCACCCTGCGCGGCCAGCACGAGGCGGTCGGCTTCGTGTGCACCGACTGCCACGGCATGATCGAGGACCTGGCCATCTCCCTGCTCAAGGCCGAAGTGATCCGGGGCGTTCCCGGCGCGGGCCGCATCCTGGCCCGGCTGACGCCCAGGACCATGACCAACAAGGAGGCCATCAATCCTCGCCGGCCGTGGCTCAACGAGCCCGACTGCCTGACCTGCCACGTGGACTTCTCGCCGCCCGAGACGGACTCCGCGTTCAACGCCTGGACCGAGGGACCGGACCAGCTCTTCGCGGCCCGCCGCGACGACATGGACGCCATGCACTGCGGTGCGTGCCACGGCTCGCCCCACGCCATCTACCCGGCCACCGCCAGGGACAACGTCATGCCGCTCCAGTACATGGACCAGGCCCAGCCCCTGGGGGCCAACGGCAACTGCACGGTCTGCCACCGCGAATCCATGGACTACCCGGCCCATCATCCCGGCATGGGGTTGGAGTAGAACGGACCACACACGAAACCAAAGGGGCCGGCGCAATGACGCGCCGGCCCCTTTTGCATGCGAAACGGATTGCGGATCAGGCCTCTTTTTGTATTTCCCCCTCATTGACAGGCCCAACAATTATCGTTTAACAATGATTAATCATCGTCAAACAATAAGGAGCCATCCATGGACACAATAACGAAGCCGAGCAGGCGTTTTGCCATTCTCTTTCGAGCCCTCTTTTATATCCACCCTGTCATACTGTTCGTCTTCTGGATGTCTTTCGACCCCACCGACAGCACGGGGTGGCTGGGCTTCAAGACGCTGAGCATCCTATCGGAAAACGGCACCGTTCCCGATATCGACACCTGGCAGCGCATTGCCTGTTTCGGCGTGGCGATGCTTCCCGGCACGGCGATCATGTATGTATATCTGGCCCTTTCCCGGCTGTTCGGCCTGTACGGTCGCGGCGTGTTCTTCGGAAAGGAAAACGTGTCCTGCTACCGCTCGATCGCCTACGGACTCATTGCCCAGCAATTCCTGTTCGTCGTGGAGGAAACAGTGCAGACGCTCTTGCTGACCATCCGCAATCCCGAAGGGCAGAGGATGCTCTCCGTGGGTTTCGACGACGCCAATGTTTCCCTTATTGTCGTGGGGCTCATGATCATCCTTATCTCCAGGATCATGGATGAAGGCCGCAAAATCCAGGAAGAACAAAGCCTCACCGTTTAAGGACAGCCATGGCGATACTCATCAATCTCGACATGATGCTTGCGAAACGGAAGGTCAGCTCCAAGGAATTGGCTGAAGCCATCGGGATAACGCAACAGAACCTTTCCATTCTCAAGACGGGCAAGGCAAAGGCTGTCCGCTTCTCCACCTTGAATGCCATATGCAGCCATCTGGATTGCCAACCGGGCGATATTCTTCAATATGAGCAAGACGTTGAGGAGTAGGCACCGTGTCGGGGGTCACCCTTCCCTGTCCATGGACCGGTAGTTGATGGCCTCGGCCAGATGGTCCGGGCCGATGGTCGCCGCCCCGGCCAGGTCGGCGATGGTCCGGCTGATGCGCAGGACGCGGGTATAGGCCCGGGCGGACAGCCCCAGCTTCTCCACGGCCCGGCGCAGGAAGTCGTGCTCGCCCCTGCCCAGCGCGCAGAATTCCTCCAGGGCGGAGCCGTCCAGCTCGGCGTTGAGGGAGAAATGGCGGCCCGCGTACCGTTCGGCCTGGACCTTCCGGGCCGCGAGGATGCGGCCGCGCATGGACGCGGAGTCGATCTCGCTGCGCGCCTGGCGCAGGTCCTCGTAGGGCACGGCGGGCACGTCCACGTGCAGGTCGATCCGGTCCAGCAGCGGCCCGGAGATGCGCCCCCGGTAGCGCTGCACGGCCAGCGGAGAGCAGGTGCACGGGTGGGTGGCGTCCGACAGATAGCCGCACGGGCAGGGGTTCATGGCGGCCACGAGCATGACGTCCGCCGGATAGCGCAGGGTCATGAGCGACCGGGAGATGGACACCTCGCCGTCCTCCAGGGGCTGGCGCAGGACCTCCAGCACGGCCTTCTTGAACTCCGGCATCTCGTCCAGGAAGAGCACGCCCCGGTGGGCCAGGGAGGTCTCCCCGGGCTGCGGATAGCGCCCGCCGCCCACCAGCCCCACGTCCGAGATGGTGTGGTGCGGGGTGCGGAAGGGCCGGGTGACCATCAGGGCCTGGTCAGCGGGGAGCAGTCCGGCCACGGAATAGATCTTGGTCACCTCCAGGGCCTCGTCAAAGGAGAGGGGCGGCAGGACCGTGGGGATGCGCTTGGCGAGCATGGTCTTGCCCGAGCCCGGAGGGCCGATGAACAGCAGGTTGTGGCCGCCCGCCGCCGCGATCTCCACGGCCCGCTTGGCGTGCTCCTGGCCCTTGACCTCGCCGAAGTCGCACAGGTGGGTGGTCCGCTCGTTCCACAGGGTGTCGATGTCCACGCTGGCGGGCTCGATCTCCTCCTCGCCCAGCAGCATGCGCACCACATTCGAGAGGCTGTCCGCGCCGATGACGGTCAGGTCCCCGGCCACCGCGCCCTCGCGCCCGTTGGCCCGGGGGACGATGATCCCCCTGCCGCCGTCGCGCCGCGCGGCCAGAGACAGGGGCAGCACGCCGGGCACGGCCTTGAGGTCCCCGGACAGGGAAAGCTCGCCCGCCATGAACCAGCCGTCCACGTTCTCGGGCGGGATCACGCCCATGGCGGCGAGGATGCCCACGGCCAGGGGCAGGTCGTAGCCGCTGCCCTCCTTGCGCACGTCCGCCGGGGCGAGGTTCACGGTGATCCGCGCGGGCGGCACCTTGAACCCGCAGTTCTTGAGGGCCGCGAAGACGCGCTCCTTGGACTCGCGCACCGCGCCCTCTGCCAGGCCGACCATGGTGAACGCGGGCATGCCCGAGCGGGACAGGTCCACTTCGAGCTCTACCTTGAAGGCGTCGATGCCCATGAGGGCGGCGCAGGCGATGTTGGCGATCATGGTTCTTCAGTCCTGCTTGACGGTTCGGGAAGCAAATATCGACAGCTATACACGGATATGCATTGCCCTGTAAACACCCATTTCGTTTCACTTCTTTTGGCACAGATTGAGTAAAACCTCCAAACCGCTATTGTGGCTTTCCTCCGCATGGAGTATCCGAGCCATAAACCATGACCACCTCACGCTCACTCTGCAATTTCGGCTTCATTGCACTCAACCTCCTCGTCCTGTTCGCTTTCAGCAACCTGGCGGTCTTTTTCAATTTCTACGGTTTCCTCTCGCAGCTGCCCATCCCCTCCCAATGGTACGGCGTGCTCATCGGCGCTTTCTCGGCCAGCGCCCTGGTCATCCGGCCCGTCATCAGCGCCCGGCTTTCGGCCGACAACGCCGCCGGGGCCATCGGCGTCGGCCTGATGCTGACGGTGGTCTCACTGCTGCTCTATGCGCACGTCGTCTCCCTGGTTCCCATGCTGCTGCTGCGGATGCTGCACGGCGCGGCGTACGTCACCATGATGTCGGCTTCGGTGACCCTGCTCATGGTCTTCATGCCGCCGGAGAAGAGCGGCCAGGGTTTCGGCATCATCACCATCATGACCCTGTTTCCCTACGCGGTGATTCCCTACGTGCTGGAGCATGGGCTGTCCGGCGTGCCGATCGGCAGGGTCTATACCTATACGGCACTGCTGATGATCCCCCCGGCCTGCCTGCTCCTGCCGCTTTCGAGGCGGGTGCGTTCAGCCCGGTCCAGGCTGCCCGAAAGCGGGGGGGCCATGCCCAAAGGGAGCCTGTGGATCAACCTCCGGCAGCCGAAAGTCCTCATGTTGCTGGCAGCCAACGGACTGGTCTTCTGCGTCTTTTCTTCGATGTTCTTCTTTCTCAAGACCTTCTGCGCCATGTCCGGCCTTGGCGACCCCGGCCTCTTCTTCACCTGTGCGACAGCGGTGATGATTGCCGTCCGATTCTTTCTCGGCCCTCTCTTCGACAAGTTGGACAAGGGAATCCTGGCCGCCGTCAGCCTGCTCCTGTTCGCCGCAGGCGTCCTGATGCTCGCCGCCATGAACTCCCTGGCCGTTTTTTACGCCGCGGCCATCGTCTACGGGGCGGGGGTGGGCTCGGCCACTCCGCTCATGAACGGCCTGATGTTCACCATCTCCCAACCGCAGTATCGCGGCCTGAATACCAACCTCATGCTCGAAATGGTCGATGCGGGATTCTTCCTCGGCCCTGCGGCGTGCGGCCTGGCCCTGGCCGCAGGACTCGGCGTCACGCCGATTCTGGCCGGTTGCGTTGCAGCCCTGTTCCTTTCCGCCGGCCTGATGGGCCTGCTCAGAAACTCCAACCCCCAATGACATGCATCATCCAGCAGAAACCCCCGTCCGAATCTTCCTCGCCAAACTGAGTCTCCCGGTTCGCAAGCTCATGGTCCGAACCGCCGTTGAATGCGCGAACCAGGTGGCCCGGACGCTCTCCTTCGACAGCAAGGAGACCTTTGCCGTCAAACTGGCCGTGGACGAAGCATTCAGCAACGCCGTCGACCATTTCTCCGGTTCCCCCGACGACGAACAGGTGCATCTCGAATTTTACGTGGAGGGGGACAGCCTGGTCGTCTCCATCCGGGAGAAAGGGATACCCTTCGACCAGAGCCGGGCGGAACGCTTCACGCCCGGCGACCTGGAGAGCGCCAACAAGCCGGGCCTGGGGTCGCTGCTCATGCTCAACGCCATGGATTCGGTGGAACTCTTCGTCCACGGGCGGCAAGGGAAGGAGGTCCGCCTGACGAAAAAACTGCGCTATGGAGCCATCCCCGCCGATCTGCTGGGCACCAGGCCGATCAGGCGCAGGGAGAAACGGCCCACGGTCGCCGATCCGGAGATCCGGCTGGCCCGGGTCGAGGACCTGTCCGAAGTCTGCCGCCTCGCCTGGCGGTGCTACGGCTTCACCCAGGAGGAGCTCCTCTACGACCTTGAGGCGCTCACCCGCAAGGTCGAGAGCGGCGAATTCAAATCCGTCATCGCCGTCGACCCGGAGAGCGGCGCCCTGATCGGCCACGAGGGCTTCAAGTACCACGACCCCTCGGTCAAGGTCCCCGAACTGGGACTGGCGTTCGTCGATCCGGCCTACCGCTCCCCCGGCCTGCCCCTGAAAATGGCCCGGTTCCTGTACGACAGGGCCATTGCCGAAGGGGACCGGGGCATTTTCGACTGCTCCGTGACCACGCACACGTTCTCGCAAAAAGCCATGCAGGAAATGGGGTCAAGACCCTGCTGCCTCATGCTGGGCATCGCCGCTTCGGGCATGCAGGCGCGGGAACTGGCGACATCGAAGCAGGAAAAAGGGTCGGTGATGAACCACTACTTCGCCATTGACCGTTCGCCCAAAACGATCTTCATCCCCGAACGCCACAGGGCCATGGCCGAAGACATATACCGGTGGATGGACGTCCCGCGGGAGTTCGGCCACTCCGAGACGCGGGCTCCCGAGGGCGAATCCTCGGTCAGCGTGTTCCCCCTGCCGGACGAACTGAATGTCGCCTTCATCGTCGTGCACGCCATCGGCAAGGACTCCGAGAGGGAGGTGTCGGAAGGATTGCAGCAGTGCCGAGCGGAGCGAAAGGATGCCGTCTATCTCTTCCTGCCCGCCGACGTGCCCGCCTCCCCTTTTCTGGTGGACCGATGCGAGAAAATGGGCTTCTTCCTCGCCGGGGTCATGCCGCACGTCCACGGCGGACAGGACCGCGTGCTGCTCCAATTCGTGGACATACCGATCGATTTCGACGCAATCAGGATATACGGGGACATGTCCCGCCAGCTGAAGTCCTACGTCATGAGCGAACAGGAACGGGTGCGGAGCCAGAGATAACCCCTCGGCCGCCCGGCGGGGCATCCCGAACAAGGCGTGCATACGGGAAGACGAATAATAATTGCGCAACAGGAGGGGAGAAACAAGACTACTCTGAGCCATAATGCTCAGTATATTACCAAAGGAGTGACCAATGGGCATCCGCTCTAAGCTCTTTCTTCCCCTGCTGGCCATGGCCCTGGTCATGCTCGTCGGCGGATATCTCAGCCTCAATTCCCAGTTCACCAAACTGGAGCAATCCTTTGTCTCCCTGATCATGCAGGGCAAGATCGAGGACCTCCGCGAATCCATCTCGCAGATGTCCTCCGGCGCGCTGCAACAGGCCGCGCTGTTCAGCCGCATGCCCGCCGTGATCGAGGCATACGCCACGGCCAACGAGGGCAACATGGAGGACGAGGCCGACCCCCGGCTCCAGGAGGCGAGGGACCAGCTCCGCGCATCCCTGGCCCCGGTACTCAAGGGGTACAAGGATAACCTGGGGCAGAAATTCCAGGTCCATTTCCACCTGCCCACCGCGCGCAGCCTGCTGCGGGCCTGGCGCGACAAGCAGGCCAAGCGCGACGGCAAGTGGGTGGACGTTTCCGACGATCTCTCCGGATTCCGCAACACGGTCATCGACGTGAACAGGAACCGCAAGCCCGTGCTGGGCATCGAGCCGGGCCGGGGCGGGTTCACCATCCGCGGGCTGGCCCCGGTGACCGCGCCCGACGGCACCCACCTCGGCTCGGTGGAGGTGCTCCAGGGGTTCGATTCCATCCTCAAGACCATGGAGACCACGAGCAACCTCCAGGCGCTCCTGTACATGGACGCAGGGCTGCTGCCGGTGACCACCCAGCTGCGCGACCCGGCCAAGAACCCGGTCAGGGACGGCAAGTACGTGCTCATCTTCGGCCAGGACAACGCCGACCTGCGCGAGCTGGCCGGCGGCGAGCTGCTGACCGCGGGCATGCAGGGCGAGATCATCGAGGTCCTGGGCCACAACGGCCTGGCCGCCTTCCCGGTCAAGGACTACAAGGGCGACGCCATCGGCACCATCGTCCTGTCCATGGACATCTCCGACCAGCAGGCCCTCATCTCCACCGTGGTCTGGATGGTCGGCCTGGGCCTCCTCCTGGTGGTCGTGGTCCCCCTCTTGATCATCTTCTGGGTGGTCCAGCGCTCCATCAAGGCGCCCATCGCCAAGTGCGCCGACATGGCCTCGCGCATCGCCCAGGGCGACCTCAAGAGCGTGGCCTGCGAGACCCGCTCCGACGAGATGGGCGTCATCCTCTCGGCCATGACCGACATGAACGCCCACCTCTCCGATACCATCCAACAGATCCAGACCATCTCCGGCGACGTGGCCGACGGCTGCCAGGAGCTCTCGGACGCGAGCAATTCCCTGTCCGAAGGCGCTTCGCGCCAGGCCGCGGGCATCGAGGAAGTGGCCGCCAGCCTGGAGGAGATGTCCGGCAGCACCCGGCATACGGCCGACATCGCCCACCGCACCGAGACCCTCGCGACCAAGGCGGCCAGGGACGCCGAGACCGGCGGACAGGCCGTGGACCGGACCGTTTCGGCCATGAAGAGAATCGCCGACGAGATCGGGATTATCGAGGAGATCGCCCGGCAGACCAACCTGCTGGCCCTGAACGCGGCCATCGAGGCCGCCCGCGCGGGCGAGGCGGGCAAGGGCTTTGCCGTTGTCGCGGCCGAGGTGCGCAAGCTGGCCGAACGCAGCGGCACCGCGGCGGCGGGCATCAGCGAACTGTCCTCCAGCAGCGTGGCCGTGGCCGAGGAGGCCGGGGAGCTGCTCAAGCGCATGGTCCCGGACATCAAGAGCACCGCCGAACTGATCCAGGAGATATCGGCGGCCTCCAACGAACAGAACCTGGGCATCGAGCAGGTGTCCAAGGCCATCCAGGAATCGGAATCAGTGGTCCAGGCCAACGCCTCCACCGCCCAGGTGGTGTCCGGAGCCGCTTCCGCCCTGTCCGAAAGCTCCAGGAGCCTGCACCAGGCCATCAGCCATTTCCAGCTGGACGACGGCCAGTGCCTGGACCGCTATTAGCGGGACGCGGACGAAAAAGGGCCCCCCGCACGCATGGCGTGCGGGGGGCCTCTTCATTGATCGGATACCCTTATTCCTGGGGCAGGGATTCCACCGGGAGGGTCACGATAAACCGCGACCCCCTGCCGAGCGAGCTCTCCACCGAGATGGTCCCCCGGTTGAACTCCACGCTGCGCTTGACGATGGACAGCCCGATGCCGAGCCCGGAGACCTTGGGCGGGTTGCCGTAGGCCCCCTGGCGGAAGGGTTCGAAGATGGTGGGCAGGTCCTCGGCGGCTATGCCGCTGCCCGAGTCCGCCACGGTCAGGACCAGCGCCTCGGGTTCTGTCCGGTACTCCAGCCCTACCCGGACCTCTCCGGCCTCGGTGTGCTTCATGGCGTTGCCCACCAGGTTGAGGGCAATGAGCCGCAGGGCGTTTTCGGCCCCCAGCACGGCCCCGGGCACGTCCCGGTCCAGGTCCACGCAAAGGGCCACGCCCTGGTTCAGGGTCAGGGGCGCGGCGATCTCCCGGACGGACTCCAGGAGCGCTTCGGGGGAAAAACGATTGCGGGCAGGACCCAGGGAGTCCTGGCGGGAATATTCGAGGACATTCTCCACCAGCACGCCCAGCCGCCTGGCCGAGGCCTCGGCCAGCCCGACGAGCTCCTGCCGTTCCACCGGGTCCCGGGTCAGCTCTATGAGTTGCAGGGCGTCCACGATGCCCACCAGCGGGCTCTTCAACTCGTGGCAGGCGGTGGTCAGAAACTCTTCCTTGGAGTCGGCGAGGGCGCGCAGCTCCTCGTGGACCACGGCCAGCTGGCGGCGGGACTCCTCCAGCAGCCTTGCCCGGCGGCGCAGCTCACGCATCCGGTTCAGGGAGAAGATGACGAGGCAGATGAGGACGGCGGGCAGCATCATGGCCATCTCGTCCAACTCCCACCCCTCGTGGCTCCTGGAGAAGACCATAAAGGACTCGTAGGCGTCCATGTGGATGAACAGCCCGGTTCCGAGAACCAATATGGCGCAATACAGGAGCAACTCCCAGGCATGCTTTCTGGCTGCTATCATGGCGCGAAGCTAGCACAGCTCCCAAGCGAAGCAAGGCCGGTATACGGGGCATTGCCCGAAGGATAGCCCCCTTAATCAATTCAATATCCCGTAATCACGTAATAAATTTGTTTTACCCCCAGTTGCGATTTATAACGTCGGCATATGTTCCGGCCGTTGGAGCGGCGCAACCAACCCTGGATTCCCGGTCCGTTACCTGTTAAAACCAGACCGCCACGACAACCCATGGAGGATTCATGCGGAACTTATTGCTTGCCCTGATGCTCGTGCTGACCCTGGTCGCCTGCTCCGCCAAGGACGAGGGCGTCCAACAGCCCGTTCCCGAAGCGCCCCAGGCCGAAGCCCCGGACACCGCGTCCGCCGAGGCCCCCCCGGCGAAGGCGAGCAATGGCCCCGTGTCCACCAATACCGTCAGGGACGTCGTCCCGGAAGGGCCCGCGGGGACCGTGCAACTGACCAACGGCAGCACCATGGAGCTGACCGAGCTGATCAAGCTGGGAGACTACTACCTGTACATCTCCGGCAAGCTCAACGGCCGCTCCTCCACCGTGGTCAGCCTGACCCGCTTCCGCGACCTCCAGAAGTGGAGCTCCATCGTCTTCAAGGACCCGCGCACCTTCGTCGTCACCAACAAGAAGGGCAAGGAATGGTCGTTCGAGGACGCCGCCCTGTACCTGGGCACGGACAAGCCAGGCATGTACGCCTTCAAGACCCTCAACACCCGGTACGACGTGGTCCCGGTCGAGATCCCCAAAAACGAGATCGCCATCATCACCTTCAAATAGCGCAACGGCCCCGCCCCGCGACTGCGTGCGACGGGCCGGGAAATCACGGCCGCCTCCCTTGACGTCTAGAGCTTTTCTAGATAGTAGATCGGTAAGTTTCGTTCTTTGTATTGTATTATTTTTCAAGGGTGACGATTGGTGACGATTCCGCGCAAGGAGGAAAGGTGATCCGACTCTCGTTTGGCTCCGTACCCCGCAAAGTGGTTGTCAGGCTTGGCAAAACGAACACCCTCACCCGTAACAACGCACCGCGCCCGAAGGCGGTTTCCTGCATCTGGGACAGCAGGCTCAATCGCCGCCCCCGGCGGCTGAACCTGGCCACCCGCTCCACCGCCCTCGTCAACCCCAGGATGAACAGCTACCATGGCAGATACCTATACGCATAAGGACCTGGCCGGACTCTGCGGAGTCTCCGAGACCACCATCAAGAGCTACCGGCGCAAGTTTCCCGGCTTCATACCGGTGATGACCAAGGGCAAGCCCATCCGCTTCAAGCCCGAAGCGGGCCAGGTCTGCCTCAAGATCCGCGACTGCTTCGCCAAGGGCATGTCCGTGAACGAGACCTACAAGGTCTTAAAGGAAAACTTTAAGGAAGAGCCTTCCGCGCGCCGCAGGTCCGCCCCCGCCCAGGGTGCGGCCGCCCAGCCCGCCTCCGCTCCCGCCGGGGTCTCCGCCGACTATCTGGAGAAGTTCTTCGCCACCGCCGGGCAGATGATGCAGGGCATGGCAGGGCTGGCCACGGCCCAGGCCCGGTCCGAGCAGCGGCTGCGCAAGGTCGAGGCTGCCCTGGAGAAGCTGGTGGAGATCGAGACCGAAAACAAGGCGCTCTTCGCCCGGCTGCTGGACCGGGACCAGGCGGGTCCCGCGCCCGAGGCCGAACCCGTCGCCGAACCGGCGGTCGCGCCGACCCCCGCGCCGGAACAGCGGGTGCGCGCCCGCAAGATCGTCAACGTGCGCGGAGAGGACGGCGGGGTCGATTCCTACGCCCTGGAGCAGGACAACGCCGGGCCGTCCATGGAACACCCGTCCGACGCCTTCCTGAACACCCCCATCGTCATCCGCAACGACCAGGGCGAGTTTCTCGGCGTGCCCGGCAGGCTGGCCCTGTCCGGGTTCGTCGCCATCCTCACCCGCGATGCCGAGGAGACCGGCTCGGTGCGCACCTTCTGGACGCGACAGGAGGATGCCTGGGTCTTCACCATGGACGCCCCGGACGGCAACTCCCACGCCCTGCACTTCGTTTCCACCACCACCCCGCGCGGCAATCTCGTGGTGCTCCTCGAACACCTCGACCTGAACGGCAGCCGGACCTCGCCCCAGTTCCTCCAGGAATTCTTCCGCCAGGTGAAGGACAAGGCCTGACGGCCCTCCGGCCCGGACCCGACAAAGGGGAGCGGGACCGGACCGCCGCAGATCGGGGGATGCAATGATCCACTACCAAAAGGGAACCTATGCGCGGGACGGCGTCCGGCTGGGCGCGACCTCGCCCGCCCTGCTCCACGGGGCCGGGTTCGGCGAGATCCTGTACCACAACGGCTGGGAGCTGTGCCACCTGGACCTCCATCTGGACCGGCTGCTGCACGCCCTACGCTCCTACGGCGTGCCGTACGAAACCGTGGATTTCCATGACGTGGTCACCGAACTTCTCGACCGCAACGGGCTGCGCGGCCAACCCGCGCGCGTGGACATCCTCTATCCCCTGGACTCCGGCACGGCCACCCCTGTGGTCACCGCCCGGCCCCATGAGCCCAAGCCGTACAAGGCCTACCGGCTGTGTTTCTGCGAGGAGCGCCACCTTTCGGCCCTGGCCGGACACCGGACCGCCAACGGGCTGTTCCACCATCTGGCCCGGCAGCGGGCCCGCGCCCGCGGCTTCGACGACGCGGCCCTCTTCGACATGGAGGACAACCTCCTGGAGGCCACGCGCGGCGCGCTCGTCTTCGAAAAGCAGGGCGTCTTCGCCTGCGTGGACTCCCCCTACCGGCAGCCGTCCATCGCCCTGGACATCGCCCGCCGGGTCCTCGACATCCTGCCCTTGCGCATTCCCCAGGACGAGCTGCCCGACTTCCGCCACGCCTACATCCTCAACTCCCTCATCGGCATGCGTCCGGTGGTCTCTCTGGGTGAGACCGGGTTCGTTCCCGACGCCGACGCCTGCAACAGGGTGTCGGAGGCCGTACTCCTCACTCCCGCCTCCTGACCGACTCCGTTCCGCCGTTTCCGCCCGCCCCGAAAACCGTTGCCAACCGGCGTTTCAAAAGGGTACGCCCTTAATGTACACTTTGTGCTTGCAATTCTTTTTAGGAATCATTACTAAATAGCGACTGTACACGATCGGCCCGCGAGCCGAATGAAAACCAAACCATAAGGAGAAGACCGATGACCAAGACCATGGACAACCTCAAGGCCGCCTTTGCCGGGGAATCCCAAGCCAACCGCAAATATCTCGCCTTTGCCGACAAGGCCGAGGCCGACGGCAAACCGGGCGTGGCCAAGCTGTTCCGCGCCGCCGCCGCCGCCGAGACCATCCACGCCCACGCCCACCTGCGGCTGATGAAGGGCGTCGGCACCACCGAGGAGAACCTCAAGGCCGCCATCTCCGGCGAGACCTACGAGTTCGAGAAGATGTATCCGGAGATGATGGAGGACGCCAAGGCCGAGGGCGAGAACGCCATCCTGCGCTACTTCGGTTTCGCCAACGAGGCCGAGAAGATCCACGCCGCCCTGTACACCGAGGCCCTGGAGGCCGAGTCCGACGTCTTCGCCGACGCCGAGTTCTACATCTGTTCCGTGTGCGGCCACACCCAGGACGGCGAGCCCCACGACAAGTGCCCCATCTGCGGCGCGGCCGCCAAGGCGTACAAGAAAGTCGACGCCTAGCCCCGTCCACCGCCCTTTTCCGCGCCGCCCCGCTCCTCGCCGGAACGGGGCGGCGTTGTTCTTTCCGCCCGTGCGCCCTGTACAAAGCGGGACAGGAAAGGTACACAGGACGGCATGATGGTCAATGTCGAACATCTGTCCTACAACTTCGGCGCCTATTGGGCGCTGAAGGACATCTCCTTCACCCTGGACCGGGGGGAGTTCCTCTTCCTCACCGGCCACTCCGGGGCGGGCAAGACCACCCTCCTGCGGCTGCTCTACGGCGCACTCCCCGTGAACCGGGGAAGGGCCAGCGTGGCCGGATTCCAGCTCAACAACCTGCGCCGCCGCGACATCCCCCGGCTGCGCCGCAAGGTCGGCGTGGTCTTCCAGGACTTCAAGATCCTCCCGGAACGCACGGTCTTCGACAACGTGGCCATGGCGCTGGAGGTGCGCGGCATGGACCGCACCCACCTGGAACGCCGCGTGCGCGCCATCATCCGCGCCCTCGGCCTGGAGACCAAGAGCTATTCCCAATGCCGGCGGCTGTCCGGCGGCGAACAGCAGCGCGTGGCCATCGCCCGGTCAATGGTCGCCAACCCGGAACTCATCCTGGCCGACGAGCCCACCGGCAACCTGGATGTGGACCTGACCCTGCACCTGATGGAAATCTTCAAGCAGTTCCATACCTACGGCACCTCGGTCATCATGGCCACCCACTCCACCGAGGTCCTCGAGTGCGTGCCCAACGCGCGCATCCTGCACCTTCAGGACGGACGGATCACCGAAAACGGCGACTCCCCGCCGGACACCCCTGACGACGCCGAATTCGGGGAGGTCTCCCTGTGATCGGCCAGTTCCTGCGCCTCACCCTGCGCGGCGTGGCCGACCTTCGGCTGCACCCCTTCGCCCAGCTGCTCACCCTGCTCGCCGTGGGCATGGTCACCCTGCTCACGGGCCTCATCCTCCTGGCCATGCACAACGTCAACCTGGAGCTGCTCAAGACGCGCGGCCAGGTGGAATTCCAGATCTACTGGAAGGCCACCGCCGATGCGGACCAGGTGGTCAAGGACTGGGACGCCGTGCGCAAGCTCGACCATCTCCGGTCCTTCAAGACCTTCACCCCGGACAACGCCCTGACCGAGCTGGCCTCCACCCTCGGCGAGACCGGCGATTTCTCCTGGCTCGCGGACAACAACCCGCTGCCCTACTCCGGCCTGGCCTTCTTTGCCGTGCCGCCCGAGGCCCAGCAGGAGGGATGGGCCACCCGGCTGCTCACGGACCTCAAGTCCCTGCCCGGCGTGGACAAGGTCAACTACGCCCCGTTCCAGGCGGACCTGGCCCAAGGCTGGCGCACCCTGGCCCAGCTCGTGGTCTGGCCGATCATCGGCTTCCTCGGCCTGGTGGTCGCCCTGGTGGTCCACAATACCATCAAGCTCTCGCTCCTGACCCGCATGGACGAGGTCGAAATCCTCTCCCTGGTCGGGGCCAGCCCCGCCTACATCCGCTGGCCCCTGCTCACCGGCGGCCTGTTCCAGGGCCTCATCGGCTCCGGCCTGGGCATCGGCCTGCTGGCTATCGTCCACTCCTTCATCGAAGAAGCCCTCAACTTCCCACCCTTCATGATCCAGATCCAGTTCATCCCCATCGAACAGGTCCTGATCCTGGCCGGATCGGTCACCCTCGTCTCCATCATCTCCAGCTGGGTGGCCATAAAGTAAGGCGCGCCTCCGGCGGCCAGGGGGGAAGGGGAAGAGGGGAACCCTTTGTAAAGGGCTTCCCCTCTTCCCCTTCCCCCCTGGACCCCCCAACCCCATCTCCCCTCCGAAACTTTTTATAGCCGCCTTCGGCGGGGCAGTTTACAGCACTAATTCTTCTATGGAGCGTTTTTGGGGCAAAGCCCCAAACAGCGGCTCTCGCCCCCGCACGTCCATCCGGACAAGGCACCCCCACGCACCCAACTCCCGTGAGGCTTTGGAGAGTGGGTCAGCCGTGCATTTCTTCAAGGGGGATTTGACCGCAGCGTAGCCTTCTACGTGAGGATCAAATCCCCCTTGAAGAAATGTGCGGATGGCCCGCTATCCAAAGCCGAAAAAAAGAGCCGCTCTTGCCGGGGGAAAGGATGACAATCCCGGCAAGAGCGGCTCATACCCGCATGGTGACTGGGAACCTTGCGGCTCCCGAAATCTAGAACCCGCGCGTGAACAGCGTCAGGGCGAAGGCGGCCACGGTCGAGGAGACCGTGCGGATGCGCGCGCGGTTGTTGCGGCGCGGACGGGCGGCATCGGTGCGGTTGGCGTCATTGCGCATATGCATCATGGCCAGTCGGGTATCGTTATCCATGCTCATCTTCCTGCTCCTTTCACTTGTCACCATCTGGGCGGATTCCCATGACTGCACAATTACGGATGGTGCCGTAATCAATCCAATTGTTTTGTTTGATGCAGTTGTTCAGTATTTCTGATGACAATTCCAATCTTAATCAGATATGATTATACCCAAGATCAGGGAGGGTGATCGCGCATGGAACTCTACCAGTTGAAGACCTTTGTGGTGGTGGCCGAGGAAGGCCATCTGACCCGCGCCTCGGTACGGCTGCACACCAGCCAGCCCTCGGTTTCCGCGCACATCAAGGCGCTGGAGGAGGAGCTGGAGACCATGCTCTTCATCCGCACGCCCAAGGGGATGCGCCTGACCGAGGCGGGCGAGCGGCTCAAAACCAAGGCCGAAAACGTGCTCCGGGCCGCGCACGAGCTGCGGCTGGAGGCGCGGAACATGGGCGACGAGCTGGTGGGCGACCTGTCGCTCGGGCTGAACACCGATGCGGAATACCTGCGCATCGTGCCCCTGCTGACCGCCCTGGCCGCGGACCATCCCAAGATCACGCTCCAGATACAGCAGCGCGCCTCGACCTCGGTACAGGGCGCGATCCGCGCGGGCGAGCTGGACTGCGGGTTCATCTTCGGCGAGCCGCGCCACTCCGAGCTGAACGCCATCCACCTGGAAGACACCCGCTTTTTTGTCGCCGTGCCGGACATCTGGAAGGACAAGATGGAGCAGGGGCTGGTGGCCCTGGCCGACCTGCCCTGGATCATGGACCCGTCGGACAACCCGCTGCAAAAGCTCATCGAGCCGTTCTTCAAGTCACACGGGATCAAGCCCTCGAACCAGCTGGAGGTGGACGGCGACGAGGTCATCCGCGTGCTCGTGGCCGCCGGAAAAGGGGTCTCGTTCCTGCGCCGGAACGAGGTCCTGGCCGCCAACCGCATCGGCCAGCCCGTGCACGCCCTGTCCTTCGACGAACTGTCCATTCAGGCCAACTTCGTCTATCTCAAGCGGCACGACGAGGACCCGGTCATGCGGGCGGTCATCGAACACGTCAAGCGGTGCTGGGAACTGGAATAGGGATCAGCAACCCTCTTCCGGCCACAGGGAGCGGACCACGTCCGCCAGGGCGCGGATGGACGGGTCGTTCTCCCGGCTCTTGGGATGGGCGAAGGTGATGTTCAGGGAGAGCAGCGGCCCGGTCTCGCAGATCACGGCGACCCCGTCCCGGACCATGGCGTCCGCATCGGTCTCCTTGAGCAGGGACACGCCCTTGCCCGCGGCCACCAGCTCGCGGATCACGTCCTCGGAGTCCGCCTCGATATAGTCGGTGATCTCGATGCCCGACCCCTCGAACACGCCGTCCAGGACCTTCATGAACGGGCACTCCCGGTCCGGCCGGACCCACGGCAGGGCCGCCAACTGGTCGAGCGCCATGCCCTGCACCCGCGCGGACCACGCCGCCGGGGCCACCACCCGCACCGGAATCTCCTTCAGCGGAATGCCCAGGACCTCGGGATAGGGATTGTCGAAGAACGAGAACCCCGCGTCGATGCGCCGGTCGCGCACGTCGCGCAGGATGGACCCGGAGTTGCCCTGCTGGAACTTGAGCCGGAGCTTGGGATGGCTCGCGGCCATGGCCGCCGACAGCTCGGCCACGCGCAGGAACGCGGTGTCCGTATTCAGGGCGATGGTCAGCGATCCGGTCAGCTCCTCGCGGTAGGAGGCCGCCAGGTTGGCCATGTCCGAGGCCGCCAGCAGCACCGAGTCCGCCTTGAGCTTCAGCCCGGCGCCCGCCTCGGTCAGCTGCATGCCGCGCGGGGTGCGCACGAACAGGGGCAGCCCCAGCTCCTCCTCCAAAGCCTTGACGTGCCCGCTCACCGCGGGCTGGCTGGCGAAAATGCGCTCGGCGGCCTTGGTCAGGTTGCCCTCCTCGGCCACGGCCACGAACGTCCTGAGCTGATACAGTTCCATCATCCCTCCCAGGTGCGCCGCACCAGCTCGATGAGCGCGCCCATGGACGGCAGGTCGCCGTCACCCTTGCGGTACACGAAATTCACTTCCACCGGATGCCGCCCCACCAGGACGCACTCCGCGGCCTGGCCTGACGCGAGCATGGCCGCCACCTCGTCCTCGCGGACCAGGGCCAACGCCTTGCCCTCCACCACCAGCGGCCGGATGACCTCCTCGGAGTCCGCGCCGATGGTCCGCGCCGGGACGATGCCGAACCGGTTGAACAGCTCCAGCTGCAACTCCCGGAACGGGCTGTGGCTCGCGGGCATGACCCAGGTGTAGGCCGAGAGCGCCGCCGCGTCGGCCTTGGCCAGCGCCTCGCCCCAGGCCGCCGCGCCCATGATCGAATAGGTCGGCTCGGCCAGCTTGATGGCCTCCAGGTCGCGGTACGGGTTGCCCGCGAACACGAAGCCCGCGTCCAGGTTCCTGGCCCGGATCTCGCTCAGGATCACCCCGGAGGGGGACTGGATGAGCTTCAGATTCAGCTTGGGGAACCGCTCGCTCAACAGGTCGATGAGGCTCGTGGCCTTCAGGAACGCGGGGTCCGTGCACAGCCCCAGCGCCACCTGGCCCGCCACCTCGCCGCCGAGCGTCACGGCCCGCGCCTTGAGGGTGTTGGCCGAGGCCAGGACCTCGATGGCGTCCTGGACCAGCTCGGCCCCCGCCGGGGTCAGCTCCACGCCGCGAGACGCGCGGTCGAACAGCCGGACCCCCAGCTCCTCCTCCAGCGCCTTGATGTGCGCCGAGACCGCGGGCTGGGTGGCGTGCACGCGCTTGCCCGCACGGGTGAAGTTCCCTTCCTCGGCCACGGCCACGAACGTCCTGAGCTGATAGAGTTCCATGCCCCCTTCATACTCGCCCGCCACCAAAGGAGCAATCGCTATTCCTTATACCGGGCCTCGCCCCTTCCAATTGGACCGCGCGCCGCATTTCAGCGCATTTGTCCCGGTATCGATCAGAAAACCGCAGGACCAAAGGAGCCGATCATGCACCCATGCAGCTTTTGGCGCTATCTCCTCAACCCCGAGGAAACCGGCGCTCCTTGGGGCCGGCCCGCCGCCCCCTGCCTGAGGCAAGCCGCCAAGGCCCTCTTCTGGCTGAGCATCTCCATCCTCCTCGGGCTCGGGCTCGGCCAGTTGGCCTGACGCGATCCATCAGATTTCCTTATGTCCGCCGTCACGCATCATTATTGGACCGGCCCGCGCCCTTTGCATAGGAGGGAGCCAGACATTGCCCGATCAACGGCTTCCACCCGAGGAGGACAGGATGAAGAAGAACTACAACGGCTGGCTGTACCTGGTGTACCCCGAAGACTCCACCGGCATGCCCTGGGACGAATCCGTGCGCAGGACCGCCAACAGCCCGCTCGGCATCGTCAAGGTGATGCTCTGGGTTTCCGTGTCCATGGTCGTCAGCATGGGCATCAGCCAACTCGTCTAACTCTTTTCAGGCCGGCTCCCCCCGCTTAGAACGCCGGCCCATATATGACCTTTTGAGGTCCTCTCCGGCAACAGCCGGGTTCCCCAGGATTCGTCCCGGAACCCGGCTGTTGTTTATTTTTTGCGCGGGAGGCGCCTCCGGCGGCCGGGGGAAGGGGAGAGGGAAACCTTTTGGAAAAGGTTTCCCTCTCCCCTTCCCCCGGACCCCCATCCCCTCTCCCTTCCAAAACTTTTTGGGTCGCTTCGCGAGGTTGGGCTGACAGGAATAAACAACTCTCTTCACCCAAAGTCCCGACACGCCGCTCAGACTCTTTTCCCTGTCCGTCGCCCGGTCCGCCGTCCCCTCCTTCAACAACCCACACAATCCACCCCCAATCACCAGACAAACCACTCCCCTCCCGCTCCCGACGAACCCGAGCGAAGCGAGCGATAAAAAGCTTTGAAGGGGGAGTCCAGAGGGGGAAACTTTCTCGACAAATCCGCAGGACAGCGGATTTGGACCGCGCCCTCTTTGGGGCGCGACCCCGAAGGGGTGCGGGCCATGGACGGCCAGCATCAAAGTTTCCCCCTCTGGCCGCCGGAGGCATTCTTCTCCTCCTACACGCCCATGATGTTATAGCCGGAGTCCACGAAGACGACGTCTCCGGTGGTGCCGGTGGAGAGGTCGGAGGCGAGGTAGAGGGCGCATTTGCCCACGTCGTCGATGGTGATGTTTCTGTGCAGGGGCGCTTTTTCCTCGATGCGGCCGAGTATGGTCTTGAACCCGGAGATGCCGGAGGCGGCCATGGTCTTGACCGGCCCGGCGGAGATGGCGTTGATGCGGATGCCGTTTTCGCCCAGGTCCACGGACAGGTAGCGCACGCACGCCTCCAGGGCGGCCTTGGCCACGCCCATGGCGTTGTAGTTGGCCACGACCTTGCCCGCCCCGTAGTAGCTGAGGGTCAGGACGGAGGAGCCGGGCGAGAAGAGCGGTTCGAAGGCGCGGCACAGGGCGACCAGGGAGTAGGAGGAAACGTCCAGGGCGACCTTGTACCCCTCGCGGCTGGTGTCGATGAACCGTCCCTTGAGGTCGTCGCGGTTGGCATAGGCGATGGAGTGGACGAGGATGTCCACGTTGCCCCATTTCTCGCGCACCAGGTCCGCGCCGGTCGCGATCTCCTGGTCCGAGGTGACGTCGCATTTGAACATGAACTCGCCGTTCAGCTCCTCGCTGATAGGGGCAAGGCGGCGCTCTATGGGGTCGGCGGCGTAGCTGAACGCCAGCCGCGCGCCGTGTTCCTTGAACTGCCGGGCAATGCCGTAGGCGATGGACCGGTCGTTGACCACGCCGAAGATCAGGGCCTTCTTATCCTTGAGCAGCATGATGACTCCTTTGGTTGGAAGGAGTGTACCGCGCCCGGGGATTCAGTGCGACGAAAAATTTGTCCGGGCTCAGTCCCCGGCCTGCATGTCACCGGTCTGCATATTTAGGTAGACCTTTTCCAGGATGCGGGCGGAGTTCTCGGCCCCGTCCAGGTCCAGGTGCAGGGGCGCGGCCTTGCGGTCCAACCCTTCGCGCATGAGCGGCACCAGGCGTTCGGGACCGAGGTCCTCCTCGGTGATGACCTTGAGGCCGCCCTTTTCCTCGATCCGCCGGGCGCGCATGTTCTGCTCCCGGTTCTGGAGGAACGGGTACATGAGCCCGAAGGTGTTGGTGGCCAGCAGGTTCATGGTGGTGTTGTAGCCGCCCAGGGAAACCGAGAGCGCGGCCAGGTCGAGGTAGGCCAGGAACCGCTTGGTGAACCGCTTCACGGTGATGTGCGGGTGGGCTTCGGCCTCGGCCTGCAGGCGGAGGAACTCGTCCTCCTCGGCGTAGGGACCGGCAAAGACCATCATCCGGTGCGGGTGGGTCTCGTTGAGCACGGGGGAAGCGGCCATGACGCCGCGCAGCAGGTCGCGGCCGATGTGCCCGCCGCCCACGGACGCGACCACCAGCGGGGTGTCGCCGAGGTTCAGCTCGGCGGCCAGGGCAGCGGTTCCGGCGGGGTCGGGCTTGCGGGCCACGTACCCGGTGTAGTGGACCTCGGGCACGATGCCCTCCACGCCGGGGAAGGTCTCGTCAAGGCGCACCAGGTTGGGGTCCGAGTGGACCAGGACGTGGTCGAAATTCGGGTTCAGGTAGCCGTGGACGCGCTCCACCTGGCGCTGCATGTCCTTCTTCTCCACCAGGATGTCGCGCACGGAGCAGACCGCCCGGCACTTGCCGTATTCGCCCTTGCGGACCTTCTTCAGGATGGGCAGCAGCTCGAACCGGAACTTCTTGCGCCCGAAGGGGAAGAGCTCGACCATGAAGATATCGGGCTGGTATTCGGCCATGATTTCCTTGAACAATTTCAGGCGGCGGATCAGGACCTCGTCCACCTCGGCACCCTCTTCCAAGGGGATGAACCGGGTGAACTTGGCGTCCATCATCAGGCCGGGCAGCTGGATGCGGGTCATGTTGGCTGGCGGCTCGAAATCCACCTCGGCCCCGCCGGTGACCAGGATGATCTCGTGGTCCTTGAGGGCCTTGACGATTTCCAGGGACCGGAACATGTGGCCCACGCCGAGCACGTGCTGGCAGTAGAAGACGATGCGCATTACAGCTCCATATTGAGTTCGCCCAGGGCGAGTTCGTTGTCCAGGCATTCGATGCGGTGCAGCCGGTACGGCTTGAAGGGGACGGGGTCCGAGGGCATGAACTCCAGGCCGGACAGGGCGTAGGTCAGACACTTGAGCACCCCGTTGTGGGTGACCACGAGCACGGACTCGCCGGGGTGCGCGACCGAGAAGTCGATGAGCGCGTCGCAGGCCCGCATGAGCACCTCGTCGCGGCTCTCGCCCCCTTGGGGCCGGAAGCCGAAGCCCCGGTATTCCTCGCGCCCGACCTTCTTGCGCAGCTCCTTGAGCTCCGGCTTGGTCAGTCCGGTCCAGTCGCCCCAGTCCTGTTCGCCGAGGCGCGGGTCCTCGAAGACCGGCAACCCGAGCGTTTCGTTGATGATCGCCGCCGTCTCGCGGGCGCGGGACAGCGCGCTGGTCAGGATGCAGTCCAGGCCGCCCCCGGCCAGGGACCCGGCCCAGGCGCGGGCCATGCCGCGTCCCTCCTCGTTGAGCGGGATATCGGTGTTGCCCTGGATGCGGCGGTCGCGGTTCCAGTCGGTGAGACCGTGCCGCATGCAGAAATAGGTGGTCATGATCGGGTCCTCCGGGACACCAGTAGGCGCATGATTTCGTTCATCCTGTCGTAGTTCCTGCGGGCGTCGTGCTCCTCGGCCACATAGCCGGGGGCCGCCTTGGCCAGCCGGGCGCACAGACCCGGATCGCGCACCAGGGCGTCCACCCCCTGGGTGAACGCCTCCAGGTTCGCCCCGGTGATCAGGCCGGTGCGGTCGTGGGCCACCACCTGGGGCGCGCCCTCGTCGTCGGTGGCCACCACGGGCAACCCGCATTGCTGGGCCTCCAGATAGACCATGCCCACGCTCTCCTTCAAGCCCGGAAAGGCGAAGAAATCGGCGGCCGCGAAAAATTCCCCCAGTTTCTCCCGCCGGACCATCCCGGTGAAGACCACCCGGTCGCCGAGCAGCTCCCCGGCCTCCCCTTCCAGCTCCCGGCGCAGCGGGCCGTCCCCGGCCACGGCCAGGAACAGGTCGCGCCGCCGCGAGAGCAGGTCCGCGCAGGTCCGGAAGACCCAGCGCAGCCCCTCGGCCTTGACCCCGGCGCGCATCATTGCCGCCGTGGCCACGACCTTTGCGCCGCCCGTGTTCCAGGACTCGCGCAGCCGCCGGCCGCCCTCCTCGTCTCGGGTCAGCAATCCGGCGGGCAGGCCCGGGCGGATGTGCGTATAGCGATCGGACGGCAACAGCCAGGAGCAACCCCGGAGGTCGTTGAGCCGGTTGCAGAAGAGGTGGTCCGCCCGGAGCATGGCCCGCCTGTTGAGCCGGAATCCCGGCCAGGTGGCGAGCTTTTTGCCCCGTTTGGGGGCGTAGCTCGCCTGGACCAGGCAATAGGGAACGTCCAGCCGGGCCGCACCGTCGGGCCCGAACACGTCCGGGACCTTGTAATAGGAGCCGTAGGTCAGCCAGAGGTCCGCCCCGCGCGCGGCCTCGACCATGCGGTCCAGGGCGCGCCGCGCCGGGAACCAGCGCGACGGGTGCTTCCAGATTTCCTTGGCCGAGAAGTGCGGCAGCGGGATTACCTCGCTGCCCAGTTCGCGCAGGGCCGCCGCCAGGTCGCGGACAATGGTCACGTCACCGGAAACGGTGGTGTGATCAAGGGGCTTGAACGGGGTGCACAGGGCTATCTTCACGGCTCTCTCCCAGGAGCGGGGTCACTGGGACGGCGGCGGCACCAGAGGCAGTGGCTCCGGCTCCACCTCGGGCAGGTTGGCCAGCCTGGTCTCCACCACCTTGGGATTCGGGTAGGTGGTCAGGATGGACTCCAGGAGGGCGCGGGCCTTGGCGTACTCGCGGTCGTTCTCATAGATGTCGGCCAGCAGGAAGGTCCCAAGGGCGCGCGTCTCGTCGGACACGTCCTTGAGGGCCAGGAGGGAGTCCAGGGTCTTGACCGCCTGGGACCAGCTGGAGATGAAGCTGTAGCTCTGGGCCAGCTCGTAGAGGCATTTGGCCTTGGCCTCGTTGTCGCGGGCCGAGTCCGCGCAGTTCTCCAGGGTGGCGGCCACCAGATCGTAACTGCCCATGTTCCGGTACAGCCGGGCCATGCGCAGCTGGGTCCGGTAGATGTGATCCGGGTTGCCCTGGGCGTGGATCAGGCACTTCTCGAACGCCTCGATGGCCTTTGAGGTGTTGCCCAGCTCGGAATAGACCTCGCCCAGCTGGAACATGATCTTCCAGGCCGTGTCGCGGTCCTCGCCCAGCTCCAGGTACATGGCCTCCAGCAGGACCACGGCCCGGTCGAAGTCGCCCTTGATGGTCACGGCGATCTCGGCCAGCCGGTCCCACGCCTCCTTGCGGAACTTGCCCTGCGGCTCCACCTGGAGATACCGCTCGTAGTCCTTCTCGGCCTCCAGGTAGAATCCCTTGGAATAGGATTCGCGCGCCCGCTCGATGTCCTCCTGGCCGGGGGACGACGGGGACGAGCAGGCCGCGGCGATGCACATCGCCGCGGCCAGCAGTATCAGCGTCAGTATGCGTCGCATGGCGTCCCTAGGACTGGGTCTCCGCGATATCCTCGTCATCGTCCATGACAAGGTCGAACCCGACCACCTTGTTGGCGTCGTCCATGCGCACCAGGCGCACGCCCTGGGTGGCGCGGCCCCTGGTCTGGCTGACCTCGGACACGGACATGCGGATGACCTTGTTCTGGGAGGTCAGCAGGATCACGTCGTCGGACTCGTTGACCATGCGCGCGCCCACGACCATGCCGGTCTTGTTGGTGAGGCGCATGTTCAGGATGCCCTTGCCGCCGCGCGACTGGACCCGGTACTGGTCGATGGAGGTGCGCTTGCCGAAGCCGCCCTCGGAGACGGTCAGCAGCTGGTCGCGCTCGGTATCGCCGGTGACCACGCAGGCCACGACCTCGTCGTTGGGCCGCAGGGCCATGCCCTTCACGCCGGCGGTGGCGCGGCCCATGGGCCGGGCGTCGTTGATGTTGAAGCGGATGGCCGAGCCGTCGCGGCTGGCCAGGATGCAATCCACATCCGGCTCGATCTCGCGCACGGTCATCAGCTCGTCGCCGTCGCGCAGGTTCACGGCGCGGATGCCGGTGGTCCGGCAGTTGCCGTACAGCCCGATGGAGGACCGCTTGATCATGCCCTTGCGGGTCACGAACAGGAAGAACCGGTCGTCCGCGAACTCGCGCAGGGACAGGCAGGTGGCGATGTTCTCGTCCTTGTCCAGCGGCAGCAGGTTGTTGACGTGCCCGCCCTTGGCGTAGCGCGACCCCTCTGGCACCTGGTGGACCTTGATCTTGAACATCTTGCCGAAGTTGGTGAACAGCACCAGATGCTGATGGTTGGTGGTCAGCATGAAGGTGTGGATGAAGTCGCCGTCGCCGGTCTGCACGCCCGCGATGCCCTTTCCGCCGCGCTTTTGCGCCGTGTAGTTGGACAGCGGGGTGCGCTTGATGTAGCCCCGGCGGCTCAGGGTGATGACCGTCTCCTCGTCCGGGATCAGGTCCTCGATGTCGATGGAATCGAGGTCCGCCTTGAGCAGCTCGGACTTGCGCGGGGTGGAGTAGTTCTCCTTGATCTCGCGCAGCTCCTCGCGGATGACGCTCTTCAGCACTTCCTCGTTCTCCAGGATGGACTTGAAGTATTCGATCTTCTTCATCAGCTCGGCCAGCTCTTCGAGCAGCTTGTCGTGCTCCAGACCGGTCAGCTTCTGCAAGCGCATGTCGAGAATGGCCTTGGCCTGGATCTCGGACAGCTCGAACCGGGTCATCAACGCCACGCGCGCCTCGTCCGGGGACTTGGACGCGCGGATCAGCTTGACCACTTCGTCGATGTTGTCCAGCGCGATGCGCAACCCTTCCAGGATGTGGACGCGCTTCTCGCACTTGTCGAGATCGAACCGGGTGCGCCGGGTGATGACCTCGCGCCGGTGGTCCAGGAAGTGGTTCAGGACTTCCTTCAGGTTCAGCAGCATGGGCCGCTTGCCGACCACGGCCATCATGTTGATGCCGAAGCTCGTCTCCAGGGGCGTGAACTTGTAGAGCGAATTGATGATGATGTCCGCGATGGCCCCGCGCTTGAGCTCGATGACGATGCGGATGCCCTTGCGGTCGGACTCGTCGCGCAGGTCGGCCACGCCCTCGATCTTCTTCTCGTGGACCAGGGCCGCGATCTTCTCCACCAGGGAGGACTTGTTCAGGGCGTAGGGAATCTCGCGGATGACGATGGATTCCTTGTGGCCCTTGCGCGCCTCCTCGACCTCGACCACGCCGCGGATCTTGATGGAGCCGCGCCCGGTGGTATAGGCGTCCACCAGCCCCTGGCCGCCGAAGACCGTGCCGCCCGTGGGGAAGTCCGGTCCCTTGACCAGCTCCATGAGCGACTCGATGGAACAGGCGGGATCGTCCAGCAGGTGGATGGACCCGTCGATCAGCTCGCCCAGGTTGTGGGGCGGGATGTTCGTGGCCATGCCGACCGCGATGCCCGTGGTGCCGTTAAGCAGCAGGTTCGGGACCTTGGTGGGCAGGACCGACGGTTCCTGCATGGTGTTGTCGTAGTTGGGGGTGAAATCGACCGTGTTCTTCTCGATGTCACCGAGGAACTCCGAGCAGAGCCGGGCCATGCGCACTTCGGTGTAACGCATGGCGGCCGCGGAGTCGCCGTCGATGGAGCCGAAGTTACCCTGGCCGTCCACCAGCATGTCCCGCATGGAGAAGTCCTGGGCCATGCGCACCAGGGCGTCATAGACCGCGGAGTCGCCGTGCGGATGGTATTTACCGATGACGTCACCGACCACGCGCGCGGACTTCTTGTAGGCCCGGTTGTGGTAGTTGCCCAGGTCGTGCATGGCGTAGAGAATACGCCGGTGGACGGGCTTGAGCCCGTCGCGCACGTCCGGAATGGCGCGCCCGATGATGACGGACAGGGAGTACTCAAGGTAGCTTTTCTTGAGTTCGCTTTCGATGGTGATCGTATCACTCATTCCTTACTTGCCTCCTAGGATGCCGGGTCCGCGTGATGGGTGCCTCCGGCGGCTCAAGAACCCTTTGGAAAGGGTTCTTGAGAATCTCCTAAACTTTTTGTGTCGCCGCCGGTTTTCGGTCTGTGAGCCCCGTCACGTCCTGGCGGCGTTGGTTCTTATTTATTTAAAAAACTTACGCTATTTTCGGTCTTCCCCGCCAAGGGCGGGCGATAAAAAGTTCTGGAAGGGGGTCCGGGGGAAACCTCTTTCAAGAGGTTTCCCCCGGTCTTCCTCCCGAAACTTAGATATCCAGATCCTGCACGGCCAGGGCGTTCTTTTCGATGAATTCCCGGCGCGGTTCCACGTTGTCGCCCATGAGGTCCATGAAGATGTCGTTGGCCGCGGCCGCGTCTTCGATGGTCACCTTGAGCATGATCCGGTTTTCCGGGTTCATGGTCGTTTCCCAGAGCTGTTCCGGGTTCATTTCGCCCAGACCCTTGTAGCGCTGGATGGACCAGCCGCGATGGGCCTCGTCGATGACCGAGTTATACAGGTCGAAAAGGCCGGAAACGGGCTTCTCGCTCTCTTTCAGGTCCAGGGTGAACTCGAACCCGCCGAAGGTCTCCTTGAGCTCGCCATAGGTCTTGTAGGCGGTCTTGTAGAGCTTGGAATAGAAGAACTCCATGGCCAACCGGGTGCGGTGGCCGTTCTCGTTCTCGAACACCAGGTAGGTGCGGTCCTTTTCCAGCTCCTGATCGTGCTCGGTGTCGATGTCCACGCGGTAGCCGTTGGTCTCGAAGTCGCGCTTGAAGTCCTCGGGGCTGTGCTCCTCGAAATAGGTGAAGGAGATGCGCTCCGGGTAGTCGAGGAGTTTCCGGTACAGGGTCGGCTCGATGCCCACGGTCTCGGCTTCGTTGAACCGGGTCCGCAGGAAGCGGATCTTGTCCATGATTCCCATGAGATCCTCGCCCTCGAAGACCTTGCCCGTGGTCGATTTCACGGCCAGGTCGCTGCCCACGCGGTCGAGCAGGAAGTTGTCCAGCTCGATCTCGTCCTTGATGAACCGCTCGAATTTGCCCTTGCTGGCCCGGAAGAGCGGCGGCTGCGCGATGTAGATGTGCCCGCGGTTGATCAGCTCCTCGTACTGCCGGAAGAAGAAGGTCAGCAGCAGGGTGCGGATGTGCGAGCCATCCACGTCGGCATCGGTCATGATGACGATCTTGTGGTAGCGCAGCTTGTCGTAGTCCTTTTCCTCGTCCTGGCCGATGCCGATGCCGAAGGCCGTGATCATGGCCCGGATTTCCTTGTTCCCGAGCATCTTGTCCATGCGCGTCTTCTCGACGTTCAGGATCTTGCCGCGCAGGGGAAGGATGGCCTGGATCTTGGGGTCCCGGCCCTGCTTGGCCGAGCCGCCTGCGGAGTCACCCTCGACGATGAAGATTTCGGAGTCCTCGGGGCGCTTGGACTGGCAGTCCGCCAGCTTGCCCGGCAGGGCGTTGTCGGACAGCGCGCCCTTGCGCCGAACCAGGTCGCGCGCCTTGCGGGCCGCCTCGCGCGCCCGGGCCGCGTCCACGACCTTCTCGATGATGAACCGCGCTTCCTTGGGGTTCTCCTCGAAGAAGACGTTCAGCTTCTCGTAGATCACGCCCGCCACCAGGCCGGCGGCCTCGGAGTTGCCGAGCTTGGTCTTGGTCTGGCCTTCGAACTGGGGGTCCGGCAGCTTGACCGAGATGACCGAGGTCAGTCCTTCGCGCACGTCGTCGCCGGTGAGCTTCTGGATGAGCTTCTTGGGCAGGTCCGCGTTCTGGACGTAGTTGTTGATGGCCCTGGTCAGCGCGGTCTTGTAGCCCGCCAGGTGGGTGCCGCCCTCGATGGTCCGGATGTTGTTGGCGAAGGTGTAGGTGTTTTCCTTGTAGCTCGCCGTATACTGCAGGGCGAACTCCACGATCATGTTCTCGGACTCGCCCTCGCCGTAGACGATCTCGCCGATGGTGGTCAGGTTCGAGTTGATGTCCTTGACGTACTGCTTGATGCCGCCCTCGAACTTGAACACCTCGGGCTTGGCCTCGGGGTTGCGCTCGTCGCGGAACTCGATCTCAAGACCGGAGTTGAGGTAGGCCAGCTCCTTGAACCGCTTGCGCAGCACATCGTATTCGAACTGGTTGACCTCGAAGATTTCCTCGTCGGGCCGGAACCGCTGGCTGGTGCCGGTGGAATCGGCCGGGCCGATCTCCTCCAGCTCCTTGGTCACGTGGCCGCGCTCGAACTTCATGCGGTAGGTCTTGCCGTCGCGCTTGACCGTGGTCTCCATGAACTCGGACAGGGCGTTGACGCAGGACACACCCACGCCGTGCAGGCCGCCGGACACCTTGTAGGAGTCGTTGTCGAACTTGCCGCCCGCATGCAGGGTGGTCATGGCCAGCTGGACCGCCGGAATGCCTTCCTTGGGGTGGATCTCAACCGGGATGCCGCGGCCGTTGTCGGTGACCGTGCAGGAGTTGTCCATGTGCAGGGTGACCTTGATCTTGTCGCAATACCCGGCCATGGCCTCGTCGATGGAGTTGTCGATGACCTCGTAGACCAGATGGTGCAGGCCACGGATGTCCGTGGACCCGATATACATGGCGGGCCGTTTTCGAACGGCCTCGAGTCCCTCGAGTACCGTAATGGACTCGGCTGTGTACTTCTTTTCGCTCATTTATGCGTTTTCCTCGGTATAGTAGGTCTCTTCCTGGATCATCATCGGCATGACGATGACCTGGTAGTCCTTGTCGTCGGGACCGGTCACCCCGCACGGGGCCTCGGTGCCGGTCAGGGTGAACTTCACGGTGGCGGAGTTGAAGTGGTTCAGGATCTCGATCAGGTTCCGGGTGGGGAAGGCGATGCGCGCCATGTCGCCGGAGAACCCGGCGTCAATGGACTCCCGGGCCGTGCCCGTCTCCTGGCCCTGGGCCGAGATCGTCACCTCGCCCTCGCCGAAGGTGAAGTAGGCGCAGCGGTTGGAGTCGGTGTTGAACAGGGCCACGCGGGAGAGCGCGTCCACCAGGTCGAGGCGGTTGACCTCAAGGGTGGAGACGTTGTCGTCGTTCAGCCGGGACAGGAAATTGTTGTAGTTGGGATACTGGTAGTAGGACAGCGGCAGGGTGAAGGTCTCGCGCTTGTCGCCGGTGCGGAAGAAGAGCCGCTTGTTGGAGATGGCCAGCTCGATCTCGTCGGCGGTGAGCCATTTCTTCAGTTCGGCGAGGTACTTCTTCTGGATCAGCACGCCCTCTTCGGGAAGCATGGAGTGGATGTCGTCGTTGACGAAGTTGAGCATGGCGAACTGGTGGCCGTTCAGGCCGCAGACCTCCACGGTGTTCACGCCGTCCTTCTCGCGGGGGACGAAGTAGATGCAGGCGATGGCCTCCATGGAGTCCTCGTCGGAGATGCAGAAGGAAATCT
Source organism: Pseudodesulfovibrio indicus (assembly GCF_001563225.1). NCBI lineage: Bacteria > Pseudomonadati > Thermodesulfobacteriota > Desulfovibrionia > Desulfovibrionales > Desulfovibrionaceae > Pseudodesulfovibrio > Pseudodesulfovibrio indicus. The sequence continues at coordinate 593,213 of NZ_CP014206.1, forward strand.
TCTCGATGATTTCATGCAGGAAGTCGCCGGACCAGTAGACCGTGTTGTCCTCCGGGAAGGTGGAGAACTTCTGGAACCACTCGGGGTCGTTCACCGGGAACTTGTACTTGCGGGCCTTCTGCTCCACCAGCACGTTCTGGTTGGCTTCGTCCGTGCGGATGGTCAGCTCGCCCTGGTCGGACCTGAGCTGCTTGACCAGGTCATAGAACGCCCTGCCCTGCACGCCTGCCAATCCCTCGCCCTCCAGGGCCGCCGGATAGGAGCCCATGAATTCCAGGTTGGAATCCGTGCTCATGACATTGAGGCTCCCGTTCTCGCACTGCAGCCAGATGGTCCGGAGGAAGGCGGCGCCCGTTTTGGCCGGGATGATGTTCGCCGACTTCTGGAGTCCTTCAATGATTTCATCTCTGTTCACTTTCAGAAACATAAAAAATATCTCCTTGATTGAGATTTATTACCTCGGTTCCTTTGTTCCTTTCTAACCTAAGAACCTGGTTTTATTCATTTTTTAAAGCACACCCATTGTCACGAGTTGCGAACGGGATATGCCAAAAGTACCTGGATTCGACTTGGATCACGACATGCGACATTTATTCTTCAACGTTTTCAACAGTTGTTTCAGTTCGAAGTCATCTTCTTGTAATTGATCGATTTTTTTGACCGAGTACAGGACCGTGGAGTGGTCCTTGCCGCCGAAGGCGCGACCCAGGGCCGGGTAGGACGTGTTCAGCATCTGGCGGCACAGGTACATGGCCACCTGGCGGGCGTGGGCGATGTGCTGGTGCCGCTTGGTGCCGGTCAGGTCCTTGACGTGGACGCTGAAATGCTCGGCCACCACGCTGAGGATCTTCTTGGGCGTCAGATCGTCGGTGGTCTTTTCCTCGGTGTTGGCCAGGATGTGTTCGAAATCCTTCTGGGAGAGGTCCTGTTTGACCAGCTCCTTGAAGGCGAACAGCTTGAGCAGGATGCCCTGGAGATAGCGGAAGTCGGTGAACCGCTGGGCCAGGGTCAGGATCTGCTCCTTGTTCAGGGAGAGCCGCTTGGCGCGCGCCTGGCGCTGGATGTACCCCACCCTGATCTCCAGGTCCGGCTCCTTCAGGGTGACGATCAATCCCCAGCCCAGGCGGGACTGGAGGTTGTCGTCCAGGAAGTCGTAGCTGGTGACCTTTTCCCGGCAGGCCAGGACCATCTGCTTCTTGTTGTCGTAGAAGTGGTTGAAGATATTGACCAGTTCCTGCTGGAAATGGGGGTGTTCCTTGATCTTGTGGAAGTCGTCGATAAACAGGAATTCATATTCGAACAGGTAGTTTCGCGCCTTGAACGGGTCGCCCTTGAAGCGGATGGAGTACAGGGAGTTGAGCTCATCCAGGGAGCCGATGAATATGGTCGAGTAGTCGTGCTTCTTGCTGATCTCGTTGGCCACGGACTTGAGCAGGTGGGTCTTGCCCGACCCGCCCGGCCCGCAGATGATGAACGGATTGAACAGGGAACCGGACTGCTTGGCCACCTCTTTGGCCGAGGCGATGGGAAAATAGTTCTTCTTGTTGATCAGAAAGGTCTCGAAGGTGAATTCCTGGCCAAAGGGAAAATCGATGCGCTTGACCACGTCGGCCACCTGGACACCCTTGGAACGTTCCGGGGTCTCGGTGTCCTTGTAGCTCACCAGATAGCCGTTTCCGAGGAACATGTTCAGCTGGGCCTCGAACTTGTCCTGGATGTCCGACTCGAACCATTTGGCAAAAAACGCATGGGGAAAACCCACGGTCAGCCGCTTGTTGTCATCGGAATAATCGAACGTCAGCGGGTCGAACCAGCGCTTGAGTTCCTCATCCGTGCAGGTCTGGAGCAGGTGTTGGCGAAATGATTCTTTCACGGTGTGATTTGGATAATCCCAACTGATTGAATTTACAGTGTTTAAAAAATCAATTTCGCAGTCTAAAAAAACTCCCGAAATTCATGTGATTCTATACCCCAAAATGGCCCCAAAGCCAAGCATTTCCGCCAAATTTTCCGCCCTGCCGAGCGCGCAAGCGGGTTTTTCCCAGACGCGCGCCGCAGTTGTTGAAAACATGCCTGAAACGGAAAGTTTTCCTCTTTCGGGAGAGTTTTTCACAGCCGGTCCGGCACGAGGAAAACAAGCCTGTTTTCCTTCGCGCGAAATTGGATTACAAGTGGTGGACTTCGAGAATGGAACAACACCCCCGCGGATCTGTCCGCCGGGGGCGGAGGCAGATAGGAATGGCAGATTTCAAAGTGAACAAGACGGTAGGCGAGATCAACGAACGCATCCGCAAGGGCAAGGCCGTGGTGGTCAACGCCGAGGAGATGATCGAGATCGTGCGCCGCGAAGGCAAGGTCCGGGCCGCCGAACAGGTCGACGTGGTCACCACCGGCACCTTCTCGCCCATGTGCTCCTCGGGGCTGCTCTTCAACATCGGCCAGCAACCGCCGGTGATGAAGGTCTCCAAGCTCTGGCTGAACAACGTGCCCTGCTACTGCGGCATTGCCGCCGTGGACGCCTATATCGGCGCCACCGAGCCGTCCGAGGACGATCCCCTGAACAAGGTCCACCCCGGCCGCTTCGCGTACGGCGGAGCGCATGTCATGGAGGACCTGCTGCGCGGCAAGGCCGTGCACCTGCGGGCCGAGGCCTACGGCACGGACTGCTACCCCCGGCGCGAGCTGGACAAGGACATCACCCTGGCTGACCTGCCCAACGCCGTGATGCTCAATCCGCGCAACTGCTACCAGAACTACAACGCGGCCGTGAACCTGACCAGCCGCACCATCTATACCTACATGGGACCGCTCAAGGCCAACTGCTCCAACGTCAACTTCGCCACCGCCGGGCAGCTCTCCCCCGCCTTCAACGATCCCTACTTCAAGACCATCGGCATGGGGACGCGCATCTTCCTGGGCGGCGGCATCGGCTACGTCATCGGCGAAGGCACCCAGCACGTGCAGAAACCCAAGCGCAACGAGCGCGGCATCCCGGAGAACGGGTCCGGCACGCTCATGCTCAAGGGCGATTTCAAGAAGATGGACGTCCGCTACGTGCGCGCCCAGTCCCTGGTGGGCTACGGCCCGTCCCTGGCGCTCGGCGTGGGCATCCCCATCCCCATCCTCAACGAGGAGATCGCCTGGTTCACCGGCGTCAGCGACGAGGACATCACCATGCCGGTCAAGGACTACGGATACGACTACCCCAACGGCATCCCCCGCGAACTGGCCCGCGTGACCTTCGCGGAGCTCAAGTCCGGCGAGGTCACCGTCAACGGCAAGAAAACCGCCACCGTCCCGGTTACGTCCTACACCATGTCCCTGGAAGTGGCCGACAAACTCAAGGAATGGATACTCAAGGGAGATTTCCTCCTGACCGAAAAACAGGACGACATCCCGAGTTATTAAGAAGAATGCCTCCGGCGGCCAGGGGGGAAACTTTTGAAAAGTTTCCCCCCTGGACCCCCTTTCCAAACTTTTTGTGTGCCTTCGGCAAGTGCGTGCGGGGCCTGTGTTTCAAGGTCTGTTTCTGTTAGGGGACAGGCCTTTTTTCATGCCCATTGTGCGCACTCTTTGAACGAATTGTCCGAATTGCCAAACCATCCTCAACCCACCCCGCGAAGCGGCTCCAAAAAGTTTGGGAAAAGGTGGGGATGGGGGGCTGGGGGCATCAAAAAAGGGTCCTGTCAGCGTCAGCTGACAGGACCCTTTTATTGGTGCCTATCCCGCGACTAGGCGACGTGTTTGGCGCCGGCTTCGATGGCCTTGGTATTGGCCGGGATGAGCTTGTGGTAGTGCGGGGAGATGACGTTTTCGAGGGACCCGATGACGGCATCCAGGGAGATGATCCCGGAGGCCTGGACGAAGGCGCCGATGGCGACCATGTTGGCCATGCGGGTATTGCCCAGCTCGTCGGCGATCTCGTTGCAGGGAACCCCGTAGCACTTGAGGCGGTCCGTATCGGCCAGCTCCATGTCGATGAGCGAGGAGTTGATGATGTGGATGCCGCCGTCCACCACGCGCGGCTGGAACTTGTCGAGCGACGGGCGGTTCATGGCGATGAGGGATTTGGGCCGGTGGATGATGGGCGAGCCGATGTCTTCTTCGGAGAGCACCACCGTGCAGTTGGCGGTGCCGCCGCGCATCTCCGGGCCGTAGACCGGGATGTAGGTGACGTTCAGGCCGTCCTTCATGCCCGCGTAGGCCAGCAGGTTGCCGATGAGCATGACGCCCTGGCCGCCGAATCCGGCGATGATGGAGTCGATGTAGCGCATTAGCAGACACCTCCTTCCTCGGACACGTCCTTGTAGACGCCCAGCGGGAAGTACGGGATCATTTCATTGGTGATCCGCTCGTTGGCCGCCAGCGGGGTCATCTTCCAGTTGGTGGGGCAGCCGGAGAGCAGCTCCACGAACCCGAAGCCGGTGTTGTTCAGCTGGAACTCGAAGGCCTTTTTCAGGTATTTCTTGGCCTTCTTGATGTTGGCCACGGTGTTGAGCGCACCGCGCGCGGCAAAGGCCACGCCGCCCAGGGAGGCGATGATCTCGGTCATGCGGATGGGCGCGCCCTCGTGGGTCTGGCAGCGGCCGGCCGGGGTGGTGGTCGTGCGCTGGCCGATGAGGGTGGTCGGGGCCATCTGGCCGCCGGTCATGCCGTACACGGTGTTGTTGACGAAGACCACGCACATCTTCTCGCCGCGGTTGGCGGCGTGCATGATCTCGGCCATGCCGATGGAGGCCAGGTCGCCGTCGCCCTGGTAGGTGAAGACGAAGTGGTCGGGCCGAGAGCGCTTGACGCCGGTGGCCACCGCCGGGGCGCGGCCGTGGGGCGCTTCGACGGCGTCCACGTTCAGATAGTTGTAGAGGAAGACCGAGCAGCCGATGGAGGTGGTCATGAGAGTCTTCTCGGCCAGGTTCATCTCGTCGAGCAGCTCGCCGATGAGCCGGTGGGCGATGCCGTGGTGGCAGCCCGGGCAGTAGTGGGTCGCCCGGTCGATGACGCTCTCGGGCCGGTCAAAGACAAGTTTTTCATTCATTTCGGACATTTATTTACCCTCCAGGCAGTTGAGGATCGGCTCCTCGAGTTCGTCCGGGGTGGGCAGGTTGCCGGGGTAGATGGCGTAGAAGTCGGAGTCCGCCACGGTCCGGATGGCCAGGCGCACGTCGTCGACCATCTGGCCGAGGTTGTGTTCGATGGTCAGGAACCGCTTGCCCTGCTTGGCCAGGGCCAGGAGGTCGTCGGACGGGAACGGGTACAGGGTGATGGGCCGGAACAGGCCGACCTTCTTGCCCTCGGCGCGGAACTTGCGCACAGCGGACTTGGCGATGCGGCCGATGGAGCCGTAGGCGCAGACGATGAGGTCCGCGTCCTCGGTTTCGAACTGCTCGGCCTCGGCCAGGTCCTTCCAGGAGTCGTATTTGGCCTGGAGGTGCTGGTTCTGGCCCGCAAGGGCACCCTCTTCCAGGAACAGGGACTTGATGAGGCGCTTTTCACGGCCGTTGTCGCGGCCGGTGATGGCCCAGTCGCGGCCCCCTTCCTCGTCCACGTTTTCCGGGGTCCAGGGGGTGATCGGTTCCTTCATCTGGCCGAGGATGGCGTCGCCGAGGATGAGCACCGGGGTGCGGTGCTTGAAGGCGATGTCAAAGGCGCGGATGGTCAGATCGTAGGCCTCCTGCACGGTGCCGGGTCCCAGGGTGAAGTGGCGGTAGTCGCCGTGTCCGCCGCCCCGGGTGGACTGGTAGTAGTCGCCCTGCGCCGGGCCGATGTCACCCAGGCCCGGGCCGCCGCGGTTCATGTTCACGACCACGGCGGGGATTTCGGATCCCGCCATGTAGGAGATGGCTTCCTGCTTCAGGGACATGCCGGGCGAGGAGGAAGAGGTCATGGCGCGCACGCCGGCGGCGCCTGCGCCGAGCAGCATGTTGGCGGCGGCCACTTCGGATTCGGCCTGGACGAAGTCGCCGCCGGCCTTGATCATCTCGGAGGACATGAATTCGGGGATGTCGTTCTGCGGGGTGATCGGGTAGCCGAAGAAGCACTTGCACTTGGCGGCCAGTGCGCCGCGCGCGATGGCCTCGTTGCCCTTGACGAAAATACGTTCCGGTTTCTTGCTCATGCTACTTCCCCTCTTTCTTCTTTGGGGTCCTGTACACTTTGATCGCCACGTCCGGGCAGATCTGGGCGCAGGATGCGCAGCCGGTACATTTGTCCTTGTCGGCCTCGGGAACCTCGGCGACCTTGTAGCCGCTGACGTTGAACCGGTCAGACTGGACGATGATGTCGACGGGACAGACGGTGGTACAGAGCAGGCACCCCTTGCACCGGTCTTCCTGGACCTCGATTCGAGACATGAATTGCTCCAGTTCGTTTGAAATGGTTAGAGGTTAGCCAATTTCAAAGGATGAGCATGGCGTCGCCGTAGGAAAAGAAGCGGAACCCCTGTTCCAGGGCGAGGGCGTATGCATCCAGAATGGTGTTTCTGCCAGCAAGAGCCGAGATCATAATGATGAGCGACGATTCTGGCAAATGGAAGTTCGTCAGAATACCGTCGATCACCTTGAAAGTATAGCCCGGCGATATGAAAATGTCTGTTTCCCCACGGAATTCGCGGATTTCCCCGGCCTCGCGGACCATGCCCTCCAGAGTCCGCGCGCTGGTGGTGCCCACGGCGATGACGGGCCGTCCCTCGGCCTTGGCCCGCAGCACGGCCTCGGCCGTATGGACCGGGACCTCGATGTATTCCGCGTGCATGCGGTGGTCGCGGATGTCCGGGCAGCGCACCGGGCTGAAGGTGCCGTAGCCCACGTAGAGCGTGACCTCGGCCCATTCGATGCCCTTGTCCGCGATCCGCTTGCGCAGCTCGGGCGTGAAGTGCAGCCCGGCGGTGGGCGCGGCCACGGACCCGGTCTTGGATTTGTCGGAATAGGTGGTCTGGTACCGCTCGCGGTCGGCGGCCCCATCCGGGCGCTTGATGTACGGCGGCAGCGGCAGATGGCCCAGGGTGTCGAAAAGCGTCTTGAGGTCGCCCCGCCAGCGCAGCTCGACCTTCCAGCGCCCGAACTCGCCCGGCTCCAGCGCGATCAGGGAGAAGTCGTCGGCAAAGGAGACCGTGGTCCCCGGTTTCGGCCCCTTGGAGGCGCGCAGCAGCCCCTCGGCCCGGGCCGAGAACCAACCCCCCTTCTCCGCCGGTTCGATGAGCGGCAGGGGCGTGAGCAGCAGGAACTCCACCTGGCCGCCCGTGGGCTTGGTGCCGAAGACGCGAGCCGGGATGACGCGCGAGTTGTTGGCCACCAACAGGCAGTTGTCCGGCAGGTGGTCGAGCAGATCGGCAAAGGGGACGGGCGTCCTGGTCCCGGCCTTGCGGTCGAGCACCAGCAGCCGGGAACCGTCGCGTTTTTCGGCGGGTTCCTGGGCGATGCGATCCTCGGGCAGGTCGTAGTCGTAGCTGGAGAGTCTGTAATCCTCGGGTATTTCCATAAATATATGTCCGGTTCGTGCTGAGACCCCTGTTCTACAACACCTGGAATTTCAACGGAATCTTTTTCTTTTCTAATTAAATCAGTCAGCTATGCCCCTGCGACCGTATTTTATGCAAGGGGCTTGATATTGGCGGTATTCATGGTATTCCATGTACATGAATTGGCTTTCCGTGGCTGAGATAGCCAAACTCACCCGCATCCCCGCGCCGACCGCCCGCCGGTACGCAGCCCTGTTCAAGGACTTCCTGGGGGGCCGCAAGATCGGTCGCGTCACCAAGTATCCGGAAGATTCCGTGGTCGTCTTCGAGCGCATCTCGCGATTGTACGGCGAGGGTTTCGTCACCAGCGAGATCGAGGAGCGGCTGCACAGCGAATTTCCCCGGACCATCGACGTGGAGCACCGCCCGGCTTCAGCGCCCGTGGAAGGGTTCGCCGACATGGCGTCCACCTTCAACGACGTACTCTCCCGTGTGGCGGGATGCATGGAGGTCATCGCCAACCAGAAGGCGATCATCGACAGCCAGCAGGAGGACATCCGCAAGCTCAAGACCGCGTTCGTCCTCCTGGCCCGCAGCCAGAAGCGGATCAAGCAGCTGCCCGCCTCCGACCTCCTGGCCCTGCCCGCGGACATCGTGGAGCAGACCAGGGCGCTGGAGGCAAAGGACGCCGAGATCGAGGAGATGGCCGTGAAGCTGACCTTCGACACCTCGGACATCAAGGCCAAGCTGCAGATACTCGAGAGCGAGCTGGTGCGCCTTCGCAAGGACAGGCGGGAGATGGAAAAATACCTCCAGGACAAGATCGACCGGCTCAAGGAGTCCGCGTCCTGAAGAAGAACCAAAATTCCCGTATCCGCGCGATACGGTCTAGGGAGACAATCATGCGTACATTCATCAAAACCCTTCTTCCGCTTCTGCTCGTCGGTCTCCTGGCCGCCTGTAACGCGACCCGGACCAGTCCCGCGCCCAGCGGCGACGGCGCGGGCCAGACCGCCGAGACACAGTATCAGGAACCGGACTATTACCTCGATTTCGACGACATCATGATCCCCAAGGAGATCAGCTATATCAACGACGAGTCCTACAAGCTCGACAACACCAAGTTCCGGGCCGCCATCATGAAGTTCAAGGGCCGCGTCGAGATCCTCGAACTGGTCCAGTACTTCCTGAACAACATGGCCAAGGACAACTGGAAGCTCGTCTCCAACAACAAGGCAGCCACGGTCCACGTGCTGAACTTCGAGAAGTTCAACAAGAGCTGCGTGATCCAGATCAACGACAGCTTCGCCACTTCGACCACCACCATCTTCGCGGTAGAGGTCAAGGACGGCGAGCTCAAGGGCAAGTAGCTCCATGCAGCCGCATTACGGGTTTGCCGGTTTCATGGGCAAGCGCGTCCATCTGGGCGTGACCGGCTCCATCGCCGCGTTCAAGGCCATCGACCTGTTGCGCTCCCTGCTCCAGGCCGATTGCATGGTCTCGGCGACGCTGACCGATTCCGCCTGCCGTTTCGTGCAGCCCCTCTCCTTCGAGGCCCTGGGCGCGTCCCCGGTGTACTCCGCCATGTTCGCGGCCACCCCGGACGCGGACACCGCCTTCGGCCATCTGGAACCGGGCCAGGTCGCGGACGTCATGGTCATCGCGCCCGCCACCGCATCGACCATCGCGCGTCTCGCCCACGGGCTGGCGGACGACATGCTCTCCTGCCAGGCCCTCGCATTCCCCGGTCCCAAGCTCGTGGCTCCGGCCATGAATCCGCGCATGTGGGAGGCCCCCGCCACCCGGCGCAACTGGGACATGCTCGGCGACCTCGGGTATATCCGCATCAGCCCCGACTCCGGGTCCGTGGCCTGCGGCGACGTCGGCTCCGGGCGGCTTGCACCCGTGGACGAGATTCTGATCCAGACCCTGCGCGCGCTCGCGCCCAAGGACCTGGAGGGACGCAAGGTGCTGATCACCCTCGGCCCCACGCGCGAGCAATGGGACGCGGTCCGGTTCTGGTCCAATCCGTCCAGCGGCACCATGGGCGCGTGCATGGCCATGGCCGCCTATCTGCGCGGGGCCGACGTGACCGTGGTCGCCGGACCCACCGCGCTGACCTTTCCCTGCGACATGGGCGTGGTCCCGGTCCGGAGCGCCCGCCAGATGTATGAGGCGTGCACCGACCTGTGGCCGGATATGGACATGGGCTGCCTGACCGCCGCCGTGGCCGACTACCGGCCCGTTCCCTTTGGTGAGACCAAGTTCAAGAAGAATACCTCGGCGGGTTCCGGCATCACCGTGGAGTTCGAGACCAACCCGGATATCCTCAAAACCCTCGGCCAGAGCAAGCGCGAGGGACAGAAGCTCATGGGCTTCGCCGCCGAGACCGGCAACCTGCGCGAAGAGGCGGCCCGCAAGCTCGAGACCAAGAACCTGGACCTCATCGCGGCCAACGACATTTCGCGCGCAGGCAGCGGCTTCGGCGTCGCCACCAACGAGATGTTTGTGCTCGACAGCAAGGGCCGCAAGGAACAATGGCCGCAACTGCCCAAGACCGAAGTGGCGTGGAGATTATGGGATCACCTTCTGCTCGACTGAACGTCCGCGAGAACCTGAGACCCTGGATCGAGTCCGGACTGGAGTTCGTCTACGCTCCCGGCGGCCTGGTCGTCGAGGAGCGTGACGGCGATCTAACGCGGTCGTCGGCCTCGCCTGCCGCCCATCCCGTTCAACCCGCCGCACCCTCGGCACCGTCCGCGCCCGGGCGACCCGCTCCGCAGGCGCGAGAACCGCAAGTACAGGCACGGCCCGCACCGCCCCCCGCGCGCAACAGGCTCCCTCGGGCGCGAATTTTCCCGAACCGTGGAATTCCTTCCTGCGGTTCACCAAGCCCGACGCCCGGGTGGTCATGACCTACATGGAGCTGGGGCTCGACCTTGGCGGTCAGTCCGACCCCCGCCGCCGCGCCGTGCTCAAGAATCTCCAGGCCCATTTGAAATGGCCCCCCGGGACCATCAACTTCTGGCCGGTGGCCGCCCTGGTAAACGGCACGCTTCAGCCGGACACCGCCCTTTTCTGGCGCGGGTGGGAACTCTGGCACGCCCCGCACGTCATCTGTTTCGGCGACGAGGCGTTGCGCGTCATCCTGCCCGACGCCGACCCGGGCACCACCACCCATCTGCTGGAAAACGTCATCGTCCACAAGCTGCCTCCCATCGGCCAGCTGGTGGGTCTGCTCCCCCACGAGCAGCAGATGGCCGTGGATTCCGTGGCCAACATCCGTCTGTGATCCACGTTTTTTTCGTATTCCCCGAATTTCGCTCAAAATCGACTTGTGGCGCATTTTATCGTCCGGCTCCCACCCGTGCCCAAAATTCCCGAAAAATCGCGAATGCGCACAATTTCGAGCGAAGCCCCCGCAAACGCACGGATACCAACGGTTTCCGGGCTCCCCACAGGGCGGACCCGGCGGCTGAGCACGGAATAGGCCACATGAAGTGTACACATCGGCCGTTTTTTGGAGCTGGTGGTGCATGCGGGTGCAAATGGCAAACTTGCCCTTGAGGCATGGTGTGGAGTATGAGCTGTGTGCGGCATCCATTCCTTGACTGAAATCGAACAGGATGTACCATGCCGCTTCCCTACACGAGAGTGACCTGACAACAAACCAGGGACAAGGACATTACATATGAAGATACTTGTGACCGGAGCCGCAGGCTTCATCGGATTCCACCTTTCCCGGCGGCTGACCGCCGAGGGCCACGAGGTCGTCGGCCTCGACAACTTGAACGACTACTACGACGTGAACCTCAAGAAGGCGCGGCTCAAGATTCTTGAGGAGTCTCCCCTTTTCAAGCATGTGAACATCTCGCTGCAGGACGATCAGCCCATGAAGGAGCTGTTTGCCGCCGAGAAGTTCAGCCATGTGGTCAACCTGGCCGCCCAGGCGGGCGTGCGCTACTCCATCGAGAACCCCAAATCCTACATCGACTCCAACGTAGTCGGATTTCTCAATATTCTCGAAGGTTGCCGCCACAATGGCGTGGAGCACCTGGTCTATGCCTCCAGTTCCTCGGTGTACGGCCTGAACACCAAGATGCCGCTGAATCCGCACGAGGGCGTTGATCATCCCATGAGCCTGTATGCGGCCACCAAGAAGGCCAACGAAATGATGGCCCACTCCTACTCGAGCCTCTACGACCTGCCCACCACCGGGTTGCGCTTCTTTACGGTCTATGGGCCGTGGGGCCGCCCGGACATGGCGCTGTTCCTGTTCACCAAGAACATCATCGAGGGCAAGCCCATCAACGTCTTCAACTACGGCAAGATGCGCCGTGATTTTACCTACATCGACGACATCGTCGAAGGCGTGGTCCGAGTGCTGAAGAACACCGCCGCCCCGAACCCGAACTGGGACGGCGACAAGCCGGACCCGTGCACCAGCTCGGTGCCCTTCCGGGTCTACAACATCGGCAACAATTCCGTGGTCGAGCTGTCCCGCTACATCGAGGTGATCGAGGAAGTGGTCGGCAAAAAGGCCATCTACAACTACATGCCCATGCAGGCCGGCGATGTTCCCGCCACCGAGGCGGACGTGTCCGACCTCCAGGCAGACGTCGGCTTCAAGCCCGACACCACTATCGAGGTCGGCATCCGCAACTTCATCGAGTGGTACCAGGAATATTACGGCTGATCACTGCGATGATTTCGTGAGCAAGGGGTGGCGAGAGCCACCCCTTTTTTTTACTCCATTTTCACGCAGTGCCGCTTGCGTTTGTTTTTCTTTCAGCCTACGACATTCAAAGCAGACAGTGGACATTGTTTCACGTGAAACACCCCCCTTTCGAGGCTGATTGTTTCACGTGAAACAGGCGACGGAATCTCGAACGCACCAAAATGAGCTTGAAAGCGAGGGGCCTGTGGCGAGAAAAATCGTGATTGCGAATCAGAAAGGCGGGGTCGGCAAAACCACGACCGCCATCAATCTGGCGGCGTCCCTGGCCGTAATGGAAAAAAAAGTGCTGCTGGTGGACTGCGATCCCCAGGGCAACGCCTCCAGCGGGTTGGGTTACTACCCCGGCGACAAGCGGGAAAATGTCTACACCGTCCTGTTCGATCCCAAGAAGATTCACAAGGCCATTTACCACACCGGAATCCCCTTCCTGGACATCCTGCCGGGAACACAGGATCTGGTGGGTGCCGAAATCGAACTGGTGGACAAGTTCGGGCGCGAATATTACGTGCGTGATCTGGTCGATCAGGTGGACAATGAATACGATTTCATCCTCATCGACTGCCCCCCTTCCCTGGGGCTTCTGACCGTCAATGCCCTGTGCGCCGCTACGGAACTGCTGGTCCCGTTGCAGTGCGAGTATTACGCATTGGAGGGCATCGCGCAGTTGCTCATGACCTACGAACTGGTGCGCAAGCGGCTCAATCCCGGTCTCGATATCCTGGGCGTGGTCCTGACCATGTACGATTCCAGAAACAGGCTGTCCTGGCAGGTGAAGAATGAGGTGCGCAAGGCCTTTCCGCAGCACCTGTTCGAGACGATCATTCCGCGAAACGTGCGCTTGTCCGAGGCGCCGAGCTTCGGCAAGCCGGTGATCGATTACGATATCAAGTCGAGGGGCGCCGAGGCGTATCTCGCCCTGGCCCAGGAAGTGGAGCGCAGCTCCACGGTGCACGGCTAGGCTGGTCTTTGAAGAAAAGCCGCCGTCCCGGATGGGAGCGGCGGCTCGGTCGGCTGATTATCAGTACCGCCCTTCCTTGGAGGCGTTCTTGGCCTCGATGAAGGGGGTGCATTCGGTGGAGATCTTGTCCTTGAAGTGCTTCTTGACCACCTTGGCCCGGCAGCTCATGCACTTGAAGGAGACGAGACCGGCCAGGTTGGCGCTGGTCAGGCGGAATTTGCGAGGATCGTCCGCGGCCCAGTCTTCGGTGCTGTTGCCGCAGTGCTCGCAGGCCACGTCGGTGTCCACCGGATAGGGAAAATCCCAGTACTGCTGCAGGGTTTCCCAGTCGGCCAGCGGCTCGGGCTTTTCGGCCTCGGCCGGGGTGTCCCGGATGCCCAGGCAGTTCATGACCTGATCGCGAACAGCGGTCCAGGCCGGGGCCGTGAGCAGGGCTCCGATGAGGTTGCCGTCTTTGTCGAAGAGTTCGGTGATGTGGTCAGACATGTGTGCTCCGGGGTTAGGATATGCTTCGGGGCGTTATAGGCACTACGGCCTTTTAGGGCAAGGATGAAATTTCAAGCGCGAGGAGCGTCTTATATGGCATTAGGTAACAGGGGACTTGGACGAGGGTTGGATGCGCTGCTCGGCGGCGTGCGCGAAGACGAGAAGATCACTTCCGACGCTGCAGAGGTACTCCAGATTCCGGTGGATTCCATCTCCCCCAACCCGCACCAGCCCCGGCGCGAGTTTTCCGAGGAGGGGCTGAACGACCTGGCCGCCTCCATAGGCACGCGCGGCGTGCTCCAGCCGATCCTGGTCCGCCCTCTGGGGGGCCGGAACTTCGAGTTGGTGGCGGGCGAGCGGCGGCTGCGCGCTTCCAAGCTGGCCGGGCTGACCGAAATCCCCTCCCTGGTCAGGGAGATGACCGACCAGGAAAGCCTGGCCATCGCCCTGATCGAGAACCTGCAACGCGAGGACCTGAACGCCATTGAGGAGGCGCTCGGCTACCAGCGGTTGCAGCAGGAGTTCGGCCTGAGCCAGGATGAACTGGGCCGCCAGGTGGGCAAGAGCCGCTCCGCGGTGGCCAATGCCCTGCGGCTGCTCAACCTGCCCGCCCCGGTTCAGGCGGACATCCAGCAGGGCGTCCTGAGCGCGGGGCATGGCCGGGCGATCATGGCGATTGTTGATGCCGAACCGCAGGCCGAGCTGCACCGCCGCATCGCCGAAAACGGGCTCACCGTGCGCCAGGCCGAAGCCCAGGCGTCCTTCTTCAAGCAGAACAAGCGGCTGCCCGGCGCGGACGAAATCGGCACCCCCGCCTCCCCTTCGGAAGCCAAACCGGAGCCCAAGCCCCTGGACCCGCGTCTGGAGTCTCTCCAGGCCCAGCTTTCTGATTTGTTGGGGCTTACGGTCAAGATTTCCGGATCGACAGAAAAGGGCAAGGTGACGGTAAGTTATACTGCTGAAGATGATTTGCGGTCTGTTGCGGAAAAGCTCGGCGGCGAGTTCGCGTAAACCCCTGCCGCCTTCCCCGGAGCGGTCTTTGGGCGCAACCCCGCCCTCATCGTGAGCGGGCCTGATCATCGGTCGTGTTACGGCAATAACGCCCTTCTCGGCAAGGGTGATGACAACTTGAAAACCACTTAAACCAACGGCAAGAAAACATTGGTTGTTTACGATATGTCACATGAAATGATGCTGGCGGCGGTCGAGTCCCTGAAGGGGCACAAGGTCATGATCATCGGTGATCTGATGCTCGATCATTACCTCATGGGCGAGGTGGAGCGCATTTCTCCCGAAGCCCCGGTCCCCGTGGTCCGCGTGGAAAAGGAATCCTTCCTGCTGGGCGGGGCGGGCAACGTGGCCCGGAACATCGCCGATCTCGGCGGCCTGCCGCTGCTCATCGGCACCGTGGGCCGGGACCAGAACGGCGGGGTCCTCGAAAATCTCTGCACCCAGGCAGGGCTGACCACCCGGCTCATCCACGACGGCGACCGTCCGACCACGGTCAAGACCCGGATCATCGCCCACAACCAGCAGGTGGTGCGCGTGGACCAGGAACGGGTCGCCCCCCTCTCCCCGGACGGAATGGACCGCCTCTTCGAGCTGCTCGAATCCACCCTTGACGATTACGCGGTGATCATCCTGTCCGATTACGGCAAGGGGTTCATTTGCAGGGAGTTCATGGACCGGTTCCTGCCCATGATCAAGGGCATGCCCACCCCGCCCAAGGTACTGGTGGACCCCAAGACCGTGAACTACGACCTGTACCAGGGCGTGGACCTGCTGACCCCCAACACCAAGGAGGCCGGCGAGGGCGCGTCCATGGTCGTGACCGGGCGAGAGTCGGTCATCGAGGCTGGCCGGGCCATCTTCAAGCGGCTCAATTGCCGCAACCTGCTCATCACCCTCGGCCCGGACGGCATGGCGCTGTTCGAGGGAACCGACACCATCCGCCATATCCCGACCTTCGCCCGCAAGGTCTTCGACGTCACCGGAGCCGGGGACACGGTGATCGCCACCACCGCCCTGGGGCTGGCCTCGGGCATGGACCTGCTGACCGCCTGCACCCTGGCCAACTACGCGGCCGGCGTGGTCGTGGCCCAGGTGGGCGCGGCCACGGCCTCCCCTGCCGATCTCAAGGAAACCATAGAAGAATTGCCTGAACCAAAGGTGACGTACTGGAAGGAATGACCGGTTCGCGCCACGGAGCCAACGCCATGAAGGAACTCGATTTCGCCACTCGGATAGACCATCTCGGCAAACCGAACATCAAGAGCCCGCTGGGTAACGTGCGGTTCGTGGATGAGGGTTCGCCCGTGACCCTCATGCTCACCTCCGGCGAGCTGACGGAGCTGGATGCCGATGTTCTCCAAAAGGACTTCGAGAAGGCCGGGCCGCGC
Source organism: Pseudodesulfovibrio indicus (assembly GCF_001563225.1). NCBI lineage: Bacteria > Pseudomonadati > Thermodesulfobacteriota > Desulfovibrionia > Desulfovibrionales > Desulfovibrionaceae > Pseudodesulfovibrio > Pseudodesulfovibrio indicus. Next base: position 609,250 of record NZ_CP014206.1, read on the forward strand.
GAGCACATCTATTTCGACCCGTCCAAGGTCAAGTGCGCCATCGTCACCTGCGGCGGCATCTGCCCGGGCATCAACGACGTCATCAGGGCCATCGTCATGGAGGCCCACCACCGCTACGGCATCCGCCACGTACTCGGCATCACCAACGGGCTGCGCGGGTTCATCCCAGAGTACGGCTACGACGTGAAGTCGCTGACCCCTGAGGTCGTGTCCCACATCCACCAGTTCGGCGGAACCATCCTCGGCTCGTCGCGCGGGTTGCAGGAGGCCGAGGAGATCGTTGACTCCCTGGAGCGGCTCAACGTCAACATCCTCTTCGTCATCGGCGGCGACGGGGCCATGCGCGCCGCCAAATCCATCGTCGAGGAAGTTTCACAGCGCAAGCGGAAGATCGCGGTCATCGGCATCCCCAAGACCATCGACAACGACATCAACTTCATCACCCGCTCCTTCGGCTTCGACACCGCGGTGGAAAAGGGGGCGGAGGTCATTCAGTGCGCCCACGTCGAGGCCACGGGCGTGGACATGGGCGTCGGCCTGGTCAAGCTCATGGGCCGCGAGGCCGGGTTCATCGCGGCCCAGGCCACCCTGGCCATGCAGGAGGTCAACTTCCTCCTGGTCCCGGAGGTCCCCTTCACCCTGGAAGGCCAAGGCGGTTTGCTGGAGGCCGTTGAAAAGCGGCTGAAGGAGCGCAAGCACTCGCTGATCGTCTGCGCCGAGGGCGCCGGTCAGGACCTGGTGGGCGGCGAACCGGAGCGTGATCCGTCCGGCAACCCCAAGCTGGGCGACATCTGCGGCCTGATCCAGCAGAGCCTCAAGAACCATTTCAACGACAAGGGCCAGGAGATCAACCTGAAATTCATTGATCCCAGCTATTTGATCCGTTCTGTCCCGGCCAATGCCAGCGACCGGGTCTATTGCGGATTCCTCGGTCAGAACGCCATGCACGCGGCCATGGCCGGAAAGACCGGCATGGTCATCACCCGGCTCAAGTCGAGCATGGTCCACCTGCCGCTGGACCTGGTGGCCGTGAAGCGGCGGCGCATCAATACCAACTCCGACTGGTGGTGCTCCGTCATGGAGGCCACGGGTCAGCGCGAGTACATGAAGTAGCTCAGCTACCTACCCGCTCTCCCTTCAAAGGATACCAATGGGATACATAAGATTGTGGGGTGACGGTGCACCCGGTGTGCGGCCGGAAAAAAGTACAAAAAAAGGGGGCGCGAAGCCCCCTTTTGCATGTCGATGGCGGTGAAAACTATTCGTTTGCGGCGAGGCGGCGGCGGACCTGCTCGGAAACCTGGCTGCCAGTGCTCTCCTTTTCGGACTCCATGGCCACGGCCAGGAGCTCGAAGAGCTGGTCATAACTGAATTCGAGGCTGAGGCTGCCGTTGGTCACGATGCAGGACTCCTCGCGCTCCTCAACGCGGTACGCACGGCGCTCGCGGGCATGACCGATGGCGGAGATGATGCCGTAGGCGAGCTTTCCGTCCTCGCCCCTGTACAGCTTCTCCATGGTCAACATGCCGGTGCCGTCGTCGAAATACATCTCTTCGCCGATGAGATGGCCGGTGACGTCGATGTCCTGGCCGAAATCATTGGGAAGGTTCACGTTGAGGATAGGGTCGTTTCCGTCGTGACCGCCTACCATTCTTTTCGACATGCCTCTCTCCTTAATCCAGTGGGAGTTTGAACTGATCCGGCTCCCGTTCCTTTTTGCCCGTTGGAACAGGCGCATTCATTCCACTCTCGATGAATTCCATCAAGCTTTGTTCCGGTACCCGCCATTGGGACCCGATCTTCACGGCCTTGATGTCGCCGCCCGTGATCAACCTGTAGGCAGTCCGCTGATGGACCCGCAAATAGTCCGCGACCTCACGCACGGTGAGGAGTTTGGGCGGCTTGGGAACATCTCTGCTGTCCATAATGTCACAATCTTACCTACGATGTTCATTCATTGACATAAGGTGTCAAAGATTGTCAACAAAGTACAACGCTGTGCAACAATCTCTAGAAAAAATCTAGACAACGACCTAAAGAACGATATTACGGGAAGTTGTTGTTAATTACGGAAGGCATATCAGATTTCCGGCCAAAAAATAATGGGGAAAAGCCACAAATCAGACTTTTTCTTTACGGCCGGGTTACCGCACGCGGACGGAAAGAACTACACGGATAGACCCGTCCGGTCAAATGGAAGTTTGAATAAATTATAGAGGAATTTTAGAGTGTTGTTTAAACGGCTCTATGCGGACTGGATCCGGGAACAAAACCCGTGCATCTTGCTTGGAGGCGGTTGAAGAACAGGGTTCGAGCGTGAAGAGCCAACTCCCGGCACAGACTGAATATAGTGGAATGCATTGCTTGGAGAAGCTTTTGCGGATGGTTGTGGAGAGGGGTAAGGTCAGTGGTCTACTTCGTCCAGGAGGACGAGCACGGTTTCCTGAAGGTCGTCTTCGAGGCGTCCGGTCATTTGTTTAAGAATTCTGCGGAAGTATTTTCGGTCATTGATGGTCAGCCCCTGGTTGACCACGGACTGGAGGTCGTCGATGGCGGCCAGCACGATTTTTTGCAGCCCCCTGCCCTGTTGCGTGAGGCGGATAACGGTCTGTCTCCGGTCCTTGGGGTTTCGGGTTCTGGTCAAGAGCCCGTCCCGTTCCATGCGGGCCAGGGAATTGGACAGCGTGGCCTGCTCCACGTCGAGCAGGCCGTGCAGCGCCTTCTGGGTCACGCCGTCCTTTGCCCACAATCGGAAAAGAATATCCAGATAGCCGGGCAGGACCCCGTGCGGTTGGAGCCGATTGGCCAAGGCCCGCGCATAGAGGCGGTTGAACTTGGCCATGGAGGAAGCGAACTGATGTTCCGCGTTGTAATCCACGTTTTTCCCTAGGATTTTGGTTTGGTGCAGGAAAATATATAGCAGGCTGTAGGCCGTATCTCAAGCGCCAAGTTTTGGCTGAATCCGCTTTACCTCCGGAATGAGGCGGTATAGGTTGCACTGGGGGTATGAACCCTTGCCTCCAACTAGGTTTGGCCCGAGGGCCAAGGATCAACTATCATGATGAGTTTAAAGAAGCGCTGGAGTGCGCGAGCCGGCTACCGGGAGGCCCTGCAAATTGGCCTGCCCCTGGTAATCAGCATGATCTCCAATACGGTGATGACCTTCACCGACCGTATTTTCCTGGGAAATTATTCGTTGGAGTCGCTGGCGGCATCGGTCCCGGCCAGCATCGCCGCGTTCCTGTTCCTCTCCTTCTTCATGGGCGTGAGCGAGTACGTGAACGTCTTCATCGCCCAGTACACCGGTTCGTGCCGACACCACGACGTGGGGCGGGCGCTGTGGCAGGGCATCTGGTTCGCCATCCCGTCCGGCATCTTCCTGGCCCTGCTCTGTTTGGTGGCCGATCCCCTGTTCCGGCTCGGCGGCCATCCGGCGGAGGTCCAGCGGCTGGAGGTGATCTATTTCCAGATCCTGACCGTGGGCAGCGGGCCGTTCCTGCTCGGCGTGTGCCTGTCCAACTTCTTTGCCGGGCGCGGGTTGACCAAGCCGGTCATGCTCATCAGCATCTGCTCGGTGATCATCAATATCCCGCTGGATTACTGTCTGATCAACGGCGTTGGGCCGTTCCCCGAGCTGGGCATCGCCGGGGCGGGCATCGCCACCGTGGTCGGGTTCACTCTGCCCATGGTCGTCTATTCGGTGCTGATCTTCACCCGCGAGAACGAGAAGCAGTTCCGGGTCCTGTCCGCCTGGCGGTTCGACCGCGATCTGTTCGGCCGGTTTCTGTACTACGGCTTGCCGGGTGGGGTTGAGTTCTTTCTCGATATCTTCGCCATCTCCTTCTTCGTCTTCATGATCGGGCGGTTCGGGCCGGTGGAGCTGGCCTCGACCAACGCGGTCTTCTCCATCTACAACCTGGCCTTCCTGCCGACCCTCGGTCTGCACGTGGCGGCCTCGATCATGGTCGGGCAGGCCATGGGCGACCGCCAGCCGGACCGGGCGGCCTTTGCCACCCATTCCGTGCTCCACCTGGCCATGGGCTACATGGGGGTGATGGCCCTGCTGTTCGTGTGCTTCCCGGACATGCTCATGAACCTGTTCCGGTCCCGGAACGACGTGGGCGATTTCGACGCGGTGCTGCGGATGGGCGTGGTCCTCATGCGCTACTGCGCGGTGTTCACGCTCATCGACGCCGTGGCCATCGTCTACGTGGGCGGGCTCAAGGGCGCGGGCGACACCCGGTACACCATGCTGGTCATGGGCTGCGCGTCCCTGGCGTGCATCGTCGGGCCGCTGATCGTCCTGCACCATCTGGGCCTGACCTCCATCCACGGACCCTGGATCTGTCTGCTGCTGTACGTCATGGTCCTGGCGACCGCCTTCGCGGTCCGGTTCCGCAAGGGGCCTTGGCGGCGCATCGACCTCATAGGAAGGAACGCGAAGCCCGAAAGAGGTTGAACCTCTCAAGGCCGTGGGCTAACTTAACCGTATGACACTTGAAAGCCTTGTTTTCAGCATCCGGAATCTGGCGGGCATGGAGCGGCAGGGGGCGGTGGCATTTTCCGGGGGCGTGGACAGCGCCCTCGTTGCTGCCGCAACGCAGAGAGCTCTGGGCCATCGGGCAGTTGCCTGCACCGTGGTCAGCGAGTTGACCACGGGGCGCGATCTGTTGCGGGCTTCCGAGGCCGCCGCGGCCATCGGCATACGGCACATCGAGCTGCCGGTCTCCGCCCTGGCCGTGGCCGGTGTGCGGCGAAACCAGTCCGATCGCTGCTACCACTGCAAACAGCTGGTCTTTCGTACCATTCAGGAGGCGGTGGGCGATTCGGCGCTGCTCTTGGACGGGACCAATGACGAGGACGATCCGGCCCGGCCGGGCATGAAGGCCGCCCTCGAATTCGGGGTTTTTTCCGGGCTCAAGAAGAGCGGGCTGCGCAAGGCCGACGTTCGCAGGCTGGCGCGGGAAATCGGGTTGCCCAACTGGGACGCCCACTCCGAGAGCTGCCTGGCCACCCGCGTCAGGGAGGGGCAGGAGCTCTCGGTGGAGATCCTGACCGGCATCGAGGCCATGGAGAGCCGGCTCGACGAGTTCGGTGTCCACACGGCCAGGGTGCGCATTGATAATCTGGTGGCAACCGTGGAGTTTGAACCACAATACTCTGAAATTATGGAAACAAATCGTGATAATATCGTGGCGCAGGCGCGCCGCTTAGGGTTGAGATCATGCCTCTTCAAGGAGTGGCGGGGATGAGTCTTGACCGTTTGCTCGACGATTTCGAGGCGGGCCGCATCACCAGGGAACAGCTCAAGCGGGAGATGTCGGGCAGCGCCTTCATCGACGTTGGTTGCGCCAAACTCGATCATCACCGGGCCGAACGTACGGGCGGTCCAGAGGTGGTCTATTGCGAAGGCAAGAGCCCCGATCAGGTGGCCGTGATCTTTGATCGGTTGCTGCGCGCCAACGGCCGGGTGCTGGGAACCCGCGCCGGTCGCGAACATTTCGAGGCCGTGAGCGGCCTGGATAACGCGCGTTTCGATCCGGTTTCGCGGTTGATCACGGCCGGATCATCGGCGGTCGACCTGGAAGGCAAGGTAGTGGTCGTGTCGGCCGGGACTTCGGACACGCCCGTGGCCGAGGAGGCCGCCGGTACCGCCGAATTCCTGGGGAGTTTTGTCGTCCGGCACTTCGACTGCGGCGTGGCGGGCATCCACCGGCTGTTCTCGGTCATGGGCGAAATCAACGACGCCTCCGTGATCATCGCCGTGGCGGGCATGGAAGGGGCGCTTCCCTCGGTCATCGGCGGGCTGGCCCTGCCGCCCATCGTGGCCGTGCCGACCAGCGTGGGCTACGGGGCGAATTTCCAGGGGCTGGCTCCCCTGCTGACCATGATGAACTCGTGCGCGCCCGGCGTGGGCGTGGTGAACATCGACAACGGATTCGGCGCCGGCTACCTGGCGCACAAGATAAACATGCTCGCCCTTGGGGGCGGACAACGGACGGAGCGCGCGTGAGCACGGTATTTCTGGATTGTTCCACCGGCGTGAGCGGCGACATGCTGCTGGCGGCCCTGAGCCACGCCCTGGAGGAATGGCGCGGGCCGGGAGCCGGTTTCGCCTTTCTCGACAAGGCATTGGCATCCCTGAAGCTGGAAGGGTTTCGGCTCGCATGGTCGGAAAAGCGGATTGCGGGCATCCGCACCCAGCACGTGGACGTGATTTCGACCCTGGACCAGCCCCTTCGCCACTACACGGACCTGCGCGCGATCATCGAGAACAGCGGCATGCCCGCCCGGGCCGGGGAGAGATCCGTGCGCGCCCTGCGCCTTCTGGGCGAGGCCGAGGCCAAGGTCCACGGCGTGGAACTGGAAGCGGTTCATTTCCACGAAATCGGCGCTGTGGATACCCTTGCGGATATTTGTGGAGCAATGCTCCTTCTGGACGCGCTGGAGGCCGGGGACGTGGTCGTCGGGCCGGTCGATCTTGGGTCCGGTTTCGTGCACTGCGCGCACGGCGTTTTGCCAGTTCCGGCACCTGCTTGCGCAGAGCTGGCCAAGGGGCTGATCACCTTCGGCTCGGACTGCGCCATGGAGCGCGCCACCCCCACCGGCCTGGCCATCTTGCGGACTGTTGCGGATGAGTTCGGTCCCCTGCCCATGGGAACCCTTCTCGGGGTGGGATACGGGTCCGGCGGGCGGTCCTCTGACGAGCAACCCACCTATGTCCGGGCCATGGTCTTGGAGCGGGTTGCGGAAACCGGTCGGTGACGGGAGCGGGAAAGTGCGTGACGACCTCATGGTGATCATCGCCCGCTACCGCGAGGACGTGTCCTGGGCGGACGAGCTGGGCTTTGATCACGTGGTCTACGACAAGAGCGGCGATCCGGTACAAAACGCCCGGCCACTGCCGAACATCGGGCGGGAAGCCCACACCTATTTCTCCCACATCGTGGCCGAGTACGACCGGCTGGCACCCATGAACGTCTTCCTCCAGGGCGACCCCTTTGATCATTTGGATGATCATGGCCGGGCCATTGTGGAGACCTTGCGGAACCGTCTTGCGGATATTGCGGATCACCGCGTTCCGTTCAAGGGGCTGGCGTGGTTCAAACTGAAGAGCGACGCGCTGGGGCGTCCCCACGATCTGGACAAGCCCGAGAACAAGGGCCGCTGGGCGGGTTGGGGTCGGGACATCCCGGTGGGCGAGCTCTTCGAGCGGCTGTTCGGGGTGCCCATGCCGACCCAGATTATCTGCCGCGCACCCACGGGCAATTTCTGCGTCACGGCGGAGCGCATCCGCACCCGCCCCGCGCATTCTACCAATACTGCCTCCGCCTGGTGGAGGCCGATCCCCAAGACGAGCGCAACACCGGGCACGCCTTCGAACGGCTCTGGCAACACATCTTCAACGGCAATACCGGCTGGAACCGCGAACGGTACGAATAGCTCCGGGAGGACGTCATGCTGCCCCTGAACTTGAACATCGCCCTGTCGTCGCTCTCCGCGCACAAGCTGCGGGCCGTGCTGGCCATGCTCGGGGTCTTCCTGGGGGCGCTGGCCTTCACCGGGGTGCAGCACGTCTCCAAGATCATGGTCCGGCAGTCCGAGATCGAGACCGAGAAACTCGGCCCGAATCTGTTCTCGGTTATGGCCGGGTCCGTACGCTTCACCCGTGGCGGCGGCATGCGCCAGTCGGGCGGCTCCCGCAACTTTTTACTCTCCGACGCCCAGGCGATCATCGATACCGTGCCCGGCGTGCTGGCCGGGACGCCGTTCATCACCGCGACCATGCCCGTGCGCGGCGACGCTGCGGCCGTGAACACCCAGGTCATGGCCTGCTGGCCCAATTACCAGCAGATCCGCAGCTTCCGGGCCGACATCGGGCGGTTCTTCGACTGGCGCGAGGTCGAGGCCCGGGCCAAGGTCTGTGTCCTGGGCCGAAAGACCGCCGAGCGGCTGTTCGGCAAGCCGGAGCTGGCCGTGGGCAAGGACGTCTACATGTTCCGGGCGGGCTTCCGCGTGCTCGGGGTCATGGAGACCAAGGGCCGCGACGTTTCCGGGCAGGACCAGGACGAGGTCATGCTCCTGCCCATCACCACCTACATGCGGCGGGCCAGCAACCAGCAATGGATTTCCGGGGTGTTCCTCCAGTTGGACAAGGACGCCGGGGTGGAAGCGGTCACGGCGGCGGTCAACGCGGTCATGCGCGAGCGCCACGGCATCGGCCCGGGCGAGGACGACGACTTCACGGCCCTGTCCGCGGCCGACGCCATCGAATTGCAGCGCCAGGCCCTGGACCTGATGACCACCTTGGGCGGGATCTCCTCGACCATCTCCTTTGCCGTGGGCGGCATGGGCATCCTGTCCATCATGATCCTGGTGGTCCGCTCCCGCCGCGTGGAGATCGGGGTGCGCCGCGCCGTGGGCGGGCGGCGCAGGGACATCGTCCGCCAGTTCCTGTTCGAGTCCGGGCTGATGGCCGGTCTGGGCGGCGGGCTGGGCGTGGTCGTGACCGTGATCCTGGTGGTGGTCGGGTGCTCTCTCGCCAAGCTGCCGCTGATCATCGACCCGGTCAGCCTGGCCGTGACCCTGTTCGGCTCCTGCCTCCTGGGGGTCGCCGCCGGGGCCTACCCGGCCTGGCAGGCCGCCAATATCGAGATCCTCGACGTTCTCAAGTCCTGATCCCGATTTCCCTTTTATTCCAATATATTATCATAATACATAGCGGGCTAACAATCGATGAATAGCCCGCTGAGAAGAAGGGTGCGCGCTCAACGGGCCGTCCTGCCGGGTTGCCCTTCGGCGTCCTCTTGCGGACGGGCTTGACTTTCCGTCGGGGCGCGAATAATGAACATGTTCAGTAAGTGAACGTGTTCAACAAGGAGGCCACATGAGCGAGGAGACCACCCTGCGCGAGCGGCGCAAGCGGGAGACGCGGGACCGGATTCAGGCCGCGGCCCGAAAGCTGATCACCGAGCGCGGGTTCGAGGGGACGACCATGCGCGGGCTGGCCCGCGAGGCCGGGGTCGGGGTCGGGACCATCGCCCTGCACTTCTCGGACAAGACGTCGCTGCTCTTCTCCACCTTCTTCGACGAGATCGGGGCGGTCTCCCAGCGGGCCGTGTCCACCGCCCCCCGGGACGGTTCCCTGCGCGCCATCTTCCTGCATCTGCTCCGGGTCATGTACGGCTACTACGGCGAGCACACCCTGTTCCTGCGGTCTGTGGTCAAGGAGGCGCTTTTCGCCACGGGCGAATGGCGGGCCCGGTTCGATTGCCAGCTCGTCGAGGTGGTCGGCCAGGTGGCGGAGCTGATCGAGGCGCGCAAGGCGACCGGAGAGGTCCGGCGCGGGGCGTCCGGCGCGGATGTGGCCATGGTCTGCTGGGCGCTGTACGCCAACGGCCTGATCGACGGGCTCAACCGTGAAACCTTTGACGCAGAGGCGCAGGTGGCCCGGGTGGCCCCGCTCCTCGACGTGGTTCTGGTCGGGGTGCTGGCCGAACCGTCCCAAGGAGGCGAACATGGATAGACGGGATGTTGAACGGCTGCCGGGCATGGCGGGGCTGACCCAGGGCGCGGACCACGTGGACGTGCACACCATGGAGGGGACCGGCTCGGTCGCGGACGTGGCGGCCGCCCTGCTCTCCCACCGGCCCGGGTGGATGGTCTTTTTGTGGAAGGTGCGCACGGTCCTGCTCCGGCTGCTCGGCCAGGGCGGCCGCATCGTGCCCGAACCGGCCCGCCTGACCGGCGCGACCCTCCCCAAGTCGGTGGGAGACAAGGCGAGCTTCCTGACCGTGATCCGGTCCGACGGCGAGAGCCACTGGGTGGCCGGGGCGGGGGAGAGCCACCTGGACGCCGAGGTCGGGGTGGTCGCCGAGCCGCTGGCGGGCGGACGCAGCCGGTTCCATGTGGTCACCGTGGTCCGCTACCGCAATCCGGCCGGGCGCATCTATTTCAACGTCATCCGGCCGTTCCATCATCTGGTGGTCGACTCCGCCTTGCGCGCAGCCCTGCGCCGGGGTCGGAACGGTGACCAATGAAACGATCCTGTGAACACTGTTTACAAAGTGAACGGAGTTTGCTAGCCGAGGGCCATGACAATCAGGAACCGTCGTGAACGGGACAAGGACAGGATGCGCCGCCGCATTCTGGACGCGGCCAAGCAGCTCTTCGTGCGCGAGGGGTACGACAACGTGTCCATGCGGCGCATCGCCACCAAGATCGAGTACAGCCCCGCCGCCCTGTACCGCTATTTCCGCAACAAGCGCGAGATATTGTCGGTGCTGCGCGAGGAGGCGTTCGCGCGCTTCGTGGAGCGCCAGGAAAAGGGGCGCGAACAGTATCCGGACCCCATGGAACGGTTGCGGGCCGGGTCAAGGGAATACATCCGGTTCGCCCTGAGCGAGCCGGACCACTACCACCTCATGTTCGGGGCCTCCTGCGACGAAGTGGACCTGGACGGTGAATGGGCCGAGAGCGCCATGCGCTCCTTCGAAATCCACCGCGCCAACGTGGTCGAATGCGTGGCCACCGGCTGGTTCGGGGAAGTGGACAGCGACGTCCTGGTCTTCGCCCTGTGGTCCCAGCTGCACGGACTGGTGAACCTCATTGCGACCGGCCAGGTGTCGGTCCTGAGCCGTGAAGCGGACCTGGACACCCTGTTGGACAACATCATCGGCTTCTGGCTGCGCCCCGGCGCGGGGACGCCGATCAAGGAATAAAGGTTGAGAATCATGAAACGGATATGCGCACCCCTGCTCTTTCTCGCGGCGCTGATCCTCACGGCGGTCCTTGTGGCCGGGTGCGGCAACGACCGTCCCGAGGCGGACGGTTCCGCCGGGAGCTCCCTGCCGGGTTCGGCCCTGGCCGAAGCGGCCCAGGCCGAGGTGGTCACCCCGCCCCGCCCGCCCGCCCCTGGCTCCACCGAGACCTTCGTGGCCCGTTCCGCGGCCCGGCGTTCGTCCCTGACCGGGTTCACCCGCGCCCGCAATGCCATGACCCTGGTCAGCGAGGAATCCGGCCGGGTGCGGCGCGTACTGGCCGACGTGGGCGATACCCTGGACCCGACCGGGCTGTTCGCCGAGCTGGACACCACCTTCATCGAGTTGGACCTGGCCGCCAACCGCGCGGACCAGGAGCGGCTCAAGTCCGACCTGGATTACAACAAGAAGGAGATGGACCGCTACGAGGCGCTGGTCAAGAACGGCACCGCGCCCCAGTCCACCCTGGACTCCAACGTCCGCGCCCACCAGGCCGCCCTGCAACAGCTGCGGGCCAAGCAGGTGGAGGAGCGGGTGCTGCTGGAGCGGCTCAAGCGGTGCGACCTCTTCGGCCCGGCGGGCTGGAAGGTCGTCACCCGGTACATCGAGCCGGGCGAGTGGATCACCAAGGGCGAGCAGGTGGCCGAGCTGGGCCGGTACGACGTGCTGCTCGTGCCGTTCGCCCTGACCAGCGAGGAATACCGCGCCCTCAAGGACATGGGCGATACCCTGACCCTGCGCCTCACCGACCTGGGCGGTACGGTCCGGGCCAAGGTGGCCCGCGTCTCGCCCGGTTTCGACGCCCAGACGCGCAAGATCAACGTGGACCTGGAGATAGCCGAGGGCGACTTCGAGTTCCGGGGCGGCATCCGCACCGAGTTGGACATCGGCCTGCCCGATCCGGGCGGTGCGGTGCTCGTGCCGCAGTCCGCGCTGGTCAAGGCGTACGAGGAATACTTCCTGATGACCCCGGACAACCAGCGGGTGCGGGTGGTCCTGCTCGGCGCGGACGACGACCTGCGCCGGGTGACCGGACCGGACGTCCGCCCCGGCGACGTCTTCCTGCTCAACCCCTAGGACCGGAGCCGCCATGTCAGACAAAACGCCGGTCCAGCGCCTCATAGGGTTGACTCTGGGGCAGAAGGTCTTCGTCAACCTGATGTTCGTCCTGCTCATGGTCGTGGGCGTGTTCTGCGTCTTGGACCTGCCCGTGGAGCGCTATCCGGACGTGCGCATGGGCAAGGTGGTCATCTCCGGCTTCCTGCCCGGCGCCAGCCCGGACGAGGTCGAGACCCTGGTCACCCGCAAGATCGAGGACGCCCTGGAGGACCTGGAGAACGTGGAGTTCATCCGCTCCCGCTCCTTCCGCCAGCGCTGCTCCATCATGGTCAAGTTCCTGGACGACACGGACTACGACAGACTGTACGACGAACTGCGCTTCAAGGTGCTGTCCATCCAGAACGACCTGCCCGAGGACATGGACCCCCCGACCTTCACCGTCATTCGGGTCTCGGAGTGGCTTCCGGTCCTGTCCGTGAACCTGCTCGGCGATCGCTCCAACCGCGCCCTGAGCCTCATGGCCGACGAGTTGAAGCTGCCGTTGCAGTCCATCCCGGGGGTCAAGGAAGTGCAGGTGGACGGCGAGTATTCGCGCGAGTTCCACGTGGCCCTGGACCCGGCCAAGATGATGCGCCTCGGCGTGACCTTCGACCAGGTGGGCCAGGCGCTGCAAGGGGCCAACGTATCGGTCCCGGCGGGCGATTTCATCAGCGATTCCGGTGAATACGTCATCGTGGTGGACCAGAAGTTCCGGTCCCGCGAGGAGGTCGCCCGGACCATCGTGCGGCGCGACCTGGACGGCTCCTTCGTGACCGTGCGCGACGTGCTCAGCGAGGCGGGCATGAACTACCGCGACCCGTTCGTGATCTCCTCGGTCAACGGCATGGACGCGGTTTCGATCAAGGTCCTCAAGACCCCGGAGGGCAACGCCCTGGACATCGGGGCCGAGGTCGAGAAGGTGGTCGCCGCCTTCAAGCCGGTGCTGGACAAGGAAGGGGTCCAGGCCGTGTTCACCCAGGACCAGCGGATCAACATCCGCGAGAACATCAACACGCTGGGCTCCAACCTGCTGGTGGGCATCATCCTGGTCTGCGGCTGCATCTGGCTGGTCATGGGGTTCCGCAACGCCATGCTGACCACCGTGGGCGTGCCGTTCTCCTTCCTGGTGACCATGATCATCATGTGGATCACCGGCAACTCCATCAACGAGATCACCCTCTTTTCCTTTGTCCTGGTCAGCGGCATCATCGTGGACGACGCCATCGTGGTGGTCGAGAACGTCTACCGCCACGTGCAGGACGGCAAGGACCTCAAGGACGCCGTGGTGGACGGCACCGCCGAGGTCTTCCTGCCGGTCCTGGCCGCCACCTCCACCACCGTGGCCGCGTTTCTGCCCATGTTGATCATGACCGGGTCCACCGGGGAGTTCTTCGCCCTGGTGCCCAAGGCGGTCTCCTTTGCCATCATTGCCTCGCTCATCGAGTGCCTGTTCATCCTGCCGCCCCACTTTCTGGACTGGCCGGGCGCGAACAGGCTGCGCGAGCAGGCCGAGGCGCACCTCAAGGCGCGCGATCCCCGGTTCCTGACCGCCCTGAAGCGCTGGACCGACGCCACCCTGCAACTCTCCATGCGCCACAAGTGGAAAACGCTCAGCGTGGTCGGCCTCGCCTTCGTGGTGGCCGTGGTCATGCTCGGCGTGTCCGTGGCCGGGGTCATGCCGCTCTTGCGCATCAAGTTCTTCCCCGACGAATACACCCTCTACTACGTGTCCATGGAAGGGCCGGTGGGCACGGACGTCCAGGCCTCGTCGGCCAAGGCCAAGGAGGTCTCCAAGGCGCTGCTGGCGCTCGGCCCCGGGACCACCAAGGCGTGCTCCAGCCTGGGCGGCATGGACATCAACGAGGACTACGAAAACGTGTTCGGCTCCAACCGGGCCATCACCATCGTGGAGCTGCCCCGCCAGGGGGAACAGCAATTCGTGGAAAACCCGGACAATGATCCGCAGCTCCTGCTCGACGTCATCCGGCGCAAACTCGAACCGTTCGCCCAGGGCGGCTGGCGGCTGCGCGTCTGGCCCGAGCAGGGCGGCCCGCCGTCGGGCAAGGACGTGAACATCCGGGTGCTCGGCCCGGACCAGGACGCGGTCCTGGCCCTGGAGAGCAACGTCTTCAGCTGGATCAAGGCGAACCCGAAGCTCGCCCCGCATCTCATCGACCTGGCCACGGACACGGGCACGGACAACCGGGTCTTCCGGTTCATCCCCAACCAGGAGCGCATCGCCGAGTACGGGCTGACGCCCGCCCAGGTGGTGGCCCTGGCCGGCGGCCTGCTGGACGGCCGGTTCGTGGGCAAGTTCCGGGCCGCGGACGAGGACGTGGACCTGCGGATGAAGATCGACAAGCGGTTCCTGCGCGAACCCGAGGACGCCCTGGACATCCCGGTGCTGGAGAACGCCTCCGGGCCGGTGCGCGTGGGCGACCTGGTGCGCGTGGAGACCTACCGCGAGCCGGGCCAGCTCAACCGGTTCCAGGGCCAGCGCGCCGTGACCCTGACCGCCAACATCCGCGAGGGCGCGCCGGTCAGCGCGGCCATGGTGGTCCACGACGTCAAGGCGTACTACGAGTCCATCCAGGACCGGTACCCCGGGGCCACCATCAGCTTCGCCGGGGAGTACGAGTCCACGGGCCGCTCCTTCACCTCGCTGATGTACGCCTTCCTCATCGCCATCCTGGTCATGTACACGATCCTGGCCTGCCAGTTCCAATCCTACGTCCAGCCGGTGATCATCCTGTCCGCCGTGGCCTTCGCCCTGATCGGCGTGGTCTTCGGCACCTTCCTGACCCGCTCCCTGTTCACGGTCAACAGCTTCATCGCCACCGTGGGCGTGGCCGGCGTGGTGGTCAACGACTCCCTGGTGCTCATCGACTTCATCAACCGGCTCTACGCCCAGGGCTATTCCCGGTCCGAGGCCGTGCGCGAGGGGGTCCGGGTCCGGCTGCGGCCCATCCTGCTGACCACCCTGACCACCACCCTCGGGCTGCTGCCCATGGCGCTCGGCATCCCCTACTACTCCGTGGTCTGGGGAACCATGGCCACGACCTTCGTCACCGGCCTGTGCGTGGCCACCACCATGACCCTGCTGGTCATGCCCATCATGTGGAACCTGCTCATGCGCCGCCGGGAACGCAAGGAGGCCAAAAGGCGCCCTGCTGCCGGACCGGTCGCGGCAGGAAATGAAAACTAGAAAAAGTCTAGATATATTCTAGAAACCAGCCGCACCTCCCGTCAGACGGGAGGTGCGGCCTTTCCGTGCTGCGCCGGAAATCGCGTCTGGCCCCTTTTCGCCGCCAGCCGGGTCCGTGGGCCCGGTTCGGATCGGAAAATGCGTTTCCAGGCATTTCTGAAGGCAAAAACGGGGTTGCCCGCCGGTTGTGCCCTCCGATGTTGCGTGGTTGTGCGGGTCAGGATAGTCTGTGGGCCAAACAGCATAGCCAAGGAGCCGACATGGCCGCTTTCCCGCCCGTCACCCTGCTGGTCCGAAACATCGAGAAATCCGCCGCGTTCTACGCAAAGGCCCTGGGGTTCGAGCTGGCCTGGAACGGGCTGCTCATGGGGCCGTACGGCCAGTCCCTGCGGTTGGCCGAGGCCCGCGAAGCCACGTCCGGCGGGTGCGTGGTCGTCACCCTGGAGGTGGTGGACGTGGACCGGGCCGTGAACGGTATCCTGGACAACGGCGGCGGCCGGGCCGAAAAGCTCCTGGGCGACCGCCCCCTCTACCTCGGCCCGGACGGCGAGATGCTCGCCCTGGCCGGGCGCGGCCTGCCCGGCGCGGAACGGGTCAGGCTCGTGGTCTACGATTTCGACGGGGTCATGACCGACAACCGGGTCATCACCGACCAGGCAGGGAACGAATCCGTGCGCGCCAATCGCAGCGACGGGCTGGGCGTGAACCTGATCCGCGACCTCGGCATCGAACAGGTCATCCTCTCCACCGAGGTCAATCCCGTGGTCAAGGCCCGGGCCGACAAGATCGGCCTCGAAGCCGTCCACGGCATCCGCGACAAGGGGTCCGCCCTGCTCAACCTCGCCGAAAAACACCACATCTCCCTGAGCGAGGTGCTGTTCATCGGCAACGACGTCAACGACGCCGACGCCATGGGCTATGCGGGCTTCAAGGTGGCCCCCGCCGACGCCCACCCCGCCATCCTCGCCCTGGCCGACTACGTCACCACCGCCCCCGGCGGCCACGGCGTGGTCCGCGAACTCGCAGACGTCCTTACCGCCGCCAGGGGGCGGGCTACTTAGGAGGCGGCTTTCACACCCCGCCCTCCTGTCCGAAGGCCCTCCCCTGGAACGTTGTTGAGGCGCAGCCTCAAACAGTGGCTCCCGCTTACCCCGACGTCTCACCCCAAGGCCCTCTTCTCTTCTGCACTCCTGCACTCCTTCCTCCCCCATACCCCCCCAAAAAGCGCCTGCGGGCCGCAGCCCGCCCCCACCCCCTCATCATTCTCTGGACTTTTTCAAAACGATCGGTCTATGTGAAAAAATGAACGAAGGGGGCGCAGGATCACTGCAGGAGCCGGACATGTCTGAATCATCATACGAAAACATCTGCATCTTCCACATCCTCGACGGATTGCGGGAGGGCCTCTCCCATTTCTCCCCGCCGAGCCGCGCGGCCGTGGTCTACGCCGTGCGCCCGGACTCGCCCCCGCGTATCTGCGACCCCCAGGGCCTCCTCGAAGGCCACGAGCCCAAGCTCCGGGACTACTATCTCTATTCCAGCCGCTGGCGCGGCAAGAAGCTCCCCACCGACGGAATGCGGGTCATCCCGCAGGACGAGGCCGGGCTGGACCTGTCGGGCCTGATCACCCTGGGCGCGCGCTCTCCCGCCGTGGCCTACCAGATGTGGTTCACGGAGGAGCACCCGGACATGTGCTCCCTCGGCCCCACCCGCTGCTGGCTGGAGTACGCCGCCGAGATGCTCTCCCAGGGGTTCGCCTCGGGCAGTGTCCAGGGGCTGGACACCGCCGGTTTCCTGCTCCAGCACTGCGCCATCCACGCGGTCCGCGACTTCATCGTGGACGAGCGTTCGCGGCTGGGTTGGCTGGACACCCACATCCGGGTCTATCCCTTCCTGGACGCGATCATCGGGGTCTCCTCGACCAAGGAGGAAGGGGCCTGGCCGCGCGGGCGCATCGTGGTGGTCGAGCCGAGCCAGCTGGGGGAGGTCCGGTTCGTCTGCCGGTTCCCGCAGAACGAGCAGCCGCAGCTGGTGAACATCAAGCACGTGCGCAAGCTCTTGCAGGCCGTGGAGGACTCGGGCCGGGTGCTGGTCTCGGACGGGACCTCGGTGCACGGCATCGCCGTGGGCCCCATGCCCGGGGCGTACCTGGCCGCCCAGTTCTCCGGCACCCACGGGTTCCTGTGGATCCGCGAGGACATGGTCTGCAGCTTCTCCAACGGCCGGTTCCATTCCGGCAACCTGCTGGCCAACCTGGTCCAGTTCGAGGAGCAGCTGCTGGAGACGGACATGACCATGCAGAAGCAGAACGACCTGTTCAAGATCGTGACCAAGATCGTCAACCGGGTGCGCGACCGCAAGCACGGCTGCACGTTGGTGGTGGACATGGGCCGCGAATCATTGGAGATGTCCGGCCAGCATTTCGTGGAGCCCCCGGACCTGCGGGACAGCAGCCAGCTCAAGCTCGCCTGCTCCCTGGCCAAGCTGGACGGGGCGCTGCACATCGGCCGCGACCTGCGGTTGCACGGCTTCGGCTGCCTCATGGACGGGCGCAGCGTGCCGGGCGAGAACCGGGCCAGGGGCGCGCGCTTCAACTCCGCCCTGCGCTTCACCGCCGAGCACGACGACCTGGTGGTCGTGGTGGTCTCCGCCGACCGGCCCGTCTCGATCATCAAGAACGGCGTGGAGCTGACCGCCCTTTGCCACTTCCAGCAGATCTGCGGCCTGCGCCGCCCGCCGCTGCTGGCCGAGTGGCTCATGAACTAGGGCGCTCCCGGCACATGCGCACCGACTGGCTCACCGACCCGCTGTTCCTGGCCCTGGCCCTGCCCGCCCTGGCCGCGTCCGGCCTGCTGGTCCAGATGGTCCTCTCCCTGTTCCGCTGCTGCGCGGCCTTCAAGCTTAGGGGCCGCGCGGTGCAGCTCAAGTGGTGGATGATCCCCGCCACCTCGGCCCTCTGCGGCCTGCTCTGGCTCCTCGCCGCCCTCTCCGTGGTCTACACTTCCTGACGGTTGCACCTGTTGGTAATCATTATGATTCTCGATGTAACACAAACGTCGTGCTCATTTAACGCGACCGTTACTCTCCTGTAACAAATCGGGCTATTCAAAACGGCTTGCGCGGTTACGGTTTCCCCTCACCAGATTGTAAACGGCGCGGCGGCGTCGGTTCGGAAGAGGGGAGACCATGAGACTCAGCATCAAGATATTGCTGTTCTGCCTGTTGGTGGGGATCGTCCCGCTGGCGGGCATGGCCGGCTACAGTTTGCGCACCGCGTCCGTGAGCCTGGAGGAGCAGTCCTTCAGCAAGCTCGTGTCGTTGCAGGAGGCCAAGTCCCACGAACTGGAGGGGCTGACCGACACCTGGAATCGGGACATCGTCATGTATTCCGAGGCCAAGTACGTGTACAGCGCCCTGGTCCGGCTGCGCGACATCGTTTTTTACGCGGCCAAGCCCGGGGTCCGCATGGACGTTTCCGACGAGGAATACGCCCACGCCCTGCGCATGGTCGCCCCGGATTTCGAGCCGTGGGTCAAGGTGCGCGGGTATGCCGACGCCCTGGTCCTGGACGACACCGGGCGCATCGTCTTCTCCCTGGCCAAGGGCAAGGAGCTGGGCGAGGACATCGCCAAGGGGCCGCTCTCGGGGAGCCGGTTGGTCGGGGCCTGGCAACGCGCCCTCAAGGGCGAGACCGTGTTCGTCGATTTTCATCCCTACGCTCCCCTGGACGGGCTGCCCTGCGCGTTCATCGCCGCTCCCATCCGGCGGCACGGCCAGGAGATCGAGGGCGTGGCCATGCTGCGCATCCCCATCGATTCCGTGAACAAGGTCATGCACACCCGCGCCGGGCTGGGCGAGACGGGCGAGGCCTACCTGGTCGGCCCGGACTCCCTGATGCGCTCGGACCTCCATTCCGACCCCGTGGCGCACAGCGTGGTCGCCTCCTTTGCCGATCCCCGCCGGGGGGCCATGCGCTCCGAGGCGGCGGAACTGGCCCTCAGGGGACAGAGCGGGCGCATGCAGGGCATGGATTATCGAGGCCGCGAGGTGCTGGCCGCCTATTCCCCGATCCCGGTGGGCGACACCGCCTGGGGCCTGGTGGGCAAGATCGACGCGGACGAGGCCCTGGACCCGGTGCGTCGGCTGCGCAACGCGGCCATGGTCGTGGGCGGCGGGTCCGTGGCGGCCATCATCCTGGTGACCCTGGTGTTCCTGCGCTTTACCCTGCTCAAGCCCCTGGACGGCCTCCGCCAGTACGCGGTGCGCGTGGCCGAAGGGGATCTGGACGCCCGGCCCGAGGGCGTGTTCAGGGGCGAGCTGGGGCAGGTGTCCGAGGCCATCGAGCGCATGGTCCGCAACCTGGGCGAGAAGATGCAGGAGGCCGAGGAGGCCTCCAGGCTGGCGAGCAGCCGCGCCGCCGAGGCCGAGGCGGCCATGGTCCGGGCCGACGGCGAGCGCAAGGCGCGCACGGACGCGGCCCGCGCCCAGCGCGAGGGCATGCTCCAGGCCGCGGGCATGCTGGAGAGCGTGGTGTCCGGCATGCGCGAGGCATCGTCCACGGTGAACAAGGAGTCGGACAGCATCATGGCCGGGGCCAACAGCCTGAGCGCGCGGGTGGAGTCCACCGCCACCTCCATGGAGCAGCTGGCCGGGTCCATCCGCGAGGTGGCCGAAAACGCCGAGACCGCGTCCAGGGACGCCGGGCACGCCCACGAGCGCGCCCGCGAGGGGTCCGAGGTGGTCCGCCGGACCGTGGAGTCCATCGCCGAGGTCCACACCATCACCGAAGCGCTCAAGAAGCAGGTGGCCAGCCTGGGGTCCAAGGCGGACTCCATCGGCAAGGTCATGAACGTCATTTCCGACATCGCGGACCAGACAAACCTCCTGGCGTTGAACGCGGCCATCGAGGCGGCCCGCGCGGGCGAGGCCGGTCGCGGCTTCGCCGTGGTCGCGGACGAGGTCCGCAAGCTGGCCGAAAAGACCATGGACGCCACCCGCGAGGTGGGCGGGTCCATCTCCGCCATCCAGTCCGACGTGCGCGAGAACATCAAGGGCATGGACAGCGCGGCCGGCAAGGTCGAGGTGGCCAACCGGCTGGCCGGGGAATCCGGCGCGGCCCTGAACGAGATCATGGAGTTTTTCGAGACCACCTCGCGCCAGGTGGAGGCCATCGCGGCCGCGTCCACCCAGCAGTCACAGGTGGGCGAGGAGATCAACAGGGCGGTGAGCGAAGTGGACGAGGTCTCCTCGCGCACCGCCGCCGCCGTGGCCCAGACCGGCGGGGCGATCACCGAGCTGACCGGTCAGATCGAGACCCTGTCCAAGCTCTACGGGCTGTTCATGCTCCTGGGCGAAGGCACGGTGCAGCGCCAGGTGGAGTCGTTGGCCAAGGCCCCGGACCTGATCCAGGGCAGGCCGTCGCAGCAGCTCGCCCTGCTGGCCAAGGTGGTGCGCGACAACCCCAGCCTGGAGATGGCCTGGATCACCGACACGCGCGGCATTCAGGTCACGGAGTACGCCACGGCCCACGGCGTGGTTCCGGGGGGCATCGGCGGCCCCGGGGCCAACTGGTCCGACCGCGACTGGTTCCGCGAACCCATGCGCACCGGTGAGAGCTTCATCTCGAATATCTATTATTCCGACACCATAGAGGATTACTGCCTGACCGTGGCCACGCCCGTGAAGGACAGGGAGGGGAATATTCTCTCCCTGCTGGCCGTGGACGTCCGGCACGGGACCCAGGCCGGGGAGCGGGTCTAGGCGGGTTCCCGGGCCGCGACTCGCAACCTTCGGGAAATCGTTACGGAGCGGTCATGTACGGGCAGGTGTGAGCGGTACTCTCCACGAAACAGGGAGTATCGCCATGATCTGGTTTTCGCACAAGAAGTATACGGCCGAGTTCTACGCAGCCGGTCTCGCCGATATGGTTCGGCTGGCGCGGCAGGGCACCCGGTTCATGACGCTGGTGGCCGGGGCGGCACTGCTGGTCATGACCGCAGCCAACGTCGGCGTGATCTACGGCCTGTAGCGGCGCAGGTAGACGAACAGGCCGACCACGGCGGCCAGCCCGAACCCCCAGGCCAGCCCGGTGACGGGCAGGGCGGGGCTTTCCTCCACCGCCTGCGGGGTGTTGACCACGCCCGCCTGTTCCGGGACCTGCAACCCGAACCGGGCCAGGGCCGTGCCGTCGAAGCGCAGGGACGGAGCCGTGGGCCGGGGGAGCATTTCCCTGACCGGTTCGCCGCCCAGGGCCCGGCGCACCAGGCCTGCGGCGTCGCGTCCCGCGTCCACGCCCGAAATCATCAGCCCGCCGACCACGCCGGAATCGGGCCAGGCGTCGCGCATGACGAACACCGGCGAGGCGATCTTCTCGCGGAACAGCGCTTCCAGCTGGCCGTCGCTCACCGGGGTCTCGTCCGGTTCCTCCGAATAATCCAGCAACAGCACCACGCCGTCCGACGGCACGCTGGCCAGGGTCTCGCCCAGCAGGTCGAGGTCCAGCTTGCGGTCGTTGCCCGGCTCGAAGCCGGGGAAGAGCACCTGGGCGCGGTCCGCGTACTTGCCCATGGCCTTGTTCGCGGCGTCCATGAGCGGGCGGGACTCCTCGGCGTTGTCGGCCACGGCCACCACAAGCCGGGTGGCGGGCCGCATGGCGAAGATGAGGTCCACACTGGCGGGGATGTCGTAGCCCATGGGGATGGCCGCGCAGTCGGTGCACAGGGCCATGTCCCCGGCGTCCGCCTCGGGCAGGGAGCAGGCCACCACCGGCGCGTTCGGGAAGAGGAGGGGGCCGTACTTGCGCGCAAAGGCGAAGGCGATCTCCCCGTCGGCCACCACGTACTGCGCGGAGTACCCGGCCAGTTCGGCGGACAGCGCCTCGAACATGTCGTCATAGGCATCCTCGGACTCGGACTCGGGCCGGACGAAGATCCGGCGCACCTCACCGTCCGTGCCCAGTCCCTCGGCGAGGCCGGCGGCCACGGCATCGGTCCAGGGCGTGGAGGAGCGGTCTGAATGGAGCAGCGCGACCTGAGCGGGCGCGGCCAGGGCGGGCGCGCACAACAGGCAGAGCAGGGGGAGTATGGCCAGCAATCGGAAATGCATAACTCTCTCTTCTCGCTAAGGTTTTACATAGGAAAGTTATCGGCAAGCGCCGATAAAGCCGGTCTCCCGGCAGCTCACTTCGGGGCGGAGCAGGCGCGGTTCCGGCCGCTGTTCTTGGCCTGATACAGGGCGCCGTCCGCAGCGCCGATCAGGTCGCCGGAGTTCCAGCCCACCTTCATCCGGGCCACGCCCACGGACACGGTGAACTTGAGCGGCGTTTCCGAGAGCTGGCCGTTGGTCCGCACCCGAAAGTCGTACCGTTCCACGTCGGCCCGGAGCGCCTCGGCCTTGACCGCGGCGCGGTCCAGGTCCATGCCCGGCATGACCACTACCAGCTCCTCGCCGCCGTAGCGGGCCGAAAAGCCGTCGTACTGGATGGCGTGGGTGCTGACGAGGCGGGCCAGGGCGCGGAGCACGTCGTCACCCGCCTGGTGGCCGTAGGTGTCGTTGACCTTCTTGAAGTGGTCCACGTCGATCATCATCAGGGAGAGGGGGGCGCCGGTCCGGGCGAAGGTCTCGGTGGCCTCCCGGAGGAAGGCGTCCAGGGCGCGACGGTTGTGCAGTTCGGTGAGCAGGGGGTCGAAGTCGGCGGTCATGCGGAAGTGCTCGGCCTTGGCGTTGAGCACGCGCGCCTCCTCCCGGAACTCCTCGATGATCTCCTGGAACATGCCGCGCACCTTGGAGACGATGAGCGACTTGCGGCTGCCGTCCTGGATGGCCTCAACGGTCTCGTTCTGGAAGTTGGTCAGCCGCTTGTCCTGGCGGGCGGTGTTGCCGTGCATGGTCGAGATCATCTCGTTCATCTCGTTCATGAGCACGGCGGCGGTGCGCTTCTCCTGGGCAAGGGCCTCCTCCAGCTCCAGGGCGCCGATGGTCTGCATCAGGTACATGTCGAGCATGGCCAGCAGGGCTTCCAACCGCTCTTCGGAAAAGTCGTTTTCGATCAGCTGCTCGCAGATCTCGAACTGGATTTCGGACTTCTTGTCGTCGTCATAGATGGTCAACCGGGGGAGGAGATTGCGGACGAACAGGACGATGGCGCGCCAGTCGCTTTCCCTTTTGGGCGCGGATTCGCGCAGGGTTTTGAAGAATAGATCAATGTCGTTGCAGGTGTTGCTCATGGTGCAGCCTTTCCGAGTTTGATCCCCACCGCAGGGCGAACGATATGGAAGGAAGAATAATGTATTGTGGTTGGATAGCACCAATTCACGGGCAGCTTCAAGAGGAAAACCTGATTCAAACAAAGAAAAGAAGTGTGCGCCGGGCCGGGTTATCCGGCTTTGCATTAGGGCCAGACATTTCAAAATTGTATTTTATGACGGCCTGATGCGTTTATTGATGGCGCACGGTGCTCTTGGGGGGAGCGGGGCGACTCGATTCGCCAAATGTGTTTTCGAAGAAATCGGTGTCTATTTCCTCCCATCCTCCGTCATGAATCCCTGTAAAAACCCGCTGTCGGGTGTCCCTTGCCGTTGATTAAAATATACGCCCCCCCAAAACCGTAGGCAAGGGGGGGCGGGGGTTTTCCGTCCACTTTGCGTGCAACCCTCGGACAGGGTTGAAGATAAAAATGCATTTTGTTTCAGGGGGGTGACGAGTCACCGGGAAGAGACAGGGAAAAGGATGAAGATGCAATTATGACAATGTATTACCCTCGCGCGCGAAAGGCAAGAGAAAAGGCGGAAACACCCCCGAAAGGGTGCTTCCGCCATCAGGTGCGGGGTGGAAAAATCCGCCTAGGCGTCCTCAAAGGGATCGCTGATCAGGTCCAGGACCCTGGAGTGGTCCAGCCGGTGCACGGCCGCGTCCTGGCCGGAAAGGGCCAGCCCCAGGTCCCTGACCCCATTCTCGGCTTCGACCGCTTCTTCGCGGCCCAGGTTCCGGGAAACCACGGACATGGCCTCGTCCAGTTTTTCGGTGGTGCGGGCCTTGAGTTCCTGTATGCGATCAAGGGCGCTTTCCAACGGGTCGCGCGTCCGGATCGGATCGATAGCGGGCATAGTGTGTCCTCCTTGCAGGCTGGAGAAAGCAAAGCAAAACCCGTGCTGTAATAGAAAATTGTCCGTATTTCAGCTTGTTAGGATTTCACGTCCCTGGCGGGCGGCAGCTTTTTCCCCCTCCGGACCGGGACCAGGAACAGGGTCAGGACGATGAGCCCGAAGAACGCCGCGTAGCCCACCGTGAACCAGGCAGGGTCGAGATCGAGAAACAGCAGCCGGTCCAGCCAATACCCCACGAACGACCGGCCACCGCCGTCCCCCCGGCCCGCGGCCCGGCGCAGGGCCGCCTCCCACTCGGTCAGCGGGCAGAGCCGCCCGGCCACGGTCTCGGCCAGGACAAAGCCCATCAACGCCACATGGGACCAGCGGAACCACGGGTTGCGCACGAACCGGACCCCCGCCGCAGCCCCGATCCAGATGACCGGCAGGCTCAGCGCGTTGAAGGCCGCTATGCAGAAATGGAGGACCAGGACCGCGTCGGCCAGGAAGAGAAGGGTCCCGTCCGTCACCGGCACTGGCCGCCCAACCCGGACAGGAACCGGGCCAGGGCGTTGGCGTACGGTTCGCCGGTGTCCAGGAATCCCTTGTTGTGGTCGCCCGTCAGCTCGAAGAACGTCTTTTGTCCCGCGTACCCTTCATACAGTCTTTTTCCCAGGGCATACGGCACCACGTCATCGTCCGGGCTGTGCAGGAACAGCCCCGGCAGGTCCAGCCCCGCAAGGGCCGCCGCGCTGTCGTACCGGAACCGGGACAACCGGCGCACCGGGAGCCATGGGTACATATATGCGCCCATGTCCGGCACCGAGGTGAAAGTGGATTCCAGGATGATCCCGGCAGGGGCGATCCCCTCGTCCGCCAGCTCCCGCGCCAGCCGCGCCGCCACGCCGCCGCCCAGGCTGCGCCCGAACAGGACCACGGAACCGGGGTCGGTCCCCCTGTCCATCAGCCGGTCCCAACAGGCGCGCGCGTCCGCGTACGTCCCCGCCTCGGACGGCTCGCCGCCGCTTTGGCCGTATCCCGAATAATCGAAGAGCAGGACCGACAGCCCCAGGTCGTGAAAGATGCGCAACGACTCCAGCCGGTGTGAGATATTGCCCCCGTTGCCGTGGCAGAACAGCAGCGTCAGCCGCGCTCGCCCGCAGGGCAGCCACCAGCCGTGGATATCCGTGCCCAGCCGGTTCCGCAGCCGGACGTCCTCGTACTCAAGGCCGATCTCGCCGGGCGTGGCCACCAGCTCGCGCCGGGGGCAATAGACCATCCCGCGCTGCGAAAAATAAATCCACGCAGCCAGCAGCGCATACCCCGCGCACATGCCGAGCAACAGTTTCATCACCGTCCACATGGGTGGACAATACACCGTCGCCCGCCGTTGTACACCCTTTCCATTTCGACCGCCTTGATCTACCTTTCCTCCATGCAGATCGCAGGCATCATCCTTGCCGGAGGACTCGGCACCCGCATGGGCCACGTCAAGAAGGCGTTCATGACCATCAACGGCCGCACGACCCTCGACCGGCTGCTCGACGTCTACCGCCCGCTGTTCCCGGAAATCCTCCTCTCGGCGCGCGAACCCGCCGATTACGCCGACTACCCGTACCCCGTCGCGCCCGACCTGTTCGAGGCCCGTTCCTCCCTCACCGGCATCCACGCCGGACTCGCCGCCATGCGCGCCCCGCACGGGTTCATGGCCGCCTGCGACGCCCCGTTCCTCCAGGCCGGACTCGTCCGCATCCTGCTCGAACACGCCACTCCCGAAGCCGACGTGGTCATCCCCCTCAAGGACGACGGCTACGTCGAGCCGCTTTGCGCCATCTACTCCAAACGGTGCCTGCCCCACATCGAGACCCAGCTCGAAAACCAAAACTTCCGCATCATCTCCTTCTTCGACAAGGTCAACGTCCAACACGTCCCGGTCTCCCTGCTCCGCCAGGCCGACCCGCACCAGCTCTCCTTCTTCAACGTCAACTCACCCGACGACCTCCGACAGGCCGAAGCCCTCTCCCGCGAACTCGGCGTGTAAGGGGCTGGCAGCAGGAGAAGAGGCCTCCGGCGGGCCCTCGCCGGGCGGGCGTCTCCGACGGCTTAAGAACCTTTTGGAAAAGGTTCTTAAGAATCTCCCAAACTTTTTGGGTCGCTGCGCGAAGGACGTGCGGGAGCGGGGTGGCGAGTGTTGGAAGTTGGGGGAGGGTGAATTGCGGTGAGTGGGTGCGGCTTTGCGGTATGGGTGGTGGTGTGCGGGCAGGCGGTGTCCCGGAGCGTTCGCGCCGGACGGCTGCGGCGCGCGGTCAGCCGCCCGGCGCGAACCCTCCGGAACGGTGGCCCAACGCCGCTGGCACGGAGGGGCTGAACGCAACAGCCTGGCTTCGCGGCGTTTTTGAACACCGTCCAGAAATGGATTTATTTTAAACGATTTCAGACTATTCCAACAAAAAAACCGCGAGCTGGGGCGGAGATGGCGGCAGACATTGCCGGGCCAAGCGGCAGGGCGTCCCGCGCGGTCCCTTCCGCCCCCGCACGGCCCCGAGCGAAGCGAAGCGAGCGCCAAAAAGTTTGGGAGAGTCCAGAGAACCTTTTTCAAAAGGTTCTCTGGCGGGGTCCGGGGCAGCGCCCCGGCCGCCGGAGGCCTCCCCTAGAACGTAATCCCCACGGCCCGGCAGGGTGAGGCTTCGCCGTCGAGGAGGCGCAGGGGCAGGCAGCAGAAGACAAAGGATTCGGCGGGCAGGCCGCCCAGCCGGGTGAGGTTTTCGACGATGACGAGGCCGTGGTTGAGCAGGGTCTGGTGCGTGGGCAGGGAGGCGGAGTCCACGGGGTCGGGCGAGGGGGTGTCGAGGCCGACGCCCTTGAGGCCCAGCCCGGCCAGGAACCGGGCCGCGGTTTCGGACAGGGTGGGAAAGTCCCTGTAATAGCGGTCGGTTTGCCAGTGCTGGTCCCAGCCGGTGCGGAGCAGGGCGAAGTCGAGGTTGTCTATGTCGGCCAGCGGCGCGAGGTCGGGTTGCTGGATGACGGGGGCGGCCAGGCTGGTCAGGTCGAGGACGGCTCCCCAGCCGGTGAAGTTGTCGGGCCCGAGTTGGTCGAGGGTGGGCGCTTCGGTGAACAGGTGTGCGGCGGTGTCCACGTGGGTGCCGACATGGGTGGAGAGGGCCAGCCCGGTCTGGGCGAAGCCGTGTTTCCTGATGAAGTGGGTGCGCCGCAGGCTGGGCGTTTCGTCGCCGGGATAGACCGGCATGCCGGTGCGGATGACGTGGCTCAGGTCAATGGTCTTCATGGCGTCCCTCGTCAGATATTGTACATGTTCATGTTGGGCCGTTTTACCATCTGCATGCCGGGATGGACATGGTTTCGGGCCACGTTTCGTATGTCGTCCATGGATTTCGCGCCCAGGAAGCGGCTTTGCAGGGCGTGGCCGAAGGTGAAGTTGGCCGCGAAGTAGATGGTGAACAGCTTGAACCGCTTAAGAGCGCGCACCGGGTCGAAGTGCTGGTCCAGGGCGTCGGCCAGGCGCAGGGCGTAGTCCTGGAAGCGGTCGGCGGGCGGTGCGTAATCCGAGGTCCATTCACGGAACAGCCAGGGCTGGGCGATGGCCATGCGGCCCACGGAGACCCCGGCGCAGCCGGTGGTTTCGAGCATCTCCAGGCAGTCCCGGTCGGTGATCACGTCGCCGTTGCCGAAGACCGGGATGGAAACCGCGTCCACGATGGCCTTGATGTGGTGGCGGACCGGGGGGCGGGTGCGCTTGTCCGGGGCCACGCGGGGGTGGAAGACCAGGCAGTCCGCGCCCGCGTTCTCGAACTGTTTCGCGAGCTTGGCGGCGGGTTCGATGTCCGGTGACCAGCCGGTGCGGAACTTGATGAACAGGGGGATGGAGATGGTCCTGCGCACGGCCTCGACCACGCGCAGGGCCGCGTCAGGGTCGCGCAGCAGTCCGGCCCCGGCGTTCTTCTTGACGATGCCGGAGACCGAGCACCCCATGTTGATGTCGAAGCCGAAGAAGCCGCATTCCTGCACCCGCCGGGCGGCGGGGATCATCTCCTCCGGGGTCGCGCCCGCCACCTGGCAGACCAGGTGCGGCAGCTCCCCCTCGGACCAGCGGAACACGGACGAGACGCGCGGGTTTTCGGTGGGCACGCTCTTGGCCCCGCACATCTCGGTGAAGGTCAGGCCGCAGCCGCCGTATTCGCCGAGCACCTGGCGGTAGGCGGCGTTGCCCAGCCCGGCCAGGGGCGCGAGCCACAGCCGGGTGGATACGGTCCTGCCGCCGACGGCCAGGGGTTGGTTGAGGCGGTCGTCCAGCTCCTTGCGGCGCGTTTCGTCCAGGGTCTGCATGGGCAGGGATTGGCCCGGTTCCGGGGCCCTGTCAAGTTGCTTTTTCACGCTTCTCGAATCCTTTTCCCTGACATTCTTCGACAAAACCGGGGTTTGCGAAAAACCGGTGGTACGGTTCGCCATCCGGCCCGGAGGTCTAGCACCCGGCCCGGCGGCGTGGGCGAACGGTTCGCCCCCGCTCCCGGACACCCGCAGGCGAAGGCGATTCGGACACCCGGCCCGTATGAACCTGTTACGGACAAGGAGAAGAACCGATGTCCACTACCGTCAGCAATGCCTTCGTCTCCCAGTATGTGGAGATGGTGCACCAGGCCTATCAGGCCCAGGGCTCCAAAATGCGCAACACCGTGCGCCTCCAGACCGAGGTGGAAGGGTCCAAGTGCGTCTTCCAGAAGGTCGGCAAGGGCGCGGCCGGGAAAAAGACCCGCCACGGCAACGTGCCGCTCATGAACCTCAACCATTCCAACGTCTCCTGCACCCTGTCCGACTGGTACGCCGCCGAGTACATCGACAAGCTCGACGAGCTGAAGGACAAGAGCGACGAGAAGCAGGTGGCCGCCAACGCGGGCGCCTGGGCGCTGGGCCGCAAGATCGACGAGTTGATCATCACCAAGCTGACCGGCGCCACCAACGTGGTCGCCGAGACCGCCACCGGCCTGACCAAGGACAAGATCCTCCAGGCCTTCGGCACCCTGAACGCCAACGACGTGCCGGACGACGGCCACCGGTTTGCCGTGGTCGGCCCGCACCAGTGGAACGAGCTCTTGAACATCCAGGAATTCAAGTCCAGCGACTACGCGGGCGAGCAGTACGCCTGGCTCAAGGGCACCGAGTCCCGCACCTGGCTGGGCATCACCTGGATGTTCCACACCGGCCTGCCGCTGGACGAGGCGGGCATGCGCAAGTGCTACGTCTACCACCGCAACGCCGCGGGTCTGGCCGAGGGCCAGAAGGTCCAGGCGTTCGTGGACTGGGTGCCGGAAAAGGCCGCCCACCTGGTGGACCACATGCTGTCCGCCGGGGCCTGTCTCATCGACCCGGACGGCGTGGTCGAGATCCAGTGCGACGACGACGCGGCCATCCTCTAGGGACGGCGACCGCAACCGACAGCAACCGACCTTAAGCAACCCCAAAAGGAGAAAACAGACATGGCATACATCAGTGAAGACATGCGGCTCATGGGCGGCGTCCCCGGCCAGCAGCTGTTCATCTACCGCTCCGAGGACGACGCGGCCACCGTGGCCGGGTCCGGCTACTTCGACCAGGCGGTGGAGGACTACAACCTGGATACCGGCGACATCGTGATCGCCTGCACCGGCGCGGACATGGCCGGGGCCATCGACCTGATGGTGGCCGCCAACACCGACGGCACGGTCACCGTGACCACCGCCTAGGAGGGCGGCAACCGAACAGTCATGGAGCTTCCTTGGGCCTCCCTTCGGGGAGGCCCCTTCAGACTGCCGGGAAACGGCCGTCTGCGTCGTTGCCGCGAACCATCCAGCCCCTCGCGTATGTCTTGATACGCTTCGGCCCTGGATGGTTCTTGCGCCTAGCATCCGACCATTTCCCGACAGCCTGAAGGTTGGTTTTCTAGGGTTTTTGCGATACGAAAAGGAGAACCGATATGAGCGATTTGTTGAAAGCCGACGTATTCACCCGTACAAGAAAGGTCACGTTCTCTAGGCGTAGAAGAATCAAAATTACAGGCTGTTCAAAAATGGTGAGATGCAAGGCGCAAAAAAAGTTCAAGACCGAAGCGTACTCCCTGTACGCGAGGGTTTGAACTTTTTGCAGCAACGCAGCAGATCGCCGTTTTTCAACAGCCTGTGGGTGATGGAGCCGGTGCGCAGGGAGGGCAGCCTGGGCAGGAAGTTCCACGGCAACAAGCGCGCCCTGGACTGGTGGACCGTGGAAAAGCCGCTGGGCTGGGACCCGGCGGAGGAGGGGAGGAAGGTCTCCCTGAACCACGACTACGGCCGCCCGGACCAGCCTGCGGGCAAACAGGCGGCCAAGTCCGCGACCCCGCCTGCGCCCGCCGGGAAACGGCCCGTCGGTCCGGCCCGCACCCTGCTCGCCATGGGCGCGCAGGCGGCCAAGGAGAGCGGGGCGGGCAAGGGGCAGAGCGCTTCAGAGGCTGGAGCGAAAGGACACGGGGCCGATGAAGAGTCTTGGGCGTACAGGAACCTCGTCCCTCCGCTGTGGAAACAGGACGGCCACCCGGAAAAGAAATGGGCCAAAGAAGGGCTTAAAAAGGAGCTCGAAGAGTGGGCGGGTCCTTTTACCGGGTTTCCGGACAAGATAGTTACCCCGATTCAAATATGGGGCGATCAGCGAAAAAAGAACGGGAAATAACCTCGAATGACCGGGCAGCGGTTCGTCGCTGCCCGGTCAGGACAATGTCATGCTAAACTATCTGACGAAAGTGTGTGTCGTGATCGTGTTGGGACTGAGTTGCCTTCAGGCGGTATCCCTTTCTGCCAGCCCCAATGCCTACTGGGTTTCAGTGTATTGTATCATTTTGTTTTCCCTGGAAACCAGTTGTGCATTTCTGTTGTTCGCCAGGTCAGGGGGAAGACTTCAGAAAATTCTTGGCTGGCTGTTCCTTGCACATGGAATATACCCGTTGTCGGTGTTGTTCCTATCGGGGCTTGCCGCAGTGAAGTCCGGCAATTCGAGTGTGATTTTGTTTGCCTTGTGCTTTGTTGGCGGGGCGTTGTTCCTGCTGGCTTCCCCACCTGTTGCCGCCGCCGCTTTGCACGGTTGGCGCGATCGGTTTTTGCCTGTCCTTTTCTTTTCAACCTATTTGCCGGGAAGTCTTTTGGTGGGGAAAATGATAGAAAGCGACGGGCCCGCAAATGAGGTCAGCCTGTTATTCAGTCTCATATTGTTGTTAATGGCTATTTCTGTATTTTTGAAAAAGGTCATAGCGTTCATTGTTCATTTGCTGTGTGTGTTTTCCGTGTGTTATATAATAGGATATACAGTAGTGATTCACGGACAAAGTGGTTCACTCAATGTATTTCTCGTTTTCCCTGCGGTGTTTGTCATTCTGTACGCCGGGTTGACAATACGGGATAAGCGTCATGCCGAGGGATAGAGCACATATCTTACCTGTCTAAAAGGGACAGGCTATGCTCCATCCGGTTGGCGCGCAGGCGGCCAAGGAGAGCGGGGCGGGCAAGAGTGAACAGGAAGTCTCCGGTCCTGAAGGTGGCCAGGGGCAAGAGACCGCACAAGAACCGACTCCCACGAAATCGCGGAGTACGGCACAGGATGCGGAGAAGCTGAAGGCGGAAGAAGAGTTTAGAAAGCCCGCAAGCACGGGCGTTCAGTTCCTCAGGGGAGTAACCAGGTTGCTCCGTGAGTGGGGTATGAATGATAATGATGACAAGCCGCGAAGCGGGGCCTCCGGTCCTCGCGGATAGCCGCGCATGAGTTGTTCAAGCATGAATGCAGTCAACCATAAGGGGATGATCTATCTGATCGCGGTCATCCCCTTTTTTTTGAACGATTTTTCCAACATCCATGCTTCCTCTTACGAGCAGTGGGTGCTGGTGGACTATGCCTGCCGAATGGCTTCTCTCCTGTTCCTGGGGGTGCTGGTCTTCAAAAGACGCCTGAAGCCCGGGGATCTGGGGCTGTCCTTGGACGGGAAGGGGCCTCTGGTTTTCTGGACGCTGATTCTGGCGGGCATGACCATGGCCTATTGCCTGGTGAGCGAAGTCCTTCTCAAACCGCTGGATGGGCTGTGGTCAGCGCCCGTTGTGGAATACGACCGGGAGTCGGCGATTTTTCTTGTGGACATGACCTTCGGCCTGGCCCTTGTCGCCGTGAGCGAGGAGATCATCTTTCGGGGGCTGGCCCTGTCCGCCCTCAAGGCGTATACCCGCAACCCGGTCGTCATCGCCCTGGCGTCGGCCTTTGTCTTCGCCCTGATCCATTGGTCCACAGGAGTAAGAAATATCCTCGACTGTTTCGTTTACGGGATGATTTTCATGGCGGTCACCATGCGGGTACGGAGCATTGCCCCCGCGACGGTCGTTCATTTTTTGTTGGATTACTATTTATTGGCCTAATGCTGAACGGCAAGTGAGGGCAGGAACGCGGCCAGGGCATCGACCCCAACCAGGGTTCGGGCCACGAAAACCGCCCGCCGTCCGCGTCCAGGGACGCGGCGCAGATGGGCAAGGCCGAGCAGGTTCGCAATCTCAAGGAGTATGCGGGCTGGATTCACACGATGAAGAACAACCCTCCCTGGGCCGACAAGGCGAAAACCCCGGCGCAAAAGGTGCAGGGCGTGACCCATCCGGCTGGAGAATCGGTGGGGAGTGAGATCTTGGGGAGCTTAATGAAAGACAGCAAAGTGAAAGGGCTCAGATCTGTGGGACAAGGATTGGGGAGGGTCGGGCCGATACTGGATATCTTGACCAGCCCTAAGGACGCTTGGTGATGACAAAACTCACGTACACCATACTTTGGCACTGTGTTGTGGATGTTCTTGTCGCAACGCTTGTAGCTGGAGGCCTCTTCTGGTTTTTTGATAGCTGGGAACTGGCGGCGTTGGCTTGGCTCGTGGTGCTAGCCGGCACAATTCACAATTCCTCCAACACCTACTTCGCCCTCCGCCGCAACCCCGAATACCAGAAGGACGTGAAGGACAAGGATTGATGCGGCAAGGGGCGTTTTCGTGCGTCCCTTGCCCTGAAAACAGCAAAGTCGGGCCGGTCCCGCCTAGAACGTCAGGGTCAGGCCGGAGCCCACTTCCCTGACCGGACATTTCGCGGCCAGGCCGATCTTGGCGGCCAGGTCCGTGCAGTGGCAGCACCACAGCCCCTCCAGGTCCAGCGCCGCCAGATAGTCCGCCGTGGGGCCGAGCCGTTCCGGGCCCGCCTTCTGCAAGTGGAACCCGCCCAGCACCGCGCGCACCCGGTCCACGCCCGTCACCCGCCGGGCCTGTTCCACCGTGTTGCAGATGCCCGTGTGGGCGCAACCCGCAATGACCACCAGCCCCGCGTCCGTGACGCAGGCCAGGGCCGTGTCGTCCGGGATGTCGTCCGGCACGAACTCCCCGCCCTCCAGCCGCTCGCCCAAGGTCGCCGGTCTTTCGAAATCCATGACCCGCTCGATCTGCCCCAGCGCCGCCAGCGAATCCGTCAGCCACATGGGCCGGTCCGTCAGCTCCAGATCGAAATAGCTCGCCAGCTTGTCCGGCGACAGCAACGGGCCGAACTCCGGGATGCCCCGATGCCGCTTGGTCTCCACCGCCTTGGGGTGCGCCACCAGCCTCGCCCGCCGCACCTCCCGGTCCGGGGATTCGCAATACAGGCGCAGCAACATGTCCAGCCCCCAGGTGTGGTCGAAATGGCCGTGGGACAGGGCGATCCAGTCCAGGTCGAGCAGATCCACGCCCTTGCGCCGGGCGTTGACCAGGAAGGCGTCGGAATAGCCCGTGTCGAACAGCACCCGCTTGCCGTCCGCCTCGATGAACATCGACAACCCCGCCTCGGCCAGGAATTGGCTGCCCACCATGGCGTTGTTGTCCACCAGAAATGTCAGTTGCATGTCGCGCCTCCCGGCCGGTCTTGCTGGTATCCCTCGAAGAAACAGTCTATGCTCTTTCCATGCGCCACCGCAACCCCCTGACCCCCCAACGCCTTTTCGGACTTTTCCTGCTCGCGCTGCTCTGCGCCGCGCCCGCCTCCGCCGCCGAAACCATCTCCGCCCGATTCCTCGGCGCGCTGGACGGCGACTCCCTGCGCGTCGTCTACCAGGGCGGCACCCTCGAAGTCCGGCTCATCGGCGTGGATGCGCCCGAATACAAGCAGGAATACAGCCGAAAAGCCAAGGAATTCACCGTCCGCTTCTGCTTCAACAAGACACTGCAACTCGAATACGACAAGGAACGCAAGGACCGTTACGGACGGCACCTCGCCTACGTCTACCACAACGGGCGGATGCTCAACCGGGAACTCGTCCGCGCCGGTCTGGCCATCCCCATCCGCGTCAAACCCAATACCCGATACTTCGAACAATTCCTTGAGGCCGAAAAAGACGCCCGCGAAAACCGCCGGGGCTTCTGGATCAAAGGCGGCCTCGACATGACCCCCGCCCAATGGCGGAAGACACACCCCAGGAAATAGTGGCCTCCGGCGGGGGGAATGCCCTCGCCGGGCGGGCGTCTCCGACGGCTTAAGAACCTTTTGGAAAAGGTTCTTAAGAATCTCCCAAACTTTTTGGGTCGCTGCGCGAAGGGCGTGCGGGAGCGGGAGGACGAGTGTTGACGGAGGAGGGAGATTGCGGAACGTTGAGGGTCTATGCGGTGGGATTGGGGGGGCAGACAGGCGGTGTTCCGAAGTGTTCGCGCCGGACGGCAGCGGCGCGCGGTCAGCCGCCCGGCGCGAACCCTCCGGGACGGTGGCCCAACGCCGCAGGGCGGGAGGGTTGTACGCAACAAGCTGGCTTTGCAGCGTTTTCTGACTGCGTCCCGGTGAGAAATTTGTCTAATCGAGTCCTGACTATTCCAATAAAAAACCCGCGATTTGGGGCGGAAAAAACGGCTTGGTTCGTTCTGTGACGCGGCACGTTGTGTTGTCCGTTTTTTCCGCCCCAAATCGCCAACCGGCACGGCGGAACGTGTCCCGCACGGCCCCTTCCGCGCCGCACGCACCCGAGCGAAGCGAGCTAGGGGATTCTTAAAAGTACCCACCACGTTTCTGAAAAGTAACCCTCTGCCTTGTTTTTCAAACATGGCAGGGGGTTACTTTTGGCTGGCAGCTGGTGTTCTTCGAGGTCTTGCGGTGATTTCGGAATGGAAATCACACATTTATTCACACACGTCGAGTCAAAAATACACCAATTTTTCAGATACTTATAGTGCTATTAACAAATACTATCAGCTTAAGTAAGGTAAGGAAAAAATTTCAATGGTGCCGAAGAGAAGGCCCGGAAGTCCTGGTTTTTCGGCTGTGCGGTAAGGGACGGGTGGCCTGGAGGAATACATCCTTAGGTCTGAAACTAAAAAAAGGGTATCTCCATCGGCAGGAAGTCTCTATTATTAGTTGGCCCTAAGATGGGGGACTTTACATGGGTATGCTTATTTCAGACTCAATCTGACCGAAAAGAGTTTCTCCTGTTCCTCGATGAACAAATCCCAGCCAAGCTTATCCACAAGCTGTGATATGAGCATCAGCCCGACCCCATGTCCTTTATGGGCCCGCCCGCCATTCTCGGCATGGGTGTCGTTCACGACAGAGAATTCACTCTCGGTCAGACGGATATGAATAACACCGCTAAAGGTGTACTGAAACGCATTGCGGATAATGTTGTTCAAAACAATACGCAGCGGGGTTTCCGGCGCATCCAGCGACACGGAAGCCAAGTCCTGCTGGACCCGGTTTCCCTTGCCTTTAAGCAGATAGGCGTTCTCCTCGATTATCGAAGAAACCAACCTTTCGATCTCCACGTGGTTGCTTTCCAATTGATCCGACTGCTCCCGGCTGACCCATAGCAAAGTCGTAATCAAGTTACGCATGTTGGTCACGGCATTGTTCATGCGGCCCATCGAAGTCTTGAAACGCGAATCATCGTCCGCGCCGAGGCGTTCAAGCAACTCCAGACTGTTCTGCAACACGGCAACCGGTGTGCGAAGCTCGTGACTCGCATTGCGGAGAAAGGTTTGTTCGCGTTCAATCCCCGCCATCTGACGGCGAAGGGTATCCCGAAAGAGAAAAGCCAGTTCATTCAATTCCCGATAGGTAAAATCCACCGGCGCATCCAGATTGTCCTTGTCCAACTCACCTGCCCATCGGCTGATGCCCTCGACAGGCAACACGATCCGGCGAAACAGAAAAAACGACATCCCGACCATGCCGACAAAGATTGCCACTCCGGATATCACGAGGAAATACATGCGCCATCTGAACATTCTGTCTATGTTCGACGACGCAAAATCATCACTAATCTCGAGCACAAAGTAGAGCATGTTACCATCAGATCGACTCCAGGGGAGTATGCAATAGTTCGTTTCGTCATCCCGCCACTCACTGTATTCGGCAACGCCTTCGACCAATTCCACTCCTACGAATCTTTCACGCACCGATTCCGGGACACCCTCCCACTCGACATAAACACGAAAATTTGCCGACCTCGGCAGAGGGGTATCCGGATCCTCCAAGTAAGCATCTTGGTAAACCCTCGCCTCAGATTGCATCCGAGACTGAACAGATACATCCAATCCGGTCATGAAATAATCGTCCAATAAGAAAGAATACAAAAAAACGAGCAATCCACTCGCACTCACCACAAACACGATGATCGTCTTCTTGATGCTTTTTTTGTTATCCATCGCTGCCTCTCAATGAAACTCCCACTCCGGGCGCGGTATGAATAAGTTGCACTGATGCAGAGCCATCTATTTTTTGCCGTAACTTGTGAAGGTGCACATTCAGGCTGTTGCTTTCCGGTACGTCATCCCCCCACAAAGCACGCTCCAAGGATCGGCGTGACACAATCTCCGGGCTCTTGGAGACCAATTCCTTGATCAATTCCCACTCGGTAGGCGTCAGATGAATAACAGCCCCTCCTCGGCGCACCTCATGGGCATGAAGGTCAATTTCCAGATCTTCCACCGTAAAAATTTTCACCTGACTGCTTCTTCGTTTAGCCAAAGCCCGGATGCGAAATAAGAGTTCCTTCATGGCAAACGGTTTGACGAGATAATCATCCGTCCCGGCAGAGAATCCCGCGACCTTATCATCAAGAGTGTCCCGCGCGGTAAGCATCAGGATAGGTGTATCAATCCCTTCCCTGCGCAGCTTCTCGCACACCCCAAGGCCATCCAGTCCGGGGACCATGATGTCCAGTAAAATGACGTCATAGGCGTTCTCCAAGGCAAGTTCCACGCCGTGAAGTCCATTGAAGGCATGATCACAGTTTATGGACTCCAACTCCAGATAATCGATCAACGATGCGGCGAGGTCCATGTCGTCCTCGACCAAGAGTGTTGTCAGAGACATTTCAGTATCCTTCCGTATTGTAAAAAGTCCCATGGACTCCATGGGGCTTTACTAACTTTTCTTGGGTAGATTTCACCATGATTAACCCCCCCCCCGGCCTAGTTCTCATTCATCACCGGGACGGTAGCGGCGGGCGTGCGATCTTCTCTTTTACCTATGACCGTACGCTTCACGTTGGCCGAGAAACGGATGAGCGCGGGAATGAGAATCAACGTGATAACCGTGGCGAACAGGATACCGTAAGCCATGGAAACCGCGGCAGGCTTCAGATATTGAGCCTGCTCCGAAGATTCCGCCAGAAGCGGGACCAAACCTAGAAAGGTGGTAATGGATGTCAGGAAGATGGAACGCATGCGCCGCACACCCGCGGCAAGGAGGGCTTCATTCACGCCAAGTCCCCGTTCACGCTGAGCCCCATACTCCGTAACAAGCAACAGACTGTCGTTCACCACGACTCCGCACAGGGCGAGAAGGCCAAAAAAAGACAGCAGGCTAAGCGGGTAGCCCAAAAGCCAATGCCCGCCGACGGCACCGATAAACCCGAACGGAATGGCTGCCATT
This sequence comes from Pseudodesulfovibrio indicus, assembly GCF_001563225.1. Taxonomy (NCBI): domain Bacteria; kingdom Pseudomonadati; phylum Thermodesulfobacteriota; class Desulfovibrionia; order Desulfovibrionales; family Desulfovibrionaceae; genus Pseudodesulfovibrio; species Pseudodesulfovibrio indicus. The sequence goes on from NZ_CP014206.1 coordinate 647,315, forward strand.
ATGAACAGTGGCTTGGTGTAGGACTTGAGCGGCACGGCAAGCAAGGCATAAATCACGCCCATGGTCAGGACAAACGCCCCCCACAGGGATGATGAAGCTTCGGACTCTTCCTGTACTTCGCCGGAGAAGGCAAAACCGATATCCGGGAACTCCCGGCGGAGCTGAGGGAATAGTTTTTCCTGCAAATCTGCCAACACCTGACTGGGAGAAGTCACGGTCTTGTCCGTATCTGCCACTACGGTGGTAACCCGGTTGCCGTCACGACGATGAATCTCCACCGCCGCGTAGCCGGGCTCGAGTTCCGCAACCACGCTCAAGGGAACAAGCGCACCGGCAGCGGTACGGATACGCGTCCGCTTCAGGTCTTCGATATACCGACGCTGGTCCGCAGGATAGCGCACCTGTACCTTGACCTCGTCGCGTCCCTGTTGGAAACGTTGCGCCTCGTACCCCTGGAACCCTCCTCGCAACTGCGAGGTCAGATCGTCGAGCGTGACGCCGAGATTGCGGGCTTCGGGCTTGAGGGTAAAACGAATCTGCGGCTGGTTCGGCTTATTGTCATCCCTGACGTTGTTGACGCCGGAGTATTGACGAAGCCGTTCCTTCAATCTGGTTGCGGCAGCCTGAAGCGTAGCCTGTTCACGCCCGCTGATGTTGATGGAGATATCTTCCATGTCCCAGCCGGTGGAGTTGTAGTTAAAGACATCCACGCCTTCCAAAGGCCCAACGGCCGTGCTCCACTCTTTGATCATGTCCACAGCCGTGATCTCCGACTCCGGCTCGAGATCGAGTTTCCCGGTTACGGTGAAGGAAGTCGCGCTGCTGAGGTTGGTCTGTATGTCCGTAACAGGTGCGGACTCCATGCCATATTTTTCCTTCCACTCCTCATTGAGGCGAACGAGTTCGGACTCGATATGCAAGGCGTTACTCATTGCCAGGGCCTCGCCAGCTTCCTGATCCATTGTGATGGATGCGGTCAACAGGGTCCCTGGAATGTTGGGGAAAAAGACAGAACGCACTCTGCCGCTGCCAACGAGGGCAAAGACGCAAATGAGCAAACCGAGAAATACAGCCAGCGCCACTCCGGGCATATTCAACACCCGCTGCATGAACGGGACGTATATTCTTTCATTGAACAGATCGAGCCCGTGGGCCACCCACCCCTGGAGTTTTGCCAGCGGGCGCACCAACACATTAGGTTTTGCCGTAGAATTCACGTTCACGTGGTTCAAGTGTGCAGGCAGGATGAACTTCGACTCCAGCAACGAAAAACAGAGAGCCACAACGACCACCACAGCAAACTGGCCGAAAATCTGGCCGAACTCCCCTTTGATGAACGCCAGAGGCATAAACGCCGCAACCGTTGTCAACACGCCGAAGGTCGCAGGCGTAGCCACTTCAGACACCCCTGCGATGGTCGCTGCCGTGGTATCTCCCTCCCGTTTTCGAGTGGTGAAGATATTCTCGCCGATGACGACAGCATCATCTACCAGTATACCAAGCACCACGATGAAACCGAAGGTCGTCATTTCGTTGATGGTATAGTTAAGGAAACTATCTCCCATCATGATGAGCGTCCCTGCAATGGAGATGGGTATGCCCAAAGAGACCCAGAGAGCCAGACGAAGATTGAGGAACAGGGCCAGTATGGCAACAATGAACAGGATACCGCTCAAGCCATTGCTGAAGAGCAGGGAAACACGGTCCTGAATATATTGGCTTTGATCGTACCAGGGCTTGATCCCAACCCCTTGCGGAATTTGGCCGGAGTCCACCAATCCCTGCACCACCTCCCGGGCCTCGATAGCCGCTTTGGTCACGTCTGTGCCGCCCGCGTCCACTATCTGAAGTGTAATAGCGGGTTGTCCTTGAAACCTCGTCCGGACGAGGTCTTCTTCAAAAGTATCCCTGACGGTTGCTATATCGCCCAATGTGAGATTCGCGCCGTCCGCAGTGGTCAGGATGACAATATTACGGAATTCATCTTCACCATATGCTTGACGGTCTGCCCGCAGGGTAATGGTCGACATGTTTGTCCGCAGTTCACCACCGGAATCGCTTATCGACTCTTTGGCAATGCCCGTTGCCACGTCCCGCAAGGTCAATCCGTATGCCTGCAACGAGGCTTCATCAATCTCAATGGCGATCTCACGAACCCGTCGCCCGATATACTCGACTTTGTTGATGCTGCCCTGCGCAAGAAGCTTTTGCCGAACCTTGTCGGCCAACTGACGAAGCGTATCATGCCTGACCTGACCATATATGCTGACGTACATGACATGTTCGTTCCACTCTTCCTGCGAGATGACCGGTTTTTCGGCAAGGCTCGGCAGAGTGGCAATGGCGTCGACCTTGCGTTTGACGTCCCGCATCATTTTATCAAGCGAGTACCCTTGTTTCGTTTCTACCACGACGGTGGAGCCGTTCCGATCCGAAGTGCTGGTGATCTCCTTGATGCCGGTCAAACCATTGACCGCTTCCTCGATCTTAACGGTCACGCCTCTTTCCACCACTTCGGCAGAGCTGCTGGGGTATGCCGTGGAGATGGTTACTTTTTTTGGCGGAAACGGAGGAAAAGCCTGCAGGGGGCGATCCATGGATGTGAACACGCCACCAAACAGCACCAGCAACATCAACAAATTGGCTGCGATGGGGTTCTGGACGAACCATGCGATCATGCCGCCCATATTTTTCTTATTCATGGGACAGCTCGCTTTGTTTGGGGCTGACCGAAGTGCCTTCCAGGTAGGAATTCAATGGCCGGACCACGACATTCATGGCTTTCAAGTCCTCCGGTGCCCGAATGAATACTTTACCGTTTCGGCGGAAGCGGACTTCAGGTTTGATGCGACGAAGTGAGTTCCCATTGTCCGTATACCAAATATCACCGGCCTGAGTCAGAGAGCTTTCCGGCACCGCAAAAGTGTCCTTTACCATTGCACCGGGGACCTCGGCCCGCACAAAAGTGCCGGGCAAAAGAGGCTGGCTACCATCCAACGGATTCTCCACCATGACGATGGCTATGCGTTGACGTGTTGTGTCGGATATTTGCAATTCCAGTCCCGTAAGGGTGCCCACCCATGTATCGCGCGAATCCGTGACCGAGGTCATGGGGACCTTGGCACCAAAACGAGATCCTTCGCCCATTGCGTCGAGGTTGAGCAATGAGCACTGTTGTTCGGTCAAGGGAAAACGCACTTCAACCCGATCCGCCCCGTACACACTGCCAACCACTGTACCCGCAGTCACATATGTTCCCAGAGCAACCTTGCGTTCGATAACAGCCGCATCGTAAGGAGCCACGATCAACGTGTTCTGAAAGTCATTCCGAGCCTTGGCAACCGCGCCTTCGGCTGCCTTCACCTGCGCAAGGGCCGCTTCAAGTTGTGGCTTGCGCAACACCAGCGGTGATGCGGGGTGCCGGGCCTGTCCCATTCGTTTCCAGTCTTTTTCCGCCTGCTTCACTCGGTGTTGCTCCTGAACATACGCAAGCTTTGCATCGGCCAATTCCCTCTCGCGCGCCGCAAGCTCCGAGCGGTATCCCACATCTTCCACCCTGGCGAGCAAGTCCCCTTTGGGGACAATTCGTCCGGCATCAAACGCCGGGGCCAGTTCGACAAGGCGGCCTGACACAGCGGACACGATGTCCGTTTTCCAGTACGGCACAGCCTTGCCGAAAGCCTGAATCGAAGCAGTATATGTCCCGGCCTTCACCGGCTCAACGGAAACCGGCATGTCGATACGGGCCTTCTTTTCCACACTGGCCGTGACCGGCTGGGAAAACAGCCAAAAGGCAATGAGGATGGCCACACCCAAAACCGATGAGGCTAAAATGATATGCAGATATTTTTTCATGGTTACTTCTCAGTCGTCAGTTTTGCCGTGTTCAAATTGGCATTCAGGCCAGAGGCCAGCGCAAGCTGCGCGCGATTGCCCAGTTGAAGGGCGCGGACCTGCAGCAGTTGGATTTCCGTGTTCAATTCGGTTTCCTTTGCGGTCAGCAAATCGATGATGTCCGAAAGCCCTTCACGGTAGCGTTGTTCGTAATTGATGCGGCTCTGCGTGGCGTGACTCAGGGACTTTTCCAAGTGCTCCCGCCTGCGGGCCAATCCGCGTTCAGTGTCCAGACCGTTTTCAACTTCCTGCATGGCCTCAAGAACAACCTTGCGGTAATCTTCCCATGCGGCCTTGCTCTCCTCGGATTTGGCGGCAGCCGTGTCCTTGAGGCGGCCTCCCATGAATACGGGCTGAGTCAAAGCCCCTACGAGATTCCAAATGGCCTGCCCAGTTGTCAGATCGTGTATGGTTTTGGAAGTATTCGAAATGTCGGCAGTAATCTTGAAGGACGGCAGCATCGCTTTGTTGGCAGCGGCAACGTCCAAATCCGACTTTCGAACCCGATCCCAAGCGGCCTGAATATCAATGCGATCCGCCAAGACTTCGGATGGTATTCCGACCAGAGGATGAGCGACCGAGGGGAGTTCCACATCTCCGGCAATGGTTCCGGACGGATACCGGCCGAGTAGGAGTTCCAACACGCGGCGGGCTTTGGTCAAATCCAACTCGCGTCCGGCCAGCACTTCCCGTGCAGCTTCAGACTTGGTACGTGCCGCGTCCAGATCGGTCAGATTGCCAATACCCATGTTGTACCGCTCAAGAATGATCTCTTCGGTATCAACCAGAGCCTTAATGCGGCGTCGCTCAATCGCCACGGCCCGACTATTGGCCGCGAGTTCAATCCAGGCCCGAACAACCCGAGCCGCCAAAGCATTTCGTGCAAGCATGTAGTCTCCGCTTTTGGCTTTCACATCCAACGCGTCAGCATCATTGAGATCCGCCAACCGCTGCCATAGATCCACCTCCCAACTGACGTCGGACCGGACAGAGAAAGAAGCCGTCTGACGCCCCGAAGAATTGGTTCGGGCCCCACTCCCTCCCACAGTCAATTCAGGAAGACGGGCAGAGGATGTTACGCTTAACAGCAACCCTGCCGCCTTGAGTCGATAGGCCGTAGCCGTAAGGTCCGGATTGGCAGACAGGGCCTCAGCTATAAGAGCCCGCATTTGGGGAGTATCGATAAGTCCGGAGATATCCTTCGCCACCTCGGAGTCGGAAGCAGGCGTCTGCCACGCACCGGGCATCATCTCTTCAATCTCCGCTTTCTTGGCTGTCAGATCCATGCGAGCGGCACACCCGACAAGCACAAGGGTTAGGGCCGAGACAGCCGCCAACCGCGCAACAGAAACAGAATTGAGTATTGTCATGACCCCCAAGTATCGAACCGGGGGTTAAGAAAAGGTTAACGTTTGTTAACGAAGGAAGGTTTTCATGCGATTGTACGAAAAGGTCGCAGTGCTCCACCATCCCTTGAGCCGGAGTCGATACCGCCATCCCTCTCGCCGTGGCGGCTGCTTGCGTCATGCTCGCGGGGAAATCGGCGGGAGGACAGAAACCCCTCCGCCGAACCTTGCGCGGCGATTTCTCGGGGTGATACGACAGGGCATAACCAGTCAGGTTGAGTAACCAGAAGGAGGTAAAACGTACCCAAGGCGCGTTCATAAGTTTTGACGGCAGTCTAAACTGATGAACGCTTAAATTGGCACTAACGTGCCGTAACACCAAACACTTCGCTGCCGTTCATTTCCAAACGGCACGCATTCACATCCAAACGCCAGGCTGAAGCACAGCACCCCCGCCGGACAAACGACAGGTATCTAGAAATCTGCCGTTGTCGAAATTCCCCCACGGCCACCGCTTTATGCGCAGGACGAATGAGTCTGCGTGGTGGCACCCCTTATTGAATGGATTCTCAGGATTTTTCCTTCTGTGGGAAACGGACATTGATTTGTCCCGTGTCGGTTGTTGTGTGGCGCATTCGCGCCATAGGCGGACCCGTGGGTTCGCTTTGTCCCGGGGCGCTGCCCCGAACTTCAGGAAGGAGATTCCATATGAAATCCATCAGTCTGGTATGGGGGGCGAACAAGGCAACTTTGTCCGGTCCGCGCTCCAAACAACATCGGGTCCGCCAGAACGCCCGAGCCTTTGCAAAGCGGCTTCGCCGCGCGGGGTTTGGCGTTCAGAAATGGGCCAAGATTTCCAACAGACATTTCGCGGAAGTCGCCAAGCAAATGAAAGACGAAAATGTAGGGGACGGGCGCATTGCCGAAGTCTTTTCGGCGGCCCGTACCCTATGTGAGACCTATGGCAACGACAGCATCAGCCCTACCAATGACGTGTTCGGGGTGCGCCGTGGAACCATAGCCAATGCCAGCAGCAAAGCGGTTGCCCCCGGTTTCGTGCAGGGGGCAATCGACAAGCTGGAAAACGAGCATGGGTATGAATACGGTCCCCGGTGTGCCGCTCAGATCCGTCTGCAATGGGAACTGGGGTTGCGCCGGGAAGAATCGGCCAAAGTCGATCTGGTCAGCGATTGGGACCGCGAAGGGCGCACCCTTCATGTCCAATATGGGACGAAGGGTGGTCGCCCCCGGACGTTGCACAATCTGTCCGATCGGCAGCAGGAAGCTCTTGAGAGAGCTCTGCCCTATGTCAGCCAATCCGACAGGCCGGGGATCCACAACCTGATGCCTGAAGGTATGGGGGACAAATGGCAAGAAAAGTTGTCCTACGCGGCCAGGTTGTGCGGTTTCACCAAAAAGGAAAGCGGGTGGACGCTGCACAGCAATCGTCATGAGCGGTTCCATCGCATGTACGTCGAGCACACCGGTTTTCAGCCGCCCAACCAGCATGTTTCCGTGGAATCCTTCCAGAAGGCCGCGCGGGACATCACTGGGGACGAATGGCCTCGGCTCGACGCCGAAGCCCGTGACGACATCGAAGTCACTGCCGGCCATTCCCCTGGCCGCCGTGACGTGTCCGATGCCTACCTTGGCAGTTCCCGTTAGAAGAAGCCCCGCCATTTTCGGCGGGGCTTCCCTTTTTGGGCGTGAGGTTGCCTGGAGCTGAATCGCTCAGGCGATTCAGCTCCAGGCAACCGTCCTCGCCGCCCATCGGCTTGTGGCCGATGGGCAGAGAGGACGGTTGCCCTTCATGAGCAACGAGTCGAAAATAGTGAAAATACCCTATCTCGATTCCTTGAGGTCAAAGGTGCCGGCGTGATCAGACTTAAGGGTTGGCCGAGTTGGCGGGCGGTTCGGAGACCGCCCCATGGGGAACGAAGACAATCCGGAAGGCACATGACTTTTGACACCAAACTGAAGACCCGCGTATTATGCGCCCAGGACGTTGCCGCGTTCCTGGGCAAAAGCGTGGACTGGGTCTACGACCATGCCGAAGACGTCGGCGGCGTCAAACGTGGTGGGTCATGGTTCTTTCCGAACGAGGAAGACATCTATGACCGTCTATTTCAAGGCCGGGAAAGGGTACCGGTACGATTTCATGGTAAAGGGCAAGCGCTACACCAAGGCGTGGTTCAAGGGGAAGCAGGCCGCAAAAACGGCCGAGGTCAAAAGAAGGGAGGACGTCGAAAAGAAACAGGAAATGGAAGCGACGGGCGACATGGCCTTGCTTGATCTGCTCAACCTGCGGCTGGATTACCTGCTGGACCGTGCGTACTCGGAGTCGCACTACAAGAAGACCAAGCTCGCGGCCAAGCGGTTGCTGGACTACTTCGGCAAGGTGCCGTGTTCCGCCATCACCCGCCTGAAGGCCGACGAATTCCTGATGGCCGTGGTCAAGGAACGCACCCCGGTCGCTGGCAACAACGACCTCAAGGTGCTTCGAGCGGCTTTCTCCTGGGGCATGAAGCGGGGGCAACGGTTCATCCAGGACAATCCCTTTGCGGGGCTGGAAACGTTCCCCAGCGACAAGCCCAGCGAACGGAAGAAGACCCCCAGGGTCGACGAACTGGACCGGATGATCGAAGCAGCCCAGCCCAAGCACCGCCCCTACCTGTGGGTGCTCAGGGAAACCTTGGCGCGGAGCATCGAGGTCCACCGACTCACCTGGAATCGGGTCAACTTCGAGGAACGGTATGTCGAACTGGAAACACGCAAGAACAAAAAACGGGAACCGGTGCTGCGCCAGGTGCCGATGACGGACAAGCTGTACGAAGTCCTTTCGGACCAGTACGCCAACCGCGATCCCGGCAAGGAATGGGTGTTCTGGACTCGGAGCTACAACGCCAAGACCGGCAGGATGGAAGAAGGCCCCTACAAGCGGGGTCGGTATTCCATGCTCAAGAAGGTCTGTCGGGATGCCGGGGTGGATTACTACACCTTCCACCGCTTCCGGGCATCGGGCGCATCCGTGATGGACAATAGCGGGGCCCTGCTTCCGGGCATCCAGCATATCCTTGGCCACGCGGACCGGCGGAGCACGGAAATCTATCTGGAAAAACTCCGTGACGTGGAACGAGACGCCATGGACGTCTACGAAAGGGAAAGCCGCAAGGATGATGACAAGGTCGCCTGACAACTTCACACATACGGTTCACACACACCGACAAGGCGGCTTGCGGGTGCCCACCTGCAAACCGCTGAAAACTAAAAGAAAGACCGGGTAGTCACACACAAGGAACGTGACTATTCTTAAGGCCCTCGGCCTTAAGCGGGTCCAGGGCAGCACCCTGGTCTCCCCGAAGGGGCCGCCGGAGGCATTCCTCCCCCCTACAGGTCGACGAGTTCCACGTCGTGCTCGGCGATGGGAGTGCCGAGGAAGCGGGAGCCGGTGCGGGCGAAGCGTGCGGCGTCGTCGGTGGTCAGGTAGCGGGTGGCGCCGCAGCCGTTTTCGGGCCGGGCGAGTTGGAGTTCCTGGAGTTGTTGATGGACGGTTTCCGCGGTGGTGGCGGCGGAGTCCACGATGGTGGTCCCGGCGGGCACCACGTTGCGGATGGCGGGTGCGAGCAGCGGGAAGTGGGTGCAGCCGAGGACGAGGGTGTCGGGCACGTCGGGGTGTCCGGTGCCGGATGCGGGTTTGAAGACCGGGTCGAGGTAGCGGGCGGCCACGGCTTCGGGCACCTGTCCGTCGGTCCAGCCTTCCTCGGCCAGGGCCACGAAGAGCGGGCAGGGGTGGCCGATGATGCGCGTTTGGGGATCGATGGCGTGGATGGCGCGCTGGTAGGCCCCGCGCGCGATGGTCGATTCGGTGGCGATGACGGCGATGGCGCGGTTGCGGGAGGCGGCGCAGGCGGCGCGCGCGCCGGGGTCGACCACGCCGATGACCGGCACGTCGGGGTAGGCCTCGCGCAGGGCGTCGAGGGCCACGGCCGAGGCGGTGTTGCAGGCAACCACGAGCAGCTTGATGCCCCGGCGGATGAGCTCCGCGCCGCACTGCACCCCGTACCGGGTGACGGTCTGGGGCGACTTGGTGCCGTAGGGCAGCCGCGCGGTATCGCCGAGATAGACCACGTCTTCGCAGGGCATGCGCTCGCGCAACGCCTTGAGCACGGTCAGCCCGCCCACGCCCGAATCGAACATGCCGATGGGCAGCTTCGCTTCTTTCTTCATCGTTTCTGGCTCCTTGCGCGGCCCAACGGAGCGCGCGCCCCGAAATCAACACATTTTCCAGAAAATGTCTAAACTATTCGCCGGGAGTCTAGACTCCGGCGGAGGGGGGGGCGGCGGCCTATTCGGCCTTGGAATAGCCGAGCATCTTCTGGGCCCAACTGCGGGCCTGGAGATAGAGCAGTTCCGCCTGGAAGGAGTCGAGACCGAGCCGCTGGAGCCGCTGCGCGGTCTCGCCCCATTGGCCGCGCTCGTAGCTGGTGGCCAGCCGCAGGAGGTCGTAGTGCTCGCCTTGGCCCCGGAGCGCATCGGTGACCGGCTTCTCCAGGGGGAGGAGTTCGAGGATGCGCTGCATCTCCTGGCCGAGCATGGCGTCGAGCAGGGAGAAGAGGCCGGTCATGAACAGGGTATCCGGTTCGCAGACGGTCCGGTTGGAGCTGGAGCAGATGGATTCCAGGAACTTGGCCCGGTGCACGGCCAGGTAGGCCAGCTCGCCCGCCTTGGGAGACGGGTTGAGGTCCGCGATGAGCGCACTGCGGAGCCATTGCTTGACGTGGATCATGCCGATCATGTCGATGGCCCGCTTGGCGGACTTGACCTTTTCCCTGAGGCCCATGCCCGCGGAGTTGACGTAGCGGAACAGGCGGTAGGTCAGGGACGGGTCCGACTGGAGGATGAGCCCCAGCCTATTGGAATCGAGTTCCGCCTTGGCCAGCTCGGCCAGGAGCTGGAGCTTGGTGGTTTCGGATGTTGAGAGCTTGCGGCCGGGGATGATTTCCGGCTGGCTGAAGAAGAATCCCTGGAACAGGGCGAAGCCCATGTCGCGGAGCCGGCGGAAGGTCTCGTTTTGCTCGACCTTTTCGGCCAGGGGGATGACCCCTGCGGGCAGGGACCGGAACGCCCGCTCCACGCGGTCCATGTCGTTGTCCATGGCCAGGACGTCGAGTTTGATGATGTCCGCCATCTCCACGAAGGGCAACAGATCCTTCTGGCCGAAGTAGTCGTCCACGGCGATGGTGTAGCCCGCGTCCTTGAGCCGCCGGACCGCGGCCAGGGCCTCGGCGCCGGGCCGGACGTTCTCGAGGATCTCGATGACGCACCGGTCCTTGGGCAGGGCGAACCCGCCGTCCTCCATGAGCAGTTTTTCCGGGAAGTTGATGAGGATCCTGGCGTTGGCGTCCATGCCCTCCGTCGCCAGGACCAGGCCGTCGGCAACCACCGAGGCCGTGGCCAGGGCCTCGTCGTCGATGTGGGCCACGTTGGTCTCGTCGGAGCGGAAGAGCAGCTCGTAGCCCCAGACGGATTCATCCGGGCGGAAGATGGGCTGCCGGGCAATGAAGACCGCCTCGAACAGGGGCATTCTCTTGTGCGGGGCCAAAGGGACTCCTGGGATGTCGGCCGCCGGGGCGGCTTGGCATGTTATCGTTATTCGAGGACGTTGCCGCGCCGGAGCTTGGCCATGAGCATATCCAGGTCCTCGCCGCATTCGGCCAGGATCTTGTCCAGGTAGGAGAGGTTCCGCTCGATGGCCACCCGGTAGAGATCCTTGTCAATCCCACGGCGTTTGCTGAAATAATACAGCATGTTGCTGTCGGCCCCCCGGAACTCGTTGTCGAGCCGTTTCCGGGCCACGTCCTGGTAGAAGTTGCGGGTCTTGAGGACCAGGTCGAAGGCGTTGTCGTAGCCGGGCAGCTTGGCCTCCTGAAATTCCTCGAAGAGCAGGAGGAGCTTTTCCAGGTAGTAGCGGTCCGCGATCTGGGCGAGGAGGTCGGCGCTGCCCAGGAAGTAGCCCATCTTGCGCATGGCCTCGGTGCGGAAGGCCACCTTGGAGGGGGACATGGCCAGGATGGTGCAGCGGATGCAGTCCGCGATGTCGTCGATGTCCTCATCGGACAGCTGGCCTTCGAGGTCGCAGCGCATGAACTGGATGGAGCGCTCCTCGTGGCCCACGGTGTGCTTGGCCCCGGTGCCCTGCGTGTCGTCCACGTCCTGGATCAGCCCCACGTCGTGGAACAGGGCCGAGAGCAGCCCCTTGCGGCAGTCGTGCTCGGTGAAGGTGTCGCCCCGGACCATGCCGCCGTAGATCAGGCGGACCATGGCCAGGACCACTGAGCAGGTGTGCTCGAAGTTGTGGTACCGGGTATTGCTCGCCCGGAAGCCCGGGTAGCGGCCGTTGAAGAGCTTCTCCACGTCCTCGAAGGCCTTGCGGAAGAGTGTTCCGTCGTAGTCGGGGAAGAACTCCCGCAGCACGTCCTCGGTTTCGCGGCGAACGCATTCGGAATCCAGCGGGTCCAGGCAGTCGTAGAGTTGCGTTTCTATGGGCTTCATACGGCTACTTTCCGGAGGATTCGGTCCACTTGTCGCGGATGGCTTTGATGACGTCGAAGATTTCCATGAATATCTCGACAACCTCGGGGTCGAAATGGGTCCCGGCATCCTTTTCCAGGATGCCGAGGCATTTTTCGTCCGGGAACGGGTCCTTGTAGGAGCGGGGCGAGGCCAGGGCGTCGTAAACGTCGGCCACGGCGCAGATGCGCGCCGAGAGCGGGATGATCTCGCCGTTCATGGCGTACCCGCCCAGGCCCGGGTCCTCGTCCCAGACGTTGGCCAGGGGCACGGCCGGGTAGCCGCCGCCCGCCCATTTCTCGTGGTGGCACAGGGCGATCTCCATGGACATGCGGTCCAGCTCCGACGTCTGGTTCCTGAAGAGCCTCGCGCCGTAGATCGTATGCCATTTCATGATCGAGTATTCCTCGTCCGTGAGTTTGGCCGGTTTCTTGAGGATGGCGTCGGAGATGCCGACCTTGCCCACGTCGTGCAGCATGGCGGCCAGGCGCAGATTGTCGCGGGTCCGCTTGATGTCCTTGGCGCTGTGGTTCCGGCGCGCGGCCCAGGTGCCGTAGATCTCGGCGCAATAGGCCCCCACGCGCTGGACGTGCGCCCCGGTCTCCGAGGGGTCGCGCAGCTCGGCCATCTGCATCATGCGCAGGATCAGCTCGCGGTTCATGATGCCGCGTTCGATGGCCACCGAGGCGTTGTTGCAGAACAGGGGGATGAAGGTCTTGGCCGCTTCCGAGAACGGGACCACCGCGCCCGAATCGCTCTTGGCGTTGATCAGCTGCATGACGCCCACCAGCCGCGACTCCTGGGCGATGAGCGGGATGGTCAGCATGCTGGTGGTCCGGAAGCCGGACTTCTGGTCAAAGGACTTGTTGAAGGAGAAGGGCAGGGTCGGGTCCAGCTCGTAGGCGTCGTCGATGGACAGGCTCTGGCGGGTCTTGGCCACGTAGCCGACGATGGACTGCTCGCTGATGGGGATGCCGAAATTCTGGTACAGGGCGGCGTTGGCGGTCTCCTTCTTGAACAGGGTGTCGTTCTGGACGTAGCTGAAGATCAGCTTGTCGTCCTCCACCAGGAAGATGGACCCCGCGTCGGCCCCTGAGAACTTTCTGGATTCGTGGAGAATCTTGTCAAGGATGGTGTCCACGTCCTTGAGCTGGTTGACCTCTTCGGTGATCTTGAGAATCGTGAGGACCGCTTCCCCGCTGTCGGATATCCTGGCCGAGCCCATGTTCGCCCCCTTTGGTTAATGAATAAATATCGCCCAAACAAATAGAAAAATCAATCAACATGGTCTCGGGGCGGACGGGGGCGACGGGCGGCGCGCTGCCGGGTCGGCGCGGGGGTGGGAAAAAGGCCCGCCGACGATTGCCGGCGGGCCTGGGTTGCCTTTAGCCGAGGATCTCGGCGAGGTCCGCCTCCGGGGTGGAGATGGGGGCGATGTTGTAGTTCTCGACCAGGTAGTCGAGGACGTTGGGGGTGATGAACGCGGGCAGGGAGGGGCCCAGCTTGATGTTTTTGATACCCAGGGCCAGCAGGGAGAGGAGGATGGCCACGGCCTTCTGCTCGTACCAGGACAGGACCAGGGAGAGGGGCAGGTCGTTGACGCCGCAGTCGAAGGCCTTGGCCAGGGCCAGGGCGATCTGGACCGCGGAGTAGGCGTCGTTGCACTGGCCCACGTCCAGCAGGCGGGGGATGCCGCCGATGTCGCCGAGCTTCTTGTCGAAGAACCGGAACTTGCCGCAGGCCAGGGTCAGGATGACGGTGTCCGCCGGGGCCTGCTCCACGAACTCGGTGTAGTAGTTGCGGCCCGGCTTGGCGCCGTCGCAGCCGCCCACCAGGAAGAAGTGGCGGATGTCGCCGGACTTGACCGCGTCGATGACCGTTCCGGCCACGGACATGACCGCGTTGCGGGCGAATCCGGTAGTTACCGATCCCTTATCGACAGTCTCTGCAAAGCCGGGCAGCTCAAGCGCTTTCTCGATGACGGGCGTGAAGTCGTCGTTCTGCACGTGGACCGCGCCGGGCCAGCCGACCAGGCCGGTGGTGAAGATGTTCTCGATGTATTTCTTGGGGTCCTGGATGCAGTTGGTGGTCATCAGGATGGCGCCGGGGAACTCGGCGAATTCCTTTTTCTGGTTCTGCCAGGCGGTGCCGTAGTGACCGGCCAGGTGCGGGTACTTGTGCAGCTCCGGGTAGCCGTGGCACGGGAGCATCTCGCCGTGGGTGTAGATGTTGATGCCCTTGCCCTCGGTCTGCCTGAGCAGGGTCTCGAGGTCCTTGAGATCGTGGCCGGAAACCAGGATCGCCTTGCCGGCGGTGGGTCCGAGCTTGACCTCGGTGGGCACCGGGTGGCCGTAGGTGGAGGTGTTGGCGTCGTCCAGCAGCTCCATGGCCCGGATGTTGATGCGGCCGCATTCCAGTCCCGCCTCCACGCACTGCGGCACGGTCAGCCCCTGGGCCAGGGTGGCGGCCAGCAGGGTCTGGACCTTGGCGTACAGCTCGTTGTCCTCCTTGCCGAGGATGGCGGCGTGGTCGGCGTAGGCGCAGACGCCCTTGAGCCCGTAAGTCAGGGTCTGCTTCAGGGACTTGACGTCGGCGTCCGGCTCGGGGTCGTTCTCGATCCCGAACTCGCGCCCCTGGGCGACCATGCCGGGGATGTCCAGGGCGGGCATGAGCACGGTCGGGCCGTCGAACTCCACGCCGGAGACCTTGGCCTTGAGGCGGTCGCGCAGGGCGACGCAGCGGTTGATCAGGGCGACGAACCGGGCGTCGTCGAAATTCACGTTGGTCAAGGTGGAGAACACGGCCTTGACGGTGAAGAGGTTCACCTCGGGGTCCTCGATGCCCTGTTCGCGGGCGGCGCAGGCCACCTGGGACAGCCCCTTGGACAGGTAGAGCAGCAGGTCCTGGAGGGAAGCGGTGGAATCGGTCTTGCCGCACACGCCGATCTTGGTGCAACCGCCTTTGGCGGTCTGTTCACATTGATAACAAAACATTGGTCACTCCTTTGTTTCGGTGTTGTTCGATTCGGTTGGTCCGGTATAGACGGAACCTGGACCCGCCAATATGACTTGGGTCAAAAACGGCGACAAAAGTGGAGTATTTTTTTGAATTAATAACTCGCCGCCGTCCCTGCGCCCGCGCCTTGCGGTCCTTTGCAGGAGGGGCTATCCTCCCGGCATGACGCGAACAATTACGGTTTTACTGGCCGACGCCTTCACCGCCACCCCCGGCAAGGGCAACCGCGCCGGAGTGGTCCTCGACGCGTCCGGCCTGTCCCCGGCGGCCATGCAGGCCGTGGCCGCCCTGGTCAACGTCTCGGAGACCGCCTTCCTGGCTCCCGCACCTCCGGGCGCGGAGTACGACCTGGTGCAGCGCTACTTCACTCCCGCCGCCGAGGTCCCCACCTGCGGCCACGCCACCATCGCCTCCCACCACCTGCGCGCTACGTCGCTGGGCATGACCGAGGGGCGGGTCCGCATCCTGACCGGCGCGGGCATCCTGCCCGTGGACGTCGAGACCTCGCCGGACGGGCTGAAGGTGATCATGACCCAGGGCGCGCTCTCCTTCGAACCGCCCCTGGCTCCGGCCGAGAGGGCAACGTTGCTTGCCGCCCTGGGCCTCGCCCCGGCCGACCTGGCTGACGGGCTGCCCGTGCAGGAGGTGTCCACCGGCCATTCCAAGGTCATGGTCCCGATCCGGTCGGTGCGGACCCTGGACCGGCTCGCCCCGGACATGGGCGCGCTGGCCGTGTTGAGCGAACGGATCGGCTGCAACGGGTATTTCGTCTTCGTCGTGAACGGGCCGGACGACCCCTGCCTGACCAGCGGCCGGATGTTCGCCCCGGCCATAGGCATCGACGAGGACCCGGTCACGGGCAACGGCAACGGCCCGTGCGGCGCGTACCTCTCCCGGTACGGGGTGCTGCCGCCGGAGCCTGTCTTCGCCTACCGGGGCAGGCAGGGCGTGGCCATGGGCCGGGAAGGCGTCATCGAGGTCACCGTGGCCCGCGACGAGTCCGGGCCGGTGCGGGTGCAGGTGGGCGGCACGGCCGTGGAGGCCGGGCGCATGGAGATCGAACTGAACGAGGTCGGCGGTACGGTCACGGCGAGGGAAATCTAAAGCAGGGAGCGGGAAAT
This sequence comes from Pseudodesulfovibrio indicus, assembly GCF_001563225.1. Classification (NCBI taxonomy): domain Bacteria; kingdom Pseudomonadati; phylum Thermodesulfobacteriota; class Desulfovibrionia; order Desulfovibrionales; family Desulfovibrionaceae; genus Pseudodesulfovibrio; species Pseudodesulfovibrio indicus. The sequence goes on from NZ_CP014206.1 coordinate 663,261, forward strand.
GCGGACGAGAGTGGACCATCTGGTGATAGCGGCCACGGACATCGCGCGCGGCGTGCAATGGGCCGAGAAGGCGCTGGGCGTGCTGGTGCCGCGCGGCGGGGTGCACACGACCATGGGCACCCACAACCACGTCATGCGGCTGGGCGAGGAACTGTTTCTGGAGGTCATCGCCATCAACCCGGACGGCCCGCCGCCCCTGAAGCCGCGCTGGTTCGGCCTGGATGACCCGTCGGTCCGGGCGCGGCTGGACCGGTCCCCGGCCTTCCTGGCCTGGGTGGTCAACACCGACGACATGGACGGGCTGCTCGCCTCCGCGCCCATGTCCTGGGGGCGCGCCACCCCGGTCACCCGGGGAGACCTGCGCTGGCGGTTCGCCCTGCCCTCGGACGGTCGGCTCCTGGCCGGGGGCATGCTGCCCTACGCCATCCAGTGGGACACTCCGCACCATCCGGCCCGGGCCATGCCGGACCTCGGCTGCCGGTTGCTCTCCCTGGACATCCACCATCCCTATCCCGAATGGCTGGGCGAGGGGCTGGACGCCATCGGCTCGGTGGATTTGGTCCGGGTGCATCCCCTGCCGCCGCTTGAGCTGCCGCGCATGACCGCGCGCATCGACACCCCGGAAGGCGTCCGATTGCTGGAGTCCATGCCGGGCGCGGGGGCGTGCTGACCGGAGTCTCCCGGGGACGGGCGGGAAAAGCGCCGTATTTCCTTTATTTATCCGTAACCATCTGATAGAGAACGAACAACTTCTCCCATCAGGTGTTGCCATGGCTGTTTCGAAGTTCCTCCCCGGGGCGCTGGCGTCCATCCTTGTCCTGCTTGCGCTGCTGGCGCCTCCCGGCGCGCGTGCGTCTGGGGAAAAGAAGCAGATCCTGCTCTTCAACTCCTACCACCAGGGGTTCGCCTGGAGCGAAGAGGAGACCCGGGGGCTGATGGACGTGCTGCGTCCGCGCCAGACCGGCATCACCATGCACGTGGAGTACATGGACACCAAGCGCGTGGAGTTCAACGACCGGTACGAACGCCAGCTCCTGAACGTCTACGCGCACAAATATTCGAAAGCCGGGCTGGACCTGATCCTGGCCCTGGACAACAACGCCTACGATTTCCTGCGTCGCAACCACGCCCAGCTCTTTCCCGGCGTGCCCGTGGTCTTCGGCGGGGTCTCCTTCTTCAAGGCCGAACAGATCCGGCCGCTGCCGCTGTTCACCGGGGTGGCCGAGACCGTGGACGCCTGGGGCACGGTGCAGTGCGCCCTGAAGCTCCATCCCGGGACCCGGCGCATCTACGTGGTCAACGACTACACACCCACCGGGCGGGCCGTGCACGAGACCATCCGCACCCAGCTGGACGAGCTGGACCCGGCCATAGAGATCGTCTTCTCCGGCCACGAGGACGTGCAGGAGGTGCTTGCCCGGGCCGAAACGCTGCCCAAGGACTCCCTGATCCTGCTCAGCGTCTTCAATCGCGACCGCAGCGGGCAGTTCTTCGACAAGGCGGAAATGGCCTCGGCCCTGGCCGTCCGGTCCGGGGTCCCGGTCTACGGCCTGATGGAGACCGACCTGGGCCACGGCATCGTCGGCGGCCTGCTGACCAAGGCGTACTCCCAGGGTCAGGCCATGGCCCAGATCGCCCTGCACGTCCTGGCCGGGCGCAACCCGGAGAACATTCCGATCCAGACCGACGCCGGCATCGAACCCATGTTCGACTACCTCAGGCTCAAAATGTTCGGCATCCGCCTGGCCGACCTGCCCGAGGACAGCGTGGTCATCAACCGGCCCGATTCCTTCTACCGCGAGCATTCCGCCATCATCCTGTCCGTGGCCGCTCTCGCCACCGTGCAGACCCTGATCATCCTCGCCCTGATCCTGAACATCGGCCGCAGGAGGCACGCCGAGAAGGAGCTGCGCACCGTCCAGCGGACCCTGGAGGAGCGGGTCCGGGAGCGCACCAGCGAGCTGCGGGACTCCGAGGAGACCCTGCGCAACATTTTCGATTTTTCCTACGACGCCAGCATCATCTACGACGCCCTCGGGCGCATCCTGGAGGTCAACCGGCGCACGGTGGAGATGTTCGGGCTGGAGGACGTGGACCCCGTCACCGTGTCCCTGGCCGACGACCTCTCGGGCCAGGGGTGCCCCTTGGACACCATGCCCCCGATCACGGCCGAGGCCCTGGCGGGCAGGCCGCAGCACCTGGAGTGGCGGGGCCGCCATTACCTCACCGGCAACGAGTTCGACGTGGAGGTCCACCTGACCCGCATCCTCTACCGGGGCGAACAGGCCGTGCTGGCCAACATCCGCGACATCTCCACGCGCAAGGAGTCCGAGAACGCCATCCGCCAGGATCTCATCAAGTTCGAGGCCATCCTGGAAAACACCCTGATGGGCATCGCCATGTCCGTGGGCCGCAGGATCGTGACCATCAACCGGCGCGGCGCGGAGATATTCGGCTACGCCCCGGAGGAGATCCTGAACAGCGGGCTGGATCTGCTCCTCGGGCACTATCAGACCGAAGACGAGTTCGTGCTGGCCGCCAAGACTTCCCTGGCCGAGCGCGGCGAGTTCGACACCGAGCAGGCGTTTCGGAGCAAGTCCGGCTCCACGGTCTGGTGCCGGATGTACGCCAAGGCCGTGGACCCCGCCGACCTGGACCGGGGCGTCATCTGGGCCTGGGACGACATCACCGACATCCGGCTGGCCCAGGAGGACCTGCTGCGCACCCGCGAGGACGCCGAGGCCGCCAACCGCGCCAAGTCGGAGTTCCTGGCCGCCATGAGCCACGAGATCCGGACCCCCATGAACGCCATCGTGGGCATGACCGACATCACCCTGCAGACCGACCTGAACGAGGAGCAGCGCGACTACCTGCGGACCGTCAAGGATTCGGCCCAGCATCTGCTGTCGATCATCAACGACATCCTGGACCTGTCCAAGATCGAGGCCCGCAAGCTGGAGCTGGACAACGTGGACTTCGACCTGCCCTTCCACGTGGGGACCACCATCAAGGGGCTGGAGGTCCAGGCCCGGCAGAAGGGACTGGACATGGTCCTTGAGATCGATCCCGCGGTGCAGAGCTGCGTGCGGGGCGATCCCCTGTCCCTGCGCCAGGTGCTTGTCAACCTGGTGGGCAACGCCATCAAGTTCACCCACCGGGGGGCCATCTCCATCCGCGTGCTGCCCGCCCATCGCAACGTCCGCCAGGCCGGGGAATCCCGCACCGTGGGCGTGAGCTTCGAGGTGGAGGACACCGGCATCGGCATCCCGCGCGACTTCCTGGACACCATTTTCCAGAGCTTCTCCCAGTCCACCCGCGCCTTTGGCGGCACCGGCCTGGGGCTGGCCATCTGCAAGCAGCTCATCAATCTCATGGACGGCGACATCCGGGTGGACTCCACCGTGGGCAAGGGGAGCGTCTTCTCCTTCACCGTGTGGTTCGAGCCGGGCTTTTCCTGCCCCATCCCGGAAGAGGACTGCCGAAAGCTGCCCGAAGGCCCGTCGCGGCCCGTGCGCGTGCTGGTGGCCGAGGACAACGACGTCAACGTCATGGTCACTACCCTCAAGCTGGAGGACCTGGGCTACACCTACGCCGTGGCCAAGACCGGGCTGGAGGTCCTCGACCTGCTCAAGCGCGAGCGGTTCGATCTCATCCTCATGGACATCGAGATGCCCGTGCTGGACGGCATTTCCACCACCAAGGCGATCCGCGCCGCCGTGCCGGGCGGCCCCATCCCGGACCCGTCAATCCCGATCATCGGGGTCACGGCCCACGCCCTGAAGGAGTTTCGGGACAGGAGCCTGGACGCGGGCATGGACGACTACGTGGCCAAACCCGTGGACTTCCATGAGCTGGCCGTGATCATCAACCGGCTCATCGGGGCCATCCCGCAGCCCGCGGTACGGCCCGAACCCGAGCCGGACCAGGCGGCGGAGCCGTTACCCGCCGACGCCGTCCCCGCCTACACCCCGGAAGCGGCCATGGAGCACCTGGGAGTGGACGAGGGCATCTTTGCCGATTTCCTGGTAACCTCGCGCAACGAGCTGGAACTCCTGATCGGCGAACTGGAGCAGGCCCACGCAGCAGAGAACCGGGCTCTGGTCGGGGAGCTTGCGGACACCGTCATGTCCGTGTGCAAGGCCATCGGGGCCAACACCGCCGCCCTGGCCGCCGCCGCCCTGGTCGCGGCCTGTTCCGGCGCGGACGATCCCGCGCCCGCCCTGAATCGGGTTCGCGAGGAGATGGAGTCCCTGAGAAAAATCATGGACTGAGATAAGTTGCGGCTCTAAGCTGCCGGATAGATGAGGTGAAAATCGCGCGGAGGGAAGGCCGCCGGGCGGATTCTCCCCAAAGCAGGGAGGAAGTCCATGCAGGATCAGGACTATTCCGAACTCAGGAAATTCGTGGCCCCGGAATTCGTTTTCGGGGCGGGCGCGGCCATGCTCGCCGGGCAATACGCCGCCAACCTGTCCATCAAGAAGGCCCTGGTGGTCACCGGGCCGGTGCTGGAGACCTTGGGGTTCCCCGGCATGGTTGCGGACAGTCTGCGGCGCGAAGGGGTGGCCTGCACCGTGTTTTCCGACGTCTCCCCCAACCCCCGCCACGCCGAGGTCATGGCCGGGGCTGAGCTCTTCCGCCGCGAGGGATGCGACGCCCTGGTGGCCGTGGGCGGCGGTTCGCCTATGGACTGCGCCAAGGCCATCGGCATCGTCTGCACCAACGAACGCCACGTGCTCGAGTTCGAGGGCGTGGACCGGGTCGAACGGCCCGGCCCGCCGTTGATTTGCATCCCGACCACCGCCGGAACCGCCGCTGACATCTCTCAGTTCGCCATCATCAACGACACCGACCGCAAGGTGAAGATCGCCATCGTGTCCAAGACCATGGTCCCGGACCTGGCCCTGATCGACCCGCTGCTGACCCTGACCATGGGCGAGGAGCTGACCGCCCACACCGGGCTGGACGCCCTGACCCACGCCGCAGAGGCCTTTGCTTCCAACGCGTCCTCGGCTATCACGGACCTCAACGCCGTGGAGGCCATGCGCCTCATCCGGCTCCATCTGCTCCGCGCGGTCCGCGAACCGGACAATATGGAAGCGCGGACCGGCATGATGCTCGCCTCGACCTATGCGGGGCTGGCCTTCTCCAACGCCATCCTGGGCGCGGTCCACGCCATGGCCCACAGCCTGGGCGGGCTGCTCGACATGCCCCACGGGCTGTGCAACGCCATCCTCCTGGATCACGTCATCGAGTACAACTACGATGCCGAACCGATGAAATACGCCCGCCTGGGGAGCCTCCTGGGCGCGGACATCCGTGCGGAAGACGACCCCGCCCTGGTCAAGGCAAAGACCCTCGAGGCCGTCAGGACGCTCAAGCGGGAGGCGGGCGTGACGGTCGGCCTCTGCGAACTGGGCATGACCGACGAGGATCTGCCGGTGCTGGCGCGGAACGCCCTGGCCGACGCCTGCATGCTGACCAACCCGAAACAACCGACCGCAGATGACGTCATCGAAATATTCAAGCAAAGCTGCTGACCGGCAGCCGGACCCGGCCTCCGAGCGCGAGAAGCTCATCGGCCTGGGCAAACGGTCCATCAGCAAGAGCTATTACCCGGAGCTCAAGAGCCGCCTGGACGAGCTTGAGCACTTTCGCGCGCTTCTGGACCGGGTCAACGACGCCATCTTCGTCGTGGACGTCGATTCCGGACGGGTCATCGACATCTCCGGGGCGGCGGACACCCTGCTGCGGTGCAGCGGCGACGCCATCCGGGGCATGCAGTTCAAGGACATCCTGCCCGATCACATCCGGCGGCACGCCGACAACCTGTTCAACAACGAGAGCAAGACCATCCGGCTGGAAACCGAATTCCGCTGCCCGGGCGACAAGGGCGGGATTCCCGTCCCGGTGGACATGACCCTCTCCCTGGTCTCCTTCCGCGACGAGCGTCAGGCGATCATCGTGGCCAGGAACATCAGCGAGCGCAAACGCAACGAGCTGGCCCTGAAGCAGTCCCACGACCTGCTGGAGCTGCGGGTGCGCGAGCGGACAAAGGAGCTGGACCGGGCCAACCGGGCCAAGTCCGAATTTCTGTCCATCGTCTCCCATGAGCTGCGCACCCCGCTGACCGCGGTCCTCGGGTTCGCCAAGATCATCCGCAAAAAGCTCACCGATACCGTGTTCCCGGCCCTGCAGGGCAACGAAGACGAGAAGCTCGGCCGTGAAATGGAGGTCATCGGCAAGAACCTGGAGATTATCGCCAGCGAAGGCCAGCGGCTGACCTCCCTGATCAACGACGTCCTGGACCTGGCCAAGATGGAGGCCAACAAGATCAAATACGCCAAGGTCGAGGTCCGCCCCGAGGAGTTCATCACCAAGTCCGTGGACGCCACCTCTTCCCTGTTCGAGGACGCCCGGCTGGTGTTGCTGCTGGACGTGGAGCCGGACCTGCCCCTTGTGCTGGCGGACATGGACCGGCTCATCCAGGTCATGGTCAACCTCTTCTCCAACGCCGTGAAGTTTACCAGCAAGGGGATGGTCACCTGCTCCGCCCGCAGGGTGGGGAACAGCGTGCGCGTCAGCGTGGCCGATACCGGGGTCGGCATCCCGAAAGAGATGTTGGAGTCCGTTTTCGAGGAGTTCACCCAGGTCAGCGACGGGCTGTCCGACCGGCCCAGGGGGACCGGGCTGGGGCTGCCCATCTGCAAGCACATCATCGAAGGCCACGGCGGGCACATCTGGGCCGAGCGCCGCGTGGATCGGGGAAGCAAGTTCATCTTCACCCTGCCCGCCCTCGGGGCCGTGCAACGGGTGCAGGGACCGAAGTCCTCCTAGAAACGGATCAGGTAGTGTCGGGCCAGGGTGTTGTAGGTCCCGTCCTTGTGCATGTCGTCCAGCGCCTTCTCCAGCTTCTGGGCCACCGAGTCCTTTCCCTTCAGCGCGGAGGCGCGGGACAGGACCGCGTAGGAAGGCTTGCCGGTCAGGATCTTGCGCGGCAGATAGACGATGGTGCTGGTCAGCCCCATGTCCTTGAGCCGGTAGTAGGTGACGTCGATGTTCCCGGCAAAGGCGTCTATTTCGCCGCCGAGCAGTCCGGCCACCATGTCCCGCAGGTCCCTGTATTCCTTGACGAGCATGTCGCCCTGCTTGCGGGCGGCCTCGAAATCCGGTCCCAGGTCCACGCCGCCGACGTACCCGATTACCTTGCCCTTGAGGTCCTGGTATTCGGCAAAGGGAATGCGGTTGCCCACCTTGGTGAAGAGCACGTAGTCGCTCAGGTGGACCGGCACCGCCTCCATGAACAGGGCGAACTGCTCCCGGTCCGGGGAGCGGAACAGGGAGACCGCCCCGTCGCAGCTTCCGTTCCGGATCGCGTCGAGCATGGACTTGAGCGGCACGGCCTTGATGGTCAGGTCCAGCCCGGACCGCTTGGCCGCCTCGCTCAGGACGTCCACGTCGATGCCCGACGGCTGGCCGGCCACGATCATGGAATAGGGCGCGAAATCCTGGTCCGTCAAGAAGAGCAGGGACTCTCCGGCCCACGCGGGAACGACCGCGACCAACACCAGCAGGCAGCTCAACAGGATGCGTTTCATGGGACCCTCCTCCGGGTATGGCGGACCCTAACCCGTTTGCATCCTTTGTTCAAGAAATCGGCGCGTCCTTCCGTTCGAACCGTGGGCGTTCGTCCCGCTGCCGGTTGCGTGAACCGAGCGACCCGGAACGGTGGAAATTCCGACCGCAACCATCCGCAACCGACCGCAAGTCTGTTGTTTTTCTCTATCTTCTAGACAATATCACGATTTTTACTAGCGTTCCGCATGGTAATACTATATGGGTTCGGGTGATGGATGCGAATACCCACGCCGGGAGGCCGGCGTCCTACTTTCCCGTCTCTCCGGTGATGCTTTTCCCGGAGGCGTTGGGGAACTTCTCCGTCTACCTCTGGCAGGGAGGGGACTTTGTCCTCTACACCTCGTCGGGCCAACGATTCACTTCGCGCCACCGGCAGACCCTGTACAAGAACGGGGTCAAGGAGGTGTATGTCCTCGGCTCCGAGCGCGCCCAGTACGAAAAATACATCGAGAACAACCTGGGCAAGATCCTGCTGGACGAAAACCTGCCCATCGACGTTCGGTCGCGCATCTTCTTCGAAGCGTCCACCGTGGTCATGCAGGACGTGTTCGACCGCAAGCTGCCCAGCGCCCTTCGCGCCCGCCATTTCGACCGCATCACCGACATCGTCAAGAGCTCCATCCGGTTCCTGGCCAAGGACAACTCCCTGTCCGCCGTGGCCCCGTTCATCTCCCACGACTACAAGACTTACACCCACTGCATGCACGTGTTCGTGTATTCCGTGGCCCTGTTCCACACCTACGAGATGACCGAGACCGAGGTCTTCGAGTACGGGCTGGGCGCGCTGCTGCACGACGTGGGCAAGGCCAAGATCCCCAAGCGCATCCTGAACAAGCGCGGGCCGCTGACCCAGGCGGAACGCGAGATCATCAAGGAGCATCCGGTGCACGGGGTGTCCATGTGCGCGCACCTGCCCATGACCCAGAACACCATCAACTGCATCCTGTTCCACCACGAGACGCTGGACGGGGCCGGATATCCCGCCGGGATCAAGGGGGACAACGTGCCCATGCCGGTGCGGATCATTTCCCTGTCCGACATCTATGACGCGCTGACTTCGGAGCGGCCGTACGCCGAGGCCATGCAGCCGTATGAGGCGTTGTCGCTGATCCGCAACGAAATGCGGGAGAATGTGGATATGAACATTTTCAAGCGGTTTGTGGCGGTGTTGAGCGGGGCGGAGATCATTTAGCGGCCGGCGGGCCGCGCCCGCTTTTTTGATTTTTTTTGTTGCGATGCGCCTGTAGGGCGCTTTTTTTTGGTCAAAAGGAAGAGGAAGAGAGAGCCGTCGCTGTCGCTCCTCCGAGTCTTTTGGAGCCCTCCCGGCGGGGTTCTTTCTTTTCCGGGCGAAAAGAAAGAACCAAAGAAACGCCTTGGGGGGAGCCCACCGCCCGGGTTTGGCCGCTGAGAATCCGATCCGCTCGGGGCGGCTCCATCCGATCAAAAGTAGAGCGCGAGTCTCCACGGGAACGGACCTTTTATGGAATACCTTCGGGCCACGGGAGCGGAGCCGCCGCCCCTTCGCGGTCGGCTTCTAGGCGTCCGGAACAGGGCTCGCTCCCTGCTGTTTGACGGTACGAAGGGCGAAAGAAGAGGGGCCTTCGTACGGGACTTCGGGGTAGGAGAGCCTCTGTTTGAGGCTTTGCCTCAAAGACGTTCCCGGAGAGGGCCTTCAGATGGGGCTGCGGGGTATGAAAGCAGCTGTTTGGGGCGCGCCCTAAAGACGCTTCGAAAGAAAGGGCGATGACGCTCCGTGGCGGGACAGAGGGGGTTATTCGTCGGCCGCCGCGAGGATGGCCTGTTTCAGGTCCTTGTACGCGAGGCGTTGGGGCGCGAAGCGGTTCAACAGGGATGCCAGGGTGATGGTTTGCTGGTTCAGGATCTCCGTGTCCAGGCGCTTGGTGGCGACCACATAGAAATCCCATTGATCCAGGTCCAGGGGGTTTATGGTGGATTTGTCCCGGTGGGAGAGCAGGCAGAAGACGTAGACGTCGGCATTGCGGGAAGCGGCCTCGGAGAGCGTGTTGGTGGCGGCTTCCCAGGATCGTCGGGGCTTGATGCCGAACGTGATGGCGGCGGGCTTCTCCTGGTCCCAGGATTGGAAATAGGCGGCGGATTTGACTTCGACCCTGGCTCCGGTTTCCGTTCTGCAGTCGCAGCTGTCCCACTCCAGCCTCGGCTGGTCTGCACAGCCCAGGCTCCGGGCGACGAAGAACTCGGCCAGCAATCCGCGAAGGGCGTTGTCCGGGAGACGCGAGCCCTGCCAGCGCCAGAAGTCGAGAAGGGTCAGGCCGGACGCACGCCCCTCCATCTGTATGGGCTCGTCACCGGACAGCAACGTACAGGAAACACGCGGATATTTGGCCACCACACCCTCCCGGTTCACTTTTCCCGTACCCTACCCGCTCTTCCCCCATCAAACAATACGCAACCGGCCCCGCGAAGCGGCGACAAAGAGTTTGGGAGGGACGATGGGGACCCGGAGGCAAAAAAAAGGGGCGCTCAGCAGGAGCGCCCCTTTTGGGTAGTCTTGTCGGCGGGCTACTGGACGTAGACCTTGAGCTTCTGCCCGGCGTAGATGGTGGCCTTGGCCGAGAGGGAGTTCCAGCGGCAGAGGTCGGAGACCTTGACTCCGAACTTGCGGGAGATGGAGTACAGGTTGTCGCCCCGGCGGACCTTGTAGTGGACCAGCTGGGCCTTGACCATCTCGGCTTCCTTGACCGCCTGCTTGGTGGCGGCGTTGGAGCTGTTGGGGATGTACAACTTCTGGCCGACCTTGAGGCGGCTGGAGCGCAGCCCGTTGGCCTTCTTGAGGGTGTTCACCGTGGTCCCGAAGGACTGGGAGATGGTCCACAGGGTGTCGCCGGAACGGACCACGTAGTTGCCGCGCTCGTTGGCGATGGCCCTGGTCTTGGCCGTGGAGGTGGACACCATGGACGCCTCGGCCACGCTGGTCTTGGAGCCGTTGCCCGGGACCATCACGTACTGGCCGGGGCGCAGGGTGTTGGAACGGGTGTTGTTCACGGACTTGAGCACGTTGATGGGCACGCCGTAGCGCCGGGAGATGCGCCACCAGGAGTCGCCGGAGCGCACGCGGTAGCGGGTGTAGCCCGCATAGGGCCGGGAGCCGGGCTCGGCCAGGTAGGCGATCATCTTGTCCGCCTTGTCCGCGGGCAGGTAGGCCACGGCCTCCATGTGCGGCGGGCTGACCTGGCGGCGGAAGGCGGGGTTCAGGTCGTGGAATTCCTTCCAGGACATGTTGCCCGCGCGGGCCAGGGCCAGGAGATCGGTGCCGCCGGGCACCTTGACCTCGGTGACCTCGTCTTCCATGTCCCAGGACACCGGCTCGAAGCCGAGGGTGTCAAGGTTCTGGAAGATCTTGGAAATGGCGATGAACTTGGGAACGTAGTGCCGGGTCTCCTGCTTCAGCCGGATGCGCCGCGACAGCTTGCGGTTCTTCTCGGTCAGCTCGAAGAAGTCGTCGCATCCGGCCTGCTTCAGGGCGCGGGAAATCTTGCCTTCGCCCGCGTTGTAGGCGGCCAGCGCCAGGTACCAGTCGCCGAATTTGTCGTACAGGTCCTTCAGGTGGCGTGCGGCGGCGTCCGTGGCCTTGTAGGGGTCGCGGCGCTCGTCGATCCACCAGTCGGACTTCAGTCCGTACAGGCGGCCCGTGCCGCGCATGAACTGCCACATGCCGCCCGCCCCGGCCCAGGAATAGGCCTTGACGTTGTACCCGGATTCGACAAAGGGCAGCAGGACCAGGTCCTGGGGCAGCCCGTACTGGGTGAAGACGCGGCGCACATAGGGCAGGTAGGGCTGGGAACGTTCCAGCCACCGCGCCATGGTCTTGCGCGCCTTGTGGTTGTAATAGGTGAAGAAGAGTTCCACCTCTTCATTCTCATGGGGCTCCAGGTCGAACAACAGGCCGAACCGCTGGTTCAGCACCGCCTGCTCGGTCTGGGTCAGGTCCTCGCCGGGGGCCACCTCCGGGGCGGCCGCGATCTCCGGTTCAAGCGCCTCGGCATCCTCCGGCACCTGGTTCTCGGAAACCTGCTCCTCGACGGGAGCCGGGTCCACGGGCGCCGTCTTGGTCGAGCAGCCCGCGGCCAACATCGCGATGAACAGACCCATCACGAGTAATTTTGCGTAGTTGATTGCTTTCAAGCCATCCTCCGACTTCCGCACACCATTATCAGATTAGTTTCAGATTGAAAAGTCTAGAAAAAATCTCAACCCGTACTCGTGCGTGAACTTCAGCTAGCGTACCTTGCCATAGATTGCAATAGGAGCGATAAACGCCTACTAGAGCGCCTTGGCAAACGCAACCATGTGCAACTTTTTGCCGTGATACCCACAAGGACGAGTTCATGCAAGATCACGACCGCGACAAGAAAGACGGGAAAATATACGTAGTTGGCAACAAGCCGGTCAAGGAACTCCTGCTGGATAGTCCACAGAAGGTGGATTTTGTCGCCTTCCGAAAGGGACGCCGCGACCAGGCCATGGAAGAAATCCTGGAGCTGTGCCGGACCCAAAACGTGCCCTACAAGTCCGTGGGACCCAAGGACCTGGACTACATGTACCGGGGCAACCACCAGGGCGTGGCCGCGCGCTGCGCCGCGCTGGACTACGTGCCGCTCGAAAAACTGCTCGAAATCGCAACCGAAGCGCCCCTGCCGCTCATCGTGGCCCTGGACCAGGTCCAGGATACCGGCAACGTCGGCGTGCTCGCCCGCACCGTCCACGCCCTGGGCGGGGCCGGACTCATCGTCTGCCAGCACCACGGAGCCTACATCGGGGCCGGGGCCGTGCGCTCCTCCGCCGGGGCGCTCACCCAACTGCCCGTGGCCAAGGTCGGCAACCTCGCCAATGCCATGAAGGACTGCGTCAACTACGACTATACCCTCTACTGCGCCCGCATGACCTCCGATTCCGACAATGTCTATACCGCCGACCTCGAAACCCCCGCCGTGCTCATCCTCGGCAACGAGGAAAAAGGCGTCCGCCCCGGCGTCGCCAAGTTCGCCCACCACTCCCTCCACATCCCCTTTCAACGCGAATTCGACTCCCTCAACGTCGCCCAGGCCGGGGCCATCATCGTGTCGGAGTTCGCGCGGCGACTCGGCTAAGGGGAAAGCCTCCGGCGGCCCCTTCGGGGAGACCAGGGCGCTGCCCTGGACCCGCTCAAGGCCGAGGGCCTTGAGAATCCCATCGCTCGCTTCGCTCGGGTGCGTGCGGCGCGGAAGGGCCGCGCGGGACGCCTTCCGCCGTGCCGGTTGGCGATTTGGGGCGGAAAAAACGGACCACACGACGTGCCGCTTCACGGAACGAGGCACGCCGTTTTTTCCGCCCCAAATCGCGGGTTTTTATTGGAAGAGTCTGAACTCGGTTAGCAGAGCTTCTCACCAGGACAGAGCCCGAAAAGGCCGCAAAGACCAACAACCTTTAGCCCCCCTCCGACACTCGCCCTGCCGCTCCCGCACGGACCTGCCGAAGGCACCCAAAAAGTTTTGAAGAGGAGAGGGGTTGGGGGTTCGGGGGAAGGGGAGAGGGGAAACTTTTCCAAAAGTTTCCCCTCTCCCCTTCCCCCGACCGCCGGAGGCATCATTCATCATTCATTATCCCTATTTCACGATCATGACGGAGTTGCGGGCTTTTTCCGCGACTTCGTGGGACACGCTGAATCCTTTGGCGAACCAGGGTTTGAGGGATTCGGAGGCGACGATGAGGGAGTAGTCGTAGCCGATGGTGATGATGGTTTCGACGATGTCGCCGGTTTCGACGATGGTTTCCACGGGGTTGATGCCGTGTTCGCGGAAGAAGGCGGCGGCGTGGTCCGCGGCGTTGTGCGCCGAGGGCAGTCCTTCGCGGGTGGGGGCCACGGAAAGGATGGTGACCGGGCATTGGCAGGCCTGGGCATGGCGCACGGCTTCGGGCAGCATGTCCCGGGACTGGTCGGTATCCTGGACGCAGACGATGTGTCCGCGACCGGGGTCGAGGTGCCGGGCGACGATGACCGAGCATTTGGCGTGGGCCGCGATCTTGAGTGCCAGGGGTTTGCGGGAGAAGAATTTCTTCAGCCCGGTCATGGGTTCGGGCGATGCGCCCACGATGACGATGTCGGCGTTGAACCGTTCGGCCTCGTCGGTCACGGCGGTGGTCACGTCCGAGGCGGTGCGCAGCCGCAGGGAGATGGTCCCGCCGCAAGGGTTGACGTATTCGCGGACGTATTCCCCGGCAGGGTCGCCGGACAGTTCGCGGTGTTTCCATTCCTGGCTGGTGCCGGGTGCGATCTCGCCCAGCTCCACCAGGATGTCGCGGCCGCGTTTGAGCTGGCGCAGCCCGGGCAGTTCCAGCCCCCAGTCCAGGATGTTTTCGCGGGCCACGCGGACTTCCAGGCCGCCGGAGTTGAGGCCGCTGTCCAGGGGCCGGACGTAGAGCAGGGCGATGTGGGCGCAGGTCTGCTTGCTGAGACGCACGGCGTAGCGCAGCCCGGTGTAGGCCTCGGGGCCGCCGCCGATGGAGATGAGGATGCGCAGTCTGCCGTCGTCCGGAGTCATGTTTATCTCCTTACAGCCCGATAAGGGGCCAGTACAGTTTCGATGCCGCCAGGAGCACGATAAAGGACATGAGCGCCATGCGCCAGCCCACTTTCATGAAGTCGGAGGGGCGCAGGTAGCCGGACGAGTAGACGATGGTCGAGGCCGGGGTGCCGATGACCGTGAAGTAGGCAAACGCGCTGGAGATGGCGGTGACCATGCCCACGGCCAGGGGGTTGGTCTCCGTGCCCATGGCGATGGCCAGGACGATGGGGCCGAGCACGGCCACGGCCGCGCCGTTGCTCATGGTGTTGGTGATGAAGGTGGTCAGGAGCATGACCGCGGCCAGCAGGCCGAGGCCGGAGTCCATGCCCAGCGGTGCCAGGCCGTCCATGAACATGCCCGCCACCCAGGCGGCCGCGCCGGTGTCGCGCATCTGGACGCCCAGTGAGATGGCTGCGGCATAGAGCAGGACCACGCCCCAGTTCACGCCGGAGTTGAGGTCCTGCCAGCGGACCAGGCCGGTGACCAGGAAGAGGACCGCCCCGAGCAGGGCGATGGTGCCCATGCCCACCTTGGACGAGAACCCCACCCAGCCGACCAGGGTCAGGAGAAAGAGGAAGATGGCCACGTAGTGGCGGCCGGTGAGCGCGCCTTCGCTGCCCACCTGCTCCTTGAGCTGGTCCACGGCGGAGCCGAGGTTCGTGACGTCGGTCTTGAAGGTGAAGCGCAGGATGACGTGCATGAGCGGCAGCTGGATGAGGAAGATGGGGTAGGCGTAGATCATCCAGTGCAGGTAGGACACGGAATAGCCGTAGGTGGCCGGGTCGTCGGGCGCGTAGAAGAAATCGCGCAGGTAGTCGATCATGATGGCGTTGCGCGCGCCGCCGGACGGGGTGCCTATGCCCGCCATGGCGCAGGCGTAGGAGATGGAAAACAGGAAGAGCACGGCCAGGGCGCGCCGCTGGTTCTCGTCGTCGGTGGCCAGCTGGATGAGCGACAGGGCCACGGGCAGCATCATGGCGGCCACGGTGTGTTCGCCGATGAACGAGGCGAGCAGGCCGGAGAAGATGGAGAGCCCGAAGGCGATGGAGTAGGCGTTGTTGCCGGTGACCGAGACGATGAGCAGGGCCAGCCGCTTGTCCAGCTTCTGTTTGACCAGGGCCACGGCGAGCATGAGCGAGCCCATGATGAACAGGACCGAGTCCTTCATCAGCGACTTGGCCACCAGCGAGGAGTCCAGGCCGAGGAGGAAGACCTGGCCCAGGATGATGAGCAGGGCCACGGCGGGCAGGGGGATGGGCTCGGTAATGAACAGGATGGTCGCGCCCACGGTCATGACGAGCACGCGCCAGCCCTCCGGCGTGACCCCTTCCGGGGCGGGCAGGAGCATCATTGCGGCCTGGATGGCCAAGGTGAAGAAAAACCAGCGTTTTTCGCGTAGATAGTGAATCACGATACCGGAGACTATACACGCCTGCGCGGATTGTTGCCAGCCGAAAGCGCGGCCCGGACGGAACAATACCCCGGTTTGCAACGGGACGCGGATAGGGTATCGTTCGCGTCGCGGCACTGCCCGCACTTCCGACACCGAAACGAGGAGCGATCCCTTGAAACGCACACTGTCCGCCCTTTGCAGGAACGAGCCGGGCGTCCTGGCCATGATGGCCATGGAATGCGGCAAATATGACGCCAACATCCTTTCCCTGGCCGCCGGGGAGACGGAGAACCCCGAGGTTTCGCGCATCGTGCTCTGCGTGGACGGCGACGACGGGGCCATCGACGAGATCGGGCGCTACCTGGCGTCCCTGGACGCGGTCATCCAGCTCGACGACCTGTCGCGCAAGGATTTCGTGGACCGCGAGCTGGTCATGATCAAGGTGGCCACGGACCCGGCCCGGACCGGCCAGTTGATGCAGATCTTCGAGGTTTTCCGGGCCAACGTGGTGGGCATGGGCCAGGAGACCGTCACCGTGGAGCTGTCCGGCGACCAGGAGCGCGTGGACGGGCTGATCAAGATGCTCATCCCCTACGGCATCAAGTCCATGTGCCGGTCCGGGATGATCGCTCTCAAGCGCGGGGACGAATAGTGGCCGATTTCAAACCCATAGCCAGCCTGCACGAGCTGGTGGAGGCCGCCCTGGACCACGACGGCCCCATGCCCAAGGTGGCCATCGCCCGGTCCGCCGAGGGGTTCGTGCTCCGGGCCGGGCTGGACGCCCATGCGCGCGGCGTGGCCGAGCCGATCCTCATCGGCGACATGGACGAGACCCGGCGCATCGCGGACGAGCGCGGGCTGGACATCTCCCCGTTCCGGCAGATCCACGTCACCGACGACGCCGGGGCCGTGTTCGAGGCGGTCCGGCTGTTTCGCGAAGGCGAGGCCCAGCTGATCATGAAGGGGCTGGTCTCCACGGCCACCCTGCTCAAGGCGGTGCTCAACAAGGAGACCGGCGTGCCGCACCCCTCGCGCATCCTGAGCCACGTCTCGGTCTTCGAATCGCCCGTGGACAAGCGGCTGATGCTCATGACCGACCCCGGGGTGAACATCGCCCCCACCCTGCAACGCAAGGTGGACATCCTCAAGAACGCTCTGGACGTGGCCCGGACGCTGGGCCTGCGCGAACCGCGTTGCGCCATCCTGGCGGCAACGGAGAAAATCAATTATCCCGCCATGCCCGCCACTCTGGATGGGGATATCCTGACCAAGATGGCCCGCCAGGGCGAGTTCGGCGACGCCCGGGTGCTCGGCCCCCTGTCCCTGGACCTGGCCGTGTCCCGCGAGGTGGCGGCCACCAAGCGGTTCGACAGCCCGGTGGCCGGCAACGCGGACATCCTGGTGACCCCGGACATCGAGGCGGGCAACGTGCTCTACAAGGCGCTGTCCACCCTGTGCGGCTGCACCATGGCCGCCGTGGTGGTGGGCAGCCGGGTGCCGGTGGTGGTCCCGTCGCGCGGCGATTCGGATGCGTCCAAGTTCCACTCCATCGCCCTGGCCTCGGTCCTGGCCCGGAGGAATGCATGAGCATCCTGGTCATCAACCCCGGTTCCACCTCCACCAAGCTGGCATTATTCGAGAATTCCCTGCCCGTGGGCGAGCCTTTGGCCCTGGCCGAGGTCCAGCACCTGCGCGAGGAGCTGGCCCCGTTCGAGCGGGTGGCGGACCAGTTCGACCTGCGTTTGCGCGACGTGACCGCCTTCCTCGACCGCGAGGGGGTGGACACCGGCGACATCGAGGCCTTGTCCGTGCGCGGTGGCCTGCTGCGCGCCCTGCCGGGCGGTGTTTACGAAGTGTCCGACGAAATGGTCCACGACCTGGCGAACGCAACGTATGGCGAGCACGCCTGCAACCTCGGCGGGATGCTCGGCCTGGCCCTGTCCCGCAAGTGGGGAGCGCCCGCCTTCGTGGTGGACCCGGTGGTCACGGACGAGCTCATGGACGAGGCGCGGCTGACCGGCATGCCGGGGCTGAACCGGCGCAGCCTGTTCCACGCCCTGAACCAGCGGGGTACGGCACGGCTGGTTGCACGCAGGCTCGGTATCGAGTACGAGGACGCGAACTTCATCGTCTGTCACATTGGGGGCGGCATCTCCATCGGCGCGCACCGACACGGCCGGGTGGTGGATGTGATCAACGCCCTGGACGGCGAGGGTCCGTTCTCGCCGGAGCGGACCGGCTCCCTGCCCCTGGTGCCGGTCCTGGACATGATCGCGCGCGGCGAGCGCACCCCGGCGGAGCTCAAGGAGACCATCCTGCGTCACGGCGGGCTGATCGCCCATCTGGGAACCAACGACCTGCGCGAGGTCCTGGCCCGGGTGGAGGACGGCGACGAACGGGCGGAGCTGGTCTACCGCAGCATGGGCTACAACATCGCCCGGTGCATCGCGTCCATGGGACCCGCCCTGGCGGGCGACCAAGGCGGGCTCGACCTGGCCGCCGTGGTCCTGACGGGCGGCCTGGCGCGCAGCCGGACCCTGGTGGACGACCTGACCCGCCGCCTGTCCTGGCTCGCGCCCATCGAGGTCATCCCCGGCGAGGCCGAAATGGCCGCCCTGGCCGGCGGGGCGATTCGTGTCCTGTCCGGGAGGCTCCCTCTTCAGGCCTACGTTATTGACTAGGCAATCAGTTGTTATTTGTAACATATCGGGCTAGCGTGCCGTGAACCGCCCAGGGGGAGTGTTTCAGGGGCGTGACGGGCGGTGGATATATCTTTTAAGGACAAGATTGCATGGGTTCTTTGTTTTCCAAATCCTCGACGTTGCGGAAAAGCGTTCGGATCACGGATGAAGAGTTTGTCGAGCTGCGCGACTTCATCTATGAAAAGAGCGGCATTTTCGTTGACGTCAAGCGTAAGTACCTGTTCGAGAACCGGTTCTCCAAACGGCTTGGAGAGCTGGGGCTGACCAGCTTTTCCGACTACGTCAAGTATCTCAAGCTCGACCGCCAGAACCAGGAACTCAAGCAGCTCTTCGAACTGGTCACCACCAACGAGACCAGTTTCTGCCGGGACATGAAGCAGCTCTCCGCCTTCCAGGAGGTCATCCTCAAGGAAAAGCTGGAAGAGCAGCGCAGGGCCGGACGGTATGAACTGAACATCTGGTCCGCGGGGTGCTCTTCCGGCGAGGAGCCCTATACCCTGGCCATCCTCCTGCTGGAGACCCTCAAGATGGAATACGCCCGGTGGCGGATCAACATCACCGCCGTGGACCTCTCCGAGGAGATGATCAACCGCGCCCGAAGCGGCGTCTACGGCGAATACGCCTTCAAGACCACCCCGGAAGAGATCCGGTCACGGTACTTCAAGCCGGTCCCGGCGGGCTGGGAGATCGACCCCCGGCTCAAGCGGCTGGTCAACTTCACCCAGATGAATCTCAACGACCCCCTGGCCCTGAAACGGGTGCCGAGGTCGCACATCGTCTTCTGCCGAAACGTGATCATCTATTTCGACGATGCCATGAAGCGCAAGGTGGTGCAGGCGTTCTACGACAACCTGCTCCCCGGCGGCTACCTGCTCGTGGGCCATTCGGAGTCCCTGCACAAGGTTTCCCAGACGTTCAAGCCGGTTCACCACGCAGGCGCCATCGCATACAAGAAGGAAGAGTAGGGAAGACCCCGCTATCGGAGGATGTTGTTTTGGGTATCAAGGGCTTTGATGAGCTGAAGGCGGGCATGGTCCTGGCCTCGGATCTGGTCTCCAAGGACGGCAGGCTGCTCTTCAAGGGCGGCACCGAACTCGAAGAGCGTCATTTGGCCTTGCTCAAACGCGTGGGCGTGAACCAGGCCGACGTGGAAGCGGGCCTCGACGAGTTGAGCGAGGACACCCTGCGCGAAATCGAGGAATACGTCCGGGAATTCTTCCTCTACGCCAACCCGGACTCCGCGCCGGTCATCGAAATGTACCGCATCGCCCTGGAACTCACCGCCCGCGCCGTGGCCGGGGGGTGGGAACTGCCCGACCTCGACCGGCGCCGCGCCACCAGCGTCGAACACCTCGAAGACATCTTCATCCGGGGCATGGGCTCGCCCGGAACCATCGTCAAGCACGAGACCGAACTGGCCAGCTTCCCGGACATCTTCTTCCGCATCAAGGAGGTCCTCGAAGACGGGGCCGCCTCCGCCGACCGCATCGCCAAGGTCGTCAGCACCGACATGAGCCTGTCCGCCAAGCTCATCAAGCTCGTCAACAGCCCGCTCTACGGCTTCCCCCAGACCATCGACTCCATCACCCGCGCCGTGGCCCTGGTGGGCGGCAAGGAGCTCTCCACCCTCGCCCTGGGCATCTCCGCCATCAACTACTTCAAGGACATCCCGCCCGAACTCGTGGACATGCAGAGCTTCTGGCGGCACTCCATCACCTGCGGCATCTTCGCCAAGATGCTCGCCGCCACACAGACCGGACTGTCCCCTGAACGGTTCTTCATCGGCGGCCTGCTCCACGACGTCGGCAGGCTCATCCTGTTCAAGAAACTGCCCTACGCCTCCACCGAGGCCATGCTCTTCGCCCGCGAAAACTGCATCCCCCTGGTCGAGGCCGAAATGTCCGTCATGGAATTTTGCCATACCGACATCAGCAAGCCGCTGCTCACCGCCTGGAAGTTCCCCGAAGGGCTCTCCAACATGATCAACTACCACCACAACCCCATGGAGTTCCCCAACCCCCTGGAGCCGGCCGTCATCCACGTGGCGGACAACTTGACCAACGCCGTGGAGATCGCCAAAGGCGGCATGTACGTCATGCCCGGGCTCGACGAGAACGCCTGGAACCTCCTCGGTCTCGACCCCGAATCCGCCCTGGAAAATATCGTCAACAAGTACGCCGAACAGATCGATATCGTCATGGGGGCGTTCTTCTAGCGAAGGGACGGGTTGCGGTCGAAAGAGGCCTCCGGCGGGCAGGGCGCTGCCCTGCACCCGCTTAAGAACCTTTTGAAAAAGGTTCTTAAGAATCTCCAAAACTTTTTGGCGCTCGCTTCGCTCGAAGGCGTGCGGATGGGCGATTTCGGGCGGAAAGAACGGACGGTACGGCGTGCCTCTTCATCGGACGAGGCACGCCGTTTTTTCCGTCCGAAATCGCGGGGTGTTGTTCGGAAGGGGCTGAATTTGGTTGGGAGGGTGTAGGAAAAAATCGCACAATCAGGCTATTGCGTTCCGTTTGTTCGCTCCCGGCCAATCCCTCCGAGAAGCGTTCTGTGCCCGCGCGCTCCGCCCCGCGAAGCGGCGACACAAAGTTTAGGAGGGTGAGAGGGGATGGGGGGGCCGGGGGGAGGGGGAGAGAGGGAAGCCCTTTCCCAAAGGGTTCCCTCTCTCCCCTTCCCCCCGGGCGCCGCAGGCGCAACCCCCGAGCAAACCGGCCAGCAGGTCGGCATTGGGGGAGCCGGTGCCGGTCAGCCTGACGATGGTCAGGGCGGCGAAGATGACGAGCAGCAGCACGGCCACGGGTACGGCGGCGCACATGACGGACCTCCTTGGGTTACTGCAGGAGATCAGACCGTTGTTACGGGAGTATTGAGAACAGGTGACCCTTGGGTGAAATCGGGCCGTTTCGGGCTATTCGATGATCAGGTTGGGCAGTTCGTCGGTGTCGTCGGGTTTGATGGGGAACTGTTCGGCCAGGATTTCGCCGCACCGCCTGACGCCGGAGCACAGCCCTTCGCCCGGCTTGTTGTTGCGGATGCCGTAGGTGACCAGGGAGACGACCTCGTTCCAGACCTTGGGGTCCACGAGGTCGTTGATGCCCTTGTCGGCCAGGACCTGGACGGACCGCTCGTAGATGGAGACGTAGATGATGATGCCGGTCTGGTCGCGGGTTTCGTGCAGCCCGTGGCGGTAGAAGGCGGTGAAGGCGGCCTCTTCGACCTCTTCGGCCATTTCCCGTTTGGCGATGAACGGGCGCTTGAGCGCCGGGAAGGCGTCGAACAGCCGGGAAAAGCAGAGGTACAGGGCGAGGAACAGGCCGAGGAAGACCCACATGTCGTCGCGGCCGAGGGTCAGGGTCAGGAGGAGGGCGGTGAGGGACGCGCAGACCATGGCGCCGAGCAGCCCGCCGCGCGGGTAGTCGTGGCTTATGGTCGCGATGACCGGGACGATCTCGCCGGAGGTGTGCGCCTCGGCCTCGCGGACGCAATCGACCAGGGTCTTCTGCTCCGCCGGGGTGAGGAAGGATTCCGCTTTGCTGCTCATGGTTGTGCTCCTACCAGCCGCCCGACGCGCCGCCGCCGCCGAACCCGCCGCCGCCGAATCCGCCGAACCCGCCGCCACCGCCGCCGAATCCTCCGCCTCCGCCGATGCGCGGGCCGGGCAGGAAGATGAAGCCGGAGCCGGAGCGGCGCACGGAGTTGGCCTTGCCGGTGACGTCGGACCTGCGGCGTCCGAACTTCTCGGTGAACAGGATCATGAAGATCATGGGGCCGATGAGGATGGCCAGGATGTTGATCTTGCTCTTGGGTTTGGGTTGCGGGGCGGTGTATTCGCCGCGCACCGCGCCGCAGATGGCGGCCACGCCGTCGCTGAATCCGCGGTCGAAGTCGCCCGCCTTGAACTGCGGGGTGATGACGTTGTCGATGATCCGCCCGGAGAGCACGTCGGTCAGCCGTCCTTCGAGGCCGTAGCCGACCTCGATGCGGATCTTGCGGTCCTGCTTGGAGACCAGCAGGATGACGCCGTTGTCGAAGTCCTTGCGGCCCACCTTCCAGGCCTCGGCCACGCGGATGGAGAAGTCCTCGATGGAGTCGCCCTCGAGGGACGGCACGGTGAGCACCGCCACCTGGGTGGAGTCCGTGGCCTCCAGGTCGGCGAGCCGGGCCTCGATGTCCTGGCGCGTGGCCGGGGACATCATCTTGGCCAGGTCGTTGACCCGCGTGGTGTAGGGCGGCACGTCCAGGGCCGAGGCCCAGAGGGGTGCGCCCAGGATCAGGAGCAGCGCCAGGGCCGCGCCCGCCAGCCGGGAGAGGGAAGCGCGCACCGGGCTACTCCGCCTTGGCCTCGGTTCCGAAGTTGACCTTGGGAGCGGTCTTCGCGCCCGGATCGGCCTCGAAGAACTCCTTGCGCTCCAGGTGGAGCAGGAGGGAGTTGGTCAAGGAGTTGGGGAACTTGCGGATGGAGAAGTTGAAGGTCTTGACCGCGTCGTTGTAGCGCGTGCGGGCCACGTTGATGCGGTTCTCGGTCCCTTCCAGCTGGTGTTGCAGAGCCAGGAAATTCTGGTTGGCCTTGAGGTCCGGGTACCGCTCCACCACGACCATCAGCCGGGACAGGGCCGAGGACAGCTGGCCCTGGGCAGCCTGGAAGTTGGCCAGGGCGGCCTTGTCGGTGAGCATTTCCGGGGACAGGGTGGTCTGGGTGGCCTTGGCGCGCGCCTCGACCACGGCGGTCAGGGTGCCCTGTTCATGGGCGGCCGCGCCCTTGACCGTCTCCACCAGGTTGGGGATGAGGTCCGCGCGGCGTTGCAGGGCCGATTCGAGGTTGGCCCAGGCGGCGTACACTTCCTCTTCCTGTTGCTGCATGGCGTTGTAGCCGCAGCCGGAGAGGGACAGGAGCATGATTAGGGCCAGGAAGGCCGGGACGATACGTTTGAGCATGGTTTGGTTCCCGTTGGTTGGGGTTGGCAACTGCTTAGAAATGCGGCCCATCCCCGAAAAGTCAAGGGGAGGGGGAGGGTTCAGCTCTTTTTCTTCTTGGGCCGCTTGAGCCGTTTGCCCGCTGCCAGGAGCTTGCGCAGCTCGGCGGCGGCCTCCACCGGGTCGGACTCGTGGAGCAGGAATCGCTCCTTGGCGGTCTGGAAATGCCAGCCCGCCGGGCGGGTCAGGAGCTTGGCCCCCCTGGAGAGCAGGTATTCCTCGGCCTCGGCCTCGGCGGCCACGAACTCCATGTCGGCCACGACCTCTTCCCGCTTTTTGGCGTCGCGCAGATGCTGGGCGAGCTCGAAAACGGAGCGCATGAGGTCCTCGGGCTGGATATCCGTTTCCTTCTTGCGCCCGGAGAGATGTCGTTGGAGTTCGTTGAGGTCGTTCTTCAGCTCCTTGATCTCGAACAGGGCTTTCTCTTTGGAATCGTCAATCTTATCGTTGAGTTGCTTGTAGATCGCGCGCAATTTCTGTGTGGACATGGAACCTGCTTTGAGCCTTGCTGTTACCCCGGATTATCAATAGTCTACTTTAGGCTAGCGTATTTTCGGGGCCGACCGCAACCGGTCGCCCCATCATTTTTCGCGGATAACGGCCCGTCCGTCCGTGAGCTGGGTCACGGCGTCGGCGAATGCCGAGGCCCGCTCCTCGGGCAGCTCCACCAGAAAACCGGCGTCCTCGGCAAAGGTCTCCTCCGCCACCTCGGCCTCGAACTCCGGGAGCATCCGTTTGAACAGGGTCACGGCGGGATAGGGGATGGACAGGGCGCGCCGCACGGTGATCACCATGTCCCTGGTCGGCAGGGTCTCCAGGCCGAGGTTGACCATGGAGGTGTAGGCGCGGACCAGCCCGCCGGTGCCGAGCTTGGTGCCGCCGAAATAGCGGGTGACCACCGCCGCGATCTCGCCCACCCCGGAGTGGAGCAGTGCGGTCAGCATGGGCTTGCCGGCGGTGCCGCTCGGCTCGCCGTCGTCGCTCAGCCCCACGAACGCGGTATCGCCAGGCGGCCCCGCGTTGAAGGCCCAGCAGTTGTGGGTGGCGTCGGGAAATTCCTCTTTGACGGCGGCCACGAAGGCGCGGGCGGATTCCAGGTCCGGGGCGTGCCCCAGCGAGGTGATGAACCGGCTGCGCTTGATGGTCTCTTCCACCCGGTGGAAGCTCGCGGGGATGGGGTATCGGTCGGCCATGGTCCGGTGTAGCCCTGCGGTCGGGAGGGGGTCAACCCCGCGCGGCCCGCGCAAGGTCCGCGCGCAGCAGCGCCTTGATCTCCGGGAACGGGCCGCTGTCCGGCAGCCAGCCGAGCAGCTCCTCGAACCGGCCGGTCCGGTCCAGGTGCCGGTAGGGATAGGGGAAGTGCAGGTCGTGGAGCCAGTTGCACAGGAACAGGATGAAATCATTGGACCACTTGATGGACTGGAACGGGATGAGCTGCCGGTCCAGGGTCAGCCGGACCACCTCCGGGGAGACCTCGGTCTCGTGCCAGGTCAGCCCGCTCTTGAGCGCCTTGCCGTGCAGGGTCTTGGGGTCCATGTGGCGCAGGTTGTTGCGGATGGCGTCGAGCTTGTCCGCGTCGCGCAACAGTTCGGTCACGGTCCGCTCCTCCCCGGTCAGGTCGTCGGGCAGGACGCCGAGGTTGTGCAGCCTGACCGCGGTCAGCACCACTGCGCGCCACTTCTCGCCCAGCGGGGCCAGCAGGTCGGTCCCGGCCAGGATGCGCGCGCCCTCCACGGCGTGGTTGTACCCGGCATGGTCGTCGAAGGTCGCCCTGCGCTCCAGCTGCGGGAAGCGGGCCGTGTCGTGCAGGATGGCCGCGATCTCGGCGGCGCGCCGCAGCTCGGGGGCCGGTTGCAGCTCGTCGAGGATGCGCCGGGCGTGGGCCAGCACGCGCATGGTGTGGGTGATCTTGCGCTGGATGAGGCCGCGCAGCTCGCCGCCGGTCCGGTCGCGGTGTTCGCGGGCAAAGGCCAGCAGCCATTCGAGGCAGTGTCGTTCAATCGGTTCCATGCGGCGCAGTGTACGCCATCGTCCAACCGCTTGCCAGGGGGATCAGGGCCAGGTTCCGCGCGCGTCCAGGAGGTTCTTGAGGATCAGGCCGAAGAAACCGCTGTCCGCGCCCAGGTATTTCCAGCCCAGCTGCGCACGGCACCCGGAACAGGTCACGGGCTGCCAGCGGTACCCCGGAAACCAGGTGAACTCCGCCACGGGCACCCCTTCCGCGACCAGGTTCCTGGCCGAGGCGAAGCAGCCCAGCTCGAAGACCAGCCCGTAGGGGTTGAAGAAGACGTGGCGGTGTTTGCCGTCCACGGCCATGGCCAGGGAGGGGCTGGTGATCTTGGTCCGGCATCCCCGGCAGACAAGCACCCCGCCGGGCTCATCGGCCACGGTTTCCGGCCGGTCGCCCGTTCCCTCGCGTTCCGTCCCAGGCCCGCTGCCGTTCCCGTCCGAGCCTTGGCCCGGCGGCGGGGTCCGGCCCGTGTCTTCGCGCAGGGCGCGGATCGGCTTGGTCTTGCACACGGTCATGGCTTGCTCCTGCCCGGACCCTACCCCGCCCGGCGCGTAAAAGGAAGCCGGGGTTGACCGGGCCGGACCGCGTCCCTACCTAATCTGGATGAGCCCTTCGATACCCGCCTCCGCACCCGGCCCCGGCCCCGCCCATCTGCGCCTGTGCGACGCCTGTTGCGACAACTCCGGGACCAACAAGGAGATGATCAAGACCGGCGGCTGCACCTGCGACATCTGCGGCTGGGCCTGCAAGTGTTGCGGCGACGACGGCAGACAGTTCGTCAACAAGGTCCTGGTCCGGACCATCCCCGCCGAGGGTTGGGCCTACCTCCAATGGCGCAATGCCCGCAGCCTCGTCCCGCTCGATTGGGAGCGCCTCTTCCTCCACGGCAGGCCGGACGACCCGAAAAAGGGCTGATCTGGAAGATGCTTATAATCCGATAAGATAGATATTCATATAGCCAGCTATGCGACGGGTTTTGGAGGGTTCGAGACAGGCTAGGCGGTCAGGGTGCGGTGGATCAGGGACGCGGCGATGGACCACATGGTCAGGCAGACCGCGCCGTCCAGGACGCGCCAGGTGACGTCGCGGGAAAACAGCGGGGCCAGGGCCTGGCCGCCCAGGCTCAGGGCCAGGAACCAGGTGGCGGAGGCCGCGAACGCGCCCAGCCCGAACAGGTAGCGCAGTTCGCCCTGGAACTGGCCCGAGACCGAGCCCATGAGGACCACGGTGTCCAGATACACGTGCGGGTTGAGCAGGGTCACGGCCAGGGTCAGGATCAGGGTCTTGCGCAGGTCCCGCTCCGTCCCGTTGCGGGCCGTGAGCGACCCGCCGCGCATGGCCGCCAGCAGCGCGGTCAGCCCGTACCAGCTCAGGAAGGCCGCCCCGCCCCAGGCCGCGATCATCCCCAGCGTCGGGTTCGCCGCGACCATGGTCCCCACGCCCGTCACGCCCAGCCCGATCAGCAGTCCGTCGCACAGGATGCACAACGCGGCCACGGCCAGATGATGGTTGCGCCGCACGCCCTGGGCCAGCACGAACGCGTTCTGCGCACCGATGGCCACGATCAGCCCGCCGCCCATGGCGTATCCCTGAATGAATGGTGTCATATGTGTTTGCCTCCGGCGGCCGGGGGAAGGGGAGGAAAAACCCTTTGGAAAGGGTTCTTTCCTCCCCTTCCCCCGGACCCCCATCCCCTCCTTTTCCCAAACTTTTTGTTGCCGCTTCGCGGGGAGGGGGAAAGGGGGTTGGTGTCGTTGATGTTGGGGAGGGTTGTAGCGGGGGGGTGATGTTGGTGTAAAACTAATTGTTTTCATGGTTAATTAGATTTGCTAATGATTGTGCATGCTCGATTACAAGTTGGTGGAGGCGTTCGCCTCGGTTCTGGGCCAAGGGGGGTTCGAGAAGGCGGCGCGGGCGCTGCATCTCTCCCAGGGGGCCGTGTCCCAGCGGGTCAAGCTGCTGGAGGAGCAGGCCGGGTGCGTGCTGCTGGTCCGCTCCACGCCGCCCGTGCCCACCCCGGCGGGACAGGAGATGCTCAAGCATTTCCGGCAGGTGAAGCGGCTGGAAGCGGACCTTGGCCAAGGGCTCGGCTCCCCCGGCCAGGGGTTCGACACCCTGGCCGTGGGCGTCAACGCCGACTCCCTGGCCACCTGGTTCTTCCCGGCCGTGGACCCCTTCCTGGACGCGCATGCCGTACTCCTCGATCTCAGCGTGGACGACCAGGCCGCCACTCTCGGACTGCTCAAGGCGGGCGAGGTTCTGGGCTGCGTGTCCGACCGCGCCGAACCGGTCCAGGGATGCCGCGCCGCATATCTCGGGGATATGGATTACAGATTGTATGCGACTAAGTCATACAAAATGAAATATTACCGTGACGGCAAGACGTTGGAAGCGGCTGAGGCCGCCCCGATCCTGATCTTCAACCGCAAGGACGTCATGCACGAGGTGTTGCTGGGCCGGGCCCTGGGCGCGAGGCCGGAGCTGCGCAACGGGTTCTACCTGCCGTCTTCGGAGCGGTTCGCGCCGACCATCGCCACCGGGCGGGTGGCGGGCATGCTCCCGGACCAGCAGGCCGCGCCGCACCTCGAACGGGGCGAGTTCGTCGACCTCCTGCCCGGGCACGTCTTCACCGTGCGCTTGCACTGGCATTGCTGGAATCTCGATTCAGGGCGGCTTGCCGGGTTCACCGAAGCCATAGTCAGGGGGGCGCGTTCGCTCCTGATCCAGCGGCCTTAGCGTTTGCCCATCCAATCCCTTTGTTGTATTCAAGCCGAAAATCGCGTCACCCCAAGGAGTTGTGCATGAAACCGTTTGTCCTGGCCCTGTCCGCCCTTTCCCTCCTCTTCACCCTCGGCTGCTCCAAGGCCTACTATTCCACCATGGAGTCCATGGGTTACGACAAGCGTGAAATCCTGTCCGACCGCGTGGAAAAGGCGCGCATGTCCCAGGAGGAGGCCAAGGAAGAATTCGCCTCGGCCCTGGAACAGTTCAAGTCCGTGGTCGATTTCGACGGCGGCAAGCTTCAGGAAGTCTACGAGAAGCTCGACGCCGAGTACGAGGACTGCAAGGACCAGGCGGACGAAGTGAAGAGCCGCATCGACTCCGTGGAGGACGTGGCCGAAGCCCTGTTCGACGAGTGGAGCGACGAGATCAAGCTCTACTCCAGCGACAAGCTGCGCCGCTCCAGCCAGCAGAAACTGACCGCCACCAAGAGCCGCTACAACGGTCTGATCAGGGCCATGCGCAACGCCGAGAAGAAGATGTACCCCGTGCTCGAGGCGTTCGAGGACCAGGTCCTCTACCTCAAGCACAACCTCAACGCCAAGGCCATCGCCGCACTCGAAGGCGAGCTGTCCTCCATCCGCACCGACGTGGACTCCCTCATCAAGGAGATGGACAAATCCATCGCCGAGGCCGACGCCTTCATCAAGACCCTGGAATAACCGCCGGCCATTCGCCTTCCAAGCGCCTGCGGGAATCCCGCAGGCGCTTTTTTTGGGCGCTTCGCCGCTCCGCTCCGAACTACCTTGCCGGATGCCCTCGCCGGGCGGGCGCCTCCGGCGGCCAGGGAACCCTTTAAAAAGGGTTCCCTGGACCCTCCCAAACTTTTTGGGTGCCTTCGGCAGGTCCGTGCGGGCGCGGGAGGGTGTGTGTTGGGGAAGGGGAAGGAGGGCGAAGGTATGTGCGGCTTCGCGGAGGGATTGGCCGGGGGCGGGAATGCGGTGTCCCGAAGGGTTCGCGCCGGACGTCTGCGGCGCGCGGTCAGCCGCCCGGCGCGAACCCTTCGGGACGGTTGCCCACGCCGCCGGGCAGTTTGGGGGATAAGGGGAATTGCAAGGGCGGCGTGTCGGGACTTGGAGAGGAAGAGGCTTTCATTTAACCCTCGAGCCTCGCGAAGCGACATACAAAGTTTTGGAGGGGAGATGGGGATTGGGGGGTCCAGGGGGGAAAGGGGAAGAGGGGGACCTTTTCCAAAAGGTCCCCCTCTTCCCCTTTCCCCCCTGGCCGCCGGAGGCTCGGAGGCATCCCGGAACTCCTGTTTGCACAATCGATCAATTCGGGGGTAGGGTGTAACCCAAGAGGTTGTACTGCAACCGCAGGGGTACGCATGGACCTGATCATCATCGCCTCCATCGCCTTGCAGCTCGCGGCTGCGGTCCTGGCGCTTTTCCTGATTCCCGAGACGGGCCGCAGGCTGTCCTGGATTCTCATCGCCGCCGGTCTGGTGGGCATGGTCCACCGCCGGGTCCACACCCTGTACATGTCCTGGCAGGGCGCGGTCGTGCCGGACCTGGCCTTCGAGCTGATCGGGCTTCTGGTCTCGATCATCATCCTGCTCGGCATCCTGCAGATAAGGCCCATATTTCGCCGGTTGAAGGCGGCCAACGAGGAGCTGGCCCGGAGCGAGGAGCGGTTCCGCACGGTGTCCGACTTCACCTATGACTGGGAGTACTGGCGCGACCCCGAGGGCAAGTTCGTATACACCTCCCCGTCCTGCCTGCGCATCACCGGCTATCCCCGGACCGCATTCATGGAAGACCCCCACCTGTTGACCAAGCTGGTTCATCCCGAGGACCGTCAACTGATCCGCGCGCACCTGATGCAGGAGCGCAAGGGCGCGGACTCGGTGTCCATGGATTTCCGCATCGTGTCCAAGGACGGGGTGGAGCACTGGCTATCCCATCGCTGCGTGCCGGTGACCAACGACCGGGGCGAGTTCTTGGGAACCCGCGCCTCCAACCGGATCATCGACCAGCGGGTGGAGGCCGAAAACCGGCTGCGGGAGAGCCGCAGGCTGTACCGCGACCTGGTGGAGCAATCGCATTTCATCGTCCTGGAGACCGACCTTGAGGGGCGGGTGCTCTTCATAAACCGGTTCGGCCAGGGGTTCTATGGCGCGGCCCCGGAGGAGTTGAAGGGGCGCGAGGCGGTCGGTCTCCTGTTGCCGGAGGAGGACGTGGAAGGGGGCGGTCTGCGCGCCCGGTTCGCGGGGCTGGCCGAAAAGGGCGAGGGCCACACTTTCACCGAGGTGGAGGTGCTCCGCCGCAACGAGACCAAGGCCTTTCTCTCCCTGGCCATCTCGGTCCTGGTGAACGAGATGGGCAGGCCGTCCGGCATCCTGTGCGTCGGGGTCGACGTCACGGCGCGCAAGGCGGCGGAAAAGCTGAAGGAGGACGTGGAGCGCATCGTCCGTCACGACCTCAAGTCGCCGCTCATGGGGATCATCGGCCTGCCCCGGCTGATGCGCGAGGAAGAGAACCTCACCGACCGCCAGAAGGAGATGCTCCGGGTGGTCGAGGAGGCGGGCATGCAGATGATGGACCTCATCAACCAGTCCCTGACCCTGTACAAGCTCGAATCCGGCACCTACAACCATCAGCCCGTACCCGTGGACTGGCTGGGCATCATCCGGCGCGCGGCGCGGGATACCGGCATGCAGCGCGAACCCGCCTGCCCGGTGGAGGTCACCCTGGACGGGGCCGAGGCCGGGGACGGCCGGGAACTGATCATCCAGGGCGAGGGGACTTTGCTTTACGGCATGGTCGCCAACCTGCTCAAGAACGCGGTGGAGGCGTCCGGCGGCGAGCCGGTCCGCGCGGACCTGCGCAGCGGCGATCCCTGCGTGCTGGAAATCCGCAATAGCCAACCGGTTCCCCCGGAGGTCCGGCAGAACTTTTTCGACAAGTATTCCACGGCGGGCAAGGGCAGCGGCACCGGGCTCGGGACCTACAGCGCCCGGCTGGCCGTGGAGGCCCACGGCGGGACCATCGACATGGATACCGGCGAGACCGGCACCGTGGTCCGCGTGACCCTGCCGCGCGGTAATCCCCCCTCTGATCCAGGGGTCCCCGATGTATCGGACGAAAAAAGGGCCGCAGCTCGAAGCTGCGGCCCTTGTCGTTGCGTGGGGTCGGCGGGGCTAGATCACGTCCTGGTGCAGCTTGACGCGCATGACGCGCTCGATGTCGCGCACCTGGGTCTTGTCTTCGCTGGTCACCAGGCTGACGGCCTGGCCGGAGCGCCCGGCGCGGCCGGTGCGCCCGATGCGGTGGGTGTAGGTCTCCACGGTGTCGGGCATGTCGAAGTTGATGACGTGGGAGATGCGGTCGCAGTCGATGCCGCGCGCCGCGATGTCCGTGGCCACCATGATGGAGAATTTCCCGTCGCGGAAGCCGTCGAGGGCCCGCTGGCGCTGGTTCTGGCTCATGTTGCCCTGCAGGAAGGTCGAGGCGTGGCCCGCGCCCGCGAGCTTGCGGGCCAGGTTCTTGGCCTTGTGCTTGGTGCGGGTGAAGATGAGCACGCTCTGGTGGTCGATGGTCTTGAGCAGCTTGCCCAGGACCTCGCCCTTGAGGTGTCCCTGGGTGTTCAGGAACCGGTGCTCAACGCTCTCCACCGGCTTGGTGTTGGCCACCTGCACGGTCTTGGGGTTGTTCAGGATCTTGTCGGCGAGCTTGCGGATGTCCGCGGGCATGGTGGCCGAAAAGAGCAGGTTCTGCC
Source organism: Pseudodesulfovibrio indicus (assembly GCF_001563225.1). Lineage (NCBI taxonomy): Bacteria > Pseudomonadati > Thermodesulfobacteriota > Desulfovibrionia > Desulfovibrionales > Desulfovibrionaceae > Pseudodesulfovibrio > Pseudodesulfovibrio indicus. Next base: position 695,058 of record NZ_CP014206.1, read on the forward strand.
TGCGGGCGGGCAGCTTGGCCAGGATGCGCTTGATGTCCGGCATGAAGCCCATGTCGAGCATGCGGTCGGCCTCGTCCAGCACCAGGGTGTCGATGTGGTTGAGGTTGACGGCGCCCTTGCTCAGGAGCCGGACCAACCGGCCGGGGCAGGCCACGATCACCTGGCTGTGGCCGAAGGCCTGGATCTGCGGGTTCATGGCCACGCCGCCGATGACCGCGGCGGAGCGCACGCGGGCGTGCTTGCCCAGGTCCCGGAAGTTTTCGAGGATCTGGAGGGCGAGTTCGCGGGTGGGGGCCAGGACCAGGACGCGGGGGATGGCCCGCTCGGATTTGTTGCCGGTCAGCAGCCGTTGCAGGATGGGCAGGGCGAACGCGGCGGTCTTGCCGGTGCCGGTCTGGGCCAGGCCCATGACGTCATGCCCTTGCAGGACCAGGGGAATGGCCTGCTGCTGGATCGGAGTGGGGGTTTCATAGCCGCAGTCCTTGATTCCGGCGACGATGCGGGAATCAAGGGAAAAGTTGGAAAAAGTCATATAAACCTTTGGTAGAAGGATGTTTGTTCGACGGCGCGCGACAGCGGTCGGGGTCCGGTTTCCCGGGTGTTTCGGATGTGCTCTGGTACGGGAGTAAATCTTGGTTCGACAGGTGTGGAACGTGTGCGGCCCAAGTGGGGCCAAGAAGTAATCGTGCGTCCAGTCACGCTGAGCAGTCCCCACCTATGGTCCATCGGCCGGGGAAAGTAAAGGGTTATTTTCAAGGGACCGGGCCAGCCCCCCCGGCATGGGGGGGCTGCCGGGCAGGGCTGTCTATTCCCCCGGCGCGTCAGGAGGGCAGAGGCGGACGACGGGGGCCACGCGGGGGTGCGCCTCGGTGTCCACGGGCTGTGTGGCCGAGCGGCAGGAGGGGCAGAGGGTTTCGTGGATCATTTCGTCCCAGGTTCCGGACCAGTCACAATTTTTACATTCGTATTCCATGGGGATACCTCCGTGATGCGGCAAGACCCCGGGCGGGATGGCCGGGATCGAGTCAATGAATGTTGCGTTGCATGTCGGGCGGTCGCGTCCGGCTTGCGCCGGAGTGGCCTCGGCCCGAGGGCGGGTCGAACGGCTTGCGGAACGGTCCGCGACGGGTTCGACTCGGGTGTAGCCCTGTGCGTGCTCTTTCCTCCCGTCGCCATTCGGCGGGAAGCGTCGGGGCGTCGCCCCTTGAGCTTGGTGGACAGGCATCCGTTTCACGCTGGCCGGTATTGCGGCATGGGGTCCGCGGTGCGCGGACTTGTCCCGGTGCGGCAGGGGACCCGGTGAGGACGGGCCGGTGCTTGCCGGAGCCGGTGGACAAGGTTTCGACCGTGGGTCGAATGCGGCGTGGAACCGGTCTGGCGGAGGAGCGGCTTGGGCTCTCCGGGCTGGTCGACCGGAAGGGATGATGCCTGTTCGTGTTCCCTCTTGAACCGGCTTCGGGGGGTTGCCTTGCCTGAGCGGCCGGGCTCCCGCGAAGCGGTGGAAGTTCACGTTGTTGCTTTTACAGCATAGTCCAAGCTCCCGGATTGTCAAGGTCGGCGATTCGGCCGTCCCTTCGGACGGCCCGGTCAGACCGCCCGGCGCATGCGCGCGGGCCTGCGCCGGACCAGTTCCAGGAGCCTGCGTCCCCCGTCGGAGAGCTCGCCGCTGTTGTCCAGCCGGACCAGGGCGGGGTGCGAGACCGAGTACGCCCCGGCGCGGTCCAGCCGGGCCTCGATTTCATCCATGGTCTCCCGGCCCCGCAGGATGAGCCGCTGGCGCAGGATGTCGAGGTCCAGGGTGACCAGCACCGGGAGCATGCCGGGGTAGCGGCGGGCCGCTTCGGGCAGGTAGGCCCTGGACCCGTTGACCACCACGTTCAGCCCCGCCTCCATCCACTGGTCGATCTCCGCGCCCACGCCGTAGCGGCAACCGTGGCTGTCCCAGGCCAGGGCGAACAGCCCGCTGTCGAGGCGCCCCTGGTATTCGTCGGGCAGCAGGGCAACGTGGTTTTCGCCCCCGGCGTCGGCGGCCCGGGTGATGTAGCGGTGGGCGAAGGCGGCCTCGCCGCCGGGGCAGCGGCTGCGCGCGTAGTTCATGAGCGAGTCCTTGCCGCAGCCGGAAGGGCCGATGACGTAGATCAGGGTGCCTGGGGTCATGAGGTCTCCGATGTGTTGCCGAGCCTGGCCCGGTGTATGAGCCGGAACGAGGTCTCCCGGTCCGGCTGGTGAAAGAGGCAGAGTTCGCGCACCGGATGGGGCCGCCCGGTGACCGTGGCCGCATGGCAGCGGGCCAGCCCCGCGATACGCTCGCGCAGGCCGGGGTCGGCCACCCTGCCGGTCAGGGTGATGTGGAAGCGGAATTCGCCGAGCACGTAGGGGTAGCCCCATCGCTCCAGCAGCCGGTCCTGGGCCGGGGTCAGCCCGTTGGCGCGGCGGCGCGCCCTGTCCGCCTCCGTGACCGGCGCGCGCAGGGGGTGCATGGCCCGCAGGACCGCTTCGGCCAGCTCCGCCGGGCCGTCCTGGTAGGCCGGGACCAGGGCCAGGAACGAGCCTATGGCCCGTACGGCGAGGGGTTCCATGTGCAGCGGGGCAAGGGTGGCGGCCAACCGGTCCAGCCGTTCGAGGACAGTGGCCTCGCCGATCCCCTCCGCAGGCTCGAACGGGGCCATCAGGGTCCCGTGAAATCCGTATCTGCGCGGCTCCACGGTCAGTTCGCGCAGCACGTCGCGGCCCAGACCGGGCAGGTCGGGCTGGGTCACCGGTTCGCCGGTCTCGGCGTCGCGCCCGAGCCAGGCCGTGCCGAACCGCTCGAAATCGCTCCAGCGCGGGGGCGCGTAATACACGCCGTACCGTCCGAGGCTCATTGCCCGGCCCCCTCGTACTTGTTCAGGAAAGCTTCGATATCCAGGTCGCGGAAGTCCGGCAGCGCCCGGCGCAGGCGATGGTGAGGCCAGTCCCACCAGGCCAGGCGCAGCAACCGCTCGCGCACCGGGGCCGGGAACCGGTACCGGATCGGCCTGGCCGGAACCCCGCCCACTATGGCGTACGGCTCCACGTCCCTGCTGACCACGGCCCCGGCCCCGACCACCGCGCCGTGGCCCACGGTCACGCCCGGCAGGGCGATGGCCGCGTGGCCGAGCCAGACGTCGCAGCCGACGACGGTCCGCTGGGTGCGCCGCCATTCGAACAGCCCCGGATCGTCCGGCCCGAACCCGTACCGCGCGCTGCGGTAGGTGAAATGGTGCTGGGAGGCGCGCCACATGGGATGGTTGGTCGGCCCGATGCGGACCTGCGCGGCCACGGACGCGAACTTGCCGATGTCCGCGTAGGCCACGTCGCAGCCGGGGGAGAGGTAGGCGTAGTCGCCCAGGGAGGACTCCAGCAGGGCGCAGTTCTCCTGGACCTCGGTGTAGCGTCCCAGGACGGAGTCGCGGATGTCGGCGGAGGGGTGGACCAGGGGCGTCTCCCCCAGGCGCAGGTCGTTGGATTCGTCCGTGTGCATGGCTTCTGACTTACAGGCGGCGCGGTTTTGAAAAAGCACGGAAGCGCATCAATTGTGAGACGAATGCGACGCTTATGTTACAACAATTTGAAATCACGGGGCAAAATGGACAAGTCGCGAACTTGTCTAGTGCCTCTCCGCGCGCCTTGCCCTACCACCTGTCCATGGTCGCGCCGGCAGCTTCGCCGGACGCGGAAAACGGGACAAGGACATGCGTACATCAAGGCTCCACCAGAATTTGCACCCAGTCGCTGGCGAACAGGCAGACCCCGAACTCCACCGGGACGCCCGCTCCGTCGACATTGACGCTCTCGGTGACCAGCACCGGGCGGGTCCTGGGCTGGCGAAGCTCCTCGGCCTCCTCGGTGGTGGGCATGCGGGCGATGATCCGGGTCCGCTTTCGGGAGTAGTCCGCCACCCCGAAGTGCTTGAGCGCGCGGGTCACGGAGCCGAATTCGCGGTAGGCGCGGACCATGCCCGGAAACAGGGTGCGGGGGAAAAAGGAAGTGGAGTAGCTGATGCGCCGCCCGTCCGCCTCGCCCGCGCTGGTGATCCGGGCCACCACGTCGCCCGGCTCGATGGCCAGGGCCTCGGCCACGCGCGGGTCCGCCTCCGCCTCCACGGCCAGGAGCAGGACGTTGCCCGGCTCGCGGCGCTGGCGGGACAGGTTCTCGCTGAACCGGGTGCGCCGGGACACCGGATAGTGGATGACCGGCTCGCGCACGAAGGAGCCGCGTCCCTGCTCCACGCGGATCAGCCCGTCCTCCTCCAGCCCGGACAGGGCGCGGCGGATGGTGTGGCGGTTCACGCCGTACTCGGCGGACAGCCTGCTTTCGGACGGCAACCGGTCGCCGGGGCCGTAGCGCCCGGACGCGATCTCCCGTTCCAGCCTGTCGTGGATCTGTCGCCACAGGGCGACCCCGGTTCCCCGCGTGAGCATGCGCGCCTCCGTTTTTCCCCTGTTTCGAGCACCGAGACCACAGGCAACCGCGGTTGTCTAGACAACTTCCGAGGATTTCACAGAAATGAAACCCGATAGTGACATGACGGCCCCCAAGGACGGGCAAACCGAGGCCAGAAAGTACTGGATGGGGATTCTCGCCCGCGCCGAGACCGACCGGCTGGAGACGGCCTACCAATCGCTCGACCCCCGTCCCGAGTACCTGCACCTGCGCCCGCCCGAGATCGGCATGGCCATGGTCCGCGCCAGGGCCGAGGCCAGGGGCGAGCGGTTCAACCTCGGCGAGATGACCCTGTCGCGCTGCTCCGTCCGGTTGGCGGGGGGCGGCGTGGGCCACGGGTACGTGGCCGGTCGCGACCGGCGGCACGCCGAACTGGCGGCCCTGTTCGACGCCCTGCTCCAGGACCCGCAGAACGGTCCCGCCCTGTACCGATCCGTCATCGACCCGATCGCCCGCGAGCTGGCCCGGAGCCGGGCCGAGCGGGCGGCCAAAACCGCAGCCACCAGGGTGAACTTCTTCACCATGGTCCGCGGCGAAGACTAGGGGATACACCATGCAAGGACACGCAATGGACACGGCCAGGGACCCCAGGGACCCGGCCCACGACAACCAGCGGATCTTCCGCGCCATCCTGCTGACCATGTCGCACCCCGGCACGGTCACGGTGCTCGGCAACTGGCCCAAGCCGCCCAAGGGGCTGCACCCGGCCGCCGCCGCGGTCTGCCTCGCCCTGGTGGACATGGACACGCCGCTGTGGACGGGCGCGGCCGCGCCCCTGGATATCCAGACCTATCTCCGCTTCCACTGCGGGTGCGCCATTGCCCGCAAGCCCGTGAACGCGGCCTTCGGCCTGGTCCTGGACGGGTTCGAACTGCCCGACCTGGACGCGTTCAACCCCGGCGACCTCGAATACCCGGACCGGTCCGCCACCCTGATCATCCAGGTGCGGTCCATGGACGTGGGACGGGGCATCCGGCTGAGCGGGCCGGGCATCCAGGGCGAGACCAGGCTCCACGTGGACGGGCTGAACGCCGATTTCTGGCTGGCCCTGCAACGCAACGGCCGGCGGTTCCCGCTCGGCTATGACGTCATTCTGGCAACCAAAACGGAGATCGTCTCGCTGCCGCGGACGGTCCGGGTGGGGATATAACGTGTACGTAGCCGTCAAGGGTGGCGAACAGGCCATCGACAACGCCCACCGGCTCATGGCCGAGGAGCGGCGGGGCGACGAGACCGTCCCGGAACTGACCGTGGATCAGATTCTTCAACAGATGCGGCTGTCCGTGGACCGGGTCATGAGCGAGGGCGCGCTGTACGACCCCTGGCTCGCGGCCCTGGCCGTGAAGCAGGCGCGCGGCGACCTGGTGGAGGCGGTCTTCCTGCTCCGGGCCTACCGGACCACCCTGCCCCGGCTCTGCGACACCCAGCCCATCGACACCACGGCCATGGAGGTTCGTCGCCGCATCTCCGCGACCTTCAAGGACATTCCCGGCGGACAGGTGCTGGGACCGACCTTTGACTACACCCATCGGCTCCTGGACTTCGCCCTGGCCGCCGAGGGGAGCCCCGAACCCGCCGCCGTGGCCGACCTCGCGGATGGCGACGGGAACGAGCGCCCAGGCATGGCGCGGGTCATGGACCTGCTGGCCGGGGAAGGGCTGGTGGACCGGCCGGAGGACGACCCCGGCGCGGACGTGGGCGACATCACCAAGGACCCCATGCTCTATCCCGCGAGCCGGGACGTGCGCCTCCAGAACCTGGCGCGCGGCGACGAGGGATTCCTGCTGGCGCTGGGCTACTCCTCCCAGCGCGGGTTCGGCGACAACCACCCCTTTGCGGGCGAGATCCGCATGGGCGAGGTGGCGGTTTCCGTCATACCGGATGAAGTCGGTTTTGAAATCGAAATAGGCGACATAACCGTCTCCGAATGCGAGATGGTCACCAGCTTCAAGGGGTCCAAGGACGAGCTGCCCCGGTTCACGCGCGGTTACGGCCTGTCCTTCGGCTACAACGAGCGCAAGGTCATGGCCATGTCGCTGGTGGACCGCTCCCTCCAGGCCCGCGAGCTGGGCGAGGAGATCACGGCCCCGTCCCAGGACGAGGAATTCGTGCTCTCCCACAGCGACAATGTGGAGGCCCAGGGGTTCGTCCAGCATCTCAAGTTGCCGCATTACGTGGACTTTCAGGCCGATCTGGTCATGGTCCGGGCCATGCGCGAGGAGATCCTCGCCCGCGCCGGGGACGACAAGACCGAGACCGAGGAGGCCGCATGACCGCCGTCAACGCCGCCGCGAACACCGCCGAGACCGGCTACAACTACGGCTACCTCAACGAGCAGACCAAGCGCATGATCCGGCGGGCCATCCTCAAGGCCGTGGCCATCCCCGGCTATCAGGTGCCGTTCGCCGGGCGCGAGATGCCCATGCCCTACGGCTGGGGCACGGGCGGCATCCAGCTCTCGGCCTCCATCCTCGGCTCGGAAGACGTGTTCAAGGTCATCGACCAGGGCGCGGACGACACCACCAATGCGGTCTCCATCCGCAAGTTCTTCGCCCGCGTCACCGGGGTCAAGACCACCGAACGCACGGCCGAGGCCACGGTCATCCAGACCCGCCACCGCATTCCGGAGCTCCCGCTCAACGAGGGCCAGATCATGGTCTACCAGGTGCCCATCCCGGAACCCCTGCGCTGGGTGGAGCCGCGCGAGACCGAGACGCGCACGATGCACGCCCTGGAGGAGTACGGCGTGATGCACGTCCAGCTCTACGAGGACATCGCCCGCCACGGGCGCATCGCCACCAACTTCATGTACCCGGTGAAGGTTAACGGCCGGTACATCATGTCCCCGTCGCCCATCCCCAAATTCGACAACCCCAAGCTCGACAACTCTCCGGCCCTGCACGTCTTCGGCGCGGGGCGCGAGAAGCGGATCTACGCCATCCCGCCCTACACCGAGGTCAGGAGCCTGGATTTCGAGGACTTCCCGTTCACCGTGGAGACCTGGGACCAGTGCTGCGCCCTGTGCGGGGCCGAGGACAGCTACCTGGACGAGGTCATCCTGAATGACGCGGGCGAGCGCATGTTCGTCTGCTCGGACACCGACTACTGCGCCACCCGCCGCGAACAGGGGCATCTCGGCCCCATGGCCGGGCGCGACGAATTCGCCGAGCTGGCGGGGACACCCCGCGCCCACAGGGAGGACGAGGCATGAACCAGACCCCGAAACCGATGATCCGCGCCCGGAACCTGACCAAGAAATACGGCGGGATGTACGGCTGCCGCGACATCTCCTTCGACCTCTGGCCCGGCGAGGTCATGGGCATCGTGGGCGAGTCCGGGTCCGGCAAGTCCACCCTGCTCGGCTGTTTGTCCGGCAGGCTCGACCCCACCGGGGGCGAGGTCGGCTACCTGTCCCGCGAGTTCGGCGCCATCGACGTCCACGGCTGCCCCGAGCCGGTCCGGCGCAAGCTGCTGCGCACCGAGCTGGGCGTGGTCCACCAGAACCCGCGCGACGGGCTCAGGCTCGGCGTCACCGCCGGGGCCAACCTGGGCGAGCGGCTCATGTCCGTGGGCGCCCGCCACTACGGCAACATCCGCGCCGAGGCCCTCAAGTGGCTGGCCGAGGTGGAGATCGAGGCCGAGCGCATCGACCATTTCCCCAAGACCTTTTCCGGCGGCATGCAGCAGCGGCTGCAGATCGCCTGCAACCTGATCACCTCGCCCCGCATCGTGTTCATGGACGAGCCCACCGGCGGCCTGGACGTGTCCGTGCAGGCCCGGCTGCTCGACCTGCTGCGCAACCTGGTGGCCCGGCTGGGGCTGTCCGTGATCATCGTCACCCACGACCTGGCCGTGGCGAGGCTCCTGGCCCACCGGCTCATGGTCATGAAGCGCGGCGAGGTGGTGGAGACCGGGCTCACCGACCAGGTCCTGGACGACCCACAGCACCCGTACACCCAACTGCTCGTCTCTTCCATCCTGCAAGCCTAGGAGCCGCTTGATGACGATCATGATCTCCGTTCGCGACCTGGACAAGACCTTCACCCTGCACACCCAGGGCGGCACGGTCATCCCGGTCTTTTCCGGCCTGAACCTCGACGTGCGCGCGGGCGAGTGCGTGGCCCTGGCCGGGTCCTCCGGCTCGGGCAAGTCCTCGCTCATCTGCTCACTGTACGGCAACTACCGGCCCCAGTCCGGGGCCGTGTCCGTCCGCCACCAGGGGGAGATGGTCGACATCGTGACCGCCACCCCGCGCCAGGTGCTGGACATCCGCGCCCGGACCATGGGCTACGTCAGTCAGTTCCTGCGCGTGGTGCCGAGGGTCGGCGCCCTGGATGTGGTGGCCGAGCCGCTGGTGGCCCTGACCGGCGACGCCACTTCGGCCCGCGACCGGGCGACCTTTCTCCTGCGGCGGCTGAACATCCCGTCCGCCCTGTGGAACCTGCCCCCGGCGACCTTCTCCGGCGGCGAACAGCAGCGGGTGAACATCGCCCGCGGCTTCAGCGTGGAATACCCCGTCCTCCTGCTGGACGAGCCCACCGCGTCCCTGGACGCGGAGAACCGGCGGGTGGTGGTCAGACTCATCAACGAGGCCAAGGCCCGCGGCACCGCCGTGGTCGGGATCTTCCACGACGAGGAGGTCCGCGACCTGGTGGCCGACAGACTGTTCGAGATGCGCAGCTTCAAGGAGGCCGCATAGTTATGGATATCGTGCTCAAGAACGCGCGGCTGGTGCTCCGGGACGAGGTCGTCACCGGCTCGGTCCGGATCTCCGGCGGGACCGTGGTTTCGGTGGATTCCGGCCCGTGCAACGTGACCAACGCGAAGGACCTGGGCGGCGACTACCTGCTGCCCGGCTTTGTGGAGCTGCACACCGACAACCTGGAGCAGGAGCTGGAGCCGCGACCCGGCGTGTTCTGGCCCGACCCCATCGCGTCGGTCCTGGCCCACGACAACACCATGGCGGGCGCGGGCATCACCACCGTGCTCGACGCGGTGTCACTGGGCGAATACCACGACGGCCCCAGCCGCTCGAAGATCATGGACCTGTCCATCCGGGCCCTCAACCGGGCGCGCGCCACCGGGGTGCTCAAGGCGGACCACCGGCTGCACCTGCGCTGCGAGTTCTCGGACCCCAAGGTCGTGGACATGCTCCTGCCGCACGTCGATGATCCCGTGCTCATGCTCGTCTCGCTCATGGACCATACCCCGGGCCAGCGGCAGTTCACCGACACGGACAAGTACCGAAAATATTACAAGAAGGGATGGAGCGACGAGGAGTTCGCCGAACTTTCGCAACGCATGCTCGCCACCCAGGAGGCGTGCGCCGCCGACAACCGTTGCCGGATCATCGAGCTGTGCCGCGAGCGCTCCCTGCCCATGGCCAGCCACGACGACACCACCCCGGAGCACGTGGCCCAGGCCGTGGCCGAGGGCATCGCCATCTCCGAGTTCCCGACCACCCTGGCGGCCGCGCGGCTCGCCCGGCGGGCGGGCATCCGCATCGTCATGGGCGGCCCCAACCTGGTGCGCGGGGCGTCCCACTCCGGCAACGTCTCGGCCCGCGAGCTGGCCGGGGAAGGGCTCCTCGACGTGCTCTCCTCGGATTACGTGCCGGGGAGCCTGGCGTCCGGGGCGTTCACCCTGCACCGCACCCTCGGCGTCTCCCTGGCCGAGGCCGTGGCCAAGATCAGCCTGAACCCGGCGCTGGCCGTGGGGCTGACCGACCGGGGCGAGATCGCGGTGGGAAAGCGCGCGGACCTGGTCCGGGTGCGGGAGATCGAAGGCGTGCCCGCCGTGTTACGGACCTGGTCCGTGGGATGTTCCGGGAATGCTGAAATAACGGAGAAAAACGCGGCCTGAATGTTACAGCCGCGAGGGTTGATTTCGTAAAACCGTCACCCGGTCACAATACCCCTGTTGCAGGGGTGGAGTAGACCGTTGATGTTGGGGGCAACTGCGGACGTTCTTCCGTCGCGCCCCCCGAAATCAGGTCGGAATCGGGAGGCTCCAATGAAATCCATCGACATTCGCAACCGCAAGAACCGCGAGGCGATCAGCACCTCGGGACTGAGCAAGGTCTACCCCAACGGGACCGTGGCCCTCAAGGGCGTGTCCGTGGCCGTCAATTCCAGCGACTTCTGCGTCATCATCGGGCTGTCCGGCGCGGGCAAGTCCACCCTGCTGCGGTGCATGAACCGGCTCATCCGGCCCACGGCCGGGTCCGTGGCCCTGTTCGGCGAGGACGTGACCCGCGTCAACGGCGGCCAGCTGCGGCAGGTGCGCCGCCGCGTGGGCATGATCTTCCAGCAGTTCAACCTGGTGCGCCGCCTGACCGTGCTGGACAACGTGCTGGTCGGCAGGCTGCGCTTCAACGCCCACCCGGTGAAGCGGTGCATGTCCATGTTCCGCCAGTTCTCCCGCCGCGAGCGGGAATTCGCCTTCGACTGCCTGCAACAGGTGGGCATCGCGGACCTCGCCTTCCGCAGGGCCGACGCCCTGTCCGGCGGCCAGCAGCAGCAGCGGGTGGCCATCGCCCGGGCCCTGGCCCAGGAGCCGGAGGTCTTCCTGGCCGACGAGCCCATCGCCTCGCTGGACCCCCGCAGCTCCGAGACGGTCATGCAGATCCTTTCGCAGATCCATGAAGACAAGGGCATCCCGGTGCTGGTCAACCTCCACCACATCGACTTCGCCCAGCGCTACGGCAAGCGCATCCTGGGCATGTCCAAGGGCGAACTGATTTTCGACGGCACGGCCCGCGACCTGGATCCGGAGACCGTGTCGTGCATCTACGGCGACAAGGCGGAAGAGGCCCTGGAGGAACTCTCCGCCGCGTAACCCGGTCTCAGCCTTCCGGTCCCGGAACCACAACCAACCACAACAACCACAGGAGATTCGAACATGTTCGGCAAACTGACCAAAGTGCTTCTCGCGGCCGCCCTGGTGCTGGCCCTGGCCCTGCCCGGCGTGGCCAACGCCGGTCCCAAGGAATGGCCCACCACGCTGAAGCTCGGCTTCATTCCCACCGAAGGCGCCGCCGACTCCGCCAAGCGCGCACAGCCCATCGCCAAGCAGCTTGAGAAGGATCTGGGCGTCAAGGTCGAGGTCTTCACCGCCTCCGACTACAACGGCATCATCACCGCCATGGCCAACGGCCACATCGACCTGGCCTACTACGGTCCCAAGAGCTACGTGGAGGCCTCCGAGAAGGCCAATGCGGACGCCGTGGTCATGGAGCTGAACAAGGACGGCCAGCCCGGCTACACCGGCCTCATCATCACCAGGAAGGATTCCGGCATCACCGACATGGAAAAGGCCAAGGGCAAGACCTTCGCCTTCACCGACCCCAACTCCACCTCCGGCTACCTGGTGCCCAACGTCATCTTCGCCCGCGACATGAAGGTCGACCCCGAAAAGTACTTCAAGGAAATCCGGTTCTCCGGCTCCCACGGCGCGTCCATCCTGGCCGTCAAGAACGGTTCCGTGGAAGTGGCCGCCACCAACAACATCGACCTCGACCGCATGATCGAGAAGGGTTCCGCCTCCCTGGACGACTTCAACGTCATCAAGCGGTCCGACCTCATCCCCGGCGCGCCCATCGCCGTGCGCAAGGACCTGCCCGCCAGCCTGAAGGTCGCCATCGCCGGCTCCCTGCTGAACATCAACGACGACCCCGAGGCCCTGCAAGTCCTTCAGAACGGCGGCTACCGCCACACCAACGACAAAGACTACGACATGATCCGCTATCTCAAGCGGCTCAAGGCTGAACTGGCCAAGAAGAAGTAACGATGTCCCATGATCTGACACTCGAACAGGTCACTCCCAGGAAGAGCTTCCTCGAGAAGCTCGCCCTGGGGGGCCTGCTGGCCGTCATCCTCGCGGTGCTCGTGGCCTCCTACATCTCCACGGACATCGACCCGTTCAAGCTCTACGACAAGCGCCAGAACGCCTTCGAATACCTCTTCGGGCGGGAGCTGAGCGAAACGGACAAACAGGCCGCCATGGACCAGGCCGCGCGGCTGCCGGAGATCATCGCCTTCGAGGAGGCGTACCAGGAGGTCAAGGCCGAATACGTCGCCACCGGGCGCGAGACCGACCCCGTGGCCATGCAGCGCGAGGCCCGCAAACGGGCGGACATCGTCCTCAAGAACATGACCCCGGCCGAACTCGAAGCCGTGGTCCAAAGCGAATACGACCGCATCGCCGACGAGCGGGCCGGGGGATACTTCCCGCCCGAAACCGCCTGGTCGCACCTCAAGGAATACACCAAGGCGCTCATCGAGACCGTGGCCATCGCCATCTGGGGCACCCTCATCGCCTTTGTCGCCGCCATCCCCATGGCCATGTTCGCGGCCAAGAACACCCTGGAACTCATGGTCCAGGGCGACGGCGTGCACCAGCGCGTCATCCGCTGGTTCGGCCAGTTCGCGGCCCGCCGCATGCTCGACTTCTGTCGCGGCTTCAACGAGTTCGTCATGGCCCTGATCTTCGTGGCCGTCATCGGGCTCGGCCCCTACGCGGGCGTGCTGGCGCTCGCCATCCACACCTTCGGCATCCTCGGCAAGGTCTTCTCCGAGGCCATCGAACAGATCGAACCCGGCCAGGTGGAGGCCGTCACCGCGTCCGGCGCGGGACCTGCCCAGATCATGGCCTTCTCCGTCATCCCCCAGGTCATGCCGCTCATCGTCAGCTATACCCTGCTGCGCTTCGAATCCAACGTCCGCTCCGCCACCATCCTCGGCTTCGTGGGCGCGGGCGGCATCGGCTTCCTCATGTTCGACAAGATCAACGGCTACCTCTACCGCGAAGTCTGTACCATGATGATCATGGTCATCGTCTCCGTCACCATCATCGACTACCTCTGCGGCATCCTCCGCCGCCGCTTCGTCTAGCCGAGCGAAGGGCCATTGCAAACACGAAAGGGGTGCGCACGCGCACCCCTTTCGTGTTGAATGCCTCCGGCGGCCAGAGGGGGAAACTTTCGAGAAAGTTTCCCCCTCTGGACTCCCCCTTCAAAGCTTTTTGTCGCCGCTTCGCGGGGTCCGAGGGTTGCGGAGGGTTTGTCTTGCTTGATCTACGGGTTTCCCGACCAGTGATGATTTCAGTCAAGAAGCAACCCCTCCCGCTGCCCTCCCCGCGAAGCGGCGTCAAAAAGTTTGGGAAAAGGAGGGGATGGGGGTCCGGGGGAAGGGGAGGAAACAACCCTTTTCAAAGGGTTTTTCCTCCCCTTCCCCCGGCCGCCGGAGGCTTCCTCGGCCCGCCGTCAGGCGGGCTGGGGGGCCTGCTTGGACTCCGGCTCGGGTTCGGGCAGGCCGAAGACCTTGGGGGTGAAGCGGACGTACCAGGCGGCGGACTGGACCTGGACGATGTAGGCCATGGCGATGACCAGGGCGGCGTCCGAGCCTTGGGTGCCGAAGGCGTTGATGGCGATGGCCAGGGCGATGGACAGGTTGCGCATGACCGAGCCGTAGACCAGGGCGATGGCGTCGCCGCGCGGCAGCAGGGCCTTGCCGATGACGGTGGAGACGAAGAAGTTGACCCCGTAGAGGAGCAGGAGCGGGAGCAGGATTTCCAGCAGCAGGCCGGGTGCGGCGGCGATGGTGCGGGCCTTGAGGGCCAGGGCCACGAACACGATGCCGAGCACGCCCACGGTGGACAGGCCGGGGAACTTGGGTCCGAGATCGCGCTGGAACCGCTGTTGTCCGTAGCGGCTCACGAGCCAGCGCTGGGTGAGGTAGCCGAGGGCCATGGGCAGGAACACGATGACCGCGATCTGCTTGATGACGGCGGAGAGCTGCATCGGGATGGCCGCGCCCATGAGCGCCTCCACGTAGAACGGGGTGGCCAGGGACCCGGCCACCAGGCCGATGACGGTCATCTTGATGGCCGCGGACATGTTGCCCTTGGCGAATCCGGTCCAGGAGATGGTCATGCCCGAGGTGGGGACCAGCCCGGCCAGGAGCAACCCCAGCGCCATGTACGGGTTGTGGCGGAAGAAGAGGAGGCCGACGCCGAAGGCGAGGAAGGGAGTCAGCCCGAAGTTGATGAGCTGAGTCAGTATTTGCGCCTTGGCGTCGCCCCCCTCGAATACCTTGCGGACCTTGAGGGTGACCATCATGGGGTAGACCATGAGGAAGGTGAACGGCACGATCATGGCTTTGAGCCAGGCGGTGTCGGCCAGCAGCCCGTAGGCGAACCCGGCCAGCATCATGGCCGGGATGGCGTAGATCAGGTTTCTGGTGAGCATTCCGAGCAGTCTGAACATGATGGCTCCTTGGTGGCTTATTCCTGGCCCGATCCGGCCATTTCCGTGGCCCGGCAGTCCGGGTCCGAGCAGCAGGGGGCTTCGCCGTCGCGGTAGACGACCACCCCGTTGCGCACCGGCTCGACGATGTACCGCCTGGAACATTCCGGGCAATTGACGTAAAAGGGGCTGTAGTTGTCGAACCCGCCCGTGATGCGGGGCGCGTTGCAGTAGGGGCATTGGATGGTTGCGCTCATGTCCGCCTCCTTGTTGGTTTCCCGTTTTCGCCTCCAACATAGGGTTCGGGGCGGCGCGGCACATTGATCTCGATCAACACAAACGGATTTTTTCGGGATATTCATGGAAAAGACGGAATTGAAGCGGCGGATCGGGGCGTTCCCCCTGTTCGCGAAGCTTGAGGAAGCGCAGCTGGACCGGCTGGCGGAGCGGGCCGAGGTCCTGGCCTTTCCCCGGCGGTCGCTGTTCTTCAGCGAGGACAACTCGGCCCAGGGGCTGCACGTGCTGCTCGAAGGGCGGGTCAAGCTCTTCAAGCTGGGCGAGGACGGCAAGGAGCAGACCATCTTCGTGTTCGGGCCGGGCGAGCCGTTCTGCCTGTGCTCGTCCTTTTCGGACGGCAGGCTGCCCGCCAACATGGGCGCGCTGGAGGACAGCCGGGTGCTGTTTATCCGGCCCGAGGAGTACGAGCGGCTGGTGCGGGAGGACCCGTCCATCCTGCTGACCATGATGCGGGTCATGTCCCGGCGGCTGAAGGAGGCCATGGACATGATCGACTCCCTGTCGCTGAAGCAGGTTCCGTCGAGGCTGATGGCCTATTTCGAGAGCCGCCACCAGGAGGGCCGCATCACCCTGGACCTGTCCCACCGCGAGCTGGCCAAGATCATCGGCATCACCCCGGAGGCGCTGTCGCGCACCCTGCGGAAGATGACCGACGACGGGGACATCCGCATGGAGGACGGGGACATCGTGCTGTTGCGCCGCGAGGGCGCGTAATCATCGTATCGGGAACAGGAGGAATCATGGCTGAATACCGCATGGAATCCGACAGCATGGGCGAGGTCCGGGTGAAAGGGACGGTCCTGTGGGGCGCGCAGACCCAGCGGGCGCTGGAGCTCTTCACCATCGACGCGGAGTTGATGCCGCGCGAGCTGATCCGGGCCTACGCCGTGCTCAAGAAGGGGTGCGCCCTGGCCAACGGCGGGGCGGGCAAGCTCGACCCGGATCGGCGCGACCTGATCATCCGGGCGTGCGACGAGATCCTGGACGGCGAGCATGCGGACATGTTTCCCCTGCCGGTGTGGATCTCCGGGTCCGGCACCCAGTTCAACATGAACGTCAACGAGGTCATCGCCAACCGCTGTTCCCAACTGGCGGGCGAGCCGCTGGGGTCCAAGCGGCCGGTCCATCCCAACGACCACGTCAACTTGAGTCAATCAACTAACGATAACTTTCCGTCAGCCATGTATATGGCCGGAGCACATGAAGTTGTTTTCAAGCTTATCCCGTCGCTGCAAGCCATGCGGGAGCGGCTGGAGGCCCAGGCCGGAGCGTGGATGGACATCGTCAAGATCGGGCGCACGCACATGCAGGACGCCACGCCCCTGACCCTCGGCCAGGAGTTTTCCGGGTACGCGGCCATGCTCGCCGACGGCGAGGAGCGGTTGCGCTCGGCATTGGAGCAGGTCTACCGGCTGCCGCTCGGCGGCACCGCCGTGGGCACGGGCGTGAACAGCTGGCCGGGGTTTGCCGAGGCCTCGGTCCGGGCCATCGCGGACCTCACCGGGCTGCCGTTCGTTCCGGCTCCCAACCGGTTCGCGGCCCAGGGCAGCCACGACGCCCTGGCCGGGCTGTCCGGCGCGCTGAAGACCTTGGCCGGGTCCCTGAACAAGATCGGCTGCGACATCCGGCTGCTGGCCTGCGGCCCCCGCGCGGGGCTTGGTGAACTGGTCATCCCGGCCAACGAGCCGGGGTCGTCCATCATGCCGGGCAAGGTCAACCCCACCCAGTGCGAGGCCCTGACCATGGTCTCGCTCCAGGCCATGGCCAACGACCAGGCCGTGGCCCTGGGCAACACCTCCGGCGCGTTGGAGATGAACGCCTACAAACCGCTGATTATCCGCAACCTGCTGCACTCCATACGGATTCTGTCCGACGGCATGCGCAGCTTCACCACCCACCTTCTGGACGGGCTGACCCCTGACCGGGAACGGATCGCGGCCCACGTCAGCCATTCGCTCATGCTGGTCACGCCGCTGGCGCGGGTCATCGGCTACGACAACGCGGCCAAGATCGCCCACCACGCCCACGCCGAGGGGCTGACCCTGCGCCAGGCGGCCCTTGAGCTGGAGCTGGTCTCGGCCGAGGAGTTCGACCGCGTGGTGGTGCCGGAAAAGATGATCCGCCCCAGGGACGACGGCTAGACGAACAGCGCGTACATGGTCGCCCCGACCATGACCGCCACCAGCACGCAGTTCACCCCGGTGAGCACGGCTCTGGACCGCAGGGTGCGCATGATCACCGCGCCCGCCGCGCCCCAGGTGGAGTGGAAGAGGACCTGGAAGAACAGGAAGGTGGGCACGAACACGACCATCTCCCGCCACAGCGGGATCGACGGGTCGGCGAGCATGCTGAACCCGACCACGGACATGGCCCAGCTCTTGGGGTTCAGGGGGTGCAGGATGACCCCCTCGCCAAAGGTGAACCGGCGGTCCACCCTGCGCTCGGCCAGGGTCATGGAGAGCAGTTTCCAGCCCAGGTAGAGAATGTACCCCATGCCCACGACCTTCATGCCCAGGGCCAGGTTCGGCGAGGCCAGGAACAATCCCCCCAGCCCGAAGCAGACCAGGACGTTCAGCGCGACCATGCCTACGGTGGTCCCCGCCAGGAACGGGATCGCGGACCGGAACCCGGTGGTCTGGCCGATGCCCATCATGGTCAGGTTGCCCGCGCCGGGCGTGCCGGTCATGACGACGACGAAAAGGACGAAGGCGGCGTATGTTTCCATGTTCATGGCGGTATCCCCCGGCCGCACCGTTGGCGGCCCGCTGAAAGGTTTCGGTCATTGAGGGGTACGGTTGACATTGTGTGGAGTCAATGAATATATTGTCTGCATGACAATATATGCGCCCGTCATGGTCCGGGGAGACGGTCCCCTGTACAAGGAGTTGGCCGACGCCATCGAACGCGACGTGGCTGCCGGGAACCTGCGGCCCGGCGAGCGGCTGCCCACCCACCGCGACCTGGCCGACGCCCTGGGGCTGAACGTGTCCACGGTGACGCGCGCCTACCGCGAGGCCGGGAAGCGCGGGCTGGTGTCCGGCACGGTGGGGCGCGGGACCTTTGTCTCGTCCGACGCGGCCACCTCCACCTCGCTGGTCTCCTTCGAGCCGTGCGTGCCGGGCATGATCGAGCTGGGGCTGGTCTCGCCCCTGGATCACCTGGACCCGGACGTGGCCGATGGGTTCCGGCGCATCGCCCGGCGCAGGGACCCGTCCTCGCTGCTGCGCTATTCCGACCCGCGCGGCCAGGCCGAGCACCGCAAGGCGGGCGCGCTCTGGGCCGAGCGGTTCGGGGTTGGTGCCGATCCCTCGGACGTGGTGGTCTGCGCCGGTTCGCAGCACGCCCTGACCTGCGTGCTGAGCGGGTTGTTCCGGCCCGGCGACAGGCTGGCCGTGGACGCCCTGACCTATCCCGGCATGAAGACCCTGGCCGCCATGCTCGGCATCCGGCTCGTGCCGGTCCCCATGGACGACCGGGGCATGATCCCCGACGGACTGGACGCCGCCTGCCGCCGCGACGACATCCGGGGCGTGTACCTCATGCCCGGGGTGCACAACCCGACCACCGTGACCCTGCCCGAGGGCCGCCGCGAAGAGATCGCCCGGCTGGCCGACCGCCACGATTTCCTGATCATCGAGGACGACGCCTACGACCTGACCGACCCCGGGCGCATCGAGCCGGTGGGCAACCGCGCCCCGCATCGGCGCGTCTACATCGCGGGCATGTCCAAGTCCCTGGCCGCCGGGCTGCGCGTGGCCTTCGTTGTCGCCCCCACGCCCCTGATCAAGCCCCTGGCCCAGGCCGTGCTGAACACCATCTGGATGGCCCCGCCGCTGAACGTGGAGCTGACCGCCATGTGGATCAACGACGGCACCGCCGACCGGGTGGTGGAGGCCAAGCGCGCCGAGGCCGCCCGCCGCTACATGCTCGCCTGTGACCTGCTTGACGGGCTGCGCTTCCGGGGCAAGGCCAGCGGTTTCTACCTGTGGTGCGAGCTGCCCGAGCCCTGGACCGGCAATGCGCTGGAACGGGCCTGCGCCGCACGCGGCGTGAACGTCTTCGGCGCGGAAAAGTTCGTGGTCGGCGAAAGCCCGGCCCCACGGGCCGTGCGCATCTCCCTCACCGGGACCGAGTCCCAGGAGCAGCTCCGCCAGGGACTGCTCGTCCTGCGCGACACCCTCGCCGGCACGCCGTAGGGGGGGCGGCGCTGGGGGAAGGGAGGGAAAACCCTTTTGAGAAAGGTTTTTCCCTCCCTTCCCCAGACCCCCTTCCCTCCCTTTCCCAAAACTTTTTGTTGCCGCTTCGCGGGGAGCGCGGGGCGGGAATGGGGATGTGTGAATGTACAAAGGGCGTCTTCGGTTGGAAGACGCCCTTTGTTGTTGGTGTTGGTGTCGGGGGGTCAGAACCGTTCGAAGTCGGCCCCTTCGTCCATGTTCAGGTCCAGGCCGCCGGAGGCCGGGGCCGGGGACCCGGCGGGCAGGGCCGCGCGCGGGGATTGGCTGACCCGGACCCTCTTGGCGGACGACCCGTTGTTGCCCACGTTGAAGAAGGACATGGTCTCCTGGAGCTGGCGGCTCTGGCTGGACAGTTCCTCGCTGGTGGAGGCCATCTCCTCGGACGCCGAGGCGTTCTGCTGGATGACCGTGTCCAGCTGGCCGATGGCCGTGTTGATCTGCGAGGCCCCGGCGTTCTGTTCGTTGGAGGCCGCGGTGATTTCCTGGACCAGGGCAGCGGTGCGCTCGATGTCCGGCACCAGCTGGCCCAGCATCCGACCCGCCTTGTCGGCCACTTCCACGCTGGACACGGACAGGTCGCTGATCTCTCCGGCGGCCGTGCCCGACCGCTCGGCCAGCTTGCGGACCTCGGCCGCGACCACCGCGAATCCCTTGCCGTGCTCTCCGGCGCGGGCCGCCTCGATGGCCGCGTTCAGCGCCAGCAGATTGGTCTGCCTTGCGATCTCCTCGATGATCGAGATCTTCTCGGCGATCTGCTTCATGGCCTCCACGGTCTGGCCCACGGCCTCTCCGGTCTCCTTGGCGTCGTTGGCGGCCTTGGTGGCAAGCGTTTCGGTCTCCCTGGCGTTCTCGGCGTTCTGGCTGATGTTCGAGGCCATTTGCTCCATGGAGGAGGAGACCTCCTCGATGGACGCGGCCTGCTCCGTGGCCCCCTGTGACAGGGCCTGGGAAGAGGCCGAAAGCTCGGCGCTGCCGCCCGCCACGTTGTTGGTTGCGGAATCCACGTCGGACACCACGGACTGGAGCTTGATGACCATGTTGTTCAATGCCCCGGCCAGGATGCCTATCTCGTCGCGCTGGTCTATGGCCAGCGTCCGGGTGAAGTCGCCCTCGCTCATGCGCCGGGCAAAATCCACGCCCTCAAGCACCGGGCGGGTGATCATCCGGGTCAATCCCCAGGCGATGAGGACGCCGACGAGGAATGCCGTAGCCAGGCCCACGACCATGATCAGGGAAGCGGTGCCGAGGGCGCTCACCGCCTCGTTGGCCCGCTGCTGCGTGGCTCCCAGCCCGGCCTGCGCCGTGCTGTTGGCCGCATCGAGCACGGATTGGCCGACGTCGTTGCGCTGCCTGTTCAGATCATTCAGTTCCTTGAAGTTGTTCAGGAAATTCTGCATGGCCCCCGCGTAGCCGTCGCCCGCCTCGCGGATGGCCTGCAGCTGGGCGATGTTGGCGGGCTGTCGGGTGATGGCCCGCAGGGCGTCCTCCCGCTCCCGGATCTGCGGGAAGTTGTCCAGCGCCTCCTGCATGATGGCCGTGTCGCGGGTGGCCTGGGACTTGAAGTTGCCGATGCGGCTCGCGTTGCCCAGGGCGATGATCTCGTTGATCAGGGTGATCTTCCGATGCCGCTCCACGAGCCGTTCCATGGAATTCCCCTGTCGGATTTCGCGGTCCAGGGCCTCGTTCTGCGAGATCAGGAACTCTTCGCAGTTCTTCATGAATTTCCCGGCCGCCGCGTCCATGTTCCCACGGATGGCGGCCATGGAGGCTATGATCCGGTTGGTTTCGGCCACCAGGGACGCGTAATTGTCAAGGCGCGTCGAGGCGGCCTCGACGTCCTTTTTCAGCTGGACCAGGCGGGGGTGGGCGTCGGCGTGCTCCCTGGCCCGGCGGAGATTCGCCAGGGTTTCGTCCAGGCTCTTCTTGCCGTCGTTCCAGAACCGTTCCTCCTCGCTCAGGGAATACCCCCTGATGGCGTACATGGTCAGCAGGGCGGCGCGCTCAAGGTCGTTGGCCATGGCCACCTCCGGGAGATATTCCTCGGCCAGTTCCCGCGAATCGGTGCTCACCATGAGCATGTCGTAGATGGCCACGCCTCCGAGCACGCAGGCGATGAGAATGAGACACCCGAACCCCAATCCGAGCTTCAGCCCCAACTTCAGATTCTTGAACATATTGCCTCCACGAAAGCGCTTGAGTGATTGCGGTCCCGACACTGCGGTCCCGGCCCGGCCCGTGCCGGGGCTGTCGTATACCCACGCAGGAAGCGTAGCCACAGGATAAGGAGCGAGGTATTATAGTTACGTTATAAATGTCGTTAGTCTATTTTGAAACTGGGCTCGCGGCAGCGCAACCGGCCGTCCGGAAAATTGCGCGGCAGGCCCGGATGGGCCTGCCGCTGTTGACGATCTGGTTGGCCATGACCGCTTCGGGTCGGCGCAGGGCATTGGGGGCTCGGGGTGGGTTTTCAGCCGGAAAAAAGGAACGGGCCTTGCGGCCCGTTCCAAAGGGTGGGGGATAAGGGACGGCTAGTACAGCCCGCCCATGTTGGCTGCGGTGTGCACCGTGTCGGCGAAGAACCCGGCGCGGCCGACCAATTCTCCGATGAGGACCAGGACCGGCAGCCAGGCCGGGATGTCCCTGGTCTTCCAGGCCACGGCCAGCGCGACCGCCAGCACGCCGAGGTGCGCCCAGTAGAAGCCGGACGCGAGCCACGCCTGGCCGGTCATGCGCATGACCTCGCCGCCGGACAGCCAGACGCAGGGGGCCACCAGGTAGAGGACCAGCCCCACGACCACCGCACCGGTGAAGATGCGGACCATGAGCGGCCTGAGCCCCTCGTCCGCGAACCAGCTGCCGAACCCGGCGCCGAGGAGGACGGCGGAGGTCAGGAAGAAGGCGGCGGGCAGGGCGTTGTTCAGGGCGGGCAGGGCCGGGGGCGCGTAGGTCATGCCCGCGGACAGGATCACGCCCAGCCCCAGGGCCGTGCCGAGCCAGGCCAGGGCCGGTTTTCCGGCCACGTTCCCGGCCACCACGGCCAGGGCGGCCACGCCCATGAACAGCCCGGCGAACAGGACCTCGCGGCTGAGCCACGCCGTGCCGAGATGGGTCAGGGCCATGGGCGCGCTCAGGGGATGGCCGAGATGGAACAGGGAGCCGAGCAGCCCCGCGACCATCAGCCCGGCGATGAGCAGCCACTCCGTGCGCCCGGCGGCTTCCTCGCCGCCGGAGGTGGTGCGCACCGCGCGCATCAGGGTCAGGCCGATGGCGGCCTGGGACAGGACGGTGAAAAGGACGAGCGGGAATTCCATGGACTGCATGTCTACCTCCTCACCATCTTCGGCGTTTTGGGCAGGATGAAGCGGGTGGACGGATTGAGCTTCTCCATCTTCGGGTATCCCGCCGGATATTGGACCTGGTTGGTCTGCTGCATCTCGGCCAGGTCGACCAGTTGCAGGGCCTTGGTCGGACAGGACTGCACGCAGGCGGGCTTCAGCCCGGCGTCCAGCCGTTCGTGGCAGAAGCTGCACTTCTCGGCCCGCTTCTCCACCGGGTTGTACTTGGGCGCGCCGTAGGGACAGGACCGGATGCAGTTGCCGCAGCCGATGCACTTCTCCTGGTGGTGGACGACCACGCCGTCCTCCTCGCGCTTGGTGTAGGCGTTGACCGGGCAGACGTTGAGGCAGGCCGGGTCTTCGCAGTGGTTGCACGCCAGCGAGAGGAAGGCGCGCTCGCGGTGGGGGTAGATCTCCTCGGACAGGGGATAAACCTGCCGCCAGACCACGCCCTCTTCCTGATGGTAGTAGTTCCGGCAGGCCATGGCGCAGGTGAAGCACCCGATGCACCGCTCGGAATCGACCAGAAACGCGTATTGCTTTTTCATTGTCATGCTCCTTACGCCCTTTCGATGTCGGCGAACTGGTCATGGATGGCCACGCCCGGCGCACCGGCCTTGTACGCGCCCATGTCGGCGGACTCGTCGTCCACCAGGTTCTGGACGTTGAAGGTCGTCCCCTTCCCGAACCACGCCTCGTAGATGAGCAAACAGTCCTCGGTCACGTTGTCGGTCAGCTTGACCCGGGCCTTCTGCTCGCCCACCTTGTTGAACACGCGGACCATGTCGAGATCGTTGATGCCCTTTCCGGCGGCGGCCTTGGGGTGCATGTAGACGAAGGGCTCCTTGTTGTACTCCTTCATCCAGTCCAGGTTCACGAACTGGGAGTGGATGCCGAACTTGGTGTGGGGCGTGAGCAGCCGGAACTTGTCGTAACTCTCGCGGCCCTTCTTGAACTCCGGCAGCGCCTTGTGGCCGTGCTCGGCGCACAGGTCCGAGCGGAACTCGTACTTGCCCGACGGGGTGCCGAACTTCATGTCGTGCCAGGCCGCCGAGGAGGCCAGCTTGGCCTTGACCGGGCCGTTCTTGAGGTCGGTCCAGTCGTTGATGCCGAAGAGGTCGTAGATGCCCTGGTTGAACTCCTTGGCCGTCCACTCGCGGGTGTCGATCTCGGTGGGCAGGGTGCAGGAGCCGGGGGCCAGCTCGTTCATCTTCCTGGACAGCGCGGCCCCGATCTCCAGGTTGGACTTGGCCTCGTGCAGGGGCTTGATGGCCTGCTCGTTGATGGACAGCCAGTAGTGCCAGTAGGAGGCGTTCACGGTCCACTCCTCGAACAGGGTGGTGACCGGCAGGACGATGTCCGAGTTGGCCACGGTCTCGGTGAAGAACTGCTCCACGGAGACGACCATTTCCAGGGTGTCGAACGCCTTTTCCAGCTTGGGCCGGTCGAAGTCCTGGGCGAACGGGTTCTTGCAGGAGACCCAGAGCATGCGGATGGCAGGGTCCTTGGTGTCCAGGATGGCCTGTGCGGTCTTGTTGATGTTCACCGTGCGGTCGGAGTAGCTGGCCTGCCTGCCCTCGGTCAGGTCGAACTCGCCCTTGGCCGCCGGGCCGGTGAAGCCCACGGACCCTTCGGGCTGCTTCTGGATGAAGGCGTTGTAGTTGAAGCCCCAGGTCTGGAGGTGGCCGTAACGTGCGCCGCCCCCTTCCTTGCCCACGTTGCCGGTCATGGCCACCAGGGCGTCGATGGAGCGCACGGACGCGCCGCCGTTGGTGTGGCGCTGCATGCCGTAGCCGATCCAGATGGTGGCCGGGTCGGCCTGGGCGAATTCCTCGGCCACTTCCCGGATTTCCTCGGCCGGGATGCCGGATTGTTCGGCGGCCCATTCCACGGTGACGTTCTCCCGCAGGTAGGCGGCGAACTCCTCGAATCCCTGGGCGTTGTTTTCCACGAAGGCGCGGTCCACCAGCCCCTTGTCCAGGATGTGCCGGGCCATGCCCAGGGCGAGCGCGCCGTCGCTGGCGGTCTTGGGCTGCCAGAAGACGTCGCCCTTGGCCGCGGTCTGGGTGAAGACCGGGTCGATGACCAGGATCTTGGCCCCGCGCCGCTTGGCCTCCATGATGTATTTCATGGAGTGCACCGAACACCACGCCGGATTGGCGCCCCAGATGATGACGTACCTGGCCTTGACCATGTCCTCCGGGTCGTTGCACCACATGTTGCCCAGGTCGTAGTTCTGTGCGTCGATGCCCGCGGGCCAGCACGGGGTGCCCACGAACCGGGTGGTGTAGCCGAGGGAGGACATGAGCCCCTCGACGCCGTAGTTGGTAATGCCGAAATTGCCGGAATATTTGGTCATGCCCAAGCCGAGCAGGCTGCCGTCCCGCTCCTTGAGCTCCATGATCTTCCCGGCGATGCGGTCCATGGCCTCATCCCAGGACACGCGCCGCCACTTGCCGGTGCGGCGGCCGTCCTGGACCATGGGATACTTGATGCGGTCCGGGCTGTAGGGGCGGCGGGTGTAGGAATATCCCTTCACGCACAGCCCGCCGTCCGTGTAGGTGGACTCGGGCGCGCCCTCGATGAACTGGATCACCCCGTCCTTGACGTAGGTCTTGATGCTGCACGTGTCGTAGCAGTTGCGGGGACAGGCGTTGCGGAACACCTGAAATTCGTTCTGGTCGAAGCCCGCCGCCTGTGCCGTTCCCGGCACCAGCAGGCGACAGGGCAGCATGGAGGCCGCGGTTGCCGCCGTGACCCCTTGCAGGAAGCGACGCCTGCTCAACAGTTTTTTGGAAGCCATATCCTTCTCCTCTCGGTCTCGGTTAAGAGACCCCTCTAGGATTGATCGATTCCCGTTTCGGTCCTTGCCGATGCGAGCCAGGCCGTCAGGGCGTCCACCGCCATGCGGATCGGGCCGCTGACAACGGGCTGCTCGCGGACGGCGGCCGCGAACCGGGGAATCCAGCCATGCATGTGGTCGTTGATGAACCAGTCCCGGACCTGTGAAGCCGTTGGGTCGCCCTCCGCGCCGCCCAGGGCGGCCACGGCGTCCAGCTCGTACGCCAGGTGGTCGTCGGGCGTGGCGTTGCGGTCCGGGACCTCCAGTCCCAGGGCGCGGTACGCTTCCCGGACCTCCAAGGCGGGTTCGCCCATCAGGGTCGGTTCCGGCTGGTAGGCCGAGGCATAGGGCGGGGCCGGGACGGCGGCCGGACCGACGAACAGCCGGTTGAAGTCGTACTCGACCTCCACCCAGTCGGTCTCCCGGTCCAGGGGAAGGCCGAAACGGGCGCTGATCCGGCCGGCGGCCTCGCGCAGGTCCTTGGCGTCCACGGACGCGAAGAAGTCCCGGAGCGCGGGCGCCTGTTCGGTGAAAAGGGTGTTGTCCATAGGCGGGCACCTCCTGATGCCGTGATACTGATTCGACGATGACACAGTATTACGGTCGGGAGGGGAGACTACAGACGGGAAAAAGGGGATAGAATGGGTAGATGGTTCTACCCGGTCAGAGGGGGACCCCCTGGGTCTTGAGGTGGGCGTAGAGGCTCATGCTCCTGCCGTGCAGGCCGAGCTTGCGGCGGATGTTTTTCCTGTGCGTCTGCACGGTTTCGATGGAGATGTTCAGGCTGGCCGCGATCTCCTTGGAGGGATACCCGGCCTGGATGAACTGGCAGACGCGGGTCTCCATGTGGGTCAGCTTGAGGAGCAGCGGGTCGGTGGCCGAGCTGCCCGGGGCCAGGCGGGCCAGCTGGTCCTTGGCCACGGTGACGTACCCCTTGCGGATGGCCGGGTCCTCCTCGCTCTCGATGCGGTCCAGGGCGGGGAGCACCTGGTTGTTGACCTTGGCCGAGACCTCCCGGAGCAGCTCCTCGCGCTCCCTGTCGATGCTTTGCAGGACGTTGCGCAGGGTGATGTTCATCTCCTCGAGCTGTTCCTTTTCCTTGCGCAGCGCTTCGGTCCGGTCGGACACCACCCGCTCCAGGGCCTCGCGCTGGGTGGCGTGGGCCGTGACGTTGGTCAGCATGATCATGTACTCGTCGCTGGCCATGCTCACGTTGCCGATGGGCGTGATCTGCATGCGGTAGACCGAGCCGTTGTCGAACGGGCTGGTCTCGCAGGAGATTCCCACCGGATAGTACTTGAGCAGGTCCCCGATGGACTGGCCCTCCATGTCCAGGACCTCCCAGACGGGCAGCCCGACCAGGTTCCGCTTCCCGGTCACGGCCCGCACCGCCTTGTTCTCCTTGGTGACCAGGCCGCCGCTGTCCACCACCAGGATGAGGTCCGAAGTGGAATCCAGAATGTTCTCGTAGCGGCACTTTTCCAGGGTCAGCAGCCGGTTGGCCTCGTCCAGCTTGCGGGCCGCGATGTCCGGCAGGGTTCGGGTCCAGTCGCGCACGAAGAGGACCTCCAGGGCGTCGCCGTACAGCTTGACGTGCCGCCGGGCCTGGACTTTGCTCTCGTAAGACCCGTCCATGATCTCGATGACGTCCACCAGGCTGTGGATGAAGGTCTTGAAACAGCCGAGGTACATGTCCGCCGTGATGCCGCGCATGCGGTGGCGGCGCGCCGATTCGATCTGGGGGCCGCCCCAGTCGTCCTCGTGCCGGATGAGCCAGGAGAAGGCGGGATCGGTCAGCCCCTTGTTCCAGTGCAGGCGCATGGGCGAGAGGAAGTCGCTCAGCGCCATCAGGCAGTCGGCCCGCTTGGCCGTGGTGTGCTCCAGATAGCCCGCCTGCTCCATGCGCACGGACCAGCGTTCGAGGAAGTATTCCTCCTCGCTCTCCATGGCCCCGATCATGCCCCAATAGTGTTTCTGCTGCCCGGAACGGCTCTTCATGGCTCCCCCTTAGCGATCTACCCAATGGATACCCATGTCTTGCAATATACGCCATCGGGCCTATGATCAAGGCATGAAGACGAGCAACCCCCACGCGCGCCAGGCCCTGCTCGGGCTGGCCGCCGCCCTCTGGCTTCTCCTGCTCGCCGCCCCGTCCTTTGCGGGCGGCGCGGTCCCGGACGCCGAACTGGCCATCACCGGCGAGCTGCGCGCGGGCACCCCGGTGCGGGCGTTCTTCGACCTCAAGGGCTATGTCCTCCCCTCCGGGGCCTACGCCTCGGTCAACGTCCGCTTCACCAAGCGCCCGGACGGCCCGGAACCCCGGGTGCGGACCGGCTATCCCGAGACCCTCCTGACCTTCCCCGGCCCCGGCGACTACGCCATGGTCTTCATCCTCAACGAGGTCAGCAAGCCAAGCTGCGGCGGCGTCAACGCCAAGACGCTCCTGGAGAAAGAGGTGAAGTTGCGGATTGCGGAATAGCCCGTCGCGGGCGGGGAGAGGGCTGCGGCCTCCCCGGGTGAGGACCGCGTGCGGACCGAAGGCAAACGGGCCGGGACTGCTGTCCGTCTCCGCCTGGCCCGGAAATCCGCTATCCCAAAGGCAACCGGCTCGACGCCTTGATCTCTCGGAGCGAGATATTGGAGCGTATGTTCACCACGCCGGGGATCTTTCGGATGACGCCCTCGATGAAGTCGCTGTAATCGTCCATGTCCTTGGCCACGACCTGCAGCAGAAAGTCGTCGTCGCCCGTGGTGTTGTGGCAGGAAAGGACATTCGGGGACGCCTTGATGATGTTCTCGAAGATCTTCGTCGTCTTTTCCGAGTGCCGACTGCAGCTCAGCTGGACAAAGGAAAGCACGCCGAATCCCAACGCCTTGCGATTGAGCAGGGCCTGAAAGCCCTTTATGACCCCGTCGTCCAAGAGCCGTTTCAACCTGCGCCAGCAGGAGGCTTCGCTCATGGCGAGCTGTTCGGCCAGCTTGGCGTTGGCCATCCTGCCGTCCTCCTGCAGCAACCGCAGAACACCAATATCTTTCTCATCCAGTGTTTTCACCGACATGTTCACTCGCTTTTTCATTAATATTGAAAGATTCTTCCCTTTTGTTCGGCGTTTCAGATAAAATTGCAAGGACAATTCAGGCCGTATGGGACTATCATCCAATCCATTGGGCGATGAACGCCCAAGACGCCTGTTGACCTTGATAACCAGGAGGAGTTGCCGTGCGCGCCATGTACTACGAAGCCTTCGGGCAGACACCCGTCATCACCGACCTTCCCGACCCGACGCCGGATGACGGCGGGGTGGTCGTCAAGGTCATGGCCACCGGGCTGTGCCGGAGCGACTGGCATGGCTGGATGGGGCATGATCCGGATATCGCGCTCCCGCACGTGCCGGGCCATGAGCTGGCGGGCGTCGTCGTGGCGACCGGAAGGAACGTCACCCGGTGGAAGGAAGGCGACCGGGTCACCGTCCCGTTCGTCTGCGGGTGCGGAGGGTGCCCCCAGTGCGACAGCGGCAACCACCAGGTGTGCGACCATCAGTTTCAGCCCGGCTTCACCCACTGGGGCTCTTTCGCCGAGTATGTGGCGATCCGATACGCGGACGTGAACCTGGTGCGGCTGCCGGAGTCCCTGGATTACGCGACCGCCGCGAGCCTCGGCTGCCGGTTCGTGACCTCGTTTCGGGCCGTGGTCGATCAGGCCCGGACCTCCGCCGGACAGTGGGTCGCGGTGCACGGCTGCGGCGGTGTCGGGCTGTCGGCCATCATGATCGCCAACGCCCTGGGAGCCAACGTCATCGGCATCGATATCGGTGAAGACAAGCTGAAGCTCGCCCGGGAACTCGGCGCGGTCGCGGTCGTCAACAGCACCAAGGTGGAAGACACGGTCGAGGCCGTGAAGAATATCTCCGGCGGCGGCGCGCATGTGTCCATTGACGCCCTGGGGAATCCGGCCACCTGTTTCAACTCCGTCGCGAACCTGCGCAAACGGGGCAGGCACGTGCAGGTTGGGCTCATGCTCGGGGAGCAGGCCACTCCGCAAATCCCCATGTCCAGCGTCATCGCCAACGAACTGGAGATATACGGCAGCCACGGCATCCAGGCCCATCGGTACGATGCCATGTGGAGCATGATCGAGCACGGCAGGCTGGACCCGAGGAAGCTGGTCGGAAAGACCGTCAACCTGGAGCAGGGCGCGGCGGCGCTCACGGATATGGACAATTTCACGGCAACGGGCATCACCGTCATCGATCCCAACATCTGACGCCCTCCCGCTCCCCAAGGGCCCTGCGCCCGGAATGCGTGTCGGCTGCGTGCGAGAGACGAAAAAGGCACTTGCGAAGAGTTCGCAAGTGCCTGATTTTGCGTCCGATAGGGGGGAGCGTGGTCGGCATCCGCGCGGATGCCCGCGACGTCCCTATTCCTTGATCGGGGTCAGATCATCGATGGTTTCCCGCTTCGGAAGGTCGATCTGGATGATCTCGCGGCGGTCGGGATCGATGCGGTTGAGGTCGATCATCTTGATCCGGCGGCTGCTGTAATTGGTGACATAGTATTTGAGGCTCTTGAGGTCAGCAGCCACGGTGGCCTGGGTGATGTCCGCCTCCCGCTTGCCCCCGACCATTCCCGCGGCCGCGCCACGGGGGATGTCGAACTGGTTCAGGATGTGGAAGGTCTGCAACACGGCGTCATGGCCGGTCGCCAGGGGAAACACCGACTGCGAGAAGACGACCGCCCGGACAAACCGCGAGGGGGGCGTAAAGTCGCCGGGCATGCCGGCAAGCCCCGAACCCTGGCCCAGCGATTTGAACTCGACCTTGTTCAGCTTCACAGGCGGCACGTTGAGCGGGTTCAGGTAAATGAAGTTGCGGATATTGGTCATGTGCCAGTCGAACGTCGGCGAGTTGGTTATCACGCCCAGGGGATTGTCGTGAACGACCAGCTCGCCGCCGACGGGTTCGATGACGATCGATGCACCGGACCTGTCCGAGACGACCCAGTGAAAGGGCGGCACCATTCCGCCCCACTCCTTCTCCTTTGCGCCCGCGACCTTGATGTCGCCGACCGCCTTGCGCACTTCGTCCACGGTGGCGAACTGGGTGAGGGCGTAATTCACGAAGTACAGGGGGCTGACCACGTTCCCGTCATCCGCACCGGAAACTTCTGAATATTCGGCATAGTCGGGGAAGTAGAAGGCACCGACCGACAGGCCCGCATCATTGAGGCCGTCAAGCGCGTAGGACCCGCCAAGGGCGTTGACGCCCGCCACGGCATGCTTGGATGTCCAGGTCTTGGCCCGAGCGCCGTTGACGGCCCCGCCGTCCAGCGGGAGCCCCTTGGGAATGACGATGAGCCGTATGTCGAGCGGGGTGCCGAATTCACCGGTGCGGCCCCTGACGACGCTCCCGTCCTCCGCTTTCAGGGTTATGCCGGTGCAGGCCTGCGCCGAGGGCGTCGCCAGCATGACGGTCGCAATAACAAGCAAGATTGCAAGAGGTCTGATTTTCATTTGCTTTCCTTTTCAGCAGAAAGAGTTTGCCCCGGGCGGAACCCCCCGGGCATCCGTGAACATCCGCGCATGTCCCGGCATCCGGGGACGCCGTCCATAAAATAGTAAACTACGGCATATTATGAACAAGGCAAGAAAACATGCCCGGCATCGTATGGAAAATTTCCATGCTTCGCGAACGGTGCCATTGCCTCCCGTCAATAATCATCCCCGAGTCCCCACGGGCGGCCGATGCCGATGGAAGTTCGAGAGGGTCATGTGGTTGTCG